>JASJDM010000066.1 GCA_030065125.1 Lysobacterales bacterium | reverse complement strand
GGCCTTGTCCCGGACCGTGGTCGCGCCGCCAGATCGCCCCGGCATCTCGCTGGGGATCGCCAGCCTGTGGCTGGTTCCGGCGGGCCTGCTGTTTGTGTTTGATCTGCTGCGGACCATATGCGAACCCGAGGGGCTCGGCAGTAAACACTTTGGATGGCACGGGGCAACCGTCAATCGAGAGCACCAGAGACTGACGCTGCTGATCCGCTGGTGGCTGCCGCTGGCGATCCTGGCGGGATTTGCCAACGTGATGACTGCGGACTCGGGTGATGCGGTGCTGGGCCGCTGGGTGACCCTGGTCGGCCTGCTCATTGTCGCTGGCTACTTCGGCTGGTTCGCCGTTCGGGAAATCCGCGAGATGGGGGCGGAATGGTTTCGGCCATTTTCCAGCAAGCTGCGTCTGTTGCTGATGATCACCCTGGCCGCCCTGGTGTTCGCAGTAATCTCCGGGCGGATGTTCACCGTCGTGGTGTTGTTTGAATGCCTGATCGCCACCCTCCTGACCGGCGGGGGCCTGCTGCTGACGCACGCTGTCCTGATCCGCTGGCTGTTTGTCACCCGCCGCAAGCTTCGTCTCAGTGAGCTACTGACACAGCGAAGTTCACAGGGGCCCGCGGAACCCATGACCACCGAGGAAGGCGCCGCGGTCGAAGAGCCGGTGCCTGACCTGGGAGACCTGAGCAACGATTCCCAGCAGCTCGTCAACCTGCTGACTGCCGTGGTCGCAGCCGTGGCTGCGTTCTACATCTGGGAGCCGCTGCTGCCGGCCCTGGGCTCCCTGGGCGAGGTTCAGCTCTGGACGTCCATCACCGAGGTTGATGGCGAGTCGGTGACTTCTCAGATCACCCTGGCGACGGTTCTCATCGTGCTGATCCTGGGAATCGCTACCCTGTATGCCGCCCGCCGCCTGCCCGCCCTGGTGGAAATGGTTCTGCGCAGTCGGACCGGCGTCTCTCCCGGTGCGCGCTACACCGTCAGCACGCTGCTCAATTACATCATTGTCGGGGCTGGCGTATTGTTTGCGCTGTCGGCGCTTGGCCTGCAGTGGAGTCAGCTGCAGTGGCTGGTGGCCGCGTTGGGTGTGGGTATTGGATTCGGCCTGCAGGAGATTGTCGCCAATTTCATCAGCGGGTTGATCATCCTGTTTGAGCGCCCCATCCGCGTGGGAGACATCGTCACCGTGGGGGACAAGGACGGCACGGTCACCCGGATTCGCATACGGGCCACCACCATCCGGGATTGGGACGGCAAGGAACTGCTGGTTCCCAACAAGGAGTTCATCACCGGGCACCTGCTGAACTGGTCCCTGTCGGATTCACAAACGCGAGTGGTGATCCCGGTGGGCGTTGCCTACGGCAGTAACGTGGAGAAAGCCCTGGGTCTGCTTCGGGACATCGTGACAGCTCACCCAAACACCCTGGACGAGCCGGAGCCGCTGATCGTGTTTGAGCACTTTGGCGACAATGCCCTGGAACTGTCGGCCAGGTGCTTCCTGGGTTCCCTGGACGGCAGGCTCAAGACCATGACGGAGCTTCGAACGTCGATCAACAACGCGTTTGAAGAAGCCGGAATCGTCATCGCATTCCCGCAGCGTGACGTCCACATCGATACCCCACTGACCGTGAGGCTCGAGCCGAACGGCTAGTCGGTGCTTACCGGCCGCCCTCAATCGACCTGGTCAGGCCTTCAGCACCTGCTCAATCAACGGCTGATAGCGATGGACAAATCTTTCCAGGCATTCACGTGCCCTGGACAGGTGTGATTCCTCCATGGGAAGCGACAGGAACAGGTCGCCCCGGGTGCAGACCAGCATGCCGTCCAGGAGCAGCTCCATATGCAGCAGTGGCCTCAGGGACCGGCACCCCGGTGTGATGTCACCCGGCCGCTTGGTCGGTTCCCGGGAGAAATGAATCGCAATCATGGAGCCCAGCCCATTGGCATACATCGGCACCGCTGTCCTGGCGAACATCTCGTTGAGCGAAAGCCTGAACGCCTCGGACCGGTCCAGGAAATCGGCCGCGAACTCCGCCGTGTAAACCTCGCTCAAGGCCGCACAGCCCGCCGCCATGGAGCAGACGTTGTTGTTGAAGGTGCCGGCATGAGCCAGGGCGCCTTTCTGCCTCGGGTCGAAATGCTCCATGACCTCGCGGCTGCCGCCGAAGGCGCCGGTGGGCAGTCCGCCGCCAATGAACTTGCCCAGGGTGGTCAGATCCGGATTGATGCCTATCATGCCCTGCACACCCCCGGGACCCAGGCGGGCGGTCTTGACCTCGTCAAAAATCAGCAGGGCCCCAATCTCCCTGGTCTTGCGCCGGAGCATGTGGAGGAACTCCCGGTTGCCCTGGATATTTCCGCCGGCCCCAAGGATGGGTTCAACCACGACGGCGGCAAGGTCGTCGCCGTGCCGGTCTACGATCTCAGCGGTCCCGTCAATGTCGTTGTAGTCGGCCAGCTCAAAGTCGAAAGGCACGTTGAGCGCACAACGCCCGCCAAGGAACTTGATGACACCGCCGTGATAACCGTCACGAAAAGCCAGTAGCTTGCTGCGTCCCGTCACAACCCGGGCCGTGCTCAGGGCCATGAGGTTTGCCTCGGTACCCGAATTGCAGAACCTGACCTGGTCGACGGATGGATACCGCTGGCACAACAGGCCGGCCAGGGTTCTTTCATATTGGGTCGGCGCGCCCATGGCGACGCCCTCTTCCAGGGCCTGGTTGATGGCCGCCTTGATGACAGGGTCCGAGTGACCAAACAGCGCCGCGGAATACTCACCGACACAGTCGATGTAGCGATGGCCGTCGATGTCGATCAGCTCGGCCCCCTCCCCTCCCGCCATGGTCAGGGGGAACGGCTCGAAATGCAGCACCGTGCGGGTGTTTCCTCCGGGGAGACTGGTGGCCGCATTTCTGTCCGCAGCCTGGCTCGCAGGATTCGCCGAGGCATACCGTCCGCGGGCCTCTTCAATGGCAGATTTGAGTGATTCCATGGCCCTGTTCTGTCCCTGGGAACCGATGACTTCGGTTTGACCGCTTGCTGCTGTCGGTTCTGGATGTCGTCGATCGAACAATTCGGTCATTTCTGGTACCTCCTGCTCGTCATTGCGGTGGCGCAATGGTGGTGCCCGTCTTCTCCTGCACCTCGTCGAATGCGATTCCAGGCGCCAGTTCCGCCACGCGAAATCCGTCCGGAGTGACGTTAACGACGGCAAGGTCGGTAAAGATCCGTGACACCACGCCTGCCCCGGTCAAGGGATAAGTGCACCGCTCGACCAGCTTGGCATCGCCGGTCCTGGTGGTGTGCTGAGTGATGACAAAGATGTTTTTCACCCCCTGCACCAGGTCCATGGCTCCACCAACGGCCGGAATGGCGTCCGGAGCACCCGTAGACCAGTTGGCGATATCGCCATTAGCCGCCACCTGCATGGTTCCCAATACGCAGACATCGATATGGCCGCCGCGAATCATGCTGAAGCTGTCGGCATGGTGGAAGTAGGCGGACCCGGGCAACGCCGTGACGTATTTCTTGCCGGCGTTCATCAAATCCAGATCCCGATCGTCGTCCCCGGGCGGGGGGCCCATGCCCAGCATCCCGTTTTCGGTGTGATAGATGAATTCGCGCCCCTCGGGCACGAATCGCGCCACCAGTTCGGGAATGCCGATGCCGAGGTTGACGTAGGCACCGTCGGGAATGTCCCGGGCGGCCCGGGCCGCCATCTGCTCTCGTGTCCAGCCGCTGCTCATGGGTAACTCCTTCCGTCGGCGATGAGCGTGTCCTCGTGGACGGGGTTGGGCACCTCAACCACGCGATTGACGAAGATGCCGGGGGTGACGACGTGCTCGGGGTCAATGTCTCCCCTGGCCACGAGCCTTTTCGTTTGCACGATGGTTGTCGTCGCGGCCATGCACATCAGCGGGCTGAAATTCCTGGCGGTTTTGTTGAAGGTCAGGTTGCCAAGGGGGTCAGCGCTCTCGCACTTGACCAGCGCGAAATCGGCCTTGAGCCACGGTTCCATCACGTAGGTCCGGCCGTCGATCTCACGCTGCTCCTTGCCCTCGGCCAGGATTGTGCCCACCGTGGTTGGGGTATAGAAGGCCGGGATTCCTGCCCCTGCCGCACGAATCCGCTCGGCCAGGGTACCCTGGGGAACCACCTCCAGCTGGATCCTGCCCTCCCGGTACAGCTTCGGGAACACCCTGGACTGGCTGGACCTGGGAAACGAGCAGATCATCCTGCTGACCTGGCCGTTGCCAATGAGCGCAGCCAGCCCAACTTCGCCATTGCCGGTGTTGTTGTTGATCACGGTGAGGTCGGTGGCACCCTGGTCAATCAGCCCGTGGATCAGTTCAATGGGGCTGCCAGAGGCGCCGAATCCCCCGATCATCACGGTCGCCCCGTCGGGGATGTCGGCGAGGGCCTGCGCTACTGTCGGAACCTGCTTGTCAATCATCTGCTGCTACTCCTTTCCGAGTAACCGAGCTACAGAAAAGTCTCTGTTGCCTCCCACAGCGCCTCGATCCGGTCGATTCGGCTGGTGGCGGCGTCGTGAAGATCTTTTGCAGCCTGGGCCACCAGCAACTCACTCATGGCGACCACCGGCACGGAGCTGTCAAAGGGGCCCACGGGCGGCACTTCGATCTGGCACCAGGTATCGGCCAGGTCGACCAGTGGAGACAGCGGGCTGTCGGTGATGGCCACGATGGTGACCCCCGCCTCTGCCAGCACCCGGGCGGCAACCGCCACCTGGCGCCGATAGCGCTGAAAGTCGAACACCACCGCCGTGTCCTCCGGCCCCGCATCGCTGAGGTCACCGACGAAGAAATGCTCTTCCAGCAATGTGACATCCGGTCGAACCATGGATAAGCCACTGTGCAACGCATGGGCGCCGGCCTGGGAGGTCTCTCCCGACAGGATCCAGACCTTTTTGGCGGCCACCACGGGTTCAACCAGCCTGGACACCCGGTCACCCTCGATGGCATCGAATACCGAGGAGATGGCGTCACCGATGGCCCGTTTTGCCGGTACCGATTCTTTCCCGCCGTGCCGGATACGCTCGCTGGGCCGAGACAGGCGGTGGGAAAGATCACTGCGCACGTGCTGCTGCAGCTCGGTATAGCCGTCGAAGCCCAGCTTGGTGGCAAACCGCACAATGGAGGGTCGGCTGGTGCCGACCTGATCGGCCAGGTCCGAAACGGTGCCGAAAGCCAGCAGGGTGGGTTCGGCAATCACGGCTTCAGCGATGCGTCGTTCCGTTGGTGTCAGCATGCTGCTGACTGCCGCGACCAGGTCCAGGGTCGAAGACTTGGGCTCCGCGCTGTTCATATCGTTACAATATCACAATTCGGACGTTCAATGTGTTACATTATGGATCTGCAGCAGAAAAATGAGGTGTGACGTGGCGACAGGAAAATACGTGCCGACGGAAAGGGAGGCGGCCTTTCAGAGCACAATTGAAAGTCCGAAGTACGAGCGGGACATCATCAACGGCCTGACGCCGTTCTTTAAAGACAAGGCGCCGGCCGACATCAAGGCATTTTATTCAGCGGAAGAACTGGCCGCCCTTGCAGCCTTGAAAGGGTCCCCGCGGGACGTCGAGGCCCGAATGCCGGTGAAAATGACCCGCCATTTCTTCGAACTGGCCCAAAACAGCAAACCATTGCAGAACATCGTCAAGGCCACCCCGGACGAAACGCTCAATCTCGCCGGCTCTGAAGACCCCGGTTACCAGATGGATTTTGCGCCGGTGGAGGGCCTGCTGCACAAGTACGAAATGGGCCTGCTTTACGCGGTCTCCACCTGCTCAGCCCATTGCCGTTTCTGTTACCGGGAAGAACTGATCAGCCAGAAGGAGATCGAGCGCCAGGACGGCACCGTGGCAAAGAAGGGGCTGGCCAAGATCAAGGACGTGACCGACTACATCCGTCAGCACAACGAGATCGTGGCCGCAAACGGCGGCCGGCATCCCGAAACAGGGCGCGAGAAGCTCCGGGAAATCCTGTTGTCCGGCGGCGACCCCATGGTGCTCCCAAACCGCAAGATCGGCGCCTGGATTTCAGCGCTGGCAGAAGCGGGAATCGAGTCCATTCGCCTGGGCACCAAGGAAATGTCCTTCCACCCCAAGCGCTTCGACCAGGCATTCCTGTCCATGATGGACAATTTCCATGAAACCTATCCGGACGTTGGCTTTCGCCTGATGATCCATTTCAACCACCCGGACGAGTTCCTGGTGAAAGGTCCCGACGGCGCCTACCTCACCAACCCCAATGGTTCGCTCAAATGGCACGACGACACACGTCTGGCCATGGAGGGCGTCACCGCACGGGGATGGATTCACGTGGAGAACCAGGCCCCGATCATCAAGGGCGTCAATGACGACCCGGATGCGCTTCGGGTCATGCAGCGCGCACTGTACCGCGCCGGTGTCGGTAACCATTACTTCTTCTGCGGCCGGGATATCGTGGCCTACCGTGCCTTCAACGTACCTATCGAAAGGGCCTGGCAGATCCTCAATGAATCACAAAAAGGCCTGTCCGGCGTGGAGACCCACGCCCGCCTGTCCATTACCCACTACAAGGGCAAGACCGAAGTGGCGGCCGTCACCAACGAACCGATTCCGGGCGTCCCGGGAACTGAAAACGGAGTTCTGATCTTCAAGATCCTGCGCAACGCCATGGACGCGCCGGACCGCGGCAAGGTCTGCATGGTCGCCCGAAACCCCGATGCGATCTGGTTCGACGACTACGAGGATCGCGTCATTTTTGACGAGGCCGGTCTTTACGACTACGGGCGCGTGGACCGGAAGAAGAAAGTGGAGATCCAGCAGCCCGCTGAAGTGGCTGTGGGCGGCTGAGCTGACACCCGGGCCCGGCCTGGCGCCGGGCCCCGTGACCCCAGAGGCCACACGCGCGCCACCTGCGCACGGACCCGCCTCTGCCGTTGACTAAAAAGCGGCACCTTGATAGCGTGAAGTTTCAGGATGTGGCGTCCTCGCTACAGGCTCTGATCGAGAGCCAGGAGGAACGCACAATGACTTTCCGCATGAAGCACCTGGCTGCGGCCATCGCGCTCGCAGTTTCCCTACCAGCTGCCGCCCACCACGCCGCCGAAGGCATCATCAGCGATGATGTATGGCAGCGCATCGACGACATGCTTGAAGCGACACCCAGCATGCACCTCGACCTCGATTTCGACAGCGTGATGGGCAGCATGGCCGTAGTGACCGTCGGCAATGGCGGTGGCGACATGGCGCTGACCACCAGTGTCGTTGTGGACTCCCGGGACGTTGACGACCTCCTGGCCGCCTTGGATGTAGTGCTGGACGACATGCAGCGCATGCCCCAGGGTCGGACCTCGGCCAACCCCGAGTCCGGGGTATTCGTGGAAGTGACCGAACTCGACGACCGGTTCACGCAGATCACACTGTATGAACCCATCGGTTCCGGTCAGAGCCAGACAAACCCGACCGAAAGCCCCCGCGGCGGTCGCTGAACAAGGAATGCGTCGTGGCCGCACCGGCCGCGACGCCGGTTTCTCCATGCCCTGGGACGCAGTCCCCACGGGTCGGGCCAGCTCACGTCCGCGCTGCGGCGATGGTCCGACCTAGCCTTTGCGCCCGGAATGTATGGCCAGACTGCCCACGCGCCGCAACACCCAGCGAGGTAGTGCCCCGGCCACCATGGTTGTCAGAGCGTAGCCGAGCCCGGGCACCTTGATGGCCTCGCCAGCCATGCAGGCGGCGTAAGCGTCCCGCGCGACTTCACGGGGTGACAGCACGGCCAGGTCTGGAACACCACTCTTCTCCCCATCCATTCCATGCAGCATGTCGGTGTCAGTGAAGCCCGGACACACCGCTGTTACCGAGATGCCTTTCTTCTCCGTCTCCACGGCCAGCGCTTCGCTCAGACTGAGGACGTATGCCTTGGTGGCCGCATATACCGCCAGCGAGGGTACGGGTTGAAAGGCAGCAATAGAGGCAATGTTCAGGACTCGACCAGAACCGCGTTCCAGCATGGGGGCCATAAATCGCCGACAGAGTGCCGTGAGGGCCAGCATGTTGACCCGAATCATGTTGTCGATGGCCTGTTGATCCATTTTCAGAAACCAGCCCCCGCTCAATACGCCGGCGTTGTTCACCAGGATGTCGACGGGCTGGTCAGCCAGGGTGTCGAACAGCGAATCGGCGGCACCGTCCACGGACAGGTCGGCAGCCTGAACGGACACGTCGACCTCGTGCTCCAGGGTGAGTGACCCGGCCAGTGCGTCCAGTTCCGGTTTGCGCCGGGCCACCAGGATCAGGTCGTGTCCCTGTTCGGCAAACACCATCGCCAGTTCCCGGCCAATTCCAGCCGATGCGCCCGTAATCAGGGCCGTTTCTTTGTTGCTCATCATTTCCGTTCAATAAATGCGTCAGGCGGGAGTCATGGCCTGAAAGCGTTGCCGCCCAGGCTGTGCCAGTGCAGACTCTGGTCCCTGCTGGGTCATTGCAGCACCGGTTCCCTGGCGCTCAGGCCGGCAGTCCCGGGCCGCGCGTAACCGATGTAGCGGTTTCCGACCCGCACTGCAGCGCCGGCGACCCGGCCGGTGTCAACGTCGACCAGGTCTACTTCGTCCGGCAGATCCGGCGCGAGAAACTCAATTCGCGTCCAGCCGTTGCGTACCGGCATGCTTGCCTCTGGGTCTATGGGTATGCCGGGCCTTCCCGGAAGCCGCGTTCCCAGCGACATGGGTCGATCGAAATCGCTGAAGGGCACGTGCCCATGACGCCGCAGGGCTTCCACCAGGGCTGGGTCAGCAGGAAAATGAACGTAGGAATCGGCCCCCGGCACCTCGGGCAGATCCAGCATCACAGCCAGTCGATCCACGGGCGCGCGCTGCAGGTAGCCGTAGTGGTAGACCGCGAGTTCAGCCACTCCCTTCAGGTAGCCAACGCCGACCAGAGCCGCGATCGATATCCAGCACATCCAGCGCCGGCGAAGACCGGATTCGAATTCGATCCACCCCACAATAGCGGCCAGTAACAGCAATGTAGCGATGTTGCCGTACCGGGTGGTCAGCGACACGGTGAGTTCCATGGAGTGGCGCGCAATGGCGATCAGGGCCAGGTTAATCAGCGCGTATGCGCCGAGGATGCCGATCACTATAGCCACACGGCGCCTGCTGGCGCCCATGGCGCCGGCGGCCAGCCTGCCCAGCAGCAACAACCAGGCGACGATCAGGACGGTGCCGGCGATTGTGGCCGGAATAATGCCAATCGGCCTGGCGCTGAAATGATTGCCGGCCGCCGACAGAAAGAAAGCCACCGCGCGCACCAGATCAGGCCCTTCCAGGGTCTTCCCGCCAAGGTCGAACACGAACGTAAAATAGGCCAGGTAAAATACGCCATTCACGGCCAGCAGCGCCAGTACCATCCGGCGACTTCGGGGAGCTACCAGCACGATCCCGCAAGATATCAGTGCCAGCGCCACCAGCCCCGTGGTAAATGCGAATGCAGCCAGGATTGCCAGCCCGCAGGCCAGTACCGCATCGCCGATTCGCAGGTTCACTGCATACCGGGCCAGGGCCAGCAGGGCGGCCGCCCACAGGGCGTCAGCGAACAGCCAGTGGGCGCCCGACATGGGCGAAACCCAGTGAAAAATTGCGGCGGGCGAAAGCACCAGGGCAAAGACCAGGGGAACGTCACCTGCTCGAGCCACCCCTCGCACGGTACGAAGCGCGCCAACGAGAAACCCGGCCGTGGCGACGGCAAACAGTCCGGTCATTGCAAAAAGGCCGTAATTGCTGCCGGCAAACCAGTGAAAGTTGACCAGGTAATTCAGGTGGGCAAGCGGTATACGGTGTCCGTTGTCCGACACCCACAGCATTTCCCAAAAACCGCGCCAGCGATCGTCAGCCAGCAGGTATCGCGCAGGAAACCGGGTCCAGTAGTCGGCGTCCGGCAGACTGGGCAGCAGCCAGGCGACTACACCCAGTACCGCCGCTGGCGCCAATAGGACCAGGGGGGTGAGACGGTCATTTAGTCCTGGCATCCAGTTCCTCTGCGGGCGATGGCCGGCGATCGGAGGCGGAATCTAAGGCGTCAGAACGGCCCGAGCCCGAACACCAGCAGGAACGCGCTCAGCGCAACCGCTGAGAGCCCCGTCAGCAGCAGTCCCAGCAGGGTGCCGATCTGCAGGGACTCACCGCGCCGGGCGCGGAGGGTCATGACCAGCGTCACCAATCCGGCCAGACCGGCGGCGACACCGAGCCAGGCGCCGTAGCTGGCCCAGGGAATCATTCCAAACACCAGCAGCAGTTCTGATTTTTTCCCGGTGACGGCGGCGGCGGTGCCCAGTACGCCCAGTGCCCCGAGCCCAAGAAGCGTGCTCAGCCAGGCCATACCCCTGGCACCACCAGTCGGTGTGGCGCGGCGTCCGTCGATAAGGCGGCCGATCGGCGCCAGCGTCAGGATTACGAATCCAAGCAGAAGGATCAGCGTGGGAACGCCTGCCCACAGCGCCGGCCCCAGCACCGCCTTCTTATCGTCCAGGTACATGGCCGCCAGGCGCGGACCGACGCCGGTGGTGTACAGCGGCGCGTAAAACTGCGGCGCCTC
This sequence comes from Lysobacterales bacterium, assembly GCA_030065125.1. Taxonomy (GTDB): domain Bacteria; phylum Pseudomonadota; class Gammaproteobacteria; order Xanthomonadales; family SZUA-38; genus JASJDM01. Next base: position 32,924 of record JASJDM010000066.1, on the reverse strand, counting down.
CATCTGGTCCACGCAGCTCAGGTCCGGATCAGCAGCCGGATTGTCAAAAAACCCGTTGAGCATATGGCCCGCGCATTTCACCGACCGGGACGGGCCGTGTCCGGCGTACGGAAACTCCACGTAGGTGCCATTGGTAAAGCCCGGCAATATGGCCTTGGCATTGGGCGGCGGCGTGACCGGATCCATGTGCCCTTCGATGATCAGGGCCGGCAGGTCAGTCTGGACCGGCTCATATTCTTCCGCGGGACGCATCGGCATACCCAGTTCCGCACATAGAGCAAGCGTCTGCTGCTGGAATTCGGGGCCTCCCAGCAACTGACCCAGGATGGGGAAGTCCAACCGGTCCTGGTTATTGGCCCGTCCCTGGGCTTCCTGGTGGCCATCGATGCAGATAATTGCATTTCGCATGCCCGCACTGGAATTGCCGAAACCGCCACCACCGCCGCCGGCAAGGGCCTTGAAGAGATTTTCATCGCGCCGTTCAATGGCGTCCGCCCAGGCGTAAATCAGCCCCGGCAAGCCTGGATAATTGTCCTGTTCGTACAGCAACGTGAACGGAAGCAGGGCTGCAATATCCTGGAAAAACCGCGCCTTGCCCGAGGGGTACGCTTCGGTATCTTTAACTTCGACCTCGATAGGACGATCGATTACCGTTGCCACAGCCTGGCGCAGCCGACCGCCCAGGTCGGGATAGTATTCGGCGCAGGCGGGCTGCTGGTTGCAGAGTTCCTGGAGTATCTTCAGGTCACGGTCGAACCATTGAATCACTCGCCAGTGGAGTTCAGCGCCGTGGACACTGAGCGGCATGATGGCATCCAGGGCCACCGCCAGTATCCCGTCGGGATCTTCCTTGATATACGCCTGACCCAGGACGGATCCGTAGGAAATACCCCAGACATTCCATTGTTCAAACCCCAGGGCCCGGCGCAAGGCCTTGACGTCCCGGGCGTTTTCCAGGGTGTTGTAACCCAGGACGTCGACACCCGCGGCCCGTGCATTCACAGCGCAGTCAGTTTTATCGATGTGAGAAACCCTGAGGCTTTCGGCGTAGGTCGCGACGTCACCGTCGGCAGGTTTGCGGATGTCGTAAAACGTGCAGAAATCGTCGGAGTAGCCGATGCCCCGCTGTTCCAGGATGTAAAGATCCCGGTGGTCCAGCAGGGTGTGGTCCTTGAAACGGTTGACGTAATAGGTGGCCGGGGCGCCGGGCCCACCGGTCAGGTACACCACCGGGTCGTCGCGTTTTCCGGGCGCCAGCCCGGTGTCTTCCTTCTCGCTGTCGGTTTCCTCTTCCTTGCCCCAGCGCGAGTTCAGCTTGACGACATGCAGCTCGATAAAACGGGAATCGGGGTTTTCCCGGTTCTCCGGCACTTCCAGCAGGCTGCATTCGATATCGCCCGGGTCGTAGTCAATATCGCCCTTAAAAGGGCAAATGATGGTGTCGATGCGATAGGTATCCCGGGCGAACAGATCGAGTTCGATCTCGTCTGCCTCCTGGTTCGATGGCGCAGGGGAGACCTGGTCGAGATCAGGTACGGGTTCCTGGGAAAATCCGGTCGTGAGCCAGAATAATGCCAGACTCAATACGCCCGCTTTGGCTTTCATTGGAGACAGATCCGATATTCTAGTCTGCCCAGACTAGCAATTCTGCCGCCTTCGGGATATCACGCAACCAGGCCTGCCCCGGTCAGGGCCTCGGGTCAGGGCAGATTCGTCGGAAATCCCGTCACCTGAAATCTAGAGCCGCAGACCGCCGTCGATGTCAAAGCTGCGGCCGCTGACATAGTCGTTCTCAAAAATAAAAACCGCTGTGCTGGCCATTTCATCAGGCCGCGCCAGTCGCCCGAGCGGTACCATGGTCTCGATCCGTTGGCGTGCTTCCGGCTTCATCGAAGCCACCATTTCAGTGTCGGTGAATCCAGGCGAAATGCTGGCGCTGCGGATACCGAAGCGCGCCAGTTCCTTGGCCCAGGTCACGCTCAGGGCCGCTACGGCAGCCTTGGCGGCGGAGTAGTTGGACTGGCCGGCGTTGCCCGCCCTGGAGATGCTGGAGATATTGATGATGACGCCACCCTGACCACCCTCGATCATGTGGGTGGCGGCTTCACGGCCGCACAGGAAGACCCCGGTCAGGTTGACGTCAATGACGGACTGCCATTCATCCAGGGACATGCGCTTGATGACATTGCCGTCCCGGGCCTTGACCAGCAGGCCATCGCGCAGGATGCCGGCGTTGTTAATCAGGCCGTGGATACCACCGAATCGTTCCTTGATCGCGGCAAACACCTCAACCACGTCGGCTTCGCTGGCAATGTTCGCAGTGAAAGCCGTAGCCTGTCCGCCCCGGGACTGGCAGTCCCGCGCCGTGGACTCCGCGGCGTCCGCATCGAGGTCGATCAGCGCCAGGCTGGCGCCCTTGTCGGCCAGTGCCAGGGCCATGGCGCGCCCCAGGCCCCGGGCGGCGCCGGTGATCACAATGGTGCTTCCGGTGATGTTCATGAATAAGCCGTTGCTGATGTGAAAACAACCGGAGTCTAGCCCATTGAATACTGCATTGCAAAAAAGGAAAATATGCTTTTTTTCAGCTAAATAAAAAGCTGAAAAATGCATTTGATTTGCAGTGCAGAAAGGAACTCAGTGGGGCTGGGGACGGGTCAGGGTGCCTTTGCCCAGCCAGTGGATGGTCAGACCCAGCAGGCCAGCCACCCCCATGAGCAGGCACAGGCTGCGGGGCGTACCCGTGTACAGGGCAGCAGCCGTGCCAGACACCGCGGCGGCCCCGATGGACTGCACCGTTCCGACGATGGAGGTGGCAAAGGCAGCAAACTCCGGCAGGGGATCCATGACGATGGCAGTCAGCGTGGGCATGGCGATACCGAAGCCAACGCCGTACAACATGATCATGGACCAGAGCACCGGCATGGGAACATCGGCCCAGAATGAAAGGGCCAGCAGGCCGATGCCCGCCAGGGCAATGAGTCCCACCGACAGCGCCAGCATCCGGTAAAGCCCCCAACGTTCCACCAGCTGATGATTGGTCGCTGCGCCCGTCATATAGCTGGCCGCGATCAGCGCCACCATCCAGCCGGTGACACCCTGGGACAGCCCGTAGAACTCAAATGCCAGGGTCGAGCCCGTCGTGACAAACACGAAGATCCCGGAAAACAGCACCGTGAATAACACCGTGGCGAACAGGCTTCTTGGGCTGGCTAGAAACGCATGGAAGCTGGCTTTCAACTGCTGCATCGCCGTGCGGGGCGATTTCTGCCGTTGATAACTCGGAAAGAACAGCAGCGCCAGGCCCAGCGCCATCAACCCATAGGCCGCAATTCCCAGCATGACCGTGCGCCAACTCCCCAGCGTCACCAGCGTGCCGCCGACAATGGGGGCGGCAATCGTCACAATGCCCATGAAGGAGATCGCGCCGGACATGATGCGCCCTGCCCGATCGCCGGACGCCACGTCCCGCACAATGGCCCGGGCCGCCACCCCCAGTCCGGCAGCGCCCATTCCCTGAATCAGCCGTGCCCCGTACACCGCCTCGATGGAAGGCGCCGCCGCGCCGGCCAGCCCGCCCAGAATATAGGCACAGAGGCAGACCAGGGCCGTAACCCGTCGCCCATGGCGATCCGCCAGCAACCCCACCGGCAGTTGCCCGATGCCGAACCCAATCAGCGAAAAGGTCACGGCCATCTGGGATGCCGTTGGAGTGATGGAAAAGTGCGCGGCCAGTTCCGGCAGCGCCGGCAGCAGGGAGTCCACGCCGAAAGCCGAGGCGCCCATGACGCAGCCCAGCACCACAGGCAGCATGGACCGGCCCCCGGCCACCTCAGTCGGCAACCTGGTAGTCGGCGGCATTGCTGACATAGCCACGCTCGATGTAGTCGCTGCGCGGCGGCGAAAATATATCCACCAGGGCATGGGATCCGGGCCCGATACCGGCCACGGTGTGCACCAGACCCACGGGAAACACAGTCAGTGAACCCGGCCCAGTGATCTCGTGTCGATCCGGCCGCCATTGGCGACTGTCCCGGCCCCAGGGCGTGCGCATGTGATGGGTGAACTTGCCCCGCACCACCAGCGAGGCCTGCTCAAAGTCGCTGTGGGTGTGGGGCGAGAGGTGCCGGGGATTCCTCGGGCCGTGATACTCGGTCCAGCTGACGCTGACGGTAGCGCTCTGGAACATTCGGGTCTGGCGGCTGTGGTCAATGATCGGCGCATCGCCCATGGGCAGCACAGCGACCTCACCGGGTCGCCGGATCCGCTGCATGGGCACCACCCGGGTGATGCGCTTGTCGCGACTGGCATAAGCCTCGTGATTGATACTGAGGCTGACCAGGTCACGGATAGGGCGTGAATACAGGCAGATACAGATTCCCGGCTGCTCCAGGGTGATGCGGAAGGGACCGGCAGGCACTACGCAGCAGGCGGCCGCGGGGAACGAAAAGTCCCGGGACTCCCAGTGCACGGATCCTGCCGAGTCGGGTACCAGCACCAGGGTTTCGTCTATACCGGCCGAGGTGAAGCTGGCCTGTTCCCGGTCGCTTTCCACCCATTCCACCACGGCGTTCTGGGTTCGCGCGTACCAGTGACGGGTACCTTCCCGCTGCGCCGGAGGATACCGGTAAAACTCCACGACGCTGGGATCCCGCACGCCGCCCTGGATGTAGCTTGCCGTCATCCGGCGAGTATAACGCCGATAGCTGGTGACCCGGCGGCATACGACCGTTGCATCTTGCCTGTCGCCGGGTCAGTATCCGTAGCCTCACTCAGCACTGGATCGGCCCATGTCGTCGCAAAAGCAGAATCGCTCGGTCACCATCAACACCCTGCATCAAATGAAGCAGCAGGGGGAGAAGTTCACCTGCCTCACGGCGTACGGATACAGTGATGCCTACGCGGTCAGCGACTGCGGCGTTGAAGTCATCCTGGTGGGAGATTCCCTGGGCATGGTGGTCCAGGGACACGACAACAGCCTGCCGGTGACCATCGAGGACATGGGCTACCACATCGAGTGCGTGCAGCGCGGCAACCAGGGCGCCCTGCTGATGGGTGACCTGCCCTTCATGAGTTTCTATTCAGAGCAGGTGTCGCTGGAGAACGCTGCCATCCTGATGCGGGAGGGCGCCCAGATCGTCAAGCTGGAAGGCGGCGCCTGGCTGGCCGAATCCACCCGGCTGCTGACCCAGCGCGGCATCCCGGTCTGCTGCCACATGGGACTGATGCCCCAGTCGGTCAACCACCTGGGCGGCTTCCGGGTGCAGGGACGGGACCCGGCCCAGGCCCAGGAAATCATCGACGAGGCGCTGGTGCTGCAGGATGCCGGTGCCAGCGTCATCCTGCTGGAGTGCGTGCCGGCGGAACTGGGGGCGCGAGTGACCGAGGCCCTGGAGGTGCCGGTCATCGGCATCGGGGCCGGTCCCGCTACGGACGGTCAGATTATGGTGCTGCACGACCTGTTGGGGCTGTACCCGGGGCGACCGGCAAAGTTCGTCAAGAATTTCCTGGCGGGCAACCCCGACGGCATCCAGGGGGCCATCCGGGCCTACGTGAAAGCGGTAAAAGCCGGGGCCTTCCCGGGCCCCGAACACTGTTATTCCTGATCGCCGATCCAGCAGGCGTAGCAGCCCGCTACCTTCCGAGACGCGAGGTGTCGCCGGTGCGCTGGGCGTACTGGTTCCGGTCAATGACGTAGGCCCGAATGGCCTCAGCGTCGCTCTCGTTCAAGACGCCGTCGAACGCCGCCATGCCGCGATCCTTCAGGGCGCCGCCAATGACCACGTTCAGCCATCCGTCCGGGACCTGCAGGAAGGCCGAGTACCGCAGGTCGGGAACCACGCCGCCACCCACGGCCCGGCTGCCGTGACAGCCTACGCAGTAGTTGGTGTAAGTCGCGGCACCCTGGGCAACCACAGCCGGATCGAGTTCGACCTCGCTCAGATCGGCCATCTGGCTGCGGCTCATGTCCGGCGCCGGCAGTTCAACCTCGCCGCCCAGCTTGAACACCAGCAGTCGGCTGCGATTGATCACCTCTCCGGACACCAGGGCCAGGTCGCCCATCAACAGTGGAAAGGTGCCGCCCCAGCCCGCCATGACCGCCACGTACTGCACGCCGTCCCGGGCAAAGGCCGAAGGCGCCGCGACAATGCCGGTCTGGGCAGGAAACTCCCACAGGGCTTTGCCGCTGGTGGCATCAAAGGCGTGGAAGAACCCTGCCGCGCTTCCCTGGAAAACCAGGTTGCCGCCGGTGGACAGCGCACCCCCGTTCCAGGGTCCGGCGTACTGGTGACGCCACACCTCTTTCCGGGCGACAGGATCCCAGGCCGCCAGGTGTCCCCGGGTCTGGTCCTTGAAGGCCTGGATCACCGCCGGGTCGTCCGGCAGGGTTCCCACGGCCAGGTCCACACCCAGGTTGGGGGCCTGCTGGCGCAGCTCGAATTCCGGCTCCGCCGCGTAGGGGTACCCCAGCTCAAGGGCCGGAATGTACACCAGCCCGGTGTCCGGGCTGTAGGACATGGGATGCCAGTTGTGGGCGCCATAAAACCCTGGGATGACCAGGGCGGGCTGGCCCGTTTTCCAGTACTCCGCCTCGGGATTGACCACCGGCCGACCGCTTTCCGGATCGATGTGGCTGGCCCAGTTGATTCCAATAAAAGGCTCACCGGATAGAAACTCGCCGGTTTCCCGGTCCAGCACGTAGAAGAACCCGTTCTTGGGCGCCTGCAGGATCACCTTGCGGGTCTGACCGTCGATTTCCAGGTCGGTCAGGATCAGGTGCTGGGTGGCGGTGTAATCCCAGGCGTCGCCGGGAGTGGTCTGGTAGTGCCAGGCATATTCACCGGTCGCCGCTTTCACCGCCACGATGGAGGACAGGAACAGGTTGTCGCCGCCCCCGGGGCTGCGGACCGCCGGGTTCCAGGGTGAGCCGTTGCCCACGCCGATGTACAGCAGCCCCAGCTCCGGATCGTAGGCAAAAGAATCCCATGCGGTACCGCCGCCGCCGATCTCCCACCATTCCCCGGTCCAGGTCTGGGCGGCCTTTTCCAGGATCGGGTTCTCAAACGGCCTGGACGGATCTCCCGGCACCGTGTAGAAGCGCCAGGCCAGTTCGCCGCTGTCCGCATCGTAGGCGGAGACGTAGCCGCGCACGCCAAACTCCGCCCCGCCGTTGCCAATAATCACCCGGTTTTCCACTACCCGCGGCGCGCCGGTAATGGTGTAGGGCTTGGACAGGTCAATGGTGAGCTCCTGCCACAGCACCTTGCCGCTGGCCGCGTCCAGGGCCATCAGGCGACCATCGTAGGTGGCCAGGAACACCTTGCCGTTTTCCACCGCAACGCCGCGACTGACCGGACCACAGCATCCCAGGGCCGCCCGGGAGCGATCCACCTGGGGATCGAATCGCCACAGTTCCCTGCCGCTGACCGCGTCCAGGGCGAAGACCTTGCTCCAGGCGGTGGAGATATAAATGACGCCGTCGATAACAATGGGCGTGGCTTCCTGGCCCCGGTTGGTATCAAGGTCCAGGTACCAGGCCAGTCCCAACTGGTCGACATTGTCAGCATTGATTTGATTGAGCGGGCTGAAACGTTCTTCGCCGTAGCCGTTGCCGTGCCGTGCCCAGTCGGCATCGGCCACGGGAATCAGCTCTGGACCGGCGGCGGATCGGGCTTGTGAGGGGGCGGCGTCCTGCTGATCGCCACCACAGGCCGCCAGCAGCAGCGACAAGGCCAGGGCCGTGGCGTGCCGAAACTCAGCAACCCTCATTCCGCGTCCTCGCGCCGCAGCACGAGCACGGAACAACTCGCCAACCGTATCACCCGTTCGGCGACGGAACCCAGCAGCAGTCGCTTGAAGCCATGGTAGCCGTGGGACGGGATGACAATCAGGTCGGCCTTGAGCTCGTTAGCGTAGTCCACGATCTCCGACCCCGGGTCACCCATGCGGATGGTCCAGTCCATGCCCGGCCAGTTGTTGTCCGCCATGTAGCGGGCGAAATGCTCCTGTATCGCCTTTTCCCGCACCGAGTCATCCACCGGCGAGGTCCAGGCGGCCCCGTAGTCGCCGTAAGACATATGCGCACCGGGCAGCATGACGTGCACCAGGTGCACCGCTGACGGGTCGTCCACCAGCGACAGCGCTTCACTGACGGCGTGGGCGCCCTGTCCAGAGAAATCAATGGGCACAACCACGGTGGATATATTCAAGAAACTCATAGCCTGGACTCCCTGCATGTTCAGGCCAGATATGTTAACCCGGAACCGGGCCCGCGTCCCGGCAACGCCCGGCCTGTCAGGAAAGATCAGCCGTCGAATTTCAACCGCGGATCCCGCGACATACGGTCGAAGATGAACTGGCTGACGGCCCGGATTCTGGCTACTCGCCGCAGGTCCGGATGGGTCAACAGCCACAGTGAGCCGGGGATTCCTGGCTCAAAGACAAACAGCCGTTCCAGGCCAGGGCTGACCTGGTCCGTCGGCACCAGGGCGATCCCCAGCCCACTTTCGGCCATGGCTGCCATGGTGTTGAGTGAATTGGTGGTGGCCACGAACTGCTCCCGGGGGATGCGCTGGTGCAGGTGCTGGAACGCCGCCAGCCGCTGGAACCCCTGGTCGGCGCCAATCAGCCGGTGACCGGACAGTTCCGTCACGTCGGCCGGCCGAGGCCTGCCGGACAGGTATGCCGGGCTGGCCACCAGCACCCAATCCAGGTCCACCACCTTGCGGGCGATCAGGTATTCCGGCGGCGTCGGTGTTGCCCGCAGGGCCAGGTCCGCCTCCCGCCGCCCCAGGTCATAGTCCGAGTCACTGACGATGAGTTCCACCCGGATGCCGGGATGAGACAGCTGCAGGTCCGCCAGCATGGGCGCCAGATGCTGTTCGGCCAGGTTGGCGGCGGTGGTCAGCCGAACGTCCCCCGACAGCTCCTGGTCGCGGCCGGCGGCGGAACGGTTCATGGCATCCACCGCGTCACGGGCGGCCCGGGCATGGGGCAGAAGGTCCTCCCCAACGGCGGTGAGCACGTAGCCGTCAGACAGGCGCTCGAACAGGCGGCTGCCCACCTCGTTTTCCAGGGCATTCAGCTGGCGAAAAGCGGTGGAGTGGTTGACCCCCTGGCTGCGGGCGGCGCCGGCCAGGGTACCGTTCTCGGCAACAGCCAGAAACAGTGGGACATGATTCCAGTTCATTGCATTTGTGCAAACAGTTTTTGCCTATTTTGCTGATTTACTTGCTCATTCGCAAGAAATAACCTGTGCCCCACTGATTTGACACTGACTGGAGAAAACCACCATGAACTCACAACAACAACTGGCCACCCTGCTGCTTCGCGTTTCCCTCGGCGCCATCTATCTGGCCCACGGGTTTTACCTGAAACTGTTTGTATTCACCCTGCCCGGCACCGCCCAGTACTTCGAATCCCTGGGTCTGCCCGGCGCTTTTGCCTACCTGGTGTTTGCCGGGGAAACCCTGGGCGGCCTGGCCCTGCTGCTGGGCTTCCAGGTGCGACTGGCCAGCGCCGGCCTGGTATTGATCGCCGCTGGTGCCACCTGGTTCCACCTGGGTGCCGGTTGGTTGTTCAGCAACGCCGGTGGCGGCTGGGAGTTTCCCGCATTCCTGACCATGGCCACCCTGGTTCAGGGTCTGCTGGGCGCGGGTCCCTATGCCCTCAGGCTGCCGGCCCGCTCACCTGCCCTGGCACAAACCGCCTGAGTACAACCAACCCTGGCCCGTCCGCTGAGACGGGCCAGGTCTTGTTTACCGGTACCACTCCCATGAAGACCATTTCCGACTACCACGCCCACGTCTACTTCCAGCCCCACCAGCAGCCTGCGGCGCAGCGTCTGAGACAGAGCCTGGATACGCGCTTTGACGTTCGCCTGGGACGTTGGCAAAACCTGCCATACGGTCCCCACCCCAGACCCATGTACCAGGTGGCTTTCACACCAGAAAGGCTGGGCCAGATCCTGCCCTGGCTGATGCTGAATCGCAGCGGACTGGACATCCTGGTGCATCCTGAAACCGGCGACGAAATCCTCGATCACACCGACCATGCCCTGTGGCTGGGCCAGCAACTGCCGCTGAACATGGCCTTCTTCGACACCGGGAGTTGAGGGCATCAGGCAACCTGGCACGCAGATTCCACGGCTTGTGCCGGACCGACCGGGGCCGCGACAATGACGGGATGACCCTGGACATCATGGTGGTGCTGGTCCTGCTGCTGACGGCCATGATCCTGTTCGCAGTGGAATGGTTCAGCGTGGACGTGGTGACCTGGTTGCTGCTGGCGGCCCTGGTGCTCACCGGCGTGCTGACCCCCGGCGAAGCCTTCTCGGGATTTGCCAGCGAAATCATCGTGGTGCTGGGGTCGGTATTCGTGATTTCCGGGGCCCTGGTCAAAACCGGGGTCATGGACTGGCTGGCCCGGTTGGTGCAGCGCTGGACCCGCGGCCGGGAAAGCCGGCTCACGGCCACCATCATGTCCATCAGTGCGTTTGCCTCCGCATTCTTCAGCAACACCAGCGCCACGGCCCTGCTGATGCCGGCCACCCGCAAAGCCGCCCTGGCGACCCGCATCGCACCGGGAAGGCTGCTGATGCCGCTGGCTTACGCCTCCATCCTGGGAGGCAGCTGCACCCTCATCGGCACCTCCACCAACATGGCCGGCAGCAGCCTGATGGCCAGTCTTGGGCTGCAGCCCTTCGGTGTTTTCGAATTCACCCTGGCCGCCGGCGCCGTGGCCATCGCCGGCGTCCTGTACATGGTGACCCTGGGTCGGCACCTGATCCCGCAGCGGGAAAAACATGAGCTGGTGGATGACTACGGCATACCCGACTTTCTTTCCCAGCTTTTGATCCCCGACGGTTCACCGGCCATCGGGCAAGCCCTGGGGCGGCTTCGCCTGTCGGAAAAAGACATCACCCCCGTGGCCATCCTGCGGGGCCGGCAACGCCTCAAACCCCACGGATTGCGCAAGCTGCAGGGCGGGGACCTGATCCTGGTGCGGGCGCCCAGGGACGCCCTGCTCAGGTTCCAGGATGCCAGCGACTTCCAGATCGAGTCACCCGCTGTGGAACGGCCGGCGGACCTGAGCATCGCCGAAGCCGTGCTCACCCCCCAGTCGCGGCTCATCGGGCAGTCCTTGAAACAGCTGGATTTCTACCGGGTGTTCGGCCTCACGGTGCTGGCCATATTCCGGCGCGGACACGCCTACCCAAAAAAAATTGACAACCTGCCGCTGAAGGTGGGGGACGTGCTGCTGCTGGAGGGCGCCACGGCCGACCTGGAGCGGCTCCAGGGGGACCGGGACCTGTGGGGCCTGATGGCCATCGAGCCTCGCCAGACCACCCACCGCCAGGGCCTGTGGGCAGTGGCCGCCCTGGGCGCCGCCGTGGCCGCTTCCGCCCTGGGTGTACTGCCCATGGCCATCGCCTTCCTGCTGGCGGCCCTGGCCCTGGTACTGGGCCGCGCCATCACCCCGGAACAGGCTTACCAGTTCGTTGAGTGGCGGCTGATCGTCCTGATCGGAGGCATGACCAGCTTCGGCCTGGCGATGCAGAAAACCGGCGCAGCGGACCTACTGGCGACCAGCCTGGTGGACTGGACCCAGCCATTGGGCGTCTATGCCACCCTGGCATCGCTGTCCGTCCTCGCCGTTGTGCTGACCCAGCCCATGTCCAACGCCGCCGCGGTGCTGGTACTGCTGCCGGTGGCGCTGGCCGCGGCGGAGGTCATGGCCGTGGACCCACGCAGCGTGGCGGTGCTGGTGACCCTGTCGGCCTCGCTCTCCTTTATCACACCCCTGGAGCCGGCCAGCCTGCTGGTTTACGGCCCGGGCAAGTACCACTTCCGCGATTTCATGATCGCCGGGCTGCCGCTCACCGTGATTTCCATCGCGCTGTTGCTGTTGCTGGTCCCGCTGCTCTGGCCGCTGCAGGGCTGACTGAGCAGGCTCAGGCCGAGCGGGTTACGGCCCGGCTCACCCGGTCGAGTACTGAGACAAGGTCCTGCACGAGGTCGTCTGCGTGCTCGATACCCACGGACACCCGAATCAGCCCGTCGGTAATGCCGAGGCCCTCGCGGTCCGCGGGATCCATTCCTGAATGAGAGCTGGCCGCGGGCCGGGTCACCAGAGTTTCGATGCCGCCGAGGCTGGGTGCGTTGGTCATCAGTTCCAGGCCGGAGATCAGGGCCTCGGTTTCCTCACCGGACAGGCCCAGGTCGAAACTCAGCATGCCGCCAAAGCCATGAAACAGGCGCGCAGCCCGGTCGTGCTGGGGATGAGACGCCAGGCCGGGATAGTTCACCTGCTGCACCGCCGGGTGATCCTCCAGCACCCGGGCCACGGCCAGGGCATTGGCATTCTGCCGCTCCATGCGCAGGGCCAGGGTTTTCAGCCCACGCTGCAGCAGGAAACAGGTATTGGGGTCGAGAATGCCGCCCAGGTGATCGAGCTTCTTCTTGATCGGGGCCACCAATCGATCAGAACCCACCACGGCCCCGGCCACCAGGTCCGAATGGCCGTTCATGTACTTGGTGGCGCTGTGCAGCACCAGGTCAAAGCCCAGCTCCAGGGGCCGGAAATTCACCGGTGATGCAAAGGTACTGTCAATCATCGAGATCAAACCGCGCTCACGGGCGAAGCGCTGGATCCCTTCCAGGTCGCCCACCTGCAGCAGCGGGTTGGTCATGGATTCAGCGTAAAACACCCGGGTACTGGGACGGACCTTGTCGGCCCAGGAGGCGGGATCATTGGCATCAACGAAGTCCACCTCAACGCCCATCGCGGGCAGGTCCTGAACCAGGAAATCCAGGGTGCCACCGTACAGGCAATCCTGGGCCAGCAGGTGATCTCCGCTGGACAGGTGAGTCACCAGGGCGGTGGTGATTGCCGCCATGCCGCTGGCAGTGACCAGGGCCGCTTCACCATTCTCCAGCGCCGCCAGCTTGGCATGCAGGGCGTCGTGGTTGGGGGTGGTACTGAGCCGGATGTATCCCAGGTTGTGGTAGTCGGCTTCCTGGTTGTCCTCGAAGGTTGCCGACTGGAAAATCGGCATGGAAACGGCGCCGCGAATGCGCGGCTTGGGCTCACCAGCATGGATCAGCTGGGTTTCAATTTTTTTCCTGGGCATGTCGGGCTTCCTGGGGGATCTGTGCTGGTGCTACGGGCTGGCGAAGACCAGCTTCACTTCGCGACTCTCGATCAGGCAGTTGCCGTCAACGTACCGGTACTGATCATGGTATTCGGCAATCAGCGGTCCTTCGAACGGGACCGGGCCAGTTGTTCCATCCCGGGTAGCCCGGTACACCTTGACGTAGACCAGGCCCTCGGCGGTTTTTTCCCCGGTGATGGCAATGCGGATCGGCTGTATCCAGTGACGGGTGCGACTTTCGCTCCAGCGTTGGGCCATGGCTTTGCCAATGGCTTCCCGACCTTCCAGGGTTCGCTGGAAAACGAAGCGGGCGTCCTGGGTAAACAGGCCTGCGTAGGCGTCAACCTCACCGCGATCCCGGTAAGCAACATAATCGTGGTTGGTGGCCAGGCAGGCCGACCGAAAATCGTCAGCGTGATTGCCTGACGCCGAAGCACAGACAAGCCACAGCAGCAGCGCTGCCGGCGCCCTGCCCGCAGGCATCAGGCAGCGGCCTGGGATCGAATATCCAGGTGATTCAGGATGGACTGGGCAGCTTCCCGACCCCCGGCCACCGCGGTGACCACCAGGTCAGCGCCCAACACCATGTCGCCAGCGGCAAACACCCGGGGATTACTGGTCTGGCCACCACCATCGTGCCCGTTGACCTTGACCCGGCCGTCGTCATGCAGGTCCACGGCCAGTTCACTGACCCAGTCCGGCATATTCGGCCGGAAGCCAAAAGCCACGATGACCGCGTCGGCCGCAATCACCTCCTGGCTGCCTTCGATGGGGAATGGTTTCAGCCGGGATGACCCGGGTTCCGGCCGCAGCTCGGTTTTCTGGATCTCCATGCCAGTGACCCGGCCGTCATCGTTTTCTACCGCCAACGGATTGCACTGGTAGTGAAACTTGACGCCTTCGGCCATGGCGTGCTCCACCTCGCGCTGGGATCCCGGCATATTCTGTCTGTCCCGCCGATACACGCAGTGCACCTCGGCGGCGCCCTGGCGAATTGCGGTGCGCACGCAGTCCATGGCGGTATCGCCGCCACCCAGGACCACTACCCGCTTACCCGCCAGGTCAATATGCGGATAGCTGGCCATGCTCAGTTCATGCAGCGCATTGGTCTGACCAATCAGGTAATCCAGCGCCCGGTATACCTGGGCTGAGCCGAGACCCGGGATCACGGAGGTCACGGGCCGGTACGTCCCCATGCCCAGAAAAAGCGCGTCATGACGCTGCATCAGTTCGTTGGGCTGGACAGTTTTGCCCACCTCGGTATTGAGCTCAAAACAGATGCCCATTTCCTCGAACACCCGACGGCGGCGGCGAACCACCTCCAGTTCCAGCTTGAACTCCGGGATTCCGAAGCTCAGCAGGCCGCCGATCTCCGGGTAGCGGTCATAGACCGTGGTGGCGACGCCGTTGCGCGCCAGCACGTCAGCGCAGGCCAGCCCGGCGGGGCCGGCGCCCACAATGCCGACACTGCGGCCGGTGGGACGCACCTTGGAAAGGTCCGGCCGCCAGCCAGCTTCAAAGGCGGTGTCCACGATGTAGCGCTCCACCGCACCGATGGTGACAGCGCCGAATCCCGTCTGCAGGGTGCAGGCTCCCTCGCACAGCCGATCCTGGGGGCAGATGCGTCCGCACATTTCCGGCAGGCTGTTGGTTTCATGGGCCAGTTCCGCGGCTTCCTCGATCCGGCCCTCGGCCACCAGGGCCAGCCAGTCCGGGATGTAGTTGTGCACCGGGCACTTCCACTCGCAGTACGGATTGCCGCAGTCCAGGCAGCGCTCGGACTGGGCGCTGGCGCTTTCCGGCTCGAACGGTTCATAGATTTCGCGGAACTCCTCACGTCGGACCTTGACCGGAATGACGTGGGGGCTCTGCCGCTGCAGGTTGAGAAATTTGAAGTTCTTGTCGCTCATATCGTCAGCCTTTTACCAGCCGCACGGGCACTTTTTCCGATGCCGCCTGACCCTGGACTATGGCGGTGGGTTGGATCACCTGGAATTCCAGCTGGAACTGGTCGAAGTGATTCAGGATCCGACGGGCCCAGGCACTGCCGGTCAGCTCGGCGTGACGCTGGATCAGGCTGGTCAGCAGACTCATCAGGGAACCGTTGGAATCGTCCCCGGACAGATCCAGCAGGCTCTGGGCGGTCACGAACTCCGGGTTCAGGCAATGCGCCAGCCGCTGTTCCCGGTCCAGCACGAAGGCGCGCCCGCCGGTCATACCCGCGGCAAAATTGGGTCCAACCTCGCCCAGCACCACCACGGTGCCGCCGGTCATGTACTCGCAGCCGTGGTGTCCCACGCCCTCGATGACCGCCACCGCTCCGGAATTGCGAACCGCGAAGCGCTCACCGGCCTGGCCGGCAGCAAACAGTTCACCGCCGGTGGCCCCGTAAAGGCAGGTGTTGCCGACAATGGTGGAACGGTGTACCGATACGTCCTGGGCCGACGGCGGCGTCACCACGATGCGGCCACCGTGCATGCCTTTGCCCACGTAGTCATTGGCATCACCCACCAGCTTCAGATCCATGCCGGGCATGCACCAGGCTCCAAAGGTCTGCCCGGCCGAGCCCTCGAAGCGGAAGCGGAAGCGCTGCTTCTGCCGCTCGGGCTTGGCGGCAATCCAGCCGGCCAGGCTGGCGCCCACCGCGCGATCGTAGTTGCGGATTTCCAGGCTCACCTCACCGCCGCGATCCAGCGCCTTGGCCTTGCGCAGCACCTGCTGATTCAGCTCACCCTGGTCATGGGGCTGGTTGGAGTCGGTCACGCAATAAGGCGGGAACTTGTTGCGGGTCTGGGCTGCCTTGAGGATGGGCCCCAGGTCCAGCTTGCGCTGCTTGTCGGTCTCACCCTGGCGCACCACCAGCAGGTCGCTGCGGCCGATGATGTCCTGCAGCCGGGTGAACCCCAGACTGGTCAGCAGCTCACGAACTTCCTGGGCCACGAAGCGGAAATAGCGCATGACCTTTTCGGCGTCACCCGCAAAATGTTTCTGCCGCAGCACAGAGTCCTGGGTGGCCACGCCGGTGGCGCAGTTATTCAGGTGGCAGATGCGCAGGTACTTGCAGCCCATGGCGATCATCGGCGCGGTGCCGAAGCCGAAACTCTCGGCACCCAGCATGGCGGCCTTGACCACGTCCAGGCCGGTCTTCAGACCGCCGTCCACCTGCAGCCGGATTTTGTGCCGCAGGTCGTTGGCCACCAGGGCTTCGTGGGCCTCGGCCAGTCCGATTTCCCAGGGGATACCGGCGTACTTGACCGAGGTCAGCGGACTGGCGCCGGTGCCGCCATCATGACCGGCAATGGTGATCAGGTCGGCGTAGGCCTTGGCCACCCCGACCGCGATGGTGCCGACTCCGGGGGCCGATACCAGCTTGACCGAGACCAGGGCCGTGGGATTGACCTGCTTGAGGTCAAAGATCAGCTGGGCCAGGTCCTCGATGGAATAGATGTCGTGGTGGGGCGGCGGCGAAATCAGGGTCACGCCGGGCCGTGAAAACCGCAGCGCAGCGATCTCCGGGGTCACCTTGTGGCCGGGCAGCTGCCCGCCCTCCCCGGGCTTGGCGCCCTGGGCCACCTTGATCTGCAGCACGTCGGCATCGATCAGGTACGGCGCGGTCACGCCGAACCGGCCCGATGCCACCTGCTTGATGCGGGAGCGCCGGTTGGTGCCGTAACGCTGGGGGTCTTCGCCGCCTTCTCCGGAATTGGAGCGACCGCCCAGGGCGTTCATGGCCTCGGCCAGGGTCTGATGGGCCTCGGGCGACAGCGCGCCCACGGACATGGCGGCGGAGTCGAACCGCCAGACGATCTGTTCCACCGTCTCGACCTGGTCGGCCTCCACAGACTTATCGCCGCTGCGCAGCTGCAGCATGTCACGCAGCGAGGAAATCGGGCGATAGTTCACCGCGTCCCGGTATTTTTCGTAGTCGGCGTATTCCCCGCTGCCCACGGCCGCGTGCATCAGTGTCACCACGTCCGGGTTGTAGGCGTGGAATTCTCCGCCGTGAACGTACTTGAGCAGACCACCCCGGGACGGCCGGGCCGTGCTCCAGGCGGCCAGCGACTGGATTTCCTGATCCGCCTTGAGGTCGGCAAAGTCCGATCCGCCGATGCGGCTGGGTGCTCCCGGGCAGCACAGGTCGGTGATCTCGCGGCTGATGCCGACGGCTTCGAACAGCTGCGCGCCGCGATAGCTGGCGATGGTGGAGATACCCATTTTGCTGAGAATCTTGAGCATGCCCTTGCGAATGCCACGACGGTACTGTTTGCGCAGCTGCAGCAGGTCCCCTTCCAGGCGGCCCTCCTTGTGCAGTTCGTTCAGCATCTGGTAAGCGAGGTACGGATACACCGCGGTGGTGCCCAGTCCCATCAGCACCGCAAAGTGATGCGGGTCCCGGGCGGTGGCGGTTTCCAGGATGATATTGCAGTCGCAGCGCAGCCGCTCCCGTATCAGGGCCTGGTGTACCGCACCCACGGCCAGGGGCGCCGGCAGCGGCAGCCGGCGAGGATCGATGTCCCGGTCGGTCAGAACCAGGATCACCACGCCTTCGCGCACCGCCTGGACCGCCTGTTCACACAGCGCCTCCAGTGCGGATTTCCACTCGGCGGCATGGTCCACGTTCAGCGACAGGGTGAGGTTGCGGTAATGGTTCTGATCCAGGTTGAGAATCTGCTGGTACTTGACGTAGTTCAGCACCGGCCAGGGCACCAGAGCCCGGTGGGCGTGGGTGGTGGTTTCGCTGAACACGTTGTGGTCACGGCCGAAGCTGGTCCCCAGCGACATGGCCGCCGACTCCCGCAGGGGGTCGATGGGCGGGTTGGTCACCTGGGCAAACTGCTGGCGAAAATAATCGTAGACGCTGCGGGTCTGGCGCGACAGCACGGCAATAGGAGTGTCGTCCCCCATGGACCCCACAGCCTCGGCGGAGTCCTTGGCCAGGGGCTTGAGGATCTGGTTTTTCTCCTCGATGGTGACCCCGAACAGTTTTTCGAAGGTCAATAGGCGGCCGTAGTCGGTGCGCATGAAGCGGTCGGCTGCGGCCATCTCCTGCTCGTCGTTGTTATGGATGGTGATGACGTTTTCGGACAACCACTCCCGATACGGGTGGCGGGACTTGAGGTGATCGTCGATGGCCTTGGGTCGCCAGATGCGGGCCTGGTCGATATCCACCGCCAGCATTTCGCCCGGACCCAGCCGGCCTTTTTCAATGACGTCCTCGGGTGCGTAATCCCATACGCCCACCTCAGAGGCAATGGTCAGCACCTTGTTGCGGGTCAGCACGTAGCGGGCGGGCCGCAGGCCATTGCGGTCCAGGGTACAGGCGGCGGTGCGGCCGTCGGTCATGACCACGCCGGCGGGGCCGTCCCAGGGCTCCATGTGCGTAGAGTTGAACTCAAAAAACGCCCGCAGATCAGGGTCCATATCCTTGCGGTTTTCCCAGGCAGGCGGCATCAGCAGCCGCATGGCTCGAAACACGTCCATGCCACCCGCCAGCAGCACTTCCAGCATGTTATCCAGAGAAGAGGAATCGGAGCCGGTCTGGTTGACCAGGTATTCAAAGCTTTCCAGCGCCGGCAGCAGCGGCGTTTTCAGCTTGGCCGCCCGGGTCGCGGCCCAGCTGCGATTGGCGGCGATACTGTTGATTTCGCCATTGTGAGCCAGGAATCGAAACGGCTGGGCGTACTTCCAGTTGGGGAGCGTGTTGGTGGAAAAGCGCTGATGAAACACGCAGATGGCTGACTGCATGCACTCATCTTTCAGATCAGTGTAAAAGTCGGCCAGGCGGTCCGGACAGATCAGGCCCTTGTACACCATGACCAGGTTGGACAGGCTGGCCACGTACCAGAACGGATCGGGGTCGGGAAACCTCAGGTTGGCTTCACCGGCGCGGTGGCGCGCCACGAACAGCTGCCGTTCCAGGTCGTGGGGATTCCAGCCTGGCGGCGAGTTGACGAACACCTGCTCGATACGCGGCATGCAGCGCTGGGCCTGGGGCCCGATGGCGTCCACATCGATGGGCACCTCGCGCCAGCCGGCAATGGACAGGGACACCTGCTTCAGGGCATCGGCCAGCAGTTTCTTACTGCGGTTGCGGATATGCTCTTCGGGGTGCATGAACACCATGCCCGCGGCGAACTGAGGGGCCAGGCGGATACCAGCCTGGGCACCCGCCTGCTCCAGGAACCGGGTGGGGAACTGCATCAGCAGGCCGCAGCCGTCGCCGGATTGCCCGTCCGAGGCCACGGCGCCGCGATGGGTGAGCCGCGACAGGGCAGTAATGGCGGTGTCCACCACCCAGTGGCTGGCATCGCCGTCCACCTGGGCGATCAATCCAAACCCGCAGCTGTCGCGGGGGTCCCTGGGCTGAAGCTGTGTCATGGTTTTGTGCACTGCAAAAACTCCACATTTCCCACATTAAGGGACACAACGCAAGCGCTTTGTCATTGAAAACGCCAAACCTGCGTTGTGGAGCGTCAATAGGTGTCCGGCGGGACACAGACGATTTTCCATATTACTCGATCTTTCCCGGCGGTGTCCCATGAACCACCGAAAATCTCCAGACCCGAATCCAGGCCCTTACAGCGGAAATCTCAATGCGGTAGGCTTGCCCCAGAGGGAACGGAGATTTCCATTGAAATCCATGAGGGTCATCGCTGTGCCGCAGCTTGTATTTCTGACCGTATTTTTCGCAGCCCTGCTGGCTCTGGGCGGCTGTTCTTCAGAGCCGGAACCCGGCCCCGAACCGCAGAAAACCTACCGCCACTCCATGGACGGTACGCCTACCGGACTGGATCCGGCACACGCCAGCAACGTGTACGCCGGCTTCCTGGTCGTCAACCTGTTCGACACCCTTTACCGCTACAGGTACCTGGCGCGCCCATACGAGATCACGGAAAACCTGGCGGCTGGACCGCCCGTGGTTTCCGCCGACGGGCTGACCTACACCATCACCCTGAAACAGGGTGTGCGTTTCCAGCACGATCCAGCTTTCGACCAGGGCGTTGGGAGGGAAGTTTCCGCCGAAGACCTTGTGTACTCCCTTAAGCGTCATTTTGATCCGGAGGTTCGCTCCCGGGGCAGCTGGCTGTGGCGTGACCGCATCCAGGGCATGGCGGAATGGCAGGCCCAGGGTTCGGACTACGACCAGCCGGTAACCGGTCTGCGGGCATTGGACCGCTATACCGTGGAGGTTCGGCTGACCCGGCCGTTTCCGCAGTTTGTCTACACTCTGACCACGGCCCACTCCGCCCTGGTGCCGCGGGAAGTGGTGGAAGCCCGGGGCCGCGAATTTGGCACGGCACCGGTGGGATCCGGGCCATTCCGGCTGATCAGCATGGACACGACCCGGGCGGAACTGGAAAGAAATCCCGAGTATCGCCGGGAAAAGATCGACCTTGCCGCCGAGGGTTTCGATCCCCTCCGCCATGCCGGGCTGGGCCTGGAGTCCGTGGACGGCAGGGAGATGCCCCTGGTAGACCGGGCCGTTGTCGATTTTGTCGTTGACGGTGCGTCCGGCTGGGTGTCGTTCACCGCTGGCAACGAAATACAGTACGTCCGGTTGCCACCGGACCTGTTCGACCAGGCCCTGGCCAGCCGCTCGCCACCTCGGCTGAAGCCCGACCTGGAGCAGCAATACCATTTGCACGTGACCCCGGAATTTGGCGTGACCCAGATCGTGTTCAACCTGGACGATCCCGGCATCGGCTACCAGCCCGACCCGGAAGCCAACCTGCGGAACCGGGACCTTCGCTGTGCCCTGCGCAAGGCTTTTGACTGGGATCAGCGAAACCAGGTGTTCTACGGCGGAATCGCCCAGATCTACCCTGGGGTGATTCCCCCGGCAGTGCCGGAGTTCGACCCCGACGCAGACCGCTCATCGGTTACCCATGACCCTGAGGGCGCGCGGCAGATCCTGCAGCGGTTGGGGTCCGCCGAAAATCTGCCGGTGCTGGAATACACCTACAATTCGGGCGTTGCGCAGCAGCGCGGATTCGAGCAGTTCCGTGGGCAGATGTCCGCGGTGGGATATCCCGACGACAAGATCACGCGACGGGTGTTTGCCACCTTTCCCGATGTGTCCCGCGCCGCCAGCAACCGGGAATTACAGATCTGGGTGTATGGGTGGACGATGGATTATCCGGATGCAGAAAACGTCCTTGCGCTGTTCTACGGCCCCAACAGGGCGCCGGGCAATAACGTCACCAACTACGCCAATCCCGAATATGACCGGTTGTTTGAGCAGGCCGCTGCCATGCAGCCATCGCCGGAGCGAACTGCCATTTACCGCCAGCTCAACCAGATGCTGATCGATGATTGCGTTTCCATCGCCGGCGTCACCCGCGTGCGGGCTTACCTGACCCACAGGGACGTCATCGGCGTTCCGGACCGGGAACTGGTCGGCGGCTACTTCCTGCGATTTGTCGACGTGGTGGAGACACCCTGACGGCATGCCGCCGCCCCGTGAGCCCTGACCCGTGAACACTTCGGGCCTGGTCCGGCATGGACTGCTGCAGGCCGTTGCCCTGGTGCTGGGGGTGACCTTCCTGGGCTTCCTGCTGATGGTCTATTTTGCGCCGGACCTGAGCTACCAGCTGGCCGGTAAAAATCCCACAGCGGAGCAGATCCAACAGATTCGCCAACAGCTTGGATACGACCAGCCACTGCCGGTTCGGTACCTCCAGTATCTCCAGGAACTGGCAACATTCGACTTTGGCTACTCCGACTCCAGCGGCGAACGCGTCACCGCGCTGCTGGCCCGCACCCTGCCGGTATCCGCCGCCCTGCTGCTGCCGGGATTCATCCTCGGCCACATCCTGGCCATGGGGCTGGGCGCTGTCGCCGCCTACGGGCGCGGCCGCTGGACCGACCGGCTGATCGCGGTGGTGTCCGGAACCGGCATGAGCATCAGCTTCATCGTGGTAATGATCGCGTTCCAGCTGGTCTTCGCCTCCAGCTACGGACTGAACTGGTTCCCGGCCCGGGGCTGGCAATGGGCTACCCCGGCCCAGTACCTGAGCCACGTGGCAGTGCCGACCCTGACCATCCTGTTCGTGTCCAGCGGCTACAACACCCGCTTCTACCGGGCGGTATTCGTTGAGCAGATAGGGCAGGATTACGTCAAGGCCGCCAGGGCTTTCGGCTACTCCAGGACCCGCACCTTTTTTCGCGTGATCCTGCCCAACAGTCTGCTGCCGGTGCTGACCCGCGTGCTGTACTCGGTGCCCGCCATCCTGGTGGGGGGCAGCCTGCTGCTGGAAAGCTACTTCGGCATTCCCGGAGTGGGAAAATCCACCTTCGACGCCATTACCTCGGGGGACCAGCCGGTACTCAAGGCGGTCATCGCGCTGTCCTCACTGGCCCTGGCCGTGGTCATGCTGTCGGTGGACCGGCTGTACCGGGTTGTAGATCCCAGGCTGCGGGGTTGAACCGATGATGTGGCAGCGCTGGTGGGAACGCGTGCGTCAGGACCCGGTCACTCTGGCTGCCCTGGTGCTGATCATGCTGTTTTTCGGCGTGGCCTGCGGCAGCTGGCTGGGCCTGATCGGCGGCGGCTGGAGCGATACGTCCAGCCTGCTTCGCGGAGGCTTCAGCGCCGAACACTGGTTTGGCACCAACGCTATCGGCCAGGACATCTTTCAGCGCGCGGTGTTCGGCACCGGCGTGGCTTTCCAGGTGGGTGTGTCGGTGGCGCTGGGGGCCACCCTGCTGGGCGCAGTATTCGGATCGCTGGCGGGATACTTTCACCAGCGCGCTGGTGATGGCCTGATCGGCTGGCTGATGGGAGTCATAGAATCCATCCCGTTTTACCTGCTGGTCGCCGCCCTGGCCTTTGCCATGCAGGGCCACAACCTGGCCATGTACCTGGCCATGACCCTGGCCTTCTGGACCACCACCGCCCGGCTGGTGCGGGCCGAAACCATCCGGCTGCGACAGATGCCCTTTGTTGAAGCGGCCCGCACCCTGGGTGTCGGTCAATCGGCCATTCTGTCGCGCCACATCCTGCCCAACACCTCGCACCTGCTGCTGATTCAGTTCACCATCACTTTCGTGGGTGCGGTCAAGGCCGAAGTGGTCCTCAGTTTTCTCGGACTGGGCATCCAGGATGGGGTAAGCTGGGGCCTGATGATTGCCGAGTCGACCTCCGATCTGCTGGCCGGGCATTTCAGCAATTTCCTGGTGGCCTCCATCAGCCTGTTCCTGCTGGTAATGGCGCTGAATCTGCTGGCAGACGCCATGCAGGACGCACTGGATCCCCGGTTTTCCCATCCGGCAGATCCCGGGCCGGCTGAGCCCTCACCGGCTGAACCCTCACATGGAACCTGAACTGTGTTAAAGCCTTTGCTGACATTCCTTGCACCCATCGCCCTGGCCCTGGCTGCCTGTTCCGGCAACGCACCGCGGCTGGAGCCACCCCAGCTCAGCGTGGTCGAAATCCAGTTGAACCAGGCCAGGTCCAGCATGGACGTGCGGCTGCGGCTGGCCAATACGGCCGCCCGCAAACTGCCGGCCGACCAGCTGAGATTTGCCTTTGAGATTGACGGCAATGAGCTGGGCACCTTCGAGCCCGACGTGTCCTACGACATTCCTGCCCTGGGCAGCGAGGTGCTGGAATTCAGCGCCGCCATGACGCCGGCCGTGGCGGCCGCATTCCAGGTGCTGGACCGGGGTGGTCGGAGCCAGCTGCCCTACAGCATCAATGGTGAACTGGTCCACAGCGACGGTCAGGGGCGCATGCCGGTGGAATCGGGCGGATTCATCAGCCCGACACCCGGAAAACCGGCCAGCTACCGTTGAGCGACCTGCTGCAGCGGTTCTCGTTCCAGGGGTTGCCGGTCCGCGGTGCCGTTGCCCGGCTCAACCAGACCTGGCTGGCGGTTCGTCACCGCAACCCGGTTCCCATGCCCGCCCAGGAACTGCTGGGCCAGGCGCTGGCGGCGTCGGCACTGTTGTCCAGCGACCTGAAGATCCGGGCCCGGGTCGGATTGCAGCTCCAGGGAGAAGGCCCCCTGAAGCTCCTGCTGGCCCAATGCGCCAGCGACGGCGGCCAGCGCGGCATTGCCCGCTGCCCGGCCGAGTTATCTGGATCCGAGGACTTCTCCGCTCTCACCCGAGCCTCCACCCTGGTCATATCCATCGACGGCACCCAGACTGACCAGAACTACCAGGGCATCGTGCCGCTGGAGGGCAACACCCTGGCCGCAGCGCTCGAGGGTTACTTCAGGCGGTCGGAGCAGCTGGCGACCGGCATCTGGCTGGTCGCAGACCACGAGAAGGCGGCCGGGTTGCTGATTCAGCGCCTGCCGGGTCACCACGAGTACCCTGAATCCTGGGAAGAATTGTGCGCCCTGGCCGGTACGCTCACCCTCGAGGAACTGCTGTCTCTGGAGGCACTGCCCCTGCTGGGACGCCTGTTTCCGGAACACACCATTCTGGACGGCGGCAGCGTGCCGCTGGAGTTCGCCTGCCAGTGCTCCCGGGACAAGGTGGTAGAAGTGCTGCGGGTCCTGGGCCGCGATGCCCTGACCGACGATCTGCGGCAGCATCGGGAAGTCACCGTGGACTGTGAATTCTGTAACGAGCGGTACGGCTTTGACGCGGTGGATATCGACCACCTGTTTGCCGGCCAGGCCAGTTAGCCCGGAGCGTTCCGGGCCGGGATCCTATTCAACGGGGCAGTGGGCCGGGTCAGTGACCGGTGATTCAACCACCACTGGGCTGGAAAACACCAGTTCGTTGGCTTTTTCCACCGTGTAAGTGGTCAGGCCCAGTCCGGTACCGAGCAGGCCCACAGACAGTACGGCAAAGCTCGCCGCCCGGATTAATGTCAACAGGTTTTCTTGGATATTCATGCCAGTCTCAGGTGCCAGTCTCAAGTGAACGCTTCGCCGTCCGTTATTAAATTAGACGGGCAAAACAGCGTTTTGGTTACACAGGATTTGAATTTTTTTGTCCCCTGGCCCTCAAAACAGAGGAATTTCCGGGCCCTGGTCCGCTCCCGGGCGCGGGTTATTCGCCCTAAACTCCTGACCAGCGGCGAAAAACCGGCGATCTGTGACAAAAATTGCGCTATCGGGAGAAATTGACTTCTGATAGTATCCGTAGATGGAGGAAAGGGTTTTTGCATCATTATCGGCAAATCCCTCTTCAATCAGGAAGAAGACATGCGATCTGCTGGATCTACATCAGGGAAGCACTACCGGCACCATAACGATGCCCGACGGTTCGCCGCTGGCGTCGCCGTGTGCCTGCTGACCTTCGGCGTGAATTCCACCGCCGCGGAGGAGCCCGCCAGCGGCCCGCCGGCCAGCATTGCCGCCATGTCGGACAACCAGCAGAACCTGGCCGCTGAGCCCGTCTGGCTGATCCGGCCCAAGACCATGGACCTGACCGTGGGACCCGATCTGCAGCTGCAGGTGACCCTGCCCAAGGAATCCGGCGCCAGCCAGTTTGCCGCAACCTCGGGCGTATGGACGCCGGTGGATTCCGTGTCGGTACGCGCCGGCTACGGCTATGGGATGGATCCCCGTGCGGCGGAGTGGGCCCTCTGCGGCAGCGGCACCACCTGCGTGGAACTCAGCAACGAAGACCAGGCCATGGTCGAAGCCTACACAGTGGGCGCCAGCTGGCAGGTCAGCAATGCCTTCTCACTCAATTTCGATTATCTCAACCGCGACACCGACGGCGACCATGCCGTTCCCATGGCGAGCCCGGTCAGCTGGATGCCCACTGCGGCCAGCCACCTCAACCGATCCAGCGACATGGGACTGGCCAATACCGAAGCCCTGGACGTCAGCCTCACCTGCGATATCGACGCTGGCCGCTGGGGCGACCTGGAGCTTGGACTGCAGGTGTCTCGCATGGTCAGCGGCACTGACCTGACCCTGACGCCCGATCCGTCTGAGCCGCTCACCTCGGCATCGTTTGGCCTGGGCTGGCAAAAAGGCGCGTTCCGTGGCGACATCACCAGCCGTTACCTGGACGTGATCAACCAGACCGAAAGCGCCACCGGCTGGACCGCCTTTGACGTCAACTTCGCCTGGCGCATGCCCTGGAACGCGTCGGTCAGTGTGGGTGCGCGAAACGTGCTGAACACCCCTGCGCCGGTCACGGACAATCTGAGCGACGCCGAGGTGGAAAATTTCTTCGGCCGCGTGCCCTACGTTCGCTACCAGCAGGACCTGTAATACCCGCATCGCACCCGCCGTTGTCATGAAACTGTCATGACGGGCACGCACCCTTTCCGACGTCAAAAATTACGGAGTCCGGGACCGTGCTGCAGTCCACCAGTCAGCAGATCGACAAGCTGATTCTCGAATTCGACCGCATCGATGACGGCCGCAAGCAGTTGCTTGCGGGCATTGCCGAATATGTGGGCGTCCGCGTCAACCGTGACGAGACTGCCCGGCTCACGCTTATCTGCACCCACAACTCCCGGCGCAGCCAGATGTCACAGATCTGGGCCCAGGCGGCGGCAGCGTACTGGGGAGTCCGGCCTTTCCAGGCTTACTCCGGCGGCACCGAGGTCACGGCTTTTCACCCCAATGCCATCCGTGCCATGCGGGAAGCCGGGTTTGAGATCAGCGGCGACGGCAACCAGGCCAATCCCCACTACGCGGTCTCCGGCGACGGCTGGGCGCAGCCACTGACGGTCTATTCAAAGATCTTCGACCAACCCCCCAACCCCACCGGGGACTACGCGGCGGTAATGACCTGCGGACACGCCGACACCAACTGTCCCTACATCTTTGGATGCGATGCCCGCTTCACCCTGCCCTATGAAGATCCCAAGGCTTTCGACGGCATGGACATCGAACAGGCCGGCTATGGCCGCCGGGCCCGTCAGATCGGGCGCGAGATGCTGTTCCTTTTCTCCCAGGTTACAGCGGCAACCTGAGTGTGCCTGATCGGCCTGCGATATGACCCGCCTGACAGGACCCTGCTGGTAGCCGCCAACCGGGACGAGTTTCATCACCGCCCAACCCGAGCCGCCCACTGGTGGCCAGATCACGACGGGGTGCTGGCCGGCAGGGACCTGGAATCCGGTGGCACCTGGCTGGGCGTGACCCGTGCAGGCCGATTTGCCGTCGTCACCAACGTGCGTGAAATGATCGGCACATCGGGCCAACGGTCCCGGGGGGAATTGCCCCTCGGTTTTCTGGACAGTCAAACCAGCGCTGAGGACTACGCGACAGAAGTGATCGGCCGGGGAGGATCCTATGGCGGCTTCAACCTGCTGGTCTACGATGGGTCAGCGCTGTGGTGGTCCAGCAACCGGCACCGCCAGCCCGAACGCGTCCCGGCCGGGGTACACGCGGTCAGCAATGACCGCCTGAATACACCCTGGCCCAAGGTGCAGCGCATGATTGGGGTGCTTTCAGGGGAAGGAAACGATAGCCAGCTGCTGGCCGCACTGCGGGATCCCAGCCGCCCGCCCGGTGATCTTCCCGATACAGGAGTCGGCGCAGACACCGAGGCGTTTCTTGCCCCGATGTTCATCGAGGGTGATCAGTACGGTACCCGCTGCTCCACGATTCTGAGCATCAGCCGAGACGAGATCCACTTTACCGAGGCCAGCTTTGGGGCCGAGGGTCGGCCGACCGGCCAGGTCAGCCAGCGCTGGCAGCCCGTCGGGCGCTGAAGAATTACTTTTCCCGGATGCGCAGATCGCCGCTGTAGCTTTCCAGCTTGATCCTGCCCGAGCCGTCGCCCGAAACGAAGCGCAGGCTCTTGTGGGGACCGTACTTGGCCGACCGGACTTCACCCCGGGTGCTCTTGATCTTGCCACTGAAGCTTTCGGCTTCGCAGGTAGCGGACATGGAGCGCGGAACAATCAGGTCCACGTCACCACTGAGGCTGGCGATATTCAGTGAGGCGCTGTCGGCCAGGTCCACGTCAATTTCCATATCGCCGGAGACCGCCTCGAAGTGTCCCCGGGCCAGGGCCTTACCCACGTAAAGCACATCGCCCGAGACCGTATTGACGTCTACCTCGTCACCGCCGGCGCGGGCGTCGATATCGCCGCTGACCGACTCCAGTTCAACCCGACGCGCCCGGCTTTCCAGTTCCAGGTCACCACTGACGGTGTGGGCAAAAATGCGCTCGCCCCCGGAATCGATGTCCACGTCACCGCTGACGGTGTTGACCTCGATCAGTTCGCCGTTCAGGTCTTCCACCGAAACATCTGCGCTGACCGTCTCCACCGCCAGGCTGGCGCGCTCCGGTACCCTGATCTCCAGGATAGATTCTTCCACGTCCCGGTTGCGCCGGTTGATCACCACTTCGATTTCCAGCCGCCGCTCGCCGCCGTTGATGGCCAGATCCCGCGTGCCGTCACCCAGCTCTCCCTGGATGGAGACCTGGTTCCGGTCCCAGCTTTCCACGTTGACCTCACCCTTCACGTTCTTGACCACCACCATGCCGTCCGCGGCCAGGGGCCGGACTTCGTCGATGGTGCCGGCAGCCAGGGCCGAACCGGTGATCAACAGTAATACCAATGCTGTTTTCATGATGCACTCCGCTGGAACCCGCTGATATCCATGCCGGTCAGCAATACGAGTTCTCTTAACACGCTCAGTTCTTTTCGTTGAAGGTCGGCCAGCATGCCGGCCAGGAATGATGATTCGGGGTCGTTTTCCAGGGCCGCTTTCACCTGCTCCGTGGCCTGCTGGATCACCAGCAGGTCCATGCGCACAGCGTCTCCCATTTCCCCGGTCAGTTCACTGTCGGCGCCCTCCATGCCCTTGAGGCCTCGCAGGGGAGCCGACAGTTCGAGATTGACTGCCGTAGCCGAGTCGTTCAGCGGACTACCGGGCTCCGCCCCGGGCATTTCAGAAACGCCGGTCAGCTGCAGAACCGACAGTCCGAGAGCGGCCACCAGTGCCACCGCTACGGCCTGGGGCCAGCGCCAGGAACCGGTGTCAGCCGCGACCTGCTCCTGCCGGCGCTCGAGCCGCGCGGAAATGGCCGGCCAGAGGTCCTTGCCCGGGTCTCTTTCCCGGGGCAGGGCCGCCAGTCGCTGCAGCAGTTGTTGTTCGCTGATACTCATTTCGATTCAAGCCATTCTCTCAGCAGCTTGCGTGCTCTGTGAAGCTGCGCCTTGGATGTTCCTACCGCCATATCGGCCATTTCGGCCACTTCGTCGTGCTGGTAACCCTCGATGTCGTGCAGCACCAGCACCGTTCGCGCACGCTCCGGTAACCTGGCAATGACCTGCTCAAGGTCCCGGTCCAGTCCCATGGGACTGTGGACACCAGGTTCGACAGTCAGTTCTTCCAGCGGCCGCTCCCGTTCGAGCTTTCTCACCCGGATGCGCCGGTCGCTGAGAACCACGTTGACCGTCAGCCGGTGCAGCCATGTGGAGAACCTGGCGTCACCCCGAAAGGTGTCGAGTTTCTGCCAGGCCCTGACAAAGGCATCCTGGACCAGTTCCCGAGCCAGCTGTTCATTACCGCCGCACAACCGCCAGCAAAGGCTGGTGACCCGGGACGCATGGGCATGGTAGAGCGCCTCAAAAGCCCTCTGGTCGCCGCCCTGAGCAAGCCGCACCAGCTCGCCGTCGTCCGCAGGCGCCGCAACGTCCGCTTTGTCATCAAGCTTGGCCACGGCCTCCATGTTATTTAAGACGTTGGGAGTTGGGAATTGGTTTAGATTGTCTATCCGCAAGATCCGCCATCCCGAAGTGGGCGATAGCATGGCCTGAGGGGGATGACGAAGACCTTTCCAGTAGTTGCTTACGCGGACTTGCGGGCGCTTCGCAAAAGCGTGGTTTTGCTGCGCTTGCGGCCTTCGGCCGTTGGCACATCCTTGTGCCAAGGGGTCTATCCGCAAGATCCGCCGTCCCGAAGCGGGCGACAGCAGGGCCTGAGAGGGCCTTTCCAGTAGTTGCTTACGCGGACCTGCGGGCGCGCGTTCACCGGACAACCCGCAACTGCACTAAACTCTGGCCGGCGTTGGTCGATATAGACCAATGAAATCATGACCGTGTCATTAGCCAGCTAATGCAAGATCAACCATCCGCGGACCACTGGAAATACCAGTACCGCCAGCTTCTCAACGAATTTGCATCGAAAGAGCGGGAATGGGAGACCCTGGAGTCGGCCCTGCGCCGTGCTGGCTCCCAGCTGGCGGTGGCCGCCATGGGCCGCAGCCAGGCCCTGGACGATACTCTGGGGGAGCTGCGGGTGTTCCTGCAGGAGGGCACCGCTACCAACGACGTTTCCGATAGCCTGAGCAGGCTCAAGAGCGCCCTGCGCACCACTGACCTCGAACCCACGCCGAGCACGTCTCCTTCGAAGCTGGACGAAGAGATGCGCGGCCTGCTTGGGCAACTGATCGAGCGTATGTCCGGGGTCCCCGCATTGAAAGATTCGACCCGGGATCTGGCCTGGCGACTGGAGTCCGGCGACACCGACTGGAGCCAGTTTTTTGTCGACTTGGCCGGCGGCGTCGTCCAGATGATCAGTTCCCTGCAGACCAAAAAATCCGAGCTGGAAACGTTCCTGGAGCAGGTCAACGATCAACTGGCCGAGTTCGATACCTGGACCCGATGGCAAAGCAAGGCGGCGAAGAATCGCCAGCAGGAAACGCTGGACCTGGAGAGCAGCGTCAAGACTCAGATTGCCGGCCTGCAGTCCGAAATGGCCGAGGAAACCGATCTCGCCGTGCTGAAGCTCAAGGTTCAGACCCAGTTGAATGTGGTGGCCGAGAGAATGCGGCTTTACCGGGAAGGTGAAGATCGACGTCAGTCTGAAGCCAATCTGCAAAATGCCATGCTGGAAGCCGAACTGCAGAAGCTGCGGCAGAAAGCCAAAACCCTGGCGGACCGGGTCGAACTGCAGCAGCGGCTGGACACTGACGCCTTGACCGGCGTCCACAGCCGTTTTGCCTATGACAGGCGTGTCCAGGAAGAGTACCGTCGCTGGAAACGCGACATGGATCAACCCCTGACCCTATCGCTGTGGGATATTGACGGCTTCAAGGCGGTAAACGACGCACTGGGTCACGGCGCCGGTGACCGGGTGCTGCACCTGGTCGGAGAGCTCATGAACCAGGCGAAACGTGCTGATGACTTCGTGGCACGGGTCGGCGGCGAAGAGTTCGTGATCCTGTTTCCCGGGACCGATGCGTACAGCGCCATGGTCATTGCCAACCGGCTGCGCAAAACCATCGCGGACTCCCCGCTCCGCGGCATTCCCGAAACCGTCACCGTGTCATGCGGCGTCACCCAGTTTCGCCAGGGGGATACGCCGCTGGCCGTGTACAAGCGCGCTGATCAGGCTCTTTTCAAGGCCAAAAAATCAGGGCGCAATCGCTGCGAAGCGCTCTGATCCAAAAAAGTTTCGGCCCGATACCTTCCTGGCACCCGGCCGTCGATTACGACGTGTCCAACGCCCACCTTCGAAAAACATGATGCAGCTCACGAAACTGCCGGGACACACGGATTATACCGACAGCTGCGCCAGGCCATTCAGCGGGCCAGGCGCGGGAGAGGAGGAAAATCATGAATTCAATCAGCTTTGGTGCCAGGGGGCTTGCGGCATTGGTGCTCTGCCTGCACGGGCTCCACGTTTCCGCGGAAACGTCCGCTGCGCGGCTTCTGGACGTCGGCGCCAGGCAATCGACGCTGCCTGTACCGCTGGGCACGGTCAGCAAAGACGTGGCGTCCTGGCAGCTCAGCCACAGGCCCACGTCCCTCAGTGCCACTACCAACCAGCCCGTGCAGCTCCAGGCCTGGGCCAGCGAGGGCCAGGCGATGCAACTCAACGGCCAGCAGGGATACCTGGGCCAGCTTCGGGTTGCACTGACCGATACCCATAATCCAAGGGATCAGTCTCAACTCCTGTTGCCGATTCCTGTTGCCGTCACGGACCGGTCCGGCGCCGTTATCGAAACGGCTGAAATCACACAACTGGGGCGCTGGCAGAATGTGCCTGTCTCGGCACCCCACATCACCGATGGACCCTTTGCTGTGCGGGTTGCCGTGGGTGAAACACAACAATTTGACGCCCTGGCCCTGCCCGTCACCCATCCGGACCTGGAGCTTTGGCTGGAGCCCGCTTCCCCCGTAGGATGGGGCATCGGAACCGGCACCCTGAACGCCAGGGTCGGGGACATTGATCAGCCTGCAGGGCTCGCTCTGTCCGTGCAGGTATCGGGTGCGCTGGCTGCGGACGAGATTCTGCTGGGGCCTGATGGAACCGGATCCATTCCGCTTCGGTCCGGTTTCAGCAGCGGACAGGTCAGCGCCACCCTGGCCGGAGCCCGGGCGAGGCCGCTGCAGATCGTCTACCGCAGCCCCTGGCTTTTGTTCATCGCGGCCCTTGCCGGTGGACTGGCGGGCGCGCACCTGTCCCGCTGGGGAAGGCGCAACCGCCAGTCGGCCACCATGGTCGGCGGCATGGCCGCGGGCGCCGCTACCCTGGTTTTCGCCGCGGTTCCCTGGAGTGCCCGTATCGCCGGATTCCCGGAGCTGGCCGTTCTCGTGCTGGCCACCGCCGCGGCATGGTTGGGCATTACCGCCTGGCAATGGCCGGGCTGGTACGAATTGCGTTATCACCCCCGGACCATGCAACTCATTGACTGGATCAACCGGCTGCACGACAAGTTGCAGCGGTCCACCCGGCCAACCTGAATTCCGGAGGGCCGAAGATCGGGGTCAGAAGATCGGGGTCAGGAAGATCGGGGTCAGGAAGATCGGGGTCAGGAAGATCGGGGTCAGGAAGATCGGGGTCAGGAAGATCGGGGTCAGGAAGATCGGGGTCAGGAAGATCGGGGT
>JASJDM010000127.1 GCA_030065125.1 Lysobacterales bacterium | reverse complement strand
CCGCCGTCAAGCCAAGGTTGCTGATGGTCAGTTCGAATTCGCTTTCCGAGATAGGGTTCAGTGAAATCGCCAGGTCCACCTCGTCAGGTTCCCCGCTGTGGAATTCCAGCGCTCCGGAGTCGTAGGTGCCCAACACGGGGTCGGTACCGTCCGGCGAGGGGCGCAGGCGGCCCTCGATGTCAAAATCCACATCGGGAAGCCCCGTAACCGCATTGTCACAGCGATTGATGGCGGCCGAGCCGGGCAATAGACGGAAATTGCCTGAGGAGACATCTGCAAACATGGGATCTCCAAAGGAGTTGTCGGACCCGGTTACACTGGTAACGTTCCGGTCCTGCAGGTTGCATTGAAAGGTTTCAAATGCACCAGTATCGTGGATCTCATCCAGTTCAGGATTCATCCAGATGTTTCCGACGGCCGTCACCCGCGCCCCAATGCGGATTATTCCGTCGGCGCGCTCGTTGAACACAATGGTATTGTGAAACATCTCGAGGCTGTCACCCCCCACGCGGAAGTATTCACTGGCGTTGTCGCCTTCAATGAGATTCGAGAAAATTAGGTTCTGAGACAAAGTGACGTGGTCGGCGCCCTCAGTCTGAATCATCGAGCCGAAAAATGCCGATTTCCCGAGGCCCTGACCGTCGTGATCCTGAGCCAGGTTGTCCCGCAGTTCGGTCCGGCGCAACGTGATCTCAATTCCGGATTCAACGGCCAGGATGGCCGAGCCGGCGCCGACATCCACATCGTCGCCGAATTGCTGCCCGCTGGCAATATTGCCAACCATCGAAGAACACTCGCTGGCCCGTGAGCGCAGGCAGGGTCCGGCCGTTCGGTCCATCTCGAACGAAGCATCGTTTTCCAGGCTCACGGCGCCGCCGTTGGGCGCCTCGTTTTCGATAAACCGGGTGTTGCGAAGGATGGCGCGGGCGCCTTGCTGCAAGTGCAGACCACCGCCATTGGTTCGTGCCAGGTTGTTGGCGAAAAATTCTTCCCATTTCGCCACGACGTTTTGCCGGAACACGGTGTCGCTCAGCAGACCTCCCAGTTCCACCAATGCACTGTTTCCGCGCGCGTAGACGCCGCCGCCCTTGCCGAGCGCGTCGTCGCCGGCACTTCGCAGCACCGAGTTGCTGCTGATTTCCCGCACCCGATTCAGGCCGCTTCCTGTCAGGTGGCAATCCTCGATGCCGATGCCGCCGCCGACAGTCTCTGCCGTGTTGCCGCTGATCAACCCCGATGTAAAGTCGATCTCACCGCCGCCCTGGCACCAGATGCCGCCGCCCTGTTCCACGGCCCGGTTGTTGTTGATGGTGGAATTGCTGATCTCCAGACGGTTGTTGCCGCCCGCCATTCCAATCCCGCCCCCGTCCACGGCGTCGCCCCCGGTAACCCGGACATTGTCAAGCCGCACCGTGGCATGGCTGTCGATGTTCACGACACCACCCAGGGTGGCAACCGCGTTGTTGCCGACCAGGGCAAGCGCCGTGAGGTTGACCTCAATGGGGCGGTTTTCGTTTCCCTGGAACGTGAACAGTGCACCAGGGCCTGAAGGGTTGTTCAGCACGTGCTGCAGGCCGTTGGACGGCCCCTGGCATTGATCGAATCCGCCGACAATGGAAAACGACCGATTGATGACCAGTTTCTCCGCCTGCACGTAGTTGGGCGACAGGCGAAACTGGTAGTTGCGCACCGCGCAGAACCGGCAGAAAAGATCATCCACGGCGCTTTGAATGTCCGGATAGTCGCAGCTTTCTTCCGGGCCGATGTAACGGACGGTGGGCGGATCGATGATCTGTCCTGCGTGGGCCGTCCCCAGCAAAAACGCCAGTGCGGCGATCCTGAATGAATTCTCCAACATGTTTGAAACCTCCCGTTACCCGTTTGGAGTCCGTCATTCCGCTTCCATGGAATGCGGCGCCTGCAGTTAAAACGACGGGAGGCTGTGAAATGTGTCACCCAGTTTTCATGATTTTCTGGGGTCACACTTCCCTCTTCAGATCAGAGAGTTAATATTGGAATGTCTGGAAAAAGTGATTCTGCAGATGCAGCACGCCGGGCCGGCGCGGGCCCCAAGTAGCGCCACTTATTGGAACTCCCGGCGGTCGACCTACTCCTCGAAAGAGCTGGCAAACAGCGCGCTGGTGGCGACACCGTCGGTCAGCGCCACGACCGACAGGGCGCCGCTGGTCGGGTCCTGGCGCCATTCGAAATCAAACCCCGGGGCGAGACCTTCTACGACGACTTCGATGTTGGCTTCGGTGGTTTCAGCGACATCGAGAATCGGAAATACATCCCCCGCAACGGGGGCGAAGGCGCCGGTGAACGCCAGCACCAGGGTGCCACCCTGAAGATTGGTCTGTCCGGTGACCGTCAGTACGTCCATCTGGTGGGCCGCCGTTCCGGCAATTTCCAGCCGCAGCTTGCCGCCGGTCTGCGTGAAGTCGCCCTGGATGGTGAGACGGCCGCCGGCTGTGGCTGCTTTGTTGGCGATGGGAGACGGGTGATTTTTTGGTGCGGGCGGCGCCGTGGCAACCTCGGGGCTGATGGTTCCGCCCTGATTCAGCACCTGCCCGGTCACCAGGCCCGTACCGCTCAGCTCGCCGTCGGGATGAATCCGCAGCGTGCCGACCATGATTTCACCGCCGTTGCGCAACTGCACCTGCCCGCGCTGCTGGCCGGTCAGCGGTATCGGAAACGCATTGGCCTGGGGATCAGGGCTGATATCGATCTCGGTGGCGGTCCACAGGCCCTGGTCGATTTCCACCGTGGCCAGGGTGCCCGGAGGCGCCAGACCATTTCGGAAGCCGGTGACGCCGACCCATGCGGCCCCGGTGCTGAGGTCCGCGCCGGACCGAATCAGAAGCGTGGCGGCGCCTGCGACCGCCATGGGACCGCCTTCTGACCCGGCAACCAGAACCCGGGCGAGATCTTCGACCACAAGATTGGTGCGGCCGGAAATCCCCACCAGCAGGCCTTCCAAGGTCATGGTCGTTCCCTGACCGCTGACAATGGCCGCAGCGCGTTCTGCCTGGGAACTGCCACCGTCCAGAATCGCAAGATAACCGTCTACGGTGGCTGCCGACGTCACTTCGAGACGGCTGCGCTTGCCGATGCCCAGATAGTGGGAGCTTTCAAATGCCGTGGCCAAGTTCGTGTTCCCCGTCGGTGAATTCAACTGCAGCTCGGCCCGGCCCCGGACTTCAACCCGGCCGGTGCCGGAAGCGGCGGCGCTGCCGGCATTGATCCCCTTCATCGACGCCATGGACGAATCCGATACGCGCAAAGTGCCGTCGCCCGATGATCCCAGGCTGAGAAACATCCCGTTGCCGGTGAACTGCGTGCCGGGCCGCTCCACTTCCACCAGCCCGACTCCGCCTTCTGTGTCTCCTACCTCGAGTTTCAGGTTCTGGGTTGTGACGTTGACGATGCTTTCCCGAATACGCAATGTTCCGTGTCCCGAGGAACCCACCACGAACAACCCGTCGATGGTTGTACGTGGGACTGTGCCCTTGGCCGCAGGAACGGGTCCGATTTCCAGCACGCCAGTGCCGCCGGCGTCGCCCCCGATGACCAGAGCGTTGGTGGTGAGATCTGTGTTCTGGAGGCTTGCCGTTGCATCACCGACGTTGCCAATGATGAAGTTGTTGAAGGTCACCTGGCTGTCCGTGGCGATCAGGCGACCGCCATTGC
Organism: Lysobacterales bacterium; assembly: GCA_030065125.1. Classification (GTDB taxonomy): domain Bacteria; phylum Pseudomonadota; class Gammaproteobacteria; order Xanthomonadales; family SZUA-38; genus JASJDM01. Next base: position 5,747 of record JASJDM010000127.1, on the reverse strand, counting down.
CGATGGCGTGATGGGCAAAGCGAAGTTTGGATTGGTTACTGATCGTCACCAGGCCCTCGATCTCCGCGAGTTCCTGCTCGGTCGCTAAAGCAGACAGTTCACTGTCGTTCAAGGTCAGGCTTGCGCCGGCTTTCAGGTTCAGAGTGGTCAGTTCAATATTGGCCTTGTTCATGGCGAGTGTATTGCTCTCGGGTCGGGCAAACAGTAACTGGCCGACCAGTGTGCCACCGTTCAATTCGAGCTCGCCACCGGATTCAACATCAGTGATGTCTGGCCGCACAATGCTGCCTTGCGACACCAGCAACCGGCCTGACCCGCCGGCACCCCCGACGGTCAGGGTGTAGACCAGCAGCTCGTGACCGTTTTCCAGTACCAGGGCCGGCGAACCGGCGCCGAAAACCCGGGCAAAGCTGCGGGAAGATCCCTCACCCAGGTTCATCGGGTAGCGACCGCCGCTGAAGCGTACCGTGCCGTTGTTCACGTTCAGGCATACGCCGCTGCCGGTACCGAATGTCACGGCATATTCCCCGTCCAGGGAAAACGTGGCGACATCGCTGGTCCCGGCGGGTGGTTGTCCCTGCTCCCAGTTGCTGGAATCGGCAAAGGCGCCGCCGGTGGGTGTCAGCCAGGTGTTGACCGTCTGGCACAGACAGCCTGCACTCCCTTTCACCGCGCAGGACTGGCTGGGCCGGCCCGCTATGATGATTTCCCGGCCGCCCTGAAATGACGAAATGGCCAGCTGACGACCCGCGGCCCGGCGCAGCTCTGGGAAGGCAGTCTCGCCGAAAAGGGTCGTCTCTTCAGGAACTGACAGTTCGTAGACGAGGTTGCCTCCGGTGTAGATGCCGCCGGGCGCGCTCCCACGAACAATGGTGTTGTCGCTGTAGATTTCTCCCGGGTCAGGATCATTGTCGAAGGCGATTCCCGTGATCTCGCCCGCCAGGTTCAGACGCGCAAGATCGTACCGGCCAGCCTCTACCTCGTCCGGCACCCAGGCCAGCACGCTGCCGTCGTTGGCCAGATGGAAGTCGCTGACCCGGCGGTCGATGAAGCTGGATTGATCGTCCGTCAAAATCACCAGCCCGCGACTGGCTTCGTCAATGAAGCCGATCAGACCGGAGTCGCTGATCCGGGGCGGCGGAAAACCCCGTACGTCCTGGCCCACCAGTTCGGTTGTTCCGTCCGGCTGGCCTACAAACAGACCATCCCGGGCCAGAAACAAGACCTCCCCGGCGGCGTTGGCGTCTGAAATCGGCTCGCCGTTGCTGTGGCGGAGCGTTTCGGCACCGGTGCCGGGCGAAGCCACGTAAATGCCTTTGCCATCGATGTGGTAGATCACATCACCCCCGGCAAAGCGGGCCGAGGTAATCTCGTCCCCGCAGCAGGTTGACTGATCGCCCTCGGTTTCCCGGATCGCCGTGAATTGATCGATGTCGCTTTCGGACCCGTTTGCCAGGTAAAGGCCATAGCGGTAGTTGGTCTCACAGGGATCCCCGCCGTCTTCACAGCCTTTGTCCGGCGGGTCCTGGGGTGGCGCATCAATGGGATAAAGCCCGATGAACAACACCTCTCCCCGGGCATTGATGTCCTGGATGGACACGGACTCAAACTGCACGGACAGGGCCGCTGCCTGGTTGCCGTAGGTTTCAGCAATGGGGTGAAACTCGTACTCTTCGGCGGCGCCGGCCTGGGACACGGCCCACAGCAAAGCCAGCGTCAGGGCGCGGCCAGTGGGACAACCGGGAAATTGAGGGCGCATGCATCGTTCTCCGCTGCAATCTGCCCCTAACGGTGCCCCAGCACCAGGCAAAAAGTCTTGATGGAACCATGAAGGTGAAAAAGCGGAGTCAGAACCCTCGGGCAGGGTTTGCTGCAGTTCAGGTTATTGAATTATATGGGTTTTTATTCAGGTCAGAATTTGGTGATAAAGATGATGCGTTAATGATGTGAACCTGATGCCGGTCACTGAGCGGGTTGCGCGGACGCCAGTTCAAGGCAGAACGGCTCGGGTTTTTCTCCGCGACACACCGCCGGACTGCCCGCCCAACTCCAATAGTCCATCAAACCCAGTTCCCGTAGCAGGCTGCTGAATTCCGGCAGGGCGCGGACCCCGGCGGCTTCGGCCAGCCAAACGTCGCTGAAAAACTGGAGATCATCGCTCTGCCGAGTCAGTGCCGCCAGCGCGTTACGCGGAAAGCCCGCCAGGCTCCACTCCCGGAAGAAGAAACCCACGCCGGCGGACTGGGGCGCAGAGACATCCTCGACAATTTCGATCAATTCCCCGGCCGAAGTCTCGCCACGCAGATAGGCGGCAAATCCACGAGCAACCGCAACCGGGGCTCCGGCCAGCTGATAGTGTTTGGCCAATTCCTCCTCGAATGCCGTGAGCCGGTCGTGACGAAAATGAATCAAAGCAAGAATGCGGGGAGCGAAACCGGCGCCAAACCGATCCGCACGCAGGGTCGGCGTCCGGGCCGCTTCCAGTTCACCGGCCAGCAACAGCGTCTGCGCGTAAGAGGTATTGGCGCCACCGGCCAGAGGATTGAGTTCAACCGCACGCCGGGTCGCGGCCAGGGCCTGGTCGATATAACCCAGCGTGCGCAGGGCACCGCCGAACCACTGGTGAGCCTGGGCGTTGCTGGGCGCCAGCCGTATGGCGCGTCGAAACTGCTCCACGGCGTTGGCGTACTCCCGCCGTTCGAATGCCAGTGCGGCACTGACGGCCAGGGCGTCCACCTGGTCGGGGTTCAGGCTCAGCGCGGCATCGGCGGCCCTGCGGGCAGCACGGGTGCCCGCAGCCTTGTCGGTGCCGGCGTAAACCGGCAGCACCAGCTCCACCTGGGCCAGGCCCGCGTAAGCGTCGGCGTAGTCCGGCTGCAGAGCCAGGGCCTGTTGAAACAGCTCCCGGGCGTAGCTCAGGGATTGGCGGTTGCGCCCATGCAGGGCGGCGCGGCCTTTCATCACCAGCTCGATGGTCGTGGAATCCACCGCGGTGGCGGGGAGAGCGACTTCCCTGCCGGGCAGGATCATTTCCAGCACCTGGCCGGCGATTTTCTCCTGGGCCATGAACAGCTGGTCATCCAGCACGTCGATCACCAAAGAATCCGAGGGGGCGCCGCTGCGGCTGCCGGTCAGCTGAATGGTGACGCGCTGGACTCCCCGTTCAGCTCGGATGCTGCCTTCAATCACCGTATCAACCTTGAGTTCGGCGGCAATTTGTTGAATCGTCAGTTCACGGTCGGCCAGTGCAAATGACGAGGTTCGCGACACCACGGACAGTTCGGGCTGTCTGGCCAGCAGGTGGATGATCTGTTCGGCAAGGCCCTCTCCCAGGTAGTCCCTTTCGGCGTCACCGGTGAAGTTGGTGAGTGGCAGAACCGCAATAGACCGGGGGCCCGCAGGAGATCGGATGGCGAACAACCCCGCCGCAAGGACCGCCGCGGCAACGATCAGCGTGAGCGCAATCAGTAGCTTCTTTGCCGTCCGTCCGGGAATGGTGGTCGTGGTCGGCGGGTTGCGAGCCTCATCGCTGAGCGGCACCGCCGGTACGGTCAACCGGTATCCGAGTCTCGGCAGGGTTTCAATAATGTCCGGAGTGTCGGGGTCGGAGCGAAAGATCTGGCGCAGCTCGTAGACCGCCCGCGTTACCACGCCGTCGGCCACGACCTGGCCAGGCCAGACCGCGTCTAGAATGTCGTTCTTGTGGACCGGTTTCCCGTTGCTCTCGGCCAGCACCACCAGTACTGCCATGATTTTGCTTTCCGGCGTGAACCGCGCGCGGGGACCTTCGATTCGGTTCAATCCCGGGCTGACAAGCCAGTTTCCGATTTTGAAGGGTTGGACCAAATCCGGACCATAAGGTGGCTGAACGGGCAATGACCTGAAGTATAGACCCAGAGTCTATCTGTAAGCGTTTAAGAGTTGGTTCTCAGACTGGGTCCGCGGTTTCGTAACCGCGCGCTGCAGGCTCTCTGGTCTAGCGCGTCTTGTAAGGGTCCAGAATTTCCCGCAGGTTGTCGCCTCGCTGGCACGAGCAATTGTAGTTTTCGCCCGCGAATCGATCACAGGTCAGCGTCTCCGTTGCACGACATTGCTTGACTTGACCTGCCCGCTGCACGCCGTGGGATGCACATGCCGATATCGCAACGAGTGCGAGAAGCCCAATTCCGATTCTGATTGTCATTCGGGCCACGAAAGGCCTCCTTGTTTCCAGACTAAGTATAGACAGCCGGACGTCGGTGAGCAGGCTATGCCAACCAACCGAACCTGGACAAGCAGGAATTGAATCGCACGCCGGCGCTCGCGCCACCGGTGTCGAGAGCAGCGCGAATGCCAGGTCCCAATTGGACTGGATGCCTACGGATGTTGTTGGGCCGACCCTTGAATCAGGGTTTTTGACCCATTTTCTCTCGCACGATCTGCCCGGCTTCCTCATAGGTTGCGGGCAGCTGATCCAGAAACGCATTAGGCTTGAAGGCCGGCTCGTACTGGGCCAGCACCGGCGCAATCAGCGCCGCCGGCACCTCCCGGAATCGCCGGGTCTCGCGAAAATCCGCGATGGGAATGCGAGCGTTGGCGATGTCTTCATGGGCGTTGCTGGTTTTTCCAACCACGGTGCCCCGTGGATCGACAATGACCGTACCTTCAGCCTTTGCACCCGCTGCGTCGGCGAACCCCATGTTGTCCGGCGAAACCGAGTTGCCGACGCCAACGGTGTAGATGCGGTTGGTCCGCGCCGCCTGTTTGGCAGACTCGGCGTTGGACCCGCCGGTGACGGACATGATCAATATTTCCGCCCCTTTGAGTGCCAGGCACTGGTAAATCATGGGTTCTATACCCACGGCAGTCATGGCGATATTGCCGATGTCGGTTCGCGCTATGGGCAGCGTGGCGTCCCAGCCATACATTTCCACGTACCGATCCAGCACGTTGTAAACCGTGGTGCCAATCAGGGCGCCGGAGCCGAACAGGCCGAGGATGTTCCTGGCCTTCCACTGCTTGGAGACAATATTGCCGTCCGGGCCAACGATGACTGACATGTTGATCACGTGGTTGGGCCAGTCTTTTTCCTTGGCGTAACACCCGAAAGCGATGTAACAGCCGAAGTGTTTCGCCCGCTCGCCAATGACCTCGGTTTCGGGGCCGGGGAGGTCGAATGCGACCTTGTACAGCTCTTTCCGGGTCCAGGGCTGAAACCCCTGAATCGGAAACTCGTGCATGCAGATCAGATCTTTCTTGGATCCCCAACGTCGCTCTCCGCCCCAGGCTTCCGGCGCCCCCTGTGCGTAATTGATCAGTTTGACCACGTGGTCGAGGTTCGCCCGGGTGGTGGCCTTCAGGTTGTTTACGTCAACCGAGCGCACTCGGGACTGAATGGCCGATACGTTAATGGCGTTCTGGCGCAAGGTAGCCGTTTCGTACTGCCCATTTTTGGCGACCTTGATGTCGGAGTAATCATGCTCGGCTCCCTGGGCTTCCCGCGAGGTCGTTCCGGCAATTCCGGCGACACCCACTGCGCCCAGACCCGCCAGCGCCTGACGCCTTTTTGGATTGAATGAACTCTTACTCATCACAGCCCTCCACGCCGATGCGACCGACTGGCCCCAACAATCGGGTGCCAGAGGTCATTAGGTTTGAGTGAAGAATGTGCCTGCGCGGGCGCCGGGCTGCAAGTGCGGGCGGAATCAGGGTCAGTCATCGGCAAGCCATCAGTGGAACCGCGCGCATTGAATCACATAAGGATTGCT
>JASJDM010000065.1 GCA_030065125.1 Lysobacterales bacterium | reverse complement strand
CTGAGCAGCCGGGACGTCCGCGACCCGCGAATCAACCCGACCGGAACGCCGGGTTGGGCCACCCTGAACCTGTCAGCGAACTGGGAAGCCCGTCCCGGCCTGTCCGTTGGCCTGCGCCTGCGCAACCTGCTGGACCGGGCTTACCGGGAACACGGCTCCGGCCTGGATGCCCGGGGGCGGGATCTGGTTCTGTCGATTAGTGCTGGTTGGTAGCCTGGGATTCGTGGGGTCAGAGTAAAGGGACAGAGTAAAGCCACGCTTTACTCTGTCCCTTTACTCTGACCCCACAGGCTCAAACAGCTACATGCGGCGCTTGCGCTCTTTATCCCTGGGAATCGAAACGGAACCGTCGATGTTCGAATAATCGATGCTGCCGTTGGAGTCCCGCTCCACCATAAAGTCGCCGCTGACGTTCGTGACCTTGATGCCGCCGGATGAGTCATCGGCCACCAGCACGTTGCCGCCAACGTCCAGCACGCGGATCCCGCCGGAGCCGTCCTCGTCGATCTCCACGTCGGCAATGACGTCACTGATCTTGATATCGCCGGAGCCGTCTTCGTCGATGTAGACGCTTTGCTCCACGCCGCTGATCTCCATGCCGCCGGAGCCGTCGTCCACCCGAACGGAACCCGCCACGCCTTCGATGGTGATGCCGCCCGAGCCGTCGTCCACGGTTACGTCACCGCCTATGTCGCGGATCTCCATGCCGCCGGAGCCATCGTCCACCACCACGCTGGCCACGCCGGTCACCACCATGGATCCACTGCCGTCGTCGATTTCCAGCGCCATGGAGGCGGGCACCACGATGTCCAGGTCAATGCGATGGTAGGACTTGCCGGTGAGGGACCAGCCGCTGCTTTTGACCTCCCCGGTCTCCAGCACCAGGGTGTCGCCCTTGCGGCGCTGATCCAGTTCCAGTTGGTCCAGGATCTTCTGTGATGACGCACACGCCGTGGCCACCACGCTGACGGTGTCGGCGCCGGCCTGCCCGCTGACTTCCAGCTTGCCGGCACCCACGTCCAGCATCAGCTGGGACAGCCCGCTGGCGTCCAGGTCAAATCCCAGGTCTTTGCTGTAATCGCACTGGTCTGCCAGGGCCGGTGCGGCGAACATCGCCGCAACCACGGCGGCGGAAAGGGGTAACTTACGGATACGCATCGATGATTCTCCCTGAAATGATGGGTCACTCTAATTCTGACGCCGGCGGGCGGGCCAGGGTTTAATCCGCCTACTTGAACCCGGGACCCGCCGCCCGGATATTGTAGGATTCATTGACGTTCGGACAGGACACCTGGGACGATGTTTAGCCACACCAGCGAGCCGGTAAAGCTGGAACGGGACTGTGACGCGGTCATGGTGCCCTCCGGTGACGTGGTCAACCTGGCCGCCGGGTCCGTGGGCTATATCACCCAGCAGCTGGGCGGCAGTTTCACCATATTCGTCGAGGGCAACCTGTTTCGCGTTGCCGGCGTGGACGCGGACGCCCTGGGCAAAGAGCCGGTCCCACCACCCAAACTGCCGGACGGGGCCAGTGACGAAGATTTCGAGTCCCTGGTCTGGGAGCAGCTGAAAACCTGCTACGACCCCGAGATCCCGGTCAATATCGTGGACCTGGGCCTGATTTACGAGTGCCGGGTGACGCCCCGGGAGGACGGCCTGCGGGATCTGTCAGTGGACATGACCCTCACCGCGCCGGGCTGCGGCATGGGCGACATCCTGGTGGACGACGTCCGCAGCAAGCTGGCCATCATTCCCACCACGGGCACGGTGGAGGTCGACCTGGTGTTTGACCCGCCCTGGAACCAGACCATGATGTCCGAAGCGGCCCGCCTCGAAGTGGGCATGTTTTGATCCAAACCCGTCGAAAAGAGGGCTCCCCATGTTGAATACTCCACGGCTGCTACTGGTGGGCCTGCTGTCCTGGTATGGCCATGCCTCCAGCGTGGAACTGCTGTCGGCCGAAGATCTGGCCCGTGCCACTGAACTGCGGGAAGCGGCCCTGGAGAAGAACCAGGCTTGGGATCTGCTGGAGTCCCTGACCACCGAAGTCGGGCCGCGCATGGCGGGAACGCCTGGAGACGCGGCGGGCGTGGCCTGGGCCCGGGCGAAGTTCGAGGCCCTGGGATTTGACCGGGTCATCACCGAACCGGTGACCTTTCCGGTCTGGGAACGCGGCACCGAGGCCGCCGAGGTGGTGGCGCCATTTCCACAGCCCCTGACCATCACTGCCCTGGGCGGCAGTCGCGCCACCCCGGAAGGGGGCATCACCGCCGAACTGGCGCACTTCAGGTCCCTGGCTGACCTGGAAGCGGCGTCGGTGGAAGCGGTGCGGGGACGGCTGGTTTTTATCAGCAACCGGATGGAGCGATTCAGGGACGGCTCGGGCTACGGTCCGGCAGTCCAGGCCCGCAGCCAGGGCGCCATTGTCGCCGCGGCCAAGGGCGGCGTCGGCATCATGATCCGCTCCATCGGTACCGACGACGACCGTCTGCCCCACACCGGCCTGATGCGACTGGACCAGCCCACGGTTCCGGCTGCAGCCCTGTCCAACCCCGATGCCGACCTGCTGGAGCGCATGCTGCGGCGGGCCGACAGCGTGACCGTGCGCATGGAGCTGGGCAGCCGCTGGGGCGGCGAATATACCTCCCACAACGTCATCGGCGACATCCTGGGTCGCGAAGCACCGGACGAGTTCGTGGTCATCGGTGGCCACCTGGATTCCTGGGACCTGGGCACCGGCGCCATCGACGACGGCGCGGGCTGCGCGATCACCATGGCGGCGGCCCACCTGATCGGGCAGATGGACACCCGCCCGCGGCGAACCATCCGAGTCATCCTATGGGCCAACGAGGAGCAGGGGCTTTACGGTGCCCGGGCCTATCACCAGGCACACCTCACGGAACTGGAGAAGCACATCATCGGCTCGGAATCGGACTTTGGCGCCGGCCGCATTTACCGCTTCTCCAGCCGGGTCAAACCCGAAGCCCTGGGCGTGATCGACCAGATCAGCCAGGTGCTGGCGCCACTGGGCATCGTGCGCGGCGACAACAACGCTTTCGGCGGCCCTGACCTCAGTCCCATGCGCATGTCCGGCATGGCTCTGGCCAGCCTGTACCAGGATGGCACCGACTACTTTGACTATCACCACACCGCCAACGACACCCTGGACAAGGTTGAGCCCGAAGCGCTGAGCCAGAACGTGGCGGCCTACGCGGTGTTCGCGTACCTTTCCGCAGAATATCGCGGTGACTTCGGCTTTCGCCTCGGCCTGGAGCCTGAGCAGCTCATGGGGCCGCAAACGCAGCGCGAGTGAGATTGCGCGGCCCCTCCGGGGTCGCCACCACGTTGTCCTCGATGCGGATGCCGCCACAGGGCAGCATCTCATTGACCTCGTCCCAGTTCACCGCAGCCGCATTGGCGCCTGATCTGAGCTTGTCCAGCAGCGATGGAATGAAGTAGATGCCGGGTTCAATGGTGACCACGTGACCCGCGTCCAGGGTCTGGGTCATGCGTAGAAACGGGTGTTCCTTCGGCGGCGGGGCAATACCGCCTTCCGGCCCAGCCTGGTGACCGCCAACGTCGTGCACCTGCAGACCCAGGAGATGCCCCAGCCCGTGGGGATAGAACGTCGAGGTCACGCCGCTGGCCACGGCTTCCTCGGGACTCACGCTGACCAGGTCAAAATCCGACAGGATGCCGGCAACGCGCCGGTGGGCATCCAGATGCAGGTCGGGGTACGGCGTTCCCACCTGGACTCCGGCGCACATTTCCTGCTGGTGCTGATCCAGTGCCTGGATCATCTGGTCAAACTTGTCGCCGGGATTGGCGGAGTAGCTGCGGGTGATGTCGCAGGCATAGCCCGCGCAGGAAGCGCCCGCATCGATCAGAAAAGAGTGCAGTTGCGCGGGCGGGGTTTTGTCCAGGTGCTGGTAATGCAGCACCGCTCCGTGTTCATTCAGACCCACGATGTTGCCATAGGGCATCTCGTCGTCGGTCTGACCGGCCCCCAGCAGGTACGCCTGCTGGATCTCGTACTCCGATGCCCCGTCCCGAAACGCGGCCTCCGCCGCCCGGTGGGCCGCCACCCCGCGCTGGGTCGCAACCGTCATGCATTCAAGCTCGTAGGCTGTCTTGCGCCCGCGCCGCCAGTGCAGCGGGTTGATCAGGGTATCCGGATTGATCGCGCCGAAGCCCCAGTCCGGCAGCAGTTCCGGCTCGCCCAGGACCGCCGTTCGGGACAGATCACCGGGCAACTCGCCTCGGGCCTGCTCCGACTGCCGGACGATGCAGATATCAAAATGCTCCACCCAGAAGCCGCTGGGATCACTGGGCGGCAGGTACCAGTAGTCGTCCGGCTGGTAGAAGACCAGCTTCGGTTTCGTGCCGGGCGCATAGTAGATCCAGCAGTACTCGTTGCCGCTGTCCGGCAGCCACCACTTCAAGTGCGGATTGGCCCGGAACGGGTAGTGCATATCGTCCAGGAACTGCAGCCGCGCGTGGCCGGAATAAATCGCCACCCCGTCCACCGACGCGGCCTGCATGGCCTGGTCGAAGGTGGCTTTGACGGTTTGCAGGTGGGAGGGGTAGTTGAGGGCAAGTTGGGGCATTGTCTGGGTTCCGGGCTTCGAGGTGTGGGAGTTTACATTGGGAAGATAGGGAACGCTCGCTACGCGAGCTGGGGAACGCGCCCTGCGGGCGCTGGGGAACGGCCGCGTCCGCGGCCTGGGGAACGCGCGCGTTGCGCGCTGGGATCACTCTCCAGGCTTGCCGCGCGAGTTCAGGCGAAATCGTGAGTTTAAGGCAGAATCAGTGGTGAAACGTTTGGCTCTCAGGACTGGTCCCAGCGCGAAGCGCGTTCCCCAGGCTGCGACAGCAGCCGTTCCCCAGCGCCCAAGGGGCGCGTTCCCCAGGCTGCGACAGCAGCCGTTCCCTGCAACTACAGTTGCAGAACGATATCCTCCAACGCCTCAGCCTCTTCCTCCGTCGCATCAATAATCTCAAAGCCTGCCCAAAACGTCCCGGTGGACTGCGCTTCGGAGCACCACAGGCAGTGGGCGCCGACGTTGAATTCCTGGGCGGGGTCTTCGGCTTCGGGCAGCACGAAGTTGAGCTGGTAGAGGTTACCTTCACCGACCTCGATCTGGCAGATCACCATGACGCCGCCGGCTGATACGTTGCCGATGTGGCCGATGCGCTCGCCGGTCATGGCGTCGAACACCGGCACGATGCTCGACAGCGTCTTGCGGTCGGATCGGCGTTGCTCGGTGGCGTGGTCCTCAGTCATTATTGTTTCATTATCTGCGATGGACACTGTGGATTCCTAGTTTTGAATCGCCTCTGGTCGGTGTGACGCTTCCTCCCGTCGGCGTCCCGGGCGATCATGCTGGACTGACTTTTGATACCAGTCCCTTGAGCTTGCTGAAAATGGCGTCGAAGGCCCGGTCGATGATGGGCTTCTGATTGACTTCGAATTCCCGGGCCTTGCCGTCCGTCATGGCAATGGCCAGTTCGTGCAGGTTCATCTCATCGACCATGGCGCCGCGGTTGTTGACGAACAGGCAGCGTCCGGTAACCGGGCTGTACCAGGAAAGTTTGCGCTTGACCCAGTCGCCGTCCGAGTTTTCCATCTCGAACCAGGTACCGAAGGCCATCAGACGGATCTTGGCCAGCTGGGCTTTCTGCTCGGTGTTGAGGTCGGGCAGGGCCTTGCGGGCGGCGGCCTTCTGCTGGTCCTCTTCGTCTTCCTTGGCCTGGCTCTTGGGCACCGGCTGATCCAGTTCCGGCGGCGGTTCCTCGTTGGCGGCTTCGCCGGCGACGATGGCCGCAACAGCGGACTCCGGGATGTCCTCCTCGTCGTCTGCCGGTTCTTCGTTGGCGGCTGCCGCTTCCGTTTCCTCGGGCTCGGCGCTCTCCTCGGCTTCGGCGGTCGCCTCGGGCTCTGCGGCCGCTTCGGGCTCGGGCGCCTCGGCAGCAGCAGCTTCCGGTTCCGGGGTGTCCTCGGCGACGTCGGGGGCCTCGGATTCGGCTGCTGACGGTTCCGGCGTCGCTTCCGTGGCGGGTTCTTCCGCAGGACTGGCTTCTTCGGCCGGCTTCTCCGGCTGCGCTGACTCGGGGGGCGCGGCCTTCACCACTTCTTCCGCTTCAGCGGGCCGCCTCTGGGGTGCCAGGGACCAGCGATGGCAGGTCTCCAGGTTGCCGACCACGATCTTGATGTCCTGCTCGAAGTAGCCCACCTGGCTCAGGCCCTGGCTCAACTTGTCCTTGAGCCACTGGATCTTGGTCCGCAGTTTGGACTTGAGGTCTTCGCTGAGCTCCTTGCGCACGGAGTAAATCAGGGTCTTGGCAACGGACAGGGCCTCTTTCCACTGGTCTCCCTCTTCGCCATAGCGCAACGAGGTCAGCGCCAGGAAATCGGTCCAGGGATGTTCCAGCACGGACTCCACGAATCGCGGCGGGCTGTACTGTTCGATCAGCCGCTCCATCTCGGTGCGAGCCTTGTTCCGGGCCAGTTCAAGGCGTTCCTGGCCACGCAGCTTCTCCACCTGGCGCTTTTCCGCCAGCTTGGCTTTGCGGCTCAGGGTGTGGATATGCTTGTCCAGGTCGGACAGCAGGTCCTTGAAGACATTCAGATCGTCGTTGTATTCGTCGAGAATCTTGTCGACTGCAACCTGCATCTTCTGGAACGTCGGCGATTCTTCGGGCTGGTCTTCCAGCCACAGCTCACCGGCGTCTGCGATGGTGTTGAACAGCTTTCGCGCCGGATGGTCGGAATCCTCGAAGAACTCGTCTTCCTGCAGGGCGACCCGGATCATGGGGACCTGCAGGCGGTGCAGTAGCTGCTGCACCGGTTCATGCAGCAGGTCTTCTTCCTTGATGTGGTCGTACAGCATGCCCATGATGTCGATGGTCTGGGCATGGTGGTCGGCCAGGGCCATGGGCTCGCCGGTGGAGTGATCGGTCCCCAGGGCCTCCGACAGCATCTGCTTGATTTCGCCGGCACTGTACAGGCGCGGCTGCTGGACAGCGGCTGCCTGCTGGGTCAGCTGGTCCTGCAGCTGGGACAGGGCACTCTGCAGCGCCGGGGGCGGCGCGTAGGACACCGGTCCGGAACCGGGCGCCCGGGGTTGTGCCATCTGGCTGAGCATGTTTCGAATGTCGCTGACCAGGTGCGGGTCCACCGCCGATTCCGCCGGAGCCATCTGGGCGCTGGTGGCGCGGCCGAAGAAATCCAGCCCCGGAGCTGTCTGGGCAGCCGGCGGGGGCTCATAGCCGGGCGGGAATACCGGTCCCTGGTCCATGATGGCATCGCCGCCAAGGTCCTGATCCTGTGCCTGGGATGATTTTGATGGCCGCCGGCGCGCCGGAGCCTTGGCCGACTCCAGCTTCAGGTTGGGCAGGATGCCGGCCTCGATCAGCTGGTCATTCAGTTCTTTGTAGCAATCCGCGATATTTTCCTGCAGCTGCTTGTCGAAGGCGTTGAACAGAATCACCTTCTGGGGTGCCGGGACCTCGATGCAGCCACCGGCCCGGCGCAGGGCCGCGCCAATTTTCATGGGGCCGCAGGGATTGGTGTCGTTCTTCACCGGCAGCCCGCGGTTCAGCACCGCCAGACGCTGGTTCAGGGCGTAGATGGCCTGGGTGTTGCGAATCTCGGCCTTGCTGACGATCTGGGTAATGGCCAGGCCTTCTTCCAGGTCCTGGTCTTCCACCAGGCTCAGGTCCTGGTGGCCGAAGGTCAGACCGTCACCCGACCCACCGCCGGAGTCCTGGTCGATGAATGCCCGGAAATTCTCCTGCACTTCCTGGGCCAGGGCCTCGGTAAATGCGGTCTTCCTGTTCTTGATGGCGTTGATGGCCTCGAACAGGCGATTCTGCGCCTCGGTGGTTCCGGCCTTGCTGGCCAGGTCAAACAGCTCCTGGCCGGCCTGGTCGAACGCCGGCGTGATGTATTCCAGCAGGTGCTTGACCAGCCCGTTCTCACAGGCATCCAGCAGTTCCCTGGGTCGCGCCGGCAGCGGCGACCGGGATCGGCCGGATTGGGATGTTGGATAAGCACCCTCGTTGGACATCGGAAACGCTCGTTCCCCGTTAATTTCGAGCGGCTAGCATACCAGCTTTGATTCCCGTCGAAACAGGTGGTGACCCAAGGCGGTTACAATCTTTGACATTGAATCAACCAGTTGATGTAACCCCCCGGAGTGATTGGAAAAGCGTGTTCCGGGCGGTGTCTGGCAAACCATCTTGCCGAGAGGCCTGTCCCATGGAACAATTCGGCGATTCCAAAGGACAGGTTTTTCTGGTGATCGACCCGGACGGATACCGGCCCAACGTGGGAATCATCCTGCTGCGCAATGACTGTCGAGTCTTCTGGGCGCGGCGGGTGAGTCGTGACGGCTGGCAGTTTCCCCAGGGCGGTATGCGCACGGACGAGACCCCGGAAGAAGCCATGTACCGGGAACTGCGCGAGGAAACCGGTCTGATGCCGGACGACGTCGAACTGCTGGGGGCAACGCCAGGCTGGCTCCGATACAAGCTGCCCCGCCGCTTCGTCCGTCAGCGTCAAAAGCCCCTGTGCATCGGACAAAAACAGGTATGGTTCCTGGTTCGCCTGCTCAGCTCCGACCAGCGGGTGAAGCTGGATACCTGTGCCAAGCCCGAGTTTGACCGGTTCCGCTGGGTGGACTTCTGGTACCCGGCAGACCACGTGGTCCACTTCAAGCGCGGTGTGTACCGCCGGGCGCTATCCCACTTCGAACCCCTGGTGGGCTGAGGGGGTTGGTTGAGCCGCGAGATCGGACATCCTGTCCGACTCGCGGGCGGGCATCGAAAACGCGGTTTCCGATTCCCTCCCGGCCTCCGGCCGTTGGCACGTCCCTGTGCCAAAGGGCTTCGTATATTTTCTGCCGTCATCCCGGACTTGATCCGGGAGGTTAGTTCATCCGCAAGATCGGACATCCCGTCCGACTCGCGGGCGTGAATCGAAAACGCGGTTTCCGATTCCCTCACGGCCTTCGATCACTCTTGATTGGCGGCGGGCCTACGTACAAACCGAAATGTTATTGACAATCATTCTCGTTTGCATTTAACTATGAACATGTACGTTTGTGTTTGCAACGGCGTCACCGAGTCTCAGATCCGCGATGCGGTGGCCGACGGCGCCAGGAACCTGGGTGATCTGCGAGCCGCCACCGGCTGCGCCACCAATTGCTGCCAGTGTGCTTCCGCTGCTGTCGATATCCTGGAAGCCGCGACCCAGAGCACCAACGGCACCAGCGAGTTTCCCGCCATCGTTCAGCCGGCTTGACGCCGCTTTAACACCCGCTCTTTGAAAATGATTAACGTTCCGGCATTACCGGATCGCTTCAGGTATAGTGCGCGAAAAATCGGGGAACCCAAATGAAAGGCGACGCCAGATCCATCGAATTTCTCAATAAGATCCTTTACAACGAGCTGCGGGCCATCAACCAGTATTTCCTGCATTCCCGCATGATGGGGGATTGGGGGCTGAAAAAGCTGGAAGCCTATGAGTACAAGGAATCCATCGAGGAAATGCAGCACGCCGACACACTGACCCAGCGCATCCTGTTCCTGGAAGGCCTGCCCAACTACCAGGACCTCGGCAAACTGTACATTGGCGAAAACGTCCCGGAGATCTTTGCCTGCGACCTCAAACTGGAAATGGAAGCCATTCCCGACCTGCGCGAAGCCGTGGCCTACACCGAATCCATCAGCGACTACGTCAGCCGCGACCTGTTCCAAAAAATCCTCGACGCCGAAGAAGAGCACGTGGACTGGCTGGAGACGCAGTTGGGGCTCATAGAGAAGGTCGGCCTCGAGAATTATCTCCAAAGCCAGATGTAAGGCTCGCTTTGCGAGATTAGGGAACGCTCGCTGCGCGAGCTAGGAAACGCGCCCTTTGGGCGCTGGGGAACGGCCGCTGACGCGGCCTGGGGAACGCGCTTCGCGCTGGGGCCCGCCTCAAAGCCAAGAGGCACATCTCTCGTTGTGCCTTCGATCCAAATGTTGAGCAAAAAAACCGGGGCGCTGCCAGGGAGTTTTTCCCAGCGCGCGCAGCGCGCGTTCCCCAGGCCCCGCAGGGGCCGTTCCCCAGCTAGCGAAGCGAGCGTTCCCCAGGCTGCAACAGCAGCCGTTCCCTGGCCGACCGGCCTAGCCGGTCGCCTTCAACGTCTCCAACTCAGCCGCCACCCTTTTGAATTCAGCCTGGATATTCCCGATCTTGATCTCGATATCGTTGGCCCGGCCTTCGCGGGCGTTGAGTTCGATGTCCTTGGCCATTTCTGACAGCGCCATGGCGCCCAGGTTGGCGCTGGTGGACTTGAGGCTGTGGGCGGGGGCGATGAGGCCGTCGGTGTCTTTGCGTTCAGCGGCCTTGGACAGCTGGGCCACGGACTGGGGCGCGTCTTCCAGGTAAACCGAAATCAGGTCCACGTACTCGTCGCCCATGATGTCGATCAGGTCATCCAGGATCTGGCGGTCCAGGGCCGAGCCGGACACGCTGCCGGTCGGGATGATGTCGGGGATGACCTCAGGTTTGGGAGCCGGGCCGGCGGGCGGTGGCGGTGGTGCTGCCTGGGGCTCCGCGGCTGGCCTGGCATCCTTGACCGGGAACGGCGCCACGTTGTCCGGTGGTGGAGCCGGCTCACTGGGCAGCTGGGTAAACCAGCGTCCCAGCATCTCTTCCAGCAGGTGACGATTGAGCGGCTTGGCCATGTAGTCGTCCATGCCGGCGTCCAGGCATTTCTGGCGGTCCCCGGCCATGGCGTTGGCGGTCATGGCCAGGATCGGCAGCCGGCTGCGCCCGTGCTTCGATTCGTATTCGCGCCACTTGCGCGTGGCGGTGTAGCCGTCCATGACGGGCATCATGCAGTCCATCAGCACAGCATTGTAGCTGCCGGATTCCATCTGGGACGTGGCCTCTTTGCCGTTCTTGGCCACGTCGTACTCCACCCCCAGCAGGGACAACAGCTTTTGTGCCACGTGCAGATTGACCGGGTTGTCCTCCACCAGCAGCACCCGCCCACTCAGGGAGCCGCCACTCGCCGGCGCGGCCGCCGCTTCGGTGGATAGCGCCGGCTGGTCGCCGTCGTCCTCGGCCATGTCAGCGGCCGCGGCGGTCTGCTCGATGGCTTCCGCAATACCGGCGGTACCCCGCATGGCCGCTTCCAGGGCCTGATGTAACTCACCCTGGGCGCAACTGCGGTCGGCGGCAACCAGGTGGGTGTAGTCCTGCAGCGGCGTCGGCAGATGGCCGTCCCGGTTCAGCAGCAGGATGGCCAGCTCGTTCAGGCGAGGATCTTTCCGCACCCGCCGGATCAGCTCGTGGGTCTGCTTACCCAGGGAAGGTTCATCCACCACCAGGATATCGAAATTCCAGGTGTCGCCCAGGGTGACCGAGTCTTTCACCTTGCTGGCGGTTTCGCGCAGGTTGCTGGCTGGCGTGGCGCTGATACCCCAGCTTTCGTGAAACACCGTGAGGCGCTGCCGCAGGGCATCGTCGCCGCAGCCCAGCAGCACCCGCGCATCTTCCAGCTTCTTTTCTTCAGACTGGATGTCGCCCAGTGATTTCTTCAGATTGACGGAAAACCAGAACACCGATCCCCGCCCGGGCTCGGACTTGACGCCGATCTTGCCCTTCATCAGCTCCACCAGGCGCTTGCAGATGGCCAGGCCCAGGCCGCTGCCGCCGTAGGTCCGGGTGGTCGAGGCATCCGCCTGGGAGAACGGCCGGAACAGGCGGTCCGAGGTGGGTTTGTCCATGCCGATTCCCGTGTCCTTCACGGCAAACAGCATCTCGGTCATATCCCGGGTTTCGCTGCGGGTACTGACGGTGACCTCCACGTAACCGGACTCGGTGAACTTGATGGCGTTGCTGACCAGGTTGGCCAGGATCTGGCGCAGCCGCACCGGGTCACCCCGCAACGCGACCCGCACGCCGGGCTCGATCTTGGTGCGCAGGTCCAGGCCCTTCTTGTTGGCGCTGCCGGACATCAGCCGCACCACGGAATCCAGCAGTTCCCGCAGGTTCAGGCCGACGGTCTCAAGCTCCAGCTTGCCGGCTTCGATTTTTGAGAAATCGAGGATGTCGTCGATGATGGACAACAGGTGTTTCGAGGACTGGAATGCCGTGTTCAGGTAATCCTGCTGGGTCTCGTCCAGACGGGTGCTTCGCAGGATATCCAGGATCGGCAGGATGCCATTCAGCGGCGTGCGGATTTCATGGCTCATGGTGGCCAGGAATTCGTCCTTGGACATGGCCGCGGCCTCGGCCGCGCGCTTGGCCTGGCGCAGCTCTTCTTCTACCCGGGACTTGTTCTCGATGTGCAGCGAAAGCTCGTCGTTGAGGTTTTCCAGTTCGTTCCTGGAGTCGGCCATGAATCTGGCCATTCGCCGGTTTTCCAGCGCCATGCTGAGAGAATCCTTCAGGCTGGACTGGATCCTCATGGCCGTGAGGACGGTCACCACCACGACCAGCGCCAGAATGCCCGCGGCGATGGCGTAGGGTTCAGGGCCGTTGGCCAGCTTCCACAGCAGGGGGGCGGCCGCTGGAATGGCGAACACCAGCATGATCTGGGTGAACGAGGCCAGCAGCAGCATGCCCGACACCACCATGGACGACACCAGGATACCGACAATCAGCGCACTGCCCGGCAGGTCCACGTCGAACAGTAACCAGGCCACGGCGCCCCAGCCGATGCCGCTGAAGAACATGGTGACCGTGGCGGCCAGGATCCAGGGTTCCGGTTTGAAGTCGGTTTCACTGATGCGGGAGTAGGTCAGTCCGATACCCAGCCGAATGGCGCCGATCAGGACGAAATAGACCACCAGGCCCAGGGCCACGGAATTGCCCTTGAACCACCAGAAGTAGCCCCCGGCAATGATGGCCACCAGGGTGGATGCCACCGTGCCGAACGTGGACAGCCGGTACATGAACCGAACGCGTTCGGCGTTCAGCTTGGCGGGGTCGCCGGCGGCGGTGTAGCTTGCTTCTTGACTCATGGTCTGTTGCGGCTTGCGCCTCCCAGTTATTGCTTGAACCCCCGAAGCGGATTCTCTACATGTGAGAATCCGAGAACTGATACATCAGTTCCTGTTCCGGAGGCTGGACAAAATTGCCCTGGATGTAGTCCACGCCCGTGGACCAGAGCTTGGCTGCGGTCTTGGCGTCCTCGATGGCCGGTATGATCACCAGCTTGCCCATACCGTGCAGCTTGTCTGTGATCGACGCCACGCTTTTGCCCAGCGCCTGGTCGGCGTGATCCCTGTCCGCCGCCGGCAGCTTCACGTAATCCACCGGCAGATGCTCCAGGCACTGGAACGCGGCGGAGTCGCCATCAAACCCACCCAGGCACACCAGAACTCCCAACTCCCGAATTTTCCCGACGTAGGCAACGGCTGCCTTGAGGCGGTTGACGATCTCGGGAAGCTTGAACTCTAGCACCAAACATTCCGGCCTGACGGACCGCCTTTGCAACTGTTTGTAAAGTCTCGGCAGCAGGTCTTTGTCGCCCAGGGTATGCCTGGAAAGGTTGACGAAAAGCCGGATCGGCCGCGCCAGCCGCTGCCGCTCGTCCAGCACGGTCAGGGCCCGGTTCAGCATCCATCGGTCCAGCCTGGCCACCAGCCCATGCTGCTCTGCTACCGGGATCAGCCGGCGCGCCGGCACCGGCCGGCCGTCCTCGCCGGTCAGGCGCACCAGGGCCTGGTATCGCTCGCCCTGTTCCCCGTGCAGCGACACGATGGGCTGGAACACCACCTGGAGGTCATCCTGGTCAATGGCCTCTTCGATCAGGGTGGCCAGCGCCTCGTCGGTTTCCTTGTCGAAGTCCGTGCCCAGGTCCTGGACATTGATGCGATTGACTTCGTCGCTGTAGCTGACGTTGCAGGCCCGCTCGGCAGCGGAAATCATGGCGCCGGCATCCGCCAGCTGGCTGGAGAACTGGCACACTCCGATGGACACGGTTGCGCTGGTGGTGGCGTCCCCTACCTGGAACAGGTGCCCGGCGATGCGCTCCTGGATCTGGGTAGCCGTGCTTGACAGGAGATCCAGGGTGCGATTGGGCAGCATGACGCAGTACGAGGTATCGCCGTAGCGGCTGGCCAGGTCCTGCTCAGCCAGGTTGGCCGTGATCAATGGTGCCAGCTGATCAGCCAGGGTCTCGAAGCCGCCCAGCCCGAGCCGCTGACGAATGTCGAATGGCCGGTCGATTTCCAGGTACAGGATTCCGCCCGGTCTATCGGGGTCAGACTGGTCCAGGTCGGTCAGAATAGCGTTGACCGTCTCCAGCAGCTCCGGCCTCTCCGCCAGCCCGGTCACCGTGTCGGTGACGCTGGTCGTCTGCTGCTGGCGCAGGGCCAGTATCCGGGCGCGGCTGACCCGGTTGGTCACCGCCGAGATCAGGTGACGCGGCCGGATGGGCTTTGACAGGAAGTCGTCACCGCCGGCCAGCAGGGCGTCGAAGTGTTTGTCAGTATCGCTTTCGCCCGACAGGAACACGATGGGGGTATTAATGAATTCTTCCCGCTCCCGGATCAGCGCGGTCAGCTCCATGCCGTCGCAGTGGGGCATATACAGATCCATCAGGATCAGCTCTGGATTGAACTGCTCCAGGTGATCCAGCGCCTTCAGCGGGTCGCGCTCCAGCCGCACCTCCATGCCTGCCTTGCGCAGTATGGATTCCGCAAACACTGCCTGGGTGCGGTCGTCCTCGACGATCAGGATGCGGTAGGGGTCGTTCTCGGGGACCTGCAGCAGATCAGCCAGCCGCCGCTGGACCTCCCGAATCGACGCGTCGTTCTTCAGGAAAGCGTCCGCGCCGGCCCGCAGGATCTTGAGCCGCTGGCTGACGTCGGTGGCGTTGGAGAAAGCCACCATGGGCATGGGGCGGTTCTGCTTGGCGCGAATCTTTTTGACCAGCGCCCCCAGGTTCTCGATTTCATCGATGAACTCGCCGTCGATCAGAATGGCGTCCGGGCCCATGGCGCTGAGCATGTCTTTGAACTCGTCCACATTGTCAAAGGAGCTGAGTTCGTAGTCCTGCTGCAGGGTCTCCGCCAGCTCGCGATTGCTGTTGCTGCCCATGTGCAGGTAATAGAGGGTGGGCAGGCGCGGCACCTCCGGGGCGGCATCGACGGCCTGACCCGGTTCCGGCAGGTTATCGGGTACTTCAATGGCCCGGCTTGAACCCTTGCGCAGGTCCTCTTTCCAGGACTCCCCGACGTCCTCGGACTCCTCCACGTGATACTGGGCGTCGCCGCTGACCAGGTGATCCTGGATGTCCCCGATCTCCAGGTCCAGGTTTTCTTCGGCCAGGCGGTGAATCTCGTGATCCGAGTAGCCGGTGTCGCCGAAGTCCGGCTCGGCCACGTCATCAGCCACGCGGTGAAACACCTTGCCGCTGCCCGGGTCGAACGGCAGGAACTCGGCCGGCGGCTGGATGAAGTGGGGAACATTGTCCGGCGACGGCAGTCCGCCAGGCCCGATCTCGGGTTCGGGCAGTGAGGCCGTGGCAATGATCTTGGCCACCACCCGGTCGGCCTCGATGTCGATGTCTTCCAGGTCGCTGCCGCCGCTGATGGAATCCAGTTCGGTGACCAGGCGAAAGATTTCGTCGGTCTGCCCCTCGTCCGGCGGCTGTGCCGACTGCAGCAGCTTGCTCAGGAACACCTCCAGCGAGTACAGCTTTTCGCTGGCTTCCACCATGCCGTATTTGCCGCTGGATCCGGCCAGCTGCTGGATCTCCGCGTGGGTCAGGTGCAGGGTGTTGATATCCCAGCCGCCCTCGACCAGGGCCTTGAGCCGCCGCTGCAGGCTGCCAATGCGGCGCGGCAGGTGCTTGTGAAAGGCCTGCTTGAGCTGGGCTTCGCGAGTTTGCTGGATATCGCTGGTGGCGGCCATCGAATCTGAAAAAATCCCTTTCGGCGCAACAACCTGACATTGTATAGGTATCTGGCCGAGGGTCATATGCCCCCGGCCTGTCGGCGGTGTCCAGAACTGGAACGGACTTAACGGGAGTTAAACGGCTGTGATCTATACTTGGCGGCTGCCAAAACTCAGGACCAGTCCACTTTGACCGCAGCCACACCCAGAATTGTCGTGGGTCCCAGCCGGCCTCCGCGCACCCTGCGCATTGCCGCGTTGGCGGGAATCTGCTGCCTGGTCGTTGGGCTCGCAACGGGCTGGCTGCTGTGGCATAGCCCGGCCCAGCGGCTTGCGCTGGCGGAGGTCCGCGCGGAACTGACGACCGCCGGGCAACGGGAGGAGGCCCTGCAGCAGACCCTGGCGGTAGCCCAGCGGGCTGCCCAGGTGGCGGAGTTTGCCAACAGCGAGCTGCGCGGCCAGCTGGGCGACCTGGACCGGGAGGTGGCGCGGCTCAATGACGAGATCGGTTTCTACCAGCGCCTGCTGGAGTCCGGCAGCGGCAACCGCGGCCTGGCGGTGCATGAATTGACCCTGGAGACCACGCCGGCAGCCGGCGTGTTCCGGTTCCGGCTGACGCTCAGCCAGAACCTGAAGAAAGCCCGGGTGGTTACCGGCGCGGTGCGCTTCGAGCTGGAGGGCGTGCAGGGCGGCGCGGCCCGGGTGCTCAGCGGCAGCGCCGCCGGCGTCAGCTTCGGCAGCCGGCCGGGAACGTTCGAGTTCAAGTATTTTCAGCAGCTTGAGGGTAGTATTGATCTGCCGAAAGGGTTTATGCCCCAGCGGGTTCTGGTGTCACTGGATCCCGAAGGCACAGACCGGGTCATCACCCGCTCGTTCGAGTGGGCGGCCGTGACTCCCCAGGCCAGCGACAGCACCATTACGGGATAACTACCGGGAGCAGAATATGTTTAGCGACAAAGGCGGCGAAGCAATGGACAAGATCGACACCCTGATCGGAGAAAACACCACGCTGAAAGGCGACCTGACCTTCAAGGGCGGCCTGCACGTGGACGGACAGATCGACGGCAGCGTCACCGCGTCCGGAGACGGGGTCTTCACCCTGAGCGAAAAAGGCACGGTCAAGGGCGAAGTGCGTGCCCCGGTGATGGTGATCAACGGCCGCATCGAAGGCGACCTCCACTGCAGCCAGCGGCTGGAGCTGAACGCGGAATCCCGGGTTACGGGCAACGTTCACTACGCCTCGCTGGAAATGCGCCTGGGCGCCCAGGTCAACGGACAGCTGGCCTGCCAGTCCAAGGATGTGGGGATAACCCGCCTGTCCGGGGCGGAACCGGTGGGTGAGGCAAAACCTGACAGCGGCAAGGGGTCGGCCAAAGCGGGCAATGCTTGAAATCCGCCTGCCTGGCGCTTATTTCCAAAGGATGTGTCAACGGTTAGTGCTGGCTGAATAATGAGTACCCAGGCCATACAATTCAGTGACGCGGCCGCCCGCAAGGTGCAGCAGCTGATCACCGAGGAAGAAAACCCGGAGCTGAAGCTGCGGGTCTACATCAGTGGCGGCGGCTGCTCCGGATTCCAGTACGGCTTCACCTTCGACGAAGAGATCAACGACGGTGACCTGCAGATCAGCAATGACGGCGTGGTCATGCTGGTAGACCCCATGAGCCTGCAGTACCTGATGGGTGCCGAAGTGGACTACGTGGAAAACCTGCAGGGCGCCCAGTTCGTTATCCGCAATCCCAATGCGACCACCACCTGTGGCTGCGGGTCGTCGTTTTCCATCTGAACCCGCCCGTGCATCCCATCAACCCCATGTCCGGTCTGGATATAGACCGGATGGCCGAGCGTCGCGGCGATGCCAACTGGCTGGAGCAGACCTACCGCGACCCTGAGACCCAGATCCTGGCCATGCACCGGGGTCGCCTGCTGGTGGCCGGGGAAGCTGCCCAGGTGGTTCGACTGGATGCATCACAGTTGCCGGGCAAGGTCGATTACTGTGCCTTCCTGGGCCGCCTGAACAACCGCATGCTGTTTGCAGCCAGCGTGGCGGAGCCGGATGTGGAGCCCCTGGCCAGTCATTCCCACGGGCAGTTCATGGCCTTTCGCCAGGCCATTCCGCGTCTGCCGGCCGAGGATGCTTCCCTGGCGGCTTATGCCCGGGCGCTGGACCTGTGGCAGCGGCAGCACCGATTCTGCGGTCGCTGCGGTTCACCGGCTGAAGCGGATCCGGCCGGATTCCGACGGATCTGTACCTCCGGGGAATGCGGCAAAGAACACTTCCCGCGGCTGGATCCAGCCATTATCACCGTGGTGGGACACCAGGGCCGCTGCCTGCTGGGCCGCCAGCCCTCCTGGCCGCCGGGGCGCTATTCCACCCTGGCGGGATTCGTGGAGCCCGGCGAAAGCCTGGAAGACGCGGTCCGGCGCGAGGTGCTGGAGGAGTCCGGGGTACGAGTAGCCAGCGCTACCTATCACTCGTCCCAGCCGTGGCCCTTTCCCAGTTCCCTGATGGTGGGTTTTTTCGCCGAAGCTGCCGATGCTGGGATTCGCCGGGGCGAAGAGCTTGAAGACGTGCAGTGGTTCGAGGTGGATGAACTGGAGCGCGCCGTGCGCGCCCGGGATATCCTGCTGCCGTACCGGGCGTCGGTCTCCTACCGTCTGATCGCGGACTGGATGCGCGAGCAGCATGGCGTTGACGTGGCTGCCTGGCGGGAGAAACGTTCATGACGGTTCTGATCATCATCCTGGCACTGGCGGTGTCCCACTACGCCGGCGTCTACATGCAGGGCATCAAACACCGTGCCTTCCACCTGGCGTTTGCCCAGGTCCGTCCGGCCCTGGATTTCCCTGGCGGGCTGTTGCTGGTGGTGGCGGTGCCGGCGCTGCTGGTCGGTGGAATTGAGTGGTGGCTGTGGCAGGGCGAGACACCCCTGCTGGGTTTCCTGTTTTCCACCCTGGTATTTATCTGGGCCTGGGGCTCCCGGGACCTGGATCGCGACGTCCAGGCCTACCTGGGCGCTGAGGAGGGCCCGGATCGCGACGCTGCGGCTGAACAGCTGCTGTTTGCCTATCGGGCCCCCGCCGACGACGAGGCGGCTGACAATCCCGAAACCCCGGACGTGGTGCGGGGTGTGTTTTACCAGGGCCTGATCCGCTGGTTCGGCACCATGCTGTGGTTCCTGGTCGGAGGCGCCGGCGCGGCCCTGGCCTACCGGGTGTTTCAGGTGCTGCTTTGTGAGGCGGACAACCGGGAGCTGCTGAGTGAATCCCAGGTGGCCTTTCTCAATCGCTGGATCAGCCTGATCAACTGGCCGGCGGCGGTGCTGGCCACCCTGGCCCTGGTGGTGGTCGGCGACTTCGACCGGGCGATCGGAAAGATCCGCGCCTGCCTGTCGTCCGGCCGCAGCCTGCTGTCCTGGGACCGGGAGATATACCCCGCGGTGGGCTGTGTCCATGCCCTGGACGGCGACGACCTGGAGGATGCCTTCAGCCACGACTACGCCGGTGAGCTTGGCCAGGTCAACGCCGCCATGAGCCTGGTGTGGCGGGTGCTGGTGTGCTGGCTCACCGTGATAGCCATCATCCAGCTGACCATATTAACGAGCCAATAACTGTGATCTGACCAAATGGGACATCGTTTATCCAAGATATACACCCGCACCGGCGACGACGGCAGCACCGGTCTCGGCGACGGCAGCCGGGTTTCCAAAGACCACCTGCGGGTGGAGGCCTACGGTACCGTGGACGAGCTCAACAGCGTGGTCGGCATGGTGCTGGCCGAGCTGTCAGAAGCCGGCCCGGACCAGGAGGTCTTTCACTGCCTGGTGTCGGTGCAGCACGACTTGTTCGACCTGGGCGGCGAACTGAGCATTCCGGAGATGCAGCTGGTCAAGGCCGATGCCATCGAGCGGCTGGAATCGACTCTGGACCGGTTCAACGCTGAACTCAAGCCCCTGAAGGAGTTCATCCTGCCGGGCGGCGGCCGCGCCGCCAGCTGCTGCCACCTGGCCCGCACGGTAGCCCGCCGGGCGGAACGCCGCCTGATCTCGCTGTCCGCCCAGGACGCCGTCAACGAAGAGGCGCGGCGCTACCTGAACCGGCTGTCCGATCTGCTGTTCGTCATCGCCCGCCGGCTGGCCGTGGCCTCGGGTGAGGGCGAGCGGCTGTGGCAGCAAGATCGCCAGCGATGAGGGTTCGGGTCTACCGGGACCCGGCTTTCGCCAGCCACCAGCCCGGTCCACATCATCCCGAGAGCCCGGATCGCTACCGGGCCATCCTGTCCATCCTGCAGGACCGCCCCGACGCCCCCTGGACCTTTGCCACGCCCACCGAGGCAAGCCAGGATATGGTGGCCCTGGCCCACGATGCGGAATTCGTTGAGGCGCTGCTGGCGGCAGTGCCCCGTGAGGGTTTTGCGGCGGTGGATTCCGACACGGTGATGTCGCCGGACTCTGGTCGCGCCGCGCTGCTGGGCGCGGGCGCCGCCGTGGCGGCGGTGGACGATGTCATCGCGGGGACGGCAGACCGGGTGTTCTGCGCGGTGCGACCGCCAGGGCACCACGCCGAGCACAATCGCGCCATGGGTTTCTGCCTGTTCAACAACCTGGCCGTGGCCGCGCGCCATGCCCTGACCGTGGACGGCATCGAGCGTGTGTCCATCGTGGATTTTGACGTGCACCACGGTAACGGCACCCAGGATATTTTCTGGAGCGACCCCCGGGTCCAGTATCTGTCCAGCCACCAGATGCCCCTGTATCCCGGCACCGGCGCCAGCGACGAAACCGGCGTGGGCAATATCGTCAACGTGCCGCTGCTGGCCGGCTGCGACTCGGAGAGTTTCCGGCAGGCCTACAACCAGCGCCTCCTGCCGGCCCTGCGCGAATTCGATCCTGACCTGTTGCTGGTGTCCGCCGGCTTCGACGCCCACCGGCTGGACCCCCTGGCCAGCCTCAACCTGGAGACCGGGGACTTCGCCTGGGTCACCCGGGAGCTGGTGGCGGTGGCCGCTGATCTCTGCCAGGGGCGGCTGGTGTCCGCCCTGGAGGGCGGGTATCACCTGCAGGCCCTGGCTGACAGCGTGCTGGCTCACGTGGAGGTTCTCGCGTCGTCCTGAATTGGCCTCCACCTGATTGGGAGCGTATAGTTCTGCGCGTTTCAGAATCCCGGGAGTAACTCATGGCTCGCCATACACCCCTGCATTCCGCCCACCTCGCACTCAGCGCCCGCATGGTGGACTTCGGCGGCTGGGATATGCCCATCCACTATGGGTCCCAGATCGAGGAGCACCACGCGGTGCGGCGTGACGCAGGTCTTTTCGACGTCTCCCACATGACCGTGGTGGACCTCCACGGCGAGCAGTGCCGGGCTTTCCTGTCCAGGCTTCTGGCCAACAACATCGACAAGGCCGCCACCCGGGGCAAAGCTATTTACAGCTGCATGCTGACTGAGACCGGCGGCGTGATCGACGACCTGATCACCTACTACCTGGAAGACGACTGGTTCCGCATGATCGTCAACGCCGCCACCCGGGAGAAAGACCTGGCGTGGATCCGGCAACAGGCTGAACCCTTCCATCTAGAGGTGAAGGAGCGCGACGACCTTGCCATGCTGGCGGTGCAGGGCCCGAACGCCCGGGAGCGGGCGGCGGGTTTGCTGCCCCGGGAGCTGGCCACAGCCGCGCTGGAGCTCAAGCGTTTCAATGCCCTGGATGCTGACGGCCTGTTCGTGGCCCGTACCGGCTATACCGGCGAAGACGGCTTCGAGATGGTGGTGCCCGGTGACCAGGCGGGCGACTGGTGGCAGCGGCTGCTGGACGCGGGAGTCCAGCCCTGTGGCCTGGGCGCCCGGGATACCCTGCGGCTGGAGGCCGGCATGAACCTGTACGGCCAGGACATGGATGAGGACACCACGCCTTACGAAGCCGGACTGGCCTGGACCGTGGCCCTGGAACCGGCTGACCGGGATTTCATCGGCCGCGCCGCACTGGAACGCCAGCGCGCCGACGGCGTGCCCTGCGCCCTGGTGGGGCTGGTGCTGGAGGGTCGCGGCGTGCTGCGCCACGGCCAGCGGGTCATCTGCCCCGGCGGCGAGGGCCAGATCACCAGCGGGACTTTCTCTCCCACCCTGGAACAGTCGGTGGCCATGGCGCGGGTTCCAACTGGCACCTCGGGCCGGGTAACCGTGGAGATCCGCAACCGAGAGCTGCCGGCCCGGGTAGTCAGTCCGCCCTTCGTCAGGAACGGCAAAATGAATCCGGCCATTCAGGAAGATTCCTGATGATGACCGGCGGCTGTTTGATGCTAAAATCCCGCCCGCACCGCAACGAGCCCCCAGGGCAAAGAGGTTAAAACTCCATGAGCGAAGTCCCCGCAGATCTCCGATTCCTGAAATCCCACGAATGGGCGCGGCTGGAAGACGACGGCCGGGTTCGCGTTGGCATATCCGACCATGCCCAGGAGGCCCTGGGAGACCTGGTATTTGTGGAACTGCCGGAAGTCGGCGACGAGCTGGAGGCCGACCAGGCCTGCGCCGTGGTGGAGTCGGTCAAGGCCGCGTCTGACGTCTACGCGCCGCTGGCGGGTGAAGTGGTGGAAGTCAACGAGACCCTTAACGATTCCCCGGAGCTGGTCAACGAAGCGGCCTACGGCGACGGCTGGCTGTTCTGCATCCAGCCCGCGGACGCGGCGGCCATGGACGGGCTGCTGGACGCCGAAGCTTACGCCCAGCTGCTGGACAGCGAATAAACCCCAAGGCATACCATAAGGAACCGTTATGCCCTTTATCCCCCACACGGAAAGTGACGTCCGGGAGATGCTGAAAGTCATCGGCGTCGATGCCATCGACGACCTGTTTGACGAAATCCCCGAATCCCTCAAGATCGAAGACCTGGATCTGCCCGACGGCCAGAGCGAAATGGCCGTGACCCGGGAGATGAAGTCCCGGGCGGCCCGGGACGGCACAGCACTGTGTTTTGCCGGCGCCGGCGCCTACGAGCACCACATTCCCGCCGCGGTCTGGCAGATCACCACCCGGGGCGAGTTCTACAGCGCCTACACCCCGTACCAGGCTGAAGCCAGCCAGGGCACCCTGCAGCTGATCTACGAATACCAGACCATGATGGCCAAGCTGACCGCCATGGAAGTATCTAACGCATCGCTGTATGACGGCGCCTCGGCCCTGGCCGAAGCGGTGCTGATGGCGGTGCGGGCCAACCGCAAATCCAAGTCCCGCCGCATCCTGGTGCCGGAAACGCTGAACCCGGCCTACCGCCGGGTGATGGAGGCGCTGCTGGCGCCCCAGGAAATCGAGCTGATCTCGCTGCCCGTTTCCGACACCGGCACTACCGATCCGGCGCTGCTTGACCAGTACGCTGACCAGGACATCACCGCCGTGGTTGTGGCCCAGCCCAACTTCTTCGGTGCTCTGGAGCCGGTGGATGAACTGACCGACCGCGCCCACGGCCTGGGCGCCCTGTCCATCGGCGTGATCAATCCCATGAGCCTGGCCATCCTGGAGCCCCCCGGGCACTGGGGTGAAGCAGGCGCCGACATCGTCTGCGGCGACGGCCAGCCCCTGGGCGTGCCGCTGTCGTCCGGCGGACCCTACTTCGGCATCCTCTGCTGCAAGCAGGCCTTCGTGCGCCAGATGCCCGGCCGCCTGGTAGGCCGCACCACCGACCTGGACGGCAAACCCGGATACACCCTGACCCTGCAGGCCCGGGAGCAGCACATCCGCAGGGCGAAAGCCACCTCCAACATCTGCACCAACCAGGGCCTGCTGGTCACCGCCGCCACCATCTACATGGCCCTGCTGGGGCCCCGGGGCCTGGAAGAAGTGGCGGCCATGTCCCACCGCAACACGGTCAAACTCAGGGACGCCCTGGCCGCGCTGGACGGCGTATCCATCCGCTTCGACGCGCCGGTGTTTCACGAGGTGGCCGTCGAGCTGCCCGTGCCCGCTTCCGAGGTAATTGAAAAACTGGCTGAGCAGAACTTTGTGGCCGGCTACGACCTGGGGCGGGATTATCCTGGGATGGAGAATTGCCTGTTGGTTTGTGTGACTGAGACCAAGACCGAGGCGGATATTGAGGGGTTTGTGGGGGCGGTGGCAGACGCCATCGCCTGATGGGCGGGGTCATGATGGGTGGGGTCAGAGTAAAGGGACAGAGTAAAGCGTCGCTTTACTCTGTCCCTTTACTCTGACCCCACACTTCGCTTTACCCCATCCAATCCCCCAAACCATCATTCATATCCCACCGGGTCTCGTCGTCGTTTTGTGCCGTGGCCTCCTTCTCGAACTCGGCCACGATTTTGCGCGCCGCGTCCTCGTCGCTTTCGGACACTGCCACGCTGACCATGCCTGAGGCGGGGAGTTCGCCAATGCCGCCCTGCAGGTGCTGGCCGTTGACGAAGGCCATCAATCCCTCGGCCTCCAGCAGGCCCTTGACCAGGTTGGCGTCGATGATGTTTTCCGCTTTATAAACTACCTTCATTGCGATTCCTTTCTGCGAGGCAGGCCTTATTGTACCCTCTGACGAGCAGCCACACCGCTAACCCACCGGATCAAGCCGGCGATGAAGGAGCGGGAGAAAATGAGCGAAGCCGTTTGGCACCAGGATGTGCCAACGCGCGAAGCGCGGAACGACCGTAAGTCCGCCAGGAAGGCGGATCTTGCGGATGAACAAGCAGGTCGCTATGGCGGCCAAAATTCGCTATCGTTCGCGCTTTCCCGAACCTGCTCTGAGCCGGCCCGACCCCATGACCAGCATCCAAGACGCCCTTTCCCTGATCGCCCGGGGCGCCGACGAAATCATCAAGCTCGACGAGCTGAAAGAACGCCTGTCGCGCGGCCGGCCCCTGCGGGTGAAAGTCGGATTCGATCCCACCGCGCCGGACCTGCACGTGGGTCACACGGTGGTGATGAACAAGATGCGTCACTTCCAGGACCTGGGGCACCAGATCATTTTCCTGATCGGCGACTTCACCGGTATGATTGGCGACCCCAGCGGCAAGAACAAGACCCGCCCGCCGCTGACCCCGGTGGAAATCGAGGCCAACGCCGAAACCTACAAGGACCAGGTGTTCAAGATCCTGGATCCGGAAAAAACCGAAGTGCGCTTCAATTCCGAATGGATGGGCCGGATGAACGCGGCCGACGTGGTCCGCCTGACCAGTCAGTACACCGTGGCACGGATGCTGGAACGGGACGACTTCGCCAAGCGCTTCAGGAATGAAACGCCCATCTCCATCCACGAGTTCCTGTATCCCCTGGTGCAGGGTTACGACTCGGTGGCGCTGAACTGCGACGTGGAAATGGGCGGCACCGACCAGAAGTTCAACCTGCTGGTGGGCCGCGCCCTGCAGCAGAACCACGGCATGGACCCCCAGATCATCATCACCATGCCGCTGCTGGAAGGCCTGGACGGGGTCAAGAAGATGTCCAAGTCCGAGGGGAACTACATCGGCATCGACGAACCGCCGGGGGAGATCTTCGGCAAGGTCATGTCCCTGTCCGACGATCTGATGTGGCGCTATTTCGACCTGCTCAGCTTCCGGCCCAACAGTGACATTGAGGCCCTGAAACAGAGCGTTGCCGACGGCGCCAACCCCCGGGACGTGAAGTTTGAACTGGGCAAGGAGCTGGTGGCCCGCTTCCACGACCAGGCCGCCGCAGACGCGGCCCAGGCCGAGTTCATCCAGCGCTTCCAGAAGGACCAGCTGCCCGACGACATCCCCGATGTGCACGTGACGGGAGACGGCGACGAGCTGCCGCTGTCCTTCATCATCAAGCAGGCCGGCCTCACCGCCAGCACCTCAGAGGCCCGCCGCATGATCGAGCAGGGCGCCGTGCGCATCGACCAGGAGCGGGTGTCCGACGCCAGCCTCAAGTTGTCCAAGGACACCACGGCCATCATCCAGGTCGGCAAACGCCGGCTGGCCCGGGTCACCGTCAGCTGATGCTGGACCCTGTCCCCCACCGCGTCGACCTGATCGACTGGGACAGCTGGCAGGCCAAAGACCCGGCCACCCTGCTGTTCGTGATCCGCGACGGCAAGATCCTGCTCATCCGCAAGAAACGCGGCCTGGGCGCCGGCAAGATCAACGGCCCCGGCGGCAAACTCGATCCCGGCGAAACCCCGCGGGACTGCGCCATCCGCGAGTGCCAGGAAGAGCTGCTGATTACCCCTAAAAACGTGGAGTTCTGCGGCGAAAACCTGTTCCAGTTCGTCGACGGCTACTCCATCCACGTTCACACCTACCGCGCCTTCGAATACGACGGCACTGCGACTGAAACCGACGAGGCTGAACCGCTGTGGTTCGACCTGGACGAGATCCCCTACGACGAGATGTGGGAGGACGACCGGTTGTGGCTGCCGTTGCTGATCGCCGGGAAGAAGTACCACTCGGTGTTTATTTTTGATGGGGACAAGATGCTGGACAGCCAAGTGGATGTTATTTGATCCGCAAGACCGCACATCCTGTGCGGCTCGCGGGCGCTCCGCAAAATGCGATTTCGCTCCGCTCACGGCCTCCGGCCGCTGGCACATCCATGTGCCAGATTTTCGCTGAATTTGGGGGGTGTTGTGACTGACTATTTCTTGATTGCTGCCGGAGTTCTTGGACTGATCACCTCAGCGGGCCACGGCTACATCGGTCACGTTCGCCTGGTGAGCCCGCTGGACGGCATCGACGCCAGGGCCAAGCGGGCGTTGGGTACGGTGTTTCAATTGACCACGATCTACTGGGTGATGGGCGGTATCGCCCTGATCCTGGCTCCCTTTACCCTGTCGGCCACCCCTCGCGAGGTCTTGGCAATCTTCATGGCCGTCATCTACGGCACCGCGGCCCTGGGGAACCTGTGGATCACCCGTGGCTTCCATTTCGGGTGGGTCATGCTGACAGCGGCTACGGTGCTGGCGATAGCGGGACGGTAGGCCAGGCCCGGCTATTCCTGGTTCCGCATCTTTCGAATCCCCCGCCGGAATACCGGCGACACCCACAAACCCAGGCACAACCCCAACACCCGCAGCGGCACCGCCCGCAGGTTTCCACGCCCGTCCAGCTCCAGCGTCTTCCGCCGGAAATCAGGCTCGACGCTGATCGCGGTATCCGGGCGGCTCCCCAGCACCGTCGCCACCGGCCCCAGCACCAGCCATAGCAATCCCGTCTCCGCTTTGCTCCCCAACCCCGCCCGCAGCGTAACCTGCAGATCCTCGGTTTCCAGCACTTCCCAAAGCTCGGTAATGAACCGGATCACCCGCTGGGTCCATTCGGTGTCCTTCAGGGCAGCCAGCCAGTTGCGCTTTTTCCTGGGCTTCCTGACCTTTTTTCTGCGGCGTCCACCCAGCCGCAGGTGCAGCAGGCCAAAAAACCAGTACAGCACCAGCTCGTTGTCCTTGCCGCCCGGCCAGACGCCCTGGAACACCAGCCGGATCGGAATCAACAGGAGTCCGGCCAGCGCCAGGGCAATGATCAGGATCCAGGTCAGCATTAGCGAAGTCTTCAGGTGTGCATCAACATTGTCAGCCTCCCATCGTCTGAGCCCTATTGGGGACTACCGAGGGAGATCCACTGTTTTCGTCATCCTGAACTCGATTCAGGATCCATCTGAAATTGGGGTCTGTATAGCTTTCGATCCTGGGCAGTGGTTTGATCTTAGACTTCGTTCAAAAAAACAGGCGGCGGAAGGGTGCACTGACGATGGCTATGCAGTACGTCAGTGTAGTCGTCAACGAAATCAGCTTCGGGGCTTCAGGTGGATCCTGAATCGAGTTCAGGATGACGGAATAGGGTTTGCGCCCGTTGGGCGCAGGTCGCAAAAAAACCAACGCGCATCGCGCGCGTTCCCCAGGCCGCGCAGCAGCCGTTCCCCAGCGCGCTATGCGCGCGTTCCCCAGCACCCGCAGGGTGCGTTCCCCAGCGCCCGCAGGGTGCGTTCCCCAGCAACCGCAGGGTGCGTTCCCCAGCGCCCACAGGGCGCGTTCCCCCCTCCAATTCTCACGTTTTGAGAATGCGGTATGCTCCCCTACCAAGACCTTCGCGCCAGGGGAGCTTCCGGCAGGTGCTCAATTCGTTTCATCCAGCGGTCCGTGACTGGTTCGCCAACCGGTTTGCCGGCGCTACGCCGGCGCAGCTGGCGGCGTGGCCGAGGATCCTGGGCGGGGAAAACGTGCTGATCGCCGCGCCAACCGGGTCCGGCAAAACCCTGGCGGCGTTCCTGGCCTGTATTGACGGGCTGGTGCGGGACTGCCTGAGCGGGCCGCCGCCACGCAACACGCGAATCCTGTACGTGTCGCCGCTGAAGGCGCTGTCCACCGACATCCGCAACAACCTGGAAGCGCCCCTCGCCGGCATCACCCAGGAGCTGGAGCAGCAGGGTATCCTGTGCCCGGAGCTCACCGCCGGCGTGCGTACCGGGGACACCAGCCCGGCCGAGCGCGACCGCATGCGCAAACGGCCGCCCCAGATCCTGGTGACCACGCCGGAGTCCCTGTTCATCCTGCTCACGTCTGAGTCCGGCCGCGCCATGCTGTCGGGTGTGCGCACGGTGATCGTGGACGAGATCCACGCCCTGGCCGGGTCCAAGCGCGGCGCCCACCTGATGCTGTCCCTGGCCCGGGTGGATGCCCTGTGCCGGGAAGGCGGACGGGAAGCGCCGGTGCGCATCGGCCTGTCGGCCACCCAGAAACCCATTGAGGACATGGCCCGCTACCTGTGCCATCAGCGGCCCTGCCATATCGTGGACACCGGTCACCAGCGCGAGCGGGACCTGAAGCTGGAGGTGCCGGACTCGCCCCTGACCACCATCATGTCCCACGAGACCTGGGAAGAGGTCTACGACCGCCTGGAACATCTGGTGGAACAGCACGCCACCACCCTGATCTTCGTCAACACCCGACGCCTGTGCGAACGCCTCACTCACCACCTGGCCGAGCGCCTGGGGGAAGAAGCGGTTATGGCCCACCACGGCTCCCTGGCCAAGGAGCACCGCACCGCCGCCGAACGGCGCCTCAAGGCCGGCAAGCTGCGCGCCGTGGTGGCCACGGCTTCCCTGGAGCTGGGTATCGACATCGGCGACGTGGAGCTGGTCTGCCAGCTGGGCTCGCCGCGCTCCATCGCCGCCTTCCTGCAGCGGGTCGGACGCTCCGGCCACGCCGTGGGCGAAACCCCCAAGGGCCGGCTGTTCCCCCTGTCCCTGGACGACCTGGCCGAGTGCACGGCCCTGATGCGCTCGGTGGGAGAAGACGTGCTGGACCGCATCCGCATCCCGCCGGCGCCCCTGGACGTGCTGGCCCAGCAGGTCATCGCCGAGGTGGCCGGCCGGGAGTGGTCCATCGAGGGCCTGTACCAGCTGTTCCGGAACTGTCACTCCTACCAGGGTTTGAGCCCGGAGCAGTTTGACCAGGTGTTGGACATGGTGGCCGAGGGTTTTGCCACCCGCCGCGGGCGTCGCTCCGCCTACCTGCACCTGGACCGGGTCAACGGCAAGGTTCGCGCCCGCCGCAGCGCCCGGCTGACGGCGCTGACCAACGCCGGCACCATTCCCGACCAGTTCGACTACCAGGTCATCCTGCGGCCCCAGGACCTGCCCATTGGCACCCTCAACGAGGACTTCGCCTTCGAAAGCATGCCGGGAAACATCTTCCAGCTGGGTAACGTGTCCTACCGCGTGCTCAAGGTCGAAGTCGGGCGGGTCTTTGTCGAGGACGCCAACGGTATGCCGCCCACGGTGCCGTTCTGGCTGGGTGAAGCCCCGGGCCGATCCGACGAGTTGTCCGAGTCCGTCTCGCGACTGCGCCGTGAAGCCGAGGCCCTGCTCACCGCCACCGGTGTGGCCGGACTCAAGGACTGGCTGATGGAAGACCTGGAGCTGGAAGAGTCGGCCGCGGACCAGCTGGCGGAATTCCTGGGTGCGGCCCATGCCGCCCTGGGCGTGCTGCCCAATCATCAGCGCATCGTGCTGGAGCGCTTCTTCGACGAAGTGGGCGACATGCACCTGGTGATCCACTCCACCTACGGGTCCCGTCTCAACCGGGCCCTGGGCCTGAGCCTGCGCAAGCGCTTCTGCCGAAAATTCAACTTCGAGCTGCAGGCCTCCGCCCTGGACGACACCCTGGTGCTGTCCCTGGGCCCCACCCACAGCTTCCCCATGGATGAGGTGATGGACTACCTCAAACCGGACAGCGTGCGGGACGTGCTGATCCAGGCCATGCTGGATGCCCCCATGTTCCCCACCCACTGGCGCTGGAACGCCAGCATCGCCCTGGCGGTGAAGCGCATGGTGGGCGGCAGCAAGCGCCCGCCCCAGTTTCAGCGCAACGACGCTGAAGACCTGATGGCGGTGGTGTTTCCCGACCAGCTGGCCTGCCTGGAAAATATCGCGGGCGCCCGGGAGGTGCCGGACCATCCCCTGGTCACCCAGACCATTGACGACTGCCTCACCGACGTCATGGACATCGACGGCCTGGAGCAGCTGCTGCGCAATATCGGCTCCGGCGAAGTGAGGGTGGAGCACCGGGAGCTGGTGCATCCCTCGGCCCTGTCCGAAAGCGTCATCAACGCCGCCCCCTTTGCTTTCCTGGACGACGGCGAAGCCGAGGACCGCCGCACCCGCGCCATCCGCACCCGCCGAGACATCACCCAGTCCGAGGCGGCCACCCTGGGCCGGCTGGACCGGACCGCCGTGGAGCAGGTGCTTGAACAGGTGCAGACCGAGCCTCGGGACGCCGACGAGCTGCACGATCTGCTGATGATCAACGGCCTGACCCCCGACCGCGAGGCCCGCGAGCCTGGCGACGGCCCGTGGATTGCGGAACTGCAGAAGCAGGGCAGGGCGGTGCCGCTGGAGGTGTCGGGAGTCTGCCTGTGGGTAGCCCGGGAGCGGTTGCACGAAGCCATGTCGGCCTACCAGCTGGATCCGGCCGGACTGCCCAAACCCCTGATGGAGGTTCCCGAGGATCCGGATCATG
Organism: Lysobacterales bacterium; assembly: GCA_030065125.1. Lineage (GTDB taxonomy): Bacteria > Pseudomonadota > Gammaproteobacteria > Xanthomonadales > SZUA-38 > JASJDM01. The sequence goes on along the minus strand of JASJDM010000065.1, from coordinate 11,317 downwards.
CCCTGGTCCAGCTGCTGCGGGGCCGGCTGGAAAGCTCCGGCCCGGTTCCGGTGGCGGCGCTGGCCAGCGAGCTGGCCCTGCCGGTGGAACGGGTGGACTGGGTGATGCTGGCGCTGGAGTCCGAGGGGACCATGGTGCGCGGCCGCTTCTTCGGCGGCGAAGAGCTGTGGTGCCACCGGCGGCTGCTGGCGCGCATCCACAAGATCTCCCTGGACCGCAAGCGCAGCAGCGTCCGTCCGGTGGACGTGGCGGCGTTCATGCGTTTCCTGCTGCAGTGGCACGACCTGGTCACGCCTGAGGGTCTGGGCAAAGCCGCCCTGGTGAAAACCCTGGACCGGCTGGAAGGTACCACCGCCCCGGTAGGCGCCCTGGAACAGGACGTGATCAAGTCGCGCCTGGCCAGCTACCGCCAGGACTGGCTGGACGACCTGTGCCGCTCCGGCGAGCTGACCTGGCTGCGGCTGGAGCCACCCATCGATGGCACCAACGTGGTGGCCGCCACACCCATTTCTCTGGTGCGCCGGGCCGGGTTGCGGCACTGGCTGGGCACGCCGCCGGAAGAGGCGCCGCCCCTGTCGGCCAATGCCGAAAAGGTCCGGGACTGCCTGGCCGATCACGGCGCGTCCTTCGCCAACGAGCTGCAGGAATCCACCCGGCTGCTGACGCCGGCGCTGGAATCCGCCCTGGCTGAGCTGGTGTCCCGGGGACTGGTGACCGCCGACAGCTTCCACGGTGCCCGCTACCTGGTCACCAGCGACCGGGAGCGCCGCCGCCGTCAGCGCCACCGCGACCGCGGCCTGCCCGTGGCCCTGCTGGAAGAAGCCGGCCGCTGGTCCCTGCTGCGCCGCCGTCAATTCGAGGGTGACGAGCGCTGGCCCCGGGTGGAGTACATCGCCAAAGTCCTGCTGAACCGCTACGGCGTCATGTTCCGAGCCCTCGTCGACTTAGGGTCAGCCCTGCCGCCCTGGCGCGACCTGCTGTACGTGTACCGGCGCATGGAAGCCCGCGAAGAAATCCAGGGCGGCCGCTTCGTCGACGGCTTCAGCGGCGAACAATTCGCCCTGCCCGAGGTGCCCGCCCAGCTGCGCCAGGCCCGCTCCGTCAGCCGCCAGGGCCCCGTCACCCTCAGCGCCGCTGACCCCCTCAACACCACCGGATTCCTCCTCCCCGGCCCCCGCGTCCCCGCCGTGGCCGGCAACCGCGTCACCTGGGTGGACGGTGAACCCGTGGCCGCGTTGATTGGCGGGGAGATCGTCAGCTTTGATGACACCCGGTTTGATGGGGCGGTGCGGGAGGCGGTGATGTCGGGGGTGCAGATGAACGCGCCCCTGCGGTCGTCACCCCCAAAAACACCGTCATCCTGAACTTGATTCAGGATCCATCTGAAATTCCGAAGCCGCCTCCGTTGACGCCTGCACCGCAGAGTAGCGCAGCCATCGTCCGTGACACCCATCCGCCGCCTGCGCCCGAAAGCGAAGCCTCCGATCAAACCCGTACCCGGATCGAAGCCTCTCAACACTCCACTCTCAGATGGATCCTGAGCCCGCACGGTTCAGCGCTGGCTGCAGTACGACAGCAGCGGGGCTGGACGCGCAAGCCATACAACTGCGGCCGTACGTCAATACTCAAACACGACCAACCGCGGTAAGATCCTCTCAGCGCAAGGAGGTACGGACCGAGTGATCTTCGGCATCAGCCAGTGGAAGGTCGGGCCAGGTTTTATTCTGGCGGTCCTCTTGTGCTGGTGTGTTTCAGCGCCTGCCCAGCAGCTCCCCTTCGCCCACCTCAGCATTTCCGACGGCCTGGAAGACACGGTGATCTTTGCCATGGAGCAGGATCGGCGGGGGTTCCTGTGGATTGCCACCCGCACCGGCCTGAACCGCTTCGACGGCGCCCGGTTCTGGACCTATACCCAGGCCGATGGCCTGCCGCACAACCTGGCCCGTGATCTGCTCGCCAGCCGTGACGGCAGGCTGTGGGCTGCCACCGAGCGCGGCCTGGTCTGGTTTGACGGCGAACGTTTCCAGTTAGTGACCGCGGAACAGGGCTGGCCCGAGCGCATTTCGGCCCGGGCGCTGTCCCAGGCGCCGGACGGCAGCCTGTGGGTGGCCAGCTACGGCGCCGGCGTGCTGCAGCTGCAGGCCGGCAGCAACCTCCGGGTCCTGCAGCGGATCGATCAGGACGCCGGCCTGCCCAGCAACCGGGTCCGCAGCCTGCTGGTGGACAGTGGTGGCCAGGTGTGGATCGGGACCACCGACCACGGCGTCTGGCTGCTGGGTCCCGACGGCCCCCGGCCGGTGGACTGGGGCGCCCCCAGCCAGGAAGTACGGGCCCTGCATGAGACCAGCGACGGCCAGATCCTGGCCGGCACCCGCTCCGGCGTCGCCCGGTACGCTGACGGCAGCTTTCAGCTCCTGGCCGGGGATGACGCGCTGTCGGCCCAGGCCATCAACAGCATCAGCGGCGACCGCCAGGGACGGACCTGGTTCGCCACCCGGGAAAACGGCGCTTTCAGCCTGGACGCCGACGGCGGCCTGGACCAGTTCACCACCCGCCGGGGGCTGCCAGACGACGCCGTCAACGCGGTGTACCAGGACACCGAGGGCAACCTCTGGTTCGGCACCTACGGCGGCGGCCTGTCCCGCTTGAGCACCAACCGGGTGCTCAACTGGACGCCTCAGGTCAACTTCGCCAATCCCAACGTTTACGCCATCGCGGCGGACAGCCAGGGGCGGTGCATCTGGCTGGGCACCAACGGTGACGGGGTCAGCAGCCTGTGTGGCAGCCAGCTGCGCCAGTACACCCGGGCCGACGGCCTGCCCCACAACAAGGTGCTGTCGGTGATGGTGGACCGTTCGGGCAATCCCTGGTTCGGTACCCTGGAGGGCGTCAGTCGCATGTTCCCGGGCGGGTTCGAAAACCTGGACGAGTCCGACGGCCTGGCGGGCGCCGTCAGCTATCACCTCATCGAAGCCGCCGACGGGGGCGTGTGGATCGGCACCATCGACGGCCTGAGCCACTACCGGGACGGCAGTTTCACTAACTACACCGAGTCCGACGGGCTGCCCGACAGCCGGGTCAACCGGGTGCTGGAGCGGGCTGACGGTGGTCTCTGGCTGGGCACCGCCAATGGCCTGGCGGAGTTCCACCAGGGTCAGTTCACGGTATTGACCACCGAGGACGGCCTGCCGTCCAACTTCATCAACGACCTGTACCTGGACGGGTCCGGCGCCCTGTGGGTCGCCACCAACTACGGCCTCAGTCGCTATGCGGACGGCAGCTTCCAGAGCTGGACCGTCGCCGATGGGCTGCCCCACAGCAACTGCAACGTGATCCTGCCGGGCAGCGACGGCACGATCTGGGTTGGCACCAGCCGGGGATTGGCCATCCTCGACGGTAACAGCTTCACCGTGGTGACCTCCCGGGAAGGCCTGGTGTTCGACCTGGTCAACCGGGGCGCCGGCTACCGCGACCCGGACGGCAATCTCTGGTTCGGCACCGGCCAGGGCGTCAGCCGCTTCGCTGCAGATTTCCGGCCCGGCCCGGCTACGCCGCCGCCGGTCCATCTGCTGTCCGTGGTGGGCATGGCCGGTCCGCTGCCCCTGGACCAGCCGGCCCGCATCGAGCAGCGGGACGAAAGCCTGACCATCAGCTACGGCGCCATCAGCTTCCAGCGGGCGCCCGACGTGGCCTACCGCTACCGGCTGGCCCGGGACGCCCAGACCCCCTGGCGGGAAACCCGCCTGCGGGAGCTGCAGATCGACTCCCTGGCCCCTGGCGACTACCAGTTCGAAGTCACCGCGCGCATTGCCGGCGGAGCCTGGAACGACCAGGTGGCCCGCTTCGCCTTCACCGTGGTGCCGCCGTTCTGGCTCAAGCCCTGGTTCCTGTTGCTGGGCCTGGCGCTGCTGCTGGGCGCCCTGCTGTACCGCAATGTCCGGAGCCGCCGCCGGGCCGAGGAACTGGAGCGCCTGGTGGACGAACGCACCCAGCAGCTGCAGGAACTCAACGACGGGCTGGAGTGGCTGGCCAACCACGACAACCTGACCCACCTGGCCAACCGCAACCAGGTGGAGCAGCGCCTGTCCGGCCTGTACTCCGGTGATTCCGGTTTGGGGCTGGGAATCGTCATCCTCGACCTGGATCACTTCAAGAGCATCAACGACGAGTTCGGTCACGCCGCGGGTGACCGTGCGCTCGAAGCGTTCGCCCGCCTGCTCCATGGCCACGTGCGCACCGACCAGCTGGCGGCGCGCTGGGGCGGCGAAGAGTTCCTGATGGTGTACCCGGGAATCGAGGAGGAGCGGCTGGTGTCAGTGGCCGAGCAGCTGCTGGAGAGCTGCCGGGGGCTGCAGGTGGAGTTCGAGCCTGGCCGGTTCCTGGAGCTGCGCTGCTCCCTGGGATTCACCCTCACCCCGGCACGGGGCGGCGACTGGCAGAAGCTGGTGCAGCTGGCGGACCAGGCGCTGCTGGAATCCAAGCGGGCGGGGCGCGATCGCGGCACCGGTTACCTGTGGGGTGCCGAGACCGCTGACCTGGACGCGGTGGTGCGGGACGTCAACGCAGCCGTCAGCAGCGGACTGCTGCGCCGGGTCGCAATCTGAGCGGATCTACGACGGCCTGCGCTGGGTCACCGTGATGCCGCCCAGCACCAGGGCCATGGCCACGAACAGGGTCACCGGCATGGGTTCGTTCATCACCACGACACCAATCAGCACCGCCCACACCGGGATCAGAAAATTGATGTTGGCGACAAACGACGCGCTGGTGCCGGCCACGATGTAAAGAAACAGCACCCCGGCCAGGCCCGTCGAGGCGATACCCAGGAACAACACCGAGCCGGTGGCGGCATTGAAGCCAACGCCGCTGAAGTCCACGCCCTGCCATGCCGCCACGGGCAGCATCAACAGCACGCCAAACATCAGGATGACCGTGGTGTTGGTCCACACATTCCCCGGGGGCAGGCTGCGCGCAATCACTGCCGCCAGCCCGTAGGACAGGGCGGCACCCAGTACCATCAGGTGGCCCGACACCGGTCCCGCCACTGGCCAGCTCAGGTCCGGACTCATCAGCACCACGATGCCGAACAGCCCCATGATCACTCCCAGCCAATGCCATCGGGTCAGTGGATCGTGGGGCAGCAGCAGGTGGGTGAATATCAGCACGCTCAACGGCATCAAAGCCATCAGCACGCCGGTCACGGCCGAATCGATATGAGTCTGGCCCAGGGAGATCAGCAGAAAGGGCAGGGCATTGCCGAACAGCCCTACCCCCGCCAGCCGCCACAGCGTCGCTCCCGCCACCGGCCAGGCCTTGCGCAGCACGATGCACACCGTCGCCATGACGGCTATGCCGGAAAGCATGCGGCCCATGACAATCTCCAATGGCCCAACAGCCAGCAGAGCAACTTCAATCAACGCGTAGGACGTGCCCCACATCAATACGAGGGCAATCATTCCTATCCAGTAGCGGGGGGCGATCACGGCGTGTTCCTGAAATTCGGGCGTGCAGCCTATGGGTCGTGGTGTCGGGGTTGGGTGAAGGGGACAGGGTACCACTGCGCAGGTGCGCAATTAGACGTCATCCGGAATTAACTACGTCGTCGTCCTGAATCTCTCTTTATCGTCCTGAACCATGTCCCGGACCCCGATCCGGGATTGATTCAGGATCCATCTGAGGTTGGAGTCTGTAGAGTCTTTGATCCTGGCAGTGGTTTGATAGGGGACTTCGTTCCAGCACTTCGGCGGTGCTGGGGGTCACTGACGATGGCATCGCTCCAGGGCGGTGCGGCCGTCAACAAAGTCGGCTTCGAAATTTCAGACGGGTGCTGAATCTCTCTTATGCGTCATCCTGAACTAGATTCAGGATCCATCTGAGAGTGGGGTCTGTAATGCCTTTGATCCTGGCAGTGGTCTGATCGGAGGCTTCGTTCCAGCGCGTCGGCGGCGGGGAGGGTCACCTGCGATGGCTTTGTAAAGGCGCCGCGCGGGTGTTGACGAAGACGGCTTCGGATTTTCAGATGGATCCTTCATTTGCAGTCATCCTGAACTCGATTCAGGATCCATCTGAGAATGGGGTCTGTAATGTCTTCGATCCTGGCAGTGGTTTGATGGGAGGCTTCGTTCCAGCATGTCGGTAGCGGAGGGAGTCACTGACGATGGCTTTGCTGCAATGCAGATCAGGCGTCGACGAAAACAACTTCGGGATTTCAGGTGGATCCTGAATCGAGTTCAGGATGACGGTTTAAGGTGTGCGCCCGCAGGGCGCAAGTTGTAATGACTTGCGCACAACCACCCCCCATGCGATATTGCGTCGCAATATGGCAGTCATTAAAGACAACCCCAAGGTCAAGGCGAGCAGCGCACGGTACACCGAGCTGCGCCGCCGCCGTACCTGTCCAAAACAGGGCTGGGTTGAGGCTGTCTGAATCACACGATAAGAAACACCAAAAACCCAGCTCAAAGGCTGGGTTTTTTTGTATGGGAGCGCGTCATGCGTCATTTTCTGACCACTGAGGATTGGAGCCAGGAGGACCTGAACCAGCTGCTGGTGCAGGCCGCTGCACTGAAGGAAAACCCCATCAACGACCGGCTGGCCGGCAAGTCGGTGGCGCTGCTGTTCCTGAACCCTTCCATGCGCACCCGCACCTCCTTCCAGGTGGGCATCCAGCAGATGGGCGGCATCGCCGTGGTGCTGCAGCCCGGTCAGGACGCCTGGGGCATCGAATTCCGCAGCGGTGAGATCATGGACGGCACCGCCGAGGAGCACGTCTCCGAGGTGGCCCAGGTGCTGTCGCGCTACTGTGACCTGATTGCCCTGCGCGCCTTCCCGGGATTCCAGAACTGGGAGGACGATCGCCACGACAACTTCATCCTGGCGATGGCCGAGCACGCCACGGTGCCGGTGGTGAATATGGAGACCATCGTGCATCCCTGCCAGGAGCTGGCCCTGGCGCTGACCATGAAGGAAAAGCTGGGTGACCTGTTCAAGAAGCGCTTCCTGCTGACCTGGACCTGGCACCCCAAGCCGCTGAACACCGCGGTGGCCAACTCGGCCTTACTGATCGCCACCAAGTTCGGCATGGACGTGACCCTGCTGTGCCCCAATGAGGAGTACCTGCTGGATCCCCGATTCATGACCGCGGCCCGGCGCAATGCCGAGATTAACGGCGGCAGCCTGACCGTCAGCCACAACATCCAGGAGGCCTACACCGGCGCCGAGATGGTCTACGCCAAAAGCTGGGGCGCACTGCCTTTCTACGGGCATCCCGACGAGGAGTGGCCCCTGCGGCGCCAGCTGCGCCAGTTCATCGTGGACGAAGAAAAAATGGCGCTGACCGACAACGCCCTGTTCAGCCACTGCCTGCCCCTGCGCCGCAACATCAAGGCCACCGACGCGGTAATGGACGCGGACTACTGCGTGGCCATCGACGAAGCGGAAAACCGGCTGCACGTGCAGAAGTCGGTGCTGCTGAACCTGCTGAACTGCTAGCGAGACACCCCACCACACGGATCAAGGATTAACGGAATGAGCGAGAAATTGGTGCTGGCCTTTTCCGGCGGGCTGGATACCAGCTACTGCCTGCTGAAGCTGGTCAACGAAGGCTTTGAGGTGCACTCGGTGTTTGTCGACACCGGCGGCGTGGACGATGCGGAACGCAGCTACATCGAGCAGCGCGCCGCTGATCTGGGCGCCACCCGGCACCACACCATCCAGGGCGGCCAGGACCTGTGGGACGAGTTTGTTCGGCCCCTGGTCTGGAGCGGCGCCCGCATCCACGAGCAGTACCCCATGCTCTGCTCCGACCGCTACCTCATCGTGCGCAAGAGCCTGGAGCTGTGCGACGAACTTGGCACGAAACTCTTTGCCCACGGCTGCACCGGCATGGGTAACGACCAGCTGCGGTTCGATCAAACCGTACGCAGCCTGGGCGACTACCAGATCATCGCGCCCATCCGCGACCTGCAGGCCCAGACCGACAAGGTGCGGGATTACGAAATTGAGCTGCTGCGCGAAGCCGGCCACGAGGTGCGTGCCTCCAACAGCGCCTACTCCATTAATGAGAACCTGCTGGGGGTGACCACGTCGGGCTCCGAAATCGACGAGTTCGACAGCCCCGGCGCCGGGGCCTGGACCCTGACCCGGCCCCGGTCGGAATGGCCCGAAGGCAGCCACCAGGTGAAGGTCGGATTCGAACAGGGTGTGGCGGTGAGCCTGGACGGCCGGGCCGTGGCCGGTCCGGAAATCATCCAGCGACTGAACCAGGCCTTTGGCGCCTATGGCGTGGGCCGGCATATCTATACCGGTGACGTCTCCATCGGCCTCAAGGGCCGCATCGTGTTCGAATGCCCGGCGGTGGACGCCCTGCTGGTGGCCCACCGGGCGCTGGAGGAATCCACCAATACCCGGCTGCAGAACCAGTTCAAGCACCTGGTGTCCCAGCGCTGGGCCGAGCTGGTCTACACCGGCTTTTTCTACGAGCCCCACAAGTTCGATCTGGAGGCCTACCTGGAGAGCTCCCAGAGAGCGGTCAACGGCACGGTCACCCTGGAGACCTCCGGCGGGTCGGTCTACGCCACCGCCATCGAGTCCAGGCACATCCTGCAGGATCCGGAATCGATCTACGCCCAGTCCGCCAGCTGGACCCCGGAAGAGGCGGCCGGATTCATCAAGCTGCTGGGGCAGAGCTCTACTCTGTCCGCCAAGATCAACGGAGTAGTCGGTCGTGAGTGAGGACACACTCAGTTCAATCCTGGGCCACCTGGAAAAACTGGTGGCCTTCGATTCCCAGAACCCGCCCCGGGACCTGACCGGCGACAGCGAGATGTTTGCCTACCTCACATCGCAATTGCCGGGCTTCGAGATCGACATCACCGACCACGGCGACGGCCATGTGTCTTTCCTGGCCCGGCGCGGCAACCCGCGTCTGCTGTTCAACGTCCATATGGACACCGTGCCCGTGGGCAATGGCTGGACCAAGCCGCCGCTGGAGCTGACGGTGGAAGACGGTCGGGCCTACGGCCGGGGAACCTGTGACATCAAAGGCGCGGCGGCCTGCCTGTTGACCCTGGCGGCCGATACCGACGCCCCCATGGCCATGCTGTTCACCACCGATGAGGAAGGCGCCGGCGGCTGCTGCGTGGAGCGGTTCTGTGAATCGCTGGAACCCGGCACCTACGATCTGGTGGCCGTTGCCGAACCTACCCAGTGCCGGGCGGTGACCGCCCACCGGGGATACCTGTCGGTGATCGGCGAGTTCACCGGCGTGGCCGGGCACTCCTCGGAAGCCCGGGGCCTGGAGGAGAACGCACTGCACCGCTTTACCCGCTGGGCCGCGGCGGCCCTGGAGATGGTGGAGCAGCAGGGCGGAGAAGCCCGCTTCAACCTGGGCACCGTTAACGGCGGCATAAAGAGTAATGTCATTGCCGACAAGGTGTCCGTGGCCTGGAGCGCGCGGCTGCCCCCGGGCACCGACACCCAGGCGTTTTTCGACCAGGTCACCACGGTGGCGGAGCTGGACAACGCCCGCTGGACGGTGCCGTTCATGGGGCCGACCCTGCCGGCCGCCGACCACGACAACGGCGCCGCCGACCAGGTCATCGACCAACTGGGCCTGCCCCACGGCGACCCGGTGGATTTCTGGACCGAGGCCTCGCTGTTTTCCGGTGCCGGACTGACCACCTTTGTGCTGGGTCCCGGCGACATCGCCCAGGCCCATGCCAAAGACGAATGGGTCGCCCTGGACCAGCTCACCCAGGCCTGCGACCTCTACAGGAAACTGGTGAACCACTATGGCTGATACCCGCAACATCATCCTGGAGCTGCTGGGACAACTGGGCAGCAGCCGTGAAGCCCGGGAATACCTGCAGCGCTTCTCCACGGTGGACTCCTATCAGTTCGCCGTGGTCAAGGTGGGCGGCGGCGTGCTGGCTGACGAGCTGGAGCAGCTGGCCTCAGCTCTGACCTTCCTGCGCCACGTGGGTCTGTTCCCCATCGTGCTGCACGGCGCCGGCCCCCAGCTGAACAAAGCCCTGGAAGAAGCCGGGGTGGATTCGGAAGTGGTGGACGGCATGCGGGTCACCACCCCCGAGGTCATGGCCGTGGCCCGGCCGGTGATCTACGAGCAGAACATGCGCCTGACCGAGGCCCTGGAGGCCAAGGGCACGACATGCCGATCCCTGCTGCACGGGGTGTTCGAGGCCGACTATCTGTCGCCGGGCAAGTACGGCCTGGTGGGGGACGTGGTGCGGGTGCACAAGGACTCCCTGCGCTCGGCGGTGAACGCAGGTGCCCTGCCCATCGTGGCCTGCATGGGTGAGTCCCGTTCCGGTCAGGTGATGAACATCAATGCCGACGTGGCGGCCCGGGCCCTGGTGCTGGCGGTGGAGCCCTACAAGGTGATCTTCCTGACCCCCACCGGCGGCCTGCTGGACGACAAGGACCGCATCATTTCATCCATTAACCTGAGCACCGACTACGATGAGCTGATGCAGCAGGAGTGGGTGCACTCCGGCATGCGGCTCAAGCTGGTGCAGATCAAGTACCTGCTGGATCAGCTGCCCGGCTCCACCTCGGTGAGCATCACCTCGGCCACCGGCCTGACCAAGGAGCTGTTCACCCACACCGGTGCCGGCACCCTGATCCGCAAGGGGGAGGGGTTCAGCTCGCTGACCCAACTCACCGAGGAAAACCAGCACGAGATTGCCCAGCTGCTGCCGCGATGCTTCGACCGGGAACTGGATCCGGGCTACTTCGACCAGCTTAAGCTGCAGCGCCTGATCTGGTCCGACTCCCGACGGGCCGCGGCGGTCATTGCCAACGGCCACGACGCCATTCCCTACATGGACAAGTTCGCCGTCACGCCCACCGCCCGGGGTGAAGGCCTGGCCACCGCCCTGTGGCACCAGATCCGCAAGATTTTTCCGAAGCTGTACTGGCGGGCCAAGCTCAACAACCCCATCAACGACTGGTACCACCGCCAGGCGGACATCAGCATGCGGGCCGGCGACTGGCGGGTGTTCAGCTACGGCTTCAGCCTGGAAGAGATGCAGCCCCTGGCCGAGGACGCCCTGGGCCGGGAAGAGTCCTGGCTGCCCCTGCCCGAGGTGGAAGAGGGTCCGGACGAGTGAGCAGCGTCGGCATCATCGGCGGCCGGGGTTATGTGGGCGAAGAGCTGATCCGGCTGCTGCTGGCCCATCCCGAATTTGAGATCGGCTTTGTCTCGTCGCGGTCCCTGGGCGGCCAGCGGCTGGACCAGGTGTTCGAGGCCATGGATACGGACCTGGCCTTTTCCACCTTCAGCCCCGACCAGGCTGCT
>JASJDM010000013.1 GCA_030065125.1 Lysobacterales bacterium | reverse complement strand
GTCGCCGACTACACCGCTGCACTGGCCAGCGAAAAGACACAGTGGTCTGATCCCGATCGATTTGCGCCGGACCCACTGGGCGAGTCACACCAGCGGGCGCTCACCCGGACCAGCCGCCAGGCAGAGCGCCTGGCGCGAGCCGATCAGCCCTGGCAGAAAGGCCAGGATCTGGAACGGCTGCTGACCAGCCTCAATCAGCTCCAGGGTCAGCAGATGATCCTGGAACAGCGGGCCCGCCGGGACCTGGAGCGACTGCGCAATGTCGAACAGGCCCAGGACAACATCAGCCGCGGTGAGGAAGCACTGCAGCAGTTTGCGCTGGCCCTGGCCGAAATTGATGCCCAGATTGCCGTGGTTCAGTCGCTGCCGGGTAAATCAGTAGACAGCCGTGAGGATGAACAGGAGTGGACGTCCGCTCTTAAAGGTGTTGCCGATTCCCTGAAAGCAATGGAAGGTCAGTCTGAGAGTCGGGCCAGGCCGATACTCAGGGCGCTGCCGTTTGACCGGCCCCTGATCAGCCCCGGCCCCCTGGTTACCGGGCCCGGCATTGACCCCAGTTATGAACAGGCGGATCCGCAGCCCGGCGGCAGCGCGGATCTGGCCGCCAGCAAAGGGGCGCCCCTCAGCGACATCATCCTGGCCAAGGCCGCTGAGCTGGGCAACGACTACGTCGCCATCCACGAATTCGTCCGAACCCAGATCCGAACCGAATACTACAGCGGCGGCCTGAAAGGGGCTGAGACGACCCTGCGCACCCGGGCCGGCAACGACGTGGACCAGGCCAGCCTGTTGATTGCCCTGTACCGGGCCAGCAACGTTCCCGCCCGCTACGTGCACGGGGTGGCGCGGGTCGCCATCGAGCAGGTGGGGGCGCCGCTGGGATTGACCGATGCCCAGCAGGTGCTCACGGCCCTGTCCCGGGCCGGAATCCCCCACGAGCCGGTGATCCAGGGCGGCCAGATCGGCGCCGTTGATATGGCTGCCACCTGGGTCAGCATTTACGTGCCTTATGCCAACTATCGCGGAGTGCCGGTGGACCTGGCGGGCCGGATCTGGCTGCCACTGTCCCCGGCTTTCAAGCCACACAGCGTCGAACCCGCCAGCGGCATCGCCGCGGCCAGTGCCCTGGACGGAGAAGCCCTGGTGACCAGCTACCTGGCGGACGAGATCGCAGATCCGCCGCTGGTGGCCGCTCGCAACCAGGTTGAAGCATACCTTGCAGCCAATCCCGGCCTGGGCAGCTACGCCGACCAGCTGGGCACGATCTCGGTTGCCGCGCCGGCCATGAAGCTGCTGCCGGCGGGCTTGCCGTTCGAGACTGTGGCGGTTGTGGAAGAAACGACGGAACTGAATCAGGATCGCCAGCAGAGTCTGACCCTGATCGTCTCCGATGACCTTGGCCAGGAGATCATGAATGAGCAGGTTGCTCTGACGGATCTGCTGGACAAACGCCTCACGTTCTCTTACGCGCCCGCCACGGTTGGCGATTTCAACACCATCCGCGAATTTGGCGGTCGCACCGCGGTGCCCGCTTACCTGGTCCGGCTCAAGCCCCAGCTCAAGGCCGACGGCGCCGCCATTGCCACGGCGGAAGGGGACCTCGGCATGGGTGAGGTTCATTCACTGACCCTGGAATTGAAATCCCCGGGCGGCAGTCGGACGGCCAGTGCGACGCTCACCGCCGGAAGTTACGCGGCACTTGGGCTGAGTGCGCAGCTTGGCCTGCCAGAACTCGTTTCCGAAACCGAACCCCTGGCCGACGACAGCGAGGGCCGGGCGGCCCGCCTGCTGTACAACCAGGCGGCCCGCTATGCCAGCCTGTGGGATCAGGCGGAAGACGAGCTGGCCGGCCTGTTTGACGTGGCCGTGGTGCGGCCCCTGCCGGCCCTGGCCCTGGTCTCCACGGCCGTGCAGGTGTCCCAGGTCCAGGGACTGAACAGCCAGCTGAGCTTCGAAGCGGTCAACCTGGACGCTGCGGTGCGCAGCGTTGAACCGGTCTCCCGCGCTGGCGACCCGGTGGCCGAATCCCAGTGGATGCGCCTGGCGGCCCTGCAGGGCTCTTACCTGGAATCCACGATATTCGAGTCCCAGTGGGCGGTGGAGTCCATCTCGGCGGATAAAGGATTGCGTCAGGCCATTCGCCAGACCCTGCCCGTGGCCGAAATTGATGCAGCCAACGCCGGCTCGATTATTCCCGGCCTCAGCCATGCACCCGAAGTCATCGAGGCCGTCCAGGGCGCCGTGGACCAGGGCTACCGGGTCCTGATTCCAGAAAGCGAAATCACTTTCAACGCCTGGACCGGTTCGGTCTGGCACAGCTGGAATCCGGACCTGGGTTCCAGCGGTTACTTCATCTCCGGTGGCCTGGCGGGCGGATCTACAACCGAAGAGCCGGCGGACTGGGTCCTTAACGATCTGGCCAACGTGCTGGGCAACCCCTACGGCGGCGAACCCAACACCGATCCCAATTCGGCGGCCAAGATTCGTATCGTGCCGACCAGCGACGGGCAGTTTGAACAGGCCGGAGAGATCCTCGAAAAACCGCTGACGGTGCTGGTGACGGACGTCGACGGCCGGCCGGTGCAGGGGGCCGCGGTGCAGTTCAACGTGGTGTTGGGTGACGCCGGTCTGGGCGGTGGCGGCAATCCGGGCGCGAGCTTTGAGACCACCACGGATTCCGCCGGCCTGGCCCAGGCACCGGTACAGGTGGGCACCAGTACCAGCGTGAATCCGCTATACGTTTTCCTGGAGCCGGGTGATGAGTTTTCAACCCAGGTATCGGAAAACTGGATCCAGGCCTCGGTAGCCGTTGGGGGCGGATTCTCGCTGCCCACGGAAAGACCGTTCTATCTTTATACCCTGCCCAACGAACCTGCCCAGTTGGTGGGAATCACCAGTCCCCCAATTGCTTATCCCCAGTCCTGGGCAGGGCCGGCCCAGGCACGCCTGGAGGACCAGTACGGCAACCCGGTCTCCAATCGCGAGATCCGCTATTCGGCGCTTCCCGCCATCCGGCCAAGCATGATGGCCTGCGAAAACCCGGTTACGGTTTCACCGGCGCGGCTGTTTACCGGTGATGAATGTCCCATTCCGTCCACGCCGGGACTGGATTGCGGATTTCCGGAAGTCACCGTCACCTCCAACGTGTTTGGGCCTTTCGTGCAGGTGGTAACCGGCGAAGGCGTTTTGGGGACAGGCTTGGCCCTTGACGGGCGGACGCAATGGCCCGTTGAGGTCAGCAGTCCGGGGGTGCCCAGCATTACCTTTGCGGTCTCCACGCTGGAAAGCCTGACCAGGAACGAGCCATCAGCCATTACCGTGGTGACCAAGGGGTCATTCGACAATATCGTGGACTCGGCACTGGTGGACGAGATTGCTCCCGCGCCCCGGCAGGCACTGACCTTCCGTGCCGAGGGTGGGCTCTGCACACCGTTGAGCTACGTCCCGGATGATGTCGACGTCCTCGCCTACCGGGTGGTGGACCGCGACGAGGACGGTGCCTTCATCATCAACGTGGTCGGTACAGCCCCCGGCATACCGGTGGCGCCCATGACCTACGAGGCTTTCCTGCCCGTCGGCCCCGAGCCCATCATTCACGGTTCGAACCTGGATCTCACCTTCACCACGCAGCCGAGCGGGTCGGTGAGGACTACCACATCGCGGACGTTTGGAATCACGGCCGTTGAGGCCGAGATTGTTTCGGTCAATCCCGTGCCCGTGTTGCTCAATCTGAACGGTGAAACCACCGAGCCGATCGTGGTGGAATACAACGCGCAACCGGCCAACATGCGCGCCTCCCTGCAGGTCAACCTGCTGGAAGACGGCAATGTTATCGATTTCAAGTTCCTCGCCAGGGGCCCCAACGAGGGGACGGTGAATTTTGCCCCGGGCAAATCTCTGGACATTTTCAAGGACTATACGGTCCAGCTGCTGGTTAACCCGCGAACGCCCTTTGAGATCGCTACCGATACGTTCCCGGTGGAACTCACCGAGCCCATTGTCAGGAGCGTCACGAACATCGGAAGCCCGAATACATCCGCCAACTCGCCGTCCGGTGGTGGACTCGTGGAGGGCGATGTCGTTCGCTCCCCGTTGAGCTTTTTCAACGATATTGACATCCCGAACGAACGGATTTGCCGTATGGCGGATCTCAACCTGGAGTTGACCCAGCCTGCCACGGTGTCGATGGAGTTCGAGAGGCTGGATGTCTCGGGGGATCCGACCGGGCAAGTGGTGGAGGTCCTGTCCAACGCATCGTTCCCGGCGGGAACTCATCAAGTGACGGTGTCCGCGGACGACCTGGGTACCGATTCCTATCGCTGGCGGATCGATGCCGTATCGGATCTCGATGGAAGCATAGACATTGTTTTCGGCGGCGCCAGTTCGTCCTTCATTCAGCGCAATTCACTGCCTATCGGACATCCCATCGTCAAGGGTGTCGATCTGGCCACCGGCAAAATGACCTTGTCTCGCCAGGATATCTCGGTCCCGGGCCTGGGGGCCAACCTCAGGTTTGAACGGTCGTATTCCAGTGGAACGCGAAGTGAGCCCAGCGTAATTGGGGCAGGGTGGACCCACAACTACATCTCGCGGATCGTCAAAAGCATGTGCGGGGACTGGTACATCACCGGGGCCGACGGCGGTTCGATGCGATTTGTTGAGCAGGATGGTGGATACGTCCCGCTGAAGGGGTATCACGGTTCGCTGATTCGCAACGCAGAGGACGACAGCTTCGACTTTTATCCGAAGAGCGGCGTTCGCTACCGGTATACCAGGCGTCAGGACCGGTCATGGTGGCTGGACAGCATACGGGACCCCAACGGCAACACCACAACGCTGGCTTACGAGCCTGGTCCCGATGCGCCGCTGTTATCAACGGTGACCGACAGCTCGGGCCGCACGCTCACCTTTACCTACGTCAGTCGCGATTTCAGAACCTGGTCCGGGGATGTTCTGACGTCTGTCCAGGGACCGGATGGCATCCGCGTCGATTTTCAGTATGACGAATTTGGAAACCTGATCTCCAGCGCGAGAGAGGCGGGATCCACCGTCGACAATTACGGCTACATGACGGGATCCAATGTCGCCAACGCCAACCTCCTGGTGTCCGTGACTGATGCGGTCATTAACGCCACCCGGACTTACGACTACGACGAAATTACCCTGAGTTCCACCATCGGGTCTGCTACGTTGGACATCCTGTCCAGCACCGTAGTTGAAATCACCGAGACCGATGCGGGCACTACGGGTTTTTCGTACACCGCCGGCCCCTGGGGTATGAATGAGCTTGCGGTGGTCACGGACGCCCGCGGCAACGCCACCACCTACCGGATGAATGAGTACGGTGCGGCGGAATCCATCGCTGCACCCAACGGAACCCGCACCCGGACCTGGGAGACGGAGACCGATGTTCTGCTGCTTTCCGAAACTGACGAGAACGGCCGGGTCAGCAGCTTCACCTATGACGAATTCGGCAACCTGACCAGCGAAACGATGGGCCGGGTCAGCAAAAACTATACCTACTGGCCTCCCGGAAGTTTTTCGCCGCCGTACATAAAAAATCGTCCGGCTTCATTCACTGACCCAAGAGGCAACACCACCACCATCTCCTACGATTCGGCAGGAAATACCACTACAGAAAGCCTGTCGGGCGTTACCACCACCTACACCTATGACGGCAACGGCAACCGGCTTTCAGCAACGGATGGCAATGGCAACCTGACGACCTTTGGCTATGACGGTTTCGGCTATCTCACCAGTTCCACCGACGGCGCCGGCAACCAGTGGCAATTCGATTGGGATGTCAGGGGCCGCAAACGCGTGGAAACCGACCCCAATGGCAATGTCACCCGTTTTCAGTACGACAATCGGGATCGGCTGACCCGGACGACTTACGCCGATGGAAGCTTCGCTACCGTTGATTACAACGATGGCGCGCGAACCAGGGTAGAGACAGACACCCGCGGTAACCCGACGACCTACACCCATGACGCCATGGTGCGAGTTCTGTCGATGCGCAACGCCGCTGGCGACACCATGTCCATGTCCTACGACCTTAAGGGCAACAAGACATCTGAAACCGATTTTGCCGGCAGGACCACCACTTTCAGCTACGATGGTGCTGACCGGTTGATCGGGAAGAACGAGCCAGAGGGACGAATTGTCACTCTTGGCTACGACGGGTTGACCAATGTTTTGTCCCGTACCGTCACCGGACCTGGCGGCAACCGGACGACAACCTACTCCTATGACCCGGATCTCTACCTGCCGACCAGCCGGACCCAGAGCGGATTGGCGACAAGCACCAGAGATTACGACCCCTCCGGGAATATCATCTCGGAAACCGACCCGCTGGGCAGAGCGAAGACGTTCACCTACGACGCTTTTGATCGACGGATAACCGCCGATGGTCCACTCGGCTCGGGCATGCGCTGGACCTACGACGGCTTCGGCAATGTGCTCAGCGAAACCACACTCAACACCGGTGGCAACCGTGAGAACCGCTATGTCTACGACGCGGCGAACCGCCAGGTCCAGTTCATCGATGCGGAAGGCGGGGTCTGGTCAACTGAGTATGATGCCGTCGGCAACCTGGTCCGGCAGGTTGATGCCCGCGGCAAGGCAACAGCGTTCGAATACGACAATCGAAACCGCAAGAGCAGGACCATCGATGCCCTCGGTTTCGAAACCCGGTTGACCCATGATACCGAAGGCAATCTGGTTGAGCAGATTCAGCCCAATGGAAACGTCTGGCAGTTTGCCTACGATGAGCTCAACCGGAAATCTTCGGAGTCTGACAGCATTGGGCCGCTTGCCACTTTTGCCTACGATCCGGTTGGCAATCTGGTTGGTCAGACTGATGCCCGGGGTGCCCTGACTTCCCGTGACTTTGATGGCCTGAACCGACTCTCCACCGAAACCCGTCCAGAAGGCAGGTCGGCCTCTTACACCTACAATGTCTTCGGCGAGACCGTGACGGAAACCGACGCCGCTGGCAGCACCGTCACCCACACGTACAACTCCCTGGGCCAGCGAACATCAAGCGTGGGGCCACTTGGTCTCAATATGCAGTTCACCTATGACCTGGTGGGGAACCAGCTTTCCAAAACCGACAGCCGCTCGAACGTAACCAGCTTCACCTACAACGAGCTCGATCAAATGGTTGGGCAGGTTGACCCGTTGTACTCCCAGAGCTTTGGTTACGACCTGGTCGGCAACCGCATACGTCACACCGATGCCCGCGGCATTGTATCGACCTGGAGTTTTGACCGGGCCAACCGGCTGCTTGAACGAGTGCGGGCCGGGATCGCTATCGAGGCGAGAAACTATGACGCCAACGGCAACGTCATCTTTATTGTTGATGCCAATGGCAATCAAACGGGACTTGAGTACAACGACCGCAATGAGGTTATCCGGGAAAACCGACCTGAACTGGCCATTTCCACCTTTGCCCGGGACGCCATGGGCGACGTTACCACCGAAGTCCGCCCCGCAGGACGAACCCTGGTCCGCACATACGATTTACGCCGCCGGTTGACCTCGGCCACCAATGGCGCAGGCGAGACGGTGACGTACGAATATGACGCCACCGGAAACCAGACCGCTATGCTCAAGCCGGTGGGCCGCTGGGAAAGCGAATATGACCTGGCCAATCGACTGGTGCGGGCCACCGATCCCCTGGGCAACGAAACACGATTCGCCTACGACACACGGGACAATCGCATTTCTCAAACTGACGCCAACAATCGCGCTACTACCTTCGTTTTTGATGCGCGAAACCGGATCACCAGCAAAACCTACCCGGACACGGCCCAGGTCATTTATGGATACGACGCCGAGGGCAACCTGGTCTCCCAGGATCAGCCCAACGGTATCTCCATCAATTACAACTATGATGCGTTAAACCGGCAGTCAGGGATCAACTACGCGCTGGCCGGCGACACCATAGACGTATCGATTGAGTATGACCCGAATGGGAACATGACCCGGATCGACGAAGCGGAAAGCACTGGTGCCGGTGGCGCCATCATCCAGTCCTTCGATGATTTTGACAGGGTGACCGTGGTCACTGACCGATTCGGACAGACTCTGCAGTACGCATACGACCGCAACGGCAACCGAACCAGCCTGCTTGATTTTACGGGCCAGACAAGTAGTTACGCCTACGACGCGCTGAACCGGGTTTCGACAATTGCAATTCCGGGATTGGGCACAGCCCAATACCAGTATTTGCCCAACAGTCTGCTCTCAAGGCTCACCTATCCAAACGGGGCCACAGCCGAGTACGAGTACGATCTCGCCAACCGGCCAACCGAGCTTGCCAATAGCCAGGGAGGCGAGGCCGTGGCGGTTTATCGCTACGAGTACGATGCCAACGGCAATCGGACCCGGCAGGAGGAAGAAAACGGCGGCGGGCTGGAGGTGACCACCTACACCTACGATTCCGCGGATCGCCTGACCGGCGTTGGCTACCCAGACCGTGACGTGGTGTATGCTCTAGATCCCGTCGGAAACCGGCTGTCCGAGGACATTACGACGCTGGCCACGGGAGCCTCGTCCACCCGAACCTACTCCTACAACAGCCGCGACCAGCTCACGGGCGTCAGCGACCCCAGTGGACCGCTGGACATCACCTATACCTACGATGCCAACGGCAACCAGACCGGCAAGGTGGAGAATGGCGTAACCAGTGCCTTCAGCTTCAACGCGCGCAACCGAATGGCGCTGGTCGAGGTCGATGGTCAGCCCGGCGTCGAATTCGAGTACGACTACTTCGGGATGCGCGTGGCAAAAACAGTATCCGGCAGTCGCTCCCAGTACGTTTACGATGATGGCGGCCTGATCGGAGAAACCAACACCCTTGGCAATGCTATTGCTCGGTATCACTACGGCAGCGACCGCTTGTTGGCGGAATCCAGGAGCACACAGAACGCCTACTTCCTGAATGAAGTTCTGGGTAGTCCCGCAGCCCTGACAGCCCAGGACGGCTCACTGCTGGCGCGGTACATTTACGACGCGTGGGGGAACATCACCCGGCAGGAAGGTTCCAGTGAACAACCCTTTGGATTTACCGGATATCAACTGGATAACGAGACCGGCCTGTACTACGCCGAAGATCGGTACTACGACAGCTTCACTGGTCGCTTCCTGCGTGAAGATCCCTTCAAAGGCGATATTTCCCGTCCGCCGTCACTGCATCGTTATCTCTATGCATTCGCCAACCCCACCGTCTTTGTCGATCCGGATGGCAACGATTCAGTGCGCCAGATCATCCGAATCGACGATGAGAGCGTCCAAGCCCAGATCGACGCGGGAGAAACCGGCTTCACCGCTGCTGCCGGCTATGCGGCCCGTGTAACCGGGTACAAGGTTTGGAATTTTGTAACCGGCGGGTTCCTCAGCCGCCAGGATGATCGACGGGAGCTGTACGACGCCGGCGAGATCACCGAAACGGAATTCAACAGCGGCACCCTGCTGGACGCCAGCGTCAGTATCGGAGCGTCGGCCGTGGGCGGTGCGGTTGGCAACAAGGTCACCGGTCGGCTTGGAACCGGCATCGTGGGCAGCGCGGTGTCCGGCGCTGCATCGGGCGCCACCGAAGATCTGATCGTACAGTCGGGTGAGGTGCTTGCCAACGCAGCCATCAGTGAAGAACTGGGGCGCGAATCTGTTGACCTTGTACAGACTGCGATCTCTGCCGGTACAGGCGCGGCCGTCGGTGGGGTCACAGGCGGAATCCAGCACGCCGTTTCCGCACGCCAGGCCAAGTCTGCGCCTGTGGTCGAGTCCCAGAGCGCGCCTGGACCCGCCAGGGTTCCAGCAGATGCTGTCAACAGTCGCAAGGATCTGGTAACGCCCAAGGACCCCGGACCTGCGAATCGCGCCACCAGGCCCAGTTCAAGCCAGCCACCGCCGGCCTTCGATGCCAGGGTCAATCGCTGGCGTGATCCATCCAGTGGACGGTTTACCAAGCCGCCGGTTGATCGATCCGTTGCGGCGCCGACTCCCAAGCCTTCCAAGACCAGTGTCCTTGATCAGGATCTCACCACGCCGTCTCGCACCGGCAGTGGTCGCAGGCTGAAGCCGATCGTCCTCGGAGAAACCATGACCTACCGAGTGACTCCGGTGGCCAATAGACTCAATGCCCATACCTATGTTCCGAAAAAGAAGGCAGCCAGTGATGCCATCGCATTCAGGAATCAGCGCCAGTGGATCAGGCGTCAAATCCAAAGTGGCCGACGCATGTTTGACATTGGCCAGCACCGTGGCCGCGACGTAAGAAGTGATTTTTACAAGATTGAGCGGGAGACGCTGATCAGGAACGGATACCGCCGGCAGTTCGTCCAGAGCGTCAGGGCGGAGGTTCCGGATAAGAACGGGAACTTCGTGATCAAGCAATTCCGGCTGTATGAGTGGATCAAGCAGGAGTAAGGGTGTTGACGCGTCGGAGATCGAAGCTGCCGCCGGTATTCGATGATTTCCACACCGCCTGCGGGACCTGTCTGGATTTTCTTGAGAAGGATCATGATTTCGAGGCGCTTGAGCCCGAAGTGGTCGGTTATGAGTGCTCCATCGCTTACAGAAAGCCACCAAATGTGGTCATCGACATATTGTACGAACCGGGCGGCTCTCCCTGGATAATGGTTTCGGCACGATTAAACGCCGACAGGCCACTGGCTCAGCAGTATCCACTGGAAAAACTGGCAAAATCGCGGATCGACAACTGGGTGCAGCCAACGGTCGGAAACGGTCCAAGGGATGCAGAAATCAAGCGGGTGCTGGATGAATACGCGGTGATTCTGGCCGACCATTTTCCCGACCTGCTTGAAGCCAGCGACGGTATTGGCGATCGTCTCAAACAGCCCCGCCAGGCTGATTGATCACGTGAAATTCAGCTCCCGCCAGGCAGGGCTGCTCAAACTCCTGGGCGGTGCCGCGATCTACGCCGTCCTGTTTGCATTTATCTTTTCCCGGGGTGGTTTTGGCGATTCCCGTGGCGGCACGTTTTACATCATCACCATCGGAGCCCCCGGTGCACTGGCCCTGCTGGGGCTGATGGAATTGGTGACCGGACATCCATTCCAGCGGTTGGCTGACGCCTGGGACGCAATGCCAGGGTGGAAACAGGCGGTTCTGGGGCTGGCGACGGTTCTTGCGGCCGTTGTGATCGTCTTCGGTCCGTTGCTGCTTTACGCATGGGTTCGGGACGGATAGCAGACACCCGGGCGGTGATTGTTCACCAGAATTTCAACTGAACTGGCTATCCTGATACGACATAACGAGGAGCCTCCATGTCTGTCACCATCTCATTCAAACTCTCCGACCGCGACATCGAACACTTCAAAAGCCTGGCCCAGGATGCCAGGAAGGCGCTGGAGTCCGGCCAGGATGCGGACGCCATCATTGGTGCGGCCCGGTCCATGCTGGACGAGACCAGGGAAGCCACTGACCTGCCGGATTTTGTCAGCACGAGGCTGGAGCAGCTGGGCCAGCTGATTGCCATGCTGGAAGACGCCGAGTGGCAGCTGGAGGATGAGGACCGCAACCGCGTTCTTAGCGCCATGGCCTATTTTCTGAATCCGGACGACCTGATCCCGGACCGGGTGCCGGGCATTGGCTTCCTGGACGACGCCATCATGATCGAACTGATCGCCCTGGAGTTCCAGGACGAGATCGACAGCTTCCAGGAATTCTGCGCCTATCGCACGGCGGAAGAGCAGCGCCGGAGCAACAAGGGGCAGGACGTTGCCGTGGCCCGGGAGGACTGGCTGGCCAGCAAGCGCGCGGCCCTGCAGCAGCGCATGCGCAAGCGCCGCAACGAGCGTTTTTCTACAGGCGGTGGAGGCCGCAGTGGCTGGAGATCGTCACTCTGGTGAGGGATTCCGACTGCCCGGGCTGATCCTTTTGGCCAGCAGTCGGTCCAGCTGGTTGGCGAAGCGCTGTTTGTCCGCCTGGCCGTAGGCCGCGGGCCCGCCGGTATCGATGCCGCTGGCCCGCAGCGTATCCATGAAATCCCGCATGTTCAGGCGCTGGCGGATATTGTCTTCCGTGTAAAGTTCCCCGCGGGGATTCAGGGCCTGGCAGCCCTGCTGCAGCAGCTCGGCTGCCAGCGGTATGTCCGCGGTGATGCACAGGTCGCCGGGTTGGGCCTGCTTCACGATGTAGTTGTCAGCCACGTCAAACCCCGCCGCCACCTGGACGCTGCTGATATGGCTTGAACGTGGCACGGACAGGGGCTGGTTGGCCACCAGGGTGACCGCAATGCCCACCCGCTCCGCTGCCCGGAACAGGATGTCCTTCACGGCCCGGGGACAGGCGTCCGCATCGACCCAGATCTGTCCTGGTCCCATCTGCGCTCACGTTGAATAATGGCAATTGCCGGCCGGCCCAGTATACTGCGCCGCCCAGACCTCGAGCCCCGGACCAAATCGCCAGGGGCTGCGCCAAGCAGGAAAACCCATGTCCGATCATCACTACACCGCCGCCGGCTTTCGCGAGCTGAATCTGCCTCAGCCGCTGCTGGCGGCCCTGGATGCGGTGGGCTACGAAACGCCCACGCCGATCCAGGCCCAGACCATACCGCCCCTGCTGGCCGGCCAGGACGTGCTGGGTCATGCCCCCACCGGGACCGGCAAGACCGCCGCGTTTGCTTTGCCCCTGCTGTCGCGGGTGCAGATAAAAAGCAGGTCGGTGCAGGTGCTGGTGCTGGCGCCGACCCGGGAGCTGGCCATCCAGGTGGCCGAGGCGTTCCAGCGCTATGCCGCGGAATTGCCCGGGTTTCACGTGCTGCCCATCTACGGCGGCTCGGACTATCGGGGCCAGCTGCGCCAGCTGAAGCGTGGGGTGCACGTGGTGGTGGGTACGCCGGGCCGGGTGATGGACCACATGCGCCGCGGCAGCCTGCGCCTGGATCGGCTGCAGGCCCTGGTGCTGGACGAGGCCGACGAGATGCTGCGCATGGGATTTATCGACGACGTGGAGTGGGTGCTGGAGCAGCTGCCCGAGGAGCGCCAGATGGCGCTGTTCTCCGCCACCATGCCAAAGGAAATCCAGGCCATTGCCCGGCGCCATCTGCGGGATCCGGTTGAGATCGCCATTCGCAGCCGGACCGCCACGGCAGAGACCATTCGCCAGCGGTACTGGCCGGTCAGCCGCATGCACAAGCTGGACGCGCTGACCCGCATCCTGGAGGTCGAGGAGTTCGACGCCATGCTGGTTTTCGTCCGCACTAAAACCGCAACGGTGGAACTGGCCGAACGGCTGGAGGCCCGTGGTTTTGCCGCCGCCGCCCTCAACGGCGACATGGCTCAGCCCCAGCGCGAACAGATGATCGACCGGCTGAAGAAGGGCACGCTGGACATCCTGGTGGCCACCGACGTCGCGGCCCGGGGCCTGGACGTGGACCGCATCAGCCACGTGGTCAATTACGACATCCCCTATGACACCGAGGCCTACGTGCACCGCATCGGCCGTACCGGCCGGGCCGGGCGCCAGGGTGAAGCCATCCTGTTCGTGGCGCCCCGGGAAAGGCGCATGCTGAAGTCCATCGAGCGGGCCACGCGGCAAACCATCGAGGAGCTGGAGCTTCCCACCACCGAGATGGTGAACAACAGGCGCATCGCCAACTTCAAGCAGGCCATCAGCGACACCCTGGCGGCTGGCGAAATGGATTTCATGCGAGGCCTGATCGAGCAGTACCAACGCGAACACGACGTCCCGGCTCTGGACATCGCCGCTGCCCTGGCCCGGATCTCCATTGGTGACCGACCGCTGCTGATGGATCCTGAACAGGACAAAAAGCCCCGTCACAAATCAGAACCTGGAGATCGCCGGGAGAAGCGGTCCCGGCGCCGATCCGACCGGCCGGAGCCCGGCATGGATCGCTACCGCATCGAGGTGGGACACCGGCACGGCGTCAAGCCCGGCAATATCGTCGGCGCCATTGCCAACGAAGCCGGGCTGGAGTCACGCTACATCGGCCAGATCGATATCCACGAAAATTTCAGCCTGGTGGACCTGCCCAAGGGAATGCCCAAAGAAGTGTTCCAGGACCTGAAAAAGGTGTGGGTCTGCGGGACCCGGCTCGCCATTTCCCGTGACAAGGGTGGCAGGAAGAAGCCGGTGCCCGGTGGTAAGGGCAAAAAGGGCCAGGCCTCCCGCAAGCGAAAGTCCTAGCAGTCTGTCGGACTTGGGCATGTTCCCTCAGCCGTGGGCGGCCAGTACCCGCTCCACGGCCGACACGGTCGCGTCAATGTCTGCATCGGTGCTGCGGAAGTTGCACACCGAGATGCGCATGGCGCGCATGCTGTTCCAGGTGGTGGGGCCAAACCAGGCGGTGCCCTCGGCACGAATGGCCTCTACCACCGCGTCGGTCTTCGCGTCGTGATCGCCGTCCGGATCCAGGAAGCGCACCATGCCCTGATTCATGCGCGCCGGTGACAGCACTTCGGCGCCGGCCAGGGCGCCAATTTCGTTGACCAGCCGTTCGGCGAAGCGGCAGCATTCATCAACGATGTGGGCGATGCCGCTTTTGCCCAGGTTGCGCAGCGCGGCGTAGGCAATCACACCGCGTGGGCGGCGCGACCACTCCGGGTTCCAGTTCATCTGATCCCGGCCGGCGCCGTCGGCATCGATGAAGTAGCCGGCGGTCATGGTCATGGAGGCGTGGTGGGCCTCGCGGTCGCGGACGAAGGCATAGCCGTGGTCAAACGGCAGCTGCAGCCATTTGTGTCCGTCGGTGGCCCAGGAGTGGGCCAGTTCCACACCGTCCAGCATATGCCTGTGCTTCTCGCTGGCATTGACCCAGAGGCCAAAGGCGCCGTCCACGTGCACCCATGCGCCGTACTGTTCAGCAAGCGCGCAGACCTCCCGATAGGGGTCACAGCCGCCGGTGTTGAGGTCGCCGGCCATCAGGTTGATCACCGTGGGGGCCGCTGGGTCCTGTTGCAGAATCTGCTCCAGGCTCGCCAGGTCCATCCGGCCCTGGTCATCCAGGGTGGTTTTGACCAGGGCATTGGAACCCAGGCCCAGAAAGCGCATGGCCCGGATCAGGGACTCATGCAGGTGTGGGCCGGCAACGACGCGCAGGGGTGGGGCGCCGTAGAGGCCTTCGGTGGAGACGTCGATGCCCCGGTCCCAGTACAGCCGCTGGCGCGCTGCCGCCAGGGCGGTGAAGTGGGCCATCTGGCAGCCCGTGACCATGGCATAAGAGCATTCCCGGGGCAGGCGCAGGACTTCTTTCAGCCACTCACCCGCCACTTCTTCGGCAGTGGCGCAGGCCGGGCTGGTCTGATAGATCGCACCATTCTGTTCCCAGGTGGACAGGATCCAGTCGGCGGCTATGGCCACCGGCAGGGAGCCACCGATCACCCAGCCGAAGAAGCGGGGCCCACCGGCTGTGACCATGCCGTCCCGGGACCAGGTCAGCAGGTCGTCGATGACCTGGCCTGGATCCACGCCGTCATTGCTCAAGGACTGGCCAAACCGCTGCAGCAGCTGCTCGTGGGTGGCGGCCGCCGCCACGGGCTCGCCGTCGAAGGAGTGATACAGCTCGATGGCTTGTTCCGCGGTATGCCGCAGAACAGTGGTGTCTGTAAGGTCGACCATCGGTGGCTTGTTGCTCATGCTGGCTCCTGGGCGGATGGGTTCTTTCGGCGCTGTTCAGTTCGGTCTGGACGACTCAGAGGCGCGCACAGGAATGTTTGAACAGATCCCGGGCCCGGCGCCAGACGGGATCGTGGGGGTTGGACAGTCGCTGCAGGGTTGGCAGCAGCTGCGCCGAGTAGTCTTCACTGGACTCCCGCGGCAGCAGCGACGGCAGATGATCGATGGCGATCAGGTCCAGCGGCTTGGGTTCAGTCCGGATGCGGATGCTGGGCTGGCTCACCGTGGTGCACTGGTTATACAGCGGCACCGGGTTGTAGTCGCCGTAGGGATCACAGCTCACGTCGGATATCACCGACAGTCGCCGATCGCCCCCATCGTCCACCAGGTCTTCGGTCAGAAACGGCGGCAGTGGTCGATTGACCCGGACGCAGTTTACAAATACGTCATGCTCCAGTATCTCCCGGAACGGGCCACCCGGCGCGGTTTCAGCCAGGTCCCAGGGAGTGACGCTTAGGCTCATGATCTCGGCCAGCGCCCGGGCGCCGCTGCCCACGCGCCCGGCGGACCCGATGATCATGACTGTGGGCCACTGATCCTGGGGAATGCCGGTGCCGCGCATGGCCACGCCCAGATCCGCGACCATGGCGTCTTTGTTCCGCCAGGGCACCACCGCCTGGATGGGCGGATCCTGGGAGCGCTTCTGCCCACACCAGGTGAACATGGCCAGGGCGGCACCGCAAAAGCCCGCCCAGAAGCCAAAGGCTGCAACGCGCCGGCCGTTGTCGTCCACCAGGTATTCAAGGTCGAGCAGTTCACCGCCACCTCTCCTGAACCGACCCAGCACATCCTGCCAGCCGCGCTGTTCCTTGTAGACGTGGGCGAAGTAGATATGGCGGTGGACCAGCGCGCTGGCGTCGTCCGGCAGTTCCTTGAGGCCGAGAATGTAGGCGTCCCCGGGTGCCTCGGTCCAGCTGCCTTCCGCGGCCATGGTACAGCCCGCGTCCTGGTATTCCTGGTCTGCCAGGGCACTCTGTGGCGAATGCTCCACGGTAACGGAGAATCCGTCTTCGACCAGGGTGGCGGCGTCAGCCGGAACCAGGGCCCGTCGGGCTTCGCCGGGTTTGGACTCGGCTCGCAGCCATAGGTGAATGGGGTTGGACATGATCAGGGCTTCCTTGTCGGGGCTTCCGTGGCCTCGGAGCTCGTTTGCTGGCCCCGTTGGCCCATAGTCTACTCCGAGCGATGTTCCTTTGGCATCCGCGGGAGGCTAAAATCTTCCCATGTCTCGCCGTCGTCGCGCCTATCCGCTCCTGGTTGAGCTTTCCGTCGTCATGGTCGGTGTTCTCGCCGCCCTGGCCTTTGACGAATGGCGCGAGGAGCAGCAGCGGGAGGACCTGCTGGTCAACGTTCTCAACGGCCTGCTGGTGGAGACCCGCGGCAATCTCCAGGCGGCTGAGGACGTGGTCGAATATCACCGCAGGATGCGGGACGTCTTTGACGACTACGCGAATCGGCTGCGGGAGACCGGAAAATGGCAGTATCCCGAGGAAGCCACCGAGGGCATGCGCCTGGCGGAGCTGTCCGATGCGGCCTACCAGTCCGGCCTGATGACCGGGTTGCTGCCGCTTGTGCAGTACGACACCCTGGAGGCCATGAGCCGGGTCTACGGCCAGATAGACGCCTACTTTCGAAATAACGAGCGCTATGCCCTGGCGACCCTGCAAACGGATTTTCGCGACGGTTCTCGCTATCTCCGCATTCTGAACTTCCATTTTGGCGCCCTGGCCGACAGCGAGGCCACGCTGATCGAGGCGATCAAGGCGCTTGAGAGCCGGCTGGAACAGGAGATCCGCGAGCGAAGCTGAGTGGCCCGGGTGCTCGGTGCCCGGTGGACAGCTTCGCCTGGTACGGCTGTGGCGGGTGCGGTTGCGCCGGCGGGGTCACCCTAGTACCTTGCTTCGGCCGGTCTACCAAGGACTCTACTCGTGACCAAAGCAAAGTGTCTGCCCCTGCTTCTGCTGCCTGTGGCCGCTGCATGGGCCCAGCCTCATGCGACAGCCGGCGTGCTGCACGATCCCCGGGAAATTCACCTGGCGGATGTGCGGCAGCTGACCGGCGGCGGCGAAAACGCCGAGGCTTACTGGTCACCGGACGGCAGCAAGCTGGTATTCCAGTCCACCCACGGCGAGTATCAGTGCGACCAGATTTTTGCCCTGGACGTGGCAGATCCGCAGCGGCGTTCCCTGGTGTCCACCGGGACCGGACGCACCACCTGCGGCTACTACACGGCGGACGGCGAGCGCATCATCTTCTCGTCTACCCACGCTGCCAGCAAAGCCTGTCCGCCGGTGCCCGACTTCTCGCAGGGTTATGTCTGGCCCATCTACGACAGCTACCAGATCTACAGCGCCAATCCTGACGGCAGCGATCTGCGGGCCCTGACCGACACGCCTCACTATGACGCTGAAGCAACGGTCTGCTCCCGGGATGGATCCATCATCTTCACCTCGACCCGCGATGGCGACCTGGACCTGTACCGGATGGACAAGGACGGCGGCAGCGTCCAGCGCCTGACCGACACTCCGGGCTACGACGGCGGCGCGTTTTTCTCTCCGGACTGCAGCCGGATCGTCTGGCGCGCGTCCCGCCCGACGGGCCAGGCCCTGGAAGACTACCAGGCGCTGCTGGCCCAAGGCATGATCCGGCCGGGCGAACTGGAGATATACGTTGCCAACGCTGACGGCAGCGATCCGCGCCAGGTGACCTACCTGGGGGGTGCCAATTTCGCCCCGTTCTTTTTCCCCAGCGGCGACCGCATCATTTTTTCCAGCAACCACCACGACGAGCGGGGACGTGAATTTGACCTGTTCGCGGTCAACGTGGACGGCACGGGGCTGGAGCAAATCACCTTTACCGCCGGTTTCGACGGATTCCCCATGTTCTCTCCGGACGGCGTCTACCTGGCTTTCGGGTCCAATCGCAACCAGGGCAAACCGGGCGAAACCGACGTCTACGTAGCACGCTGGGTCAATGGGCAGGGCGCGCTGCTTGAACGCGCACCGGATCGCTACCTGGCGGACGTTGCCTGGCTGGCCGACGATGCCCGCGGCGGCCGGGGGCTGGGGACACCGGAAATCGACCAGGCGGCGGACTGGCTGGAGCAGCAGTTCCAGGAGATCGGGCTGGAGCCAGCGGCGGGTGACGGCAGCTTCCGCCACACCTTTGAGGCACTGGCCGACATCGAACAGGCGCCTGGGTCAGCGGTGCGCATTGGCGATGTGACCCTGGGCAAGGAGGAATTCATGATTCCCGGGTATTCGCTCAGCGCCGGGGCTTCCGGTCCGGTGATATTCGCCGAGTGGGGGATCGACTCGTCGGAACACGGCATCGAGAACTACCAGGGTCTGGAGGTCGAGGGCAAGCTCGTGCTGGTACGCCGGTTCACCCCGGACGACGCGGATTTGGACGATGCGGCGCGCCGCCGTCTCGGCGATATCCGATACAAGGCGTTCAAGGCCCGGGAGCATGGTGCCCTGGGCCTGCTGGTAGCGGACCTGCCCGTCGACCAGCAGCAGGACGAGGCGCCGTTGCCCAGTCTCAAGGTGGATACCCGGGGTGACGCGGGTATTCCGGTGGCGGTGATAAGACGCGCCCATGCCCAGCGTTTGCTGGATCAGCCATTGACCGCGATGGTGACGGCGGAACTGAAGGAAATCAGGGTCCCGGCACAGAACATCGTCGGGCGGATCAGTCCGGACCAGCGCAAGGCCGGGGCCGTGGTCATTGGTGCCCATTACGACCACCTGGGAATGGGTGGGAGCGAATCCCTGGCACCGGATGCCAGGGAGCCCCACAACGGCGCTGACGACAACGCATCGGGCACCGCGGCCCTGCTGGAGGCGGCCAGGGTACTGGCCGGGCGTCGCGATCAGCTCCAGCGCGACGTGCTGTTCGTGGCCTTCAGCGGTGAGGAATCCGGCCTGCTGGGCTCCACCGCCATGACCCGCTCGCCGCTGCCGGGCATGGCGCCGGCGGGTATGGTGGCCATGCTCAACATGGATATGGTGGGGCGGCTGCGCGGCAATCGGCTATCGATCCTGGGCAGTGATTCGGCGGAAGAGTGGGAGTCCATCGTCCAGCCGCTGTGTGAGGCCCTGGACATGGGCTGCCAGATGGGCGGTGACGGCTACGGCCCGTCTGACCAGACGCCTTTTTATGCCTCCGGTGTGCCGGTGCTGCACCTGTTCACCGGCGCCCACGATGATTACCACAAGCCCAGCGACGACTGGCCGCTGATCAATGCCGCGGGCGGCACCAGAATCGCCTGGCTGGCGGCGGACATCGCCGCGGAGCTGACCGGCAGGGACGGTCTCACCTACCGCGAATCCGAAGCGCCTGCGCCGGCGGGCGACGTGCGCGGTTACGGCGCCTCCCTGGGCACCATTCCTGACTACACCGGAGCCCCCGACGGCAAACTGGGCATGCTGCTGGCCGGGGTTCGTGCCGGCGGGCCCGCGGCCGACGCGGGTCTGCAGCGCGGCGACCGCATCGTGGAACTGGCGGGGAGGGAAGTCCGGGACATCTACGACCTGATGTACATTCTGCGCGAGGCCAGGCCGGGTCAGGAAAGCACAGTGGTCTATGAACGAGACGATCAGCGCCAGGAAGCAGCCGTCGTTTTTGGCACCAGTTCCCGCTTCAACTGAAAGGTCACCTACAGGCAAAACTTGATTCCTAGGCGTATGCCCCGATGTCTCAAGGGTGCCTGCCTGCCATAATGGGGACTTACCCCACTTGGATGGAGTAGAACCGCAATGGATGACACCGCCGGACCCGTACGCAAGAACAACTGGGTCAACATCACGTTTTTTACCATCACCACCCTGGGCGGCCTCATCGGCGCGCCGATCTATGTCGCCTACAACGGCATCGCCACCGCCGAGATCCTGCTGTTCCTGTTCTACTTTGTCGCCACCGGCATGGGGATCACCGTGGGCTATCACCGGTTGTTTGCCCACGCGACTTTCAAGACCAACCCGGTTATCCGCTTCCTGCTGCTGTTTTTCGGGTCCGCCGCCTTTGAGCAGTCCGCCATGGAGTGGTCGGCCCAGCACCGGGACCATCACCGTTTCGTGGACACCGACCGCGACCCCTACAGCATCAGGAAGGGCTTTTTCTACGCCCACATGGGCTGGCTGGTGTTCTGGAAACACAAGACCAACTACGACAACGTGAAAGAGCTGGCCCGTGATCCCATGCTGCGTCACCAGGACCGCTATTACGTGGTGTGGGCCACCGTGGCGGGCATCATCACGCCGGCCGTCATCGGCGCCCTGACGGGTCACCTGCTGGGTGCCCTGCTGATTGCTGTCTGCCTGCGCCTGACCCTGGTTTACCACGTGACGTTTTTCATCAACTCGGTATGCCACAGCTTCGGCAAGGCCACCTACGACATTGACGCCACCGCGAAGGATAACTGGTTCATCGCGTTTTTTACCTTTGGTGAGGGCTACCACAACTTCCATCACCGCTTCGCCGCGGACTACCGCAATGGCGTGCGCTGGTACCAGTTCGACCCCAGCAAATGGATGATTGCCCTGTTAAGCAGGCTGGGGCTGGCCTGGGACCTGCGTCGTGTTTCCAACTTCCGCATCATGGCGGCGCGGCTGGCCGGTGAGCAGAACCGCGTGAGCGCCTGGCTGGACCAGCAGAGCGGGCCGTCCCTGGAAAGCCTGCGCAACCGCATGGCCAGCCAGTACGACGTCCTGCGGGAAAGCCTGCAGCAGTGGGAGCAGGCGGCCAAGGAATACCGCAAGGTGGTGTCCCGCCAGGTGGCGGACTATTCCGATGAGCTGCGCCGCTCGGCGCGGCAGAAAATGGCGGAAGCCCGCCGGCAGTTCAAGCAGACCCGGGCCGGCTGGAACGCCCTGCTGGCGGAATGCGCGCCCGCCTGACGCGATTCGCGGCGCTGCTGCTGGCACTGACGCTGGCAGCCTGCGCTGCCCAGCACCAGCACGAAGCCGCCACCACGCCAGTGCTGGTGCAGGCCGACGGCAGCTATCCCCGCCAGCCGCTGGAGAAGGACAGCGTGGTGGTGAAAGTGGTCCAGCACGGGGTAAAAAACCTGCAGGACTTCGACACTGTCGCCGAGGGCCTGGAAGTCAATCTGGGCCGCATGGTGGAATTTGCCCGCCGCGCCTGCAGCGAGGGTGCGAAGCCCGACTTCATCCTGTTCAACGAGTTTCCATTGACCGGATACTCTTCCGGCAGCCGTGATGAAAAGCTGCGATTCACCATCGAAATCCCCGGTCCCGAGACGGACCGGCTGGGCGAGATCGCCCGGGAGTGCGACAGCTATATCATCTTCGGCAGCTACGCCCGGGACGCCGACTGGCCCGGTCATATCCTCAGCATCAATGCGGTGATCGACCGGTCCGGGAGGGTGGCCAAAAAGTACTGGAAAACCCGCAACGTCAAGCGCCTCAATGCCGACGGCGAGATTCCGACCACCACCATCGAGGGGGTGCGCGACCGGTACCGGGAAATGTACGGCGTCGAAGAGGAATTTCCGGTACTGCAGACCGAGTTTGGCAATATCGCGGTCAGCACCGTCCAGTTGGATCCTTTTGTGTTTGCGGCCTACGCCATGCGCGGCGTGGAGATCATGTTCCGAACCTCCACCCTGTTCTCGACCTCGGATGTCCGCGCCACGGCGTTTTTCAATCGCTTCTACTCGGCCATGTCCAATATCACCTTTCCGCCGGGAGAGTATGCCCGGTACGGCGGCGGATCACTGATCGTGGGGCCCCGGGGGCAGATCCTGGCCCAGGACGAAACCAACAACGAAAGCGTGATCGAGGCCGAGATCCCCATTGCTGAATTCCGCGAGGGCCGCACCATCCCCCGCTTTCCCCTGGAGGTGGTGGCGCCGGTGTTCGAGCAGTACCAGCAGGAGGTGCCTATGAATCACCTGGACCTGCCTGCGAACCAGCTGCCCCAGACCCGGCCGGCCATGAAGCAACTGCTGGACGACAGCAGCCGCTGGCTGAACGCTCAGGACGGCGACAACTGATCGTCGGGGCTGCGGTCCAGCTCCTCCGCCTGCTTCACCACCTGCTTTACCATGGCTCTGAACAGGATGCCGTGAGCCGGCACCAGCACATACCAGTAAAGCAGGCCCCACACCCCGGCGGGGTGCCAGTAAGCCGTAATCGACAGTCGACAGCCGTCCTCGTCGGGGTCGATGACAAATTCCAGGACCCCGGCACCGGGGACCTTCATGCCCAGCTGCAGGGTCAGGCAGCGCCCGGGTTCCAGGGCGGTCACGGTCCAGGAGTCCACCCGGTCGCCCAGGCGCAGCTCGGTGGGATGGCGCCGGCCGTAGGACAGTCCCGGCCCTCCCACCAGCCAGTCGAGCACCTCGCGGATGCGCCACAGCCAGTCGTAGGCGAAGTAGCGATTGCGGCCGCCGATGCCGGTGATGACCTGCCACAGTGCCTGTTCGGAAGCCGCAGTCCGGGCTGATGCGCCGGCGCGCTTGGCGTAAAACGCGTGTTCACGTCGATGGTCCCGCATGGCGAAGGCGCCTTCGGTCCAGCGGGACAGGAGCTGGTGGTCCTGTTCGGCGGCAAATGCGGCCTCCACCGATTGACGAAAATCCATCAGCGGCCCGGGGATCAGGTCCTGCAGGGGTTTGCTGTCGGCGCTGAAGTCGTGTTTCAGGCCTTCGATCAGCGCCCGGGCGACGGGCGTCGGCACCGAGGTTACCAGGCGCAGCCAGTAGGAAGACAGCTTGGGGGTCAGCACCGGCACCGGGATGATCCAGGGCGGCCTGCGACCGGATACGTCCGCCATGACCCGCATCATGTCCTCGTAGGTGAGATTGTCCGGCCCCGCGGCGTCATAGGTCCCACCCCGGGCCTCGCCGATTCCCGGTATCTCAACCAGGTAGTTCAGCAGATCGTCCAGGGCCACGGGTGGTGACTTGGCCCTGACCCAGCGCGGGGTCAGCATGATGGGCAGGTGAAACACCAGATCCCGCATCACTTCGAATGCGGCGGACCCCGGCCCGACTATGATCCCGGCCCTGATCTCGGTGACCGGCACGGCACCCTGGCGCAGGACCTCGCCGGTCTGCTTGCGGCTGACGATGTGCTCCGAGTCGGCGTCGTCGGGCACCAGTCCGCCCAGGTAGATGATCTGCTCGACACCGGCCTGGGCGGCGGCCGCGGCGAAATTCCGGGCCGCTTCCAGGTCGATGGATCCGAAGTTGCGGCCGGCCGCCATGGAGTGCACCAGATAGTAGGCGACGTCGCAGTCCGCCAGAACAGGCCCAAGGCTGTCGGGCCGGGTGGCGTCGGCAGCGCGAATGTCCACGCCCTCCCATTGACGGGCCTGCAACACCTCGGGCTTGCGGCAGACGGCGCGGACATCCCGGCCCGCCTGGGCCAGCCGGGGTACCAGGTGAGTGCCAATATAGCCGCTGGCCCCGAACACCACGGTGGCCCTGGAAGTCGTCATGCCGGGAGGCCGTCGAAATTGAGTTCTGATTTTCGCCGAACCCAGGTGAGAATTGAGTACACTGTCAGCTCCTTCCGGGGCTGAGAAAGGTCTTGTCCATGCACGTAGAAGTGACACATCCCTGTGTTCAACACAAGCTCGCGCTGATCCGCGACGAGGAAACCGGCCACAAGAAGTTTCGGGAGCTGGCCACCGAAATCACCATGTTCGTTTGCTACGAGGCACTCAAAGGGGTCCAGCTGAAGGAGGTCCAGGTGCAGACCCCGGTTGGCCCGGCCTCCTGCCGCAAGATCGCCAGCGACCTGGTGGTGATCCCCATCCTGCGCGCCGGTGTCGGCATGATGGACGGGATCCTGGACCTGATCCCCACCGCCCGGGTGGGATTTGTCGGCCTGTACCGTGATGAAGAAACCAAGATTCCGGTGGAGTATTACCAGAAGCTGCCGGTGGAATCCGAAAATGCGCTGTACATTGTGGTGGACCCGATGCTGGCTACGGGCGGATCCATGGTCGCAACCCTGGACATGCTGAAGCAAAAGGGCGTGGACAACATCGTGGTGGTGTGTATTGTGGCTGCGCCCGAAGGCCTGCAGGCGGTGGAGCAGGCCCATCCTGATGTCAGCGTGTACACCGCCGCCGTGGACAGCCACCTGAACGATCATAAGTACATCGTTCCCGGCCTGGGTGATGCCGGTGATCGCCTGTTTGGAACCCGCTGAAACGTCGCCATGAACCTGTCGGCTGAGAAGCTGGCTGAGCTGCCGGTGGACTCGGATGGATTCCGCCAGCGCGGCATGGATATGACCCGCATCGAGACCTTCACCGACGCGGCATTCGCCTTTGCGCTGACCCTGCTGGTGATTTCCTTCGACGAGGTGCCGCGCAGCATCGACGATCTGATTGCAGCGCTGAAGAATGTGCCGGCGTTTGCCGCCAGCTTTGCCCAGATCTGCATGTTCTGGTATGCCCATCACGCCTGGAGCCGGCGTTACGGGCTGGATGACCTGCCCACGGTGCTGCTCAGCCTGCTGTTCGTGTTTGTGACCCTGGTCTACGTGTTTCCGCTGCGGCTGGTGTTTTCGGCCCTGTTTGCCTGGATCACCGGCGGCTGGCTGCCGTTTGAGATGACCGAATTCACCACCGACGTGATCGGGGACATTTTCGTGGTCTACGGCGTGGGTTTCGTCGCCATGTCGGCCGTGCTGATCCTGTTGTACACCCATGCGCTGCGCCGGTCCGACCAGCTGATGCTGGACCCCAGGGAACGATTCACCACGGTCAGCGAAATCCAGGCCTGGCTGATCGTGGCCGGCGTGGGGTTGACGTCGACAATTGTTGCGCTGCTGCCCATCGGCCATCTTCGCCCCGTGGCCGGCATGGTCTATGCCTTGCTATCCATCATCATGCCACTTTTCGCTACCGTCAAAGCGCGCCAGGCCAGGCGGCTGCTGCAGGACGCGTGAAAGTTCTTGAACCTTCTCCACCTGTTTTAATCGAAGCATTAGAATACCGGTCATGAGTGTCCCGGAGGCATTGGATGAGCCTGTTTAAAGACCTGATCGAGCGTCGGGTCCTGTACATCGCCGGCATCTATCTCGGCATCATTTTCGCTGCTTTTGAGTTCACCGGCATTGCCGTGGAACGCTACGGGTTTTCCGATCAGCTGGTGGACCTGGTGCTGGCCGGCATGCTGGCCATGCTGCCGACGGTGATCCTGCTGGCCTGGTTTCATGGGAAACCCGGAAAGGACCAGTGGGGCCGGGTGGAAAAGGTGGGCGTCCCCCTCAACGTGGTCGGCACCGTTGCATTGCTGCTGTGGCTGGCGCCGGGCCAGAAGGTCGAGGCCATATCCGAGACCCGCACGGTGCTGGATGAGAGCGGCCAGGAATTTACCCTGGAGGTGGCCAGGGCGGACCTGGTCCAGCAACTGGCGGTGTTCTTCCTGGAGCCCCAGGGCTTTCCAACTGAAAATCCCTGGGAGGCCTACGCAGCCTCACTGTTGATATCCGAAGCGGCCGACAAGGATCCGCTGATTAACACCTACATTCCTTATCGGTTCTTCCGCCGCGGACTGATCTGGAAGCTGCGCCGGGCGGGGTATGACTCCGGGCTGGGGGCACCGGTATCCCTGCTGCAGGAGCTGGCCGAATTGCAGTACCAGGACCACTTCGT
The DNA here is from genome assembly GCA_030065125.1 of Lysobacterales bacterium. Lineage (GTDB taxonomy): Bacteria > Pseudomonadota > Gammaproteobacteria > Xanthomonadales > SZUA-38 > JASJDM01. The sequence continues at coordinate 71,152 of JASJDM010000013.1, read as the reverse complement.
GGCCGGATCCATCAGCCCCGCTGGTGGCGGTTACAGCGTGAACATGGAACTCTATCAAACCCGGCCTCTGAAAAAGCTGGCGGACTATGAGTTCACGGGATCTGATCTTTACCGGGTAGCCGAACAGGCTTCACTGGCCATCAAGAACGAGATGAACAAGGACCACCCGGTGGGCAGGGTCAGCGAGACCTCCCCGGTGGAAGACCTGTTTACCGACGATATCCAGGCGCTGGAACTCTACGTCCGCGGACTGAACGCCAGGATGCTGGACAACGATGACGACCAGGCCGTGGATTGGTTTACCCGGGCCGTGGAAGTGGACCCGAATTTTGCCATGGCCTACCAGGCGTTGACCGATGTGTATGACGCCCGGGGAGATTTTGCCCGGGCGCTGGAATACCTGAAGGAGGTCAACCGCCTGTCCCATCGGTTTTCGGACGTGCAGCGAATCCTCGACCGTGGACGCGGTTACCGTTTTCGAAACCAGAATGACAAGGCGCGCCAGGTTTACCAGATGTGGACCGAGCTCGAGCCGGAAAACTACCAGGCATGGCAGACTCTCGGCTCCGCTTACTTCTGGTCCGGAAACATGACCGGCCAGGCCATCGAAGCCTACGAAAAATCGCTGGAGCTGATGCCGAACCAGGATTGGATCCTGTCCCAGCTGGCTGGGCTGTACAAAGTGGAAGGGCGCATGGACGACGCCATAAGCGTGCTGCAGCGTCAGCATGAGCTGCGCCCATCCAGTTACCAGCCGCTGATTGCCCTGGGTGATATCGAGACCCAGCGGGGCAACCTGGAGCAGGCGGCGGAATATTTTCAGCAAGGCGCCGTGGCCCAGACCGACATGGTAACGCCCATCCTGAGGCTGGCCGACAACCAGGCCAGCCGCGGCAACCTGGACGAGGCCTTTGCCCACCTGGACGACGCGGACTTCGTGGCCCAGGCGCCGCGTCAGCAATCGGCCGTGGTGGGTGAAAGGTCCGGGCTGCGGATGATGATGGGCCAACCGCGCGCGGCCCTGAGATTGTTCAAACAGCGGCTTGCCCTGGAGGCCGTGGAACGCTCCAGCCTGGACCTGACCATGATGCACATGCAGGCTATGGCGCTGTACGCGATGGCAGGAGAGATAGAGGAAGCGGAATCGGTACTTGCATCCATCGGAGACATGTTTCGTCCCCCGTTTGATTTCGTTCCCAGCATCGGCTGGATGATGCTGGATATATACCGGGAACGTTATGACAGTGCGCTGGAGCACAACCAGCGTTTGTTGAAAGGAATGACCACTACCGGCCGCGATGACCTGGTGTTTATCACCGAATTCACCGAGGGTGTGATCATGCGCGAACGGGGAGACATCGACGGCGCGCTGGCCAAGCTGAAAAATTCCCAGGTCCTGCATGACGTATCGATCCAGCAGCTGGAGGAGGAAGGCATTCAATTCCGCAACGCCATCGCCGTGGAGCTGGCCAGAACCCAGGTACTGGCAGGCCTGCCCGATGATGCGCTCCAAACTCTGGAAAACATGCTGGCCTCATGGCCGTACAATCCCGATGCCAACCTGGAGGCAGCTCGCGCCTATCTGGCCCTGGACGACATCGAAGCCGCTCGTGGTGCGCTGAATCGGGCCATGACCCTGTGGTCCGAGGCAGAACCCGACTATCGGCCGGCAATGCAGGCTCGCGAGCTGGCAGACCAGCTGAATTGAGCGCGCTGCCCGGTTGAATGGGCGCTTTTCCTGCAGCAGTCCCCGAGACAGCGGTATCATCGGGGCGAGCTGCCGGAGACACCGCCATGATTCGCCCCACGCTGTTTGTGACATCCATCCTTCTGGCCCCTGGCCTGTTACCTGCCGCGGAGCAGGAAAGCCTTCAAAACCAGGTGAAGGAATTGCGCCAGGAGGTCCAGGATCTTCGTCATACCCATGACCGGCTGCGGAAAGGCATCGATGACCTGCTGATGATCCAGCGCCTGGGCGACGTGGCCTACGTGGACAAGGTTTACCTGACCGGTCCGCCCAGGGCGGACCGCAAGGACCAGAACACAACCGCCCAGGGCTACGGCAACCCATATCGCTTTCAGGCTTATGTTTTCGTTCCCCTGGACCTGGACCCGTCCCGCCGGTACCCCCTGATCGTCTTTCCCCACGGTGGCGTGCACAGCAACTTCAATACCTATTACACCCACATCCTGCGGGAGCTGATGGCCCAGCAGTACGTGGTGATCGCTGCGGAGTATCGCGGCAGCACGGGGTACGGAAAACGCTTCTATGAAGCCATTGATTACGGTGGGCTGGAAGTCGAGGACGTTTACGCCAGCCGGAACTACGCGGTGGAAAACTACGAAATGGTGGACGAGGACCGGGTCGGCATCATTGGCTGGAGCCACGGTGGCCTGATTACGCTGTTCAATATCTTCAACCATCCCAAGGACTACCAGGTGGCTTTTGCCGGCGTCCCGGTCAGCGACCTGGTGGCCCGCATGGGCTACAAGACCCAGGGTTACCGGGATCTTTACTCGGCCGATTACCACATCGGCAAAACCGCCTACGAAGACGTGGAGGAGTACAAGCGGCGCTCTCCTGCCTGGCACGCGGAGAAGCTGCAGACCCCGCTGCTGATCCACGGCAATACCAACGACGGGGACGTCAACGTGCTGGAGGTTGAGCACCTGATCAAGTCCCTGAAAGCGGCAGACAAAGACTTTGAATACGAGATCTACCAGGATCTGCCGGGTGGGCACAGTTTTGACCGTATCGACACGAAAAAGGCCAAGGAGATCAGGCTGAAGATCTACCGGTTCCTGGCGGAACAGCTCGATCCGCCGCGCCCGCTGAAATCCCTGTCAGATCTGCACCGTGCCGGCTATCGAGTGCCCTGAGCCTGTTAAACCAGAAAATTCGCCTTAGTTCCTAATGGATCTTATGGGACTGTTGAGAAATGGCGAAGGATTTGAGGCGCGCGTCTCAGGCGGCCTGTTGGACCGCATTGGGATTGCTGGCGCTGGGACTGTCGGCAACCGCCGCAAGCATTGACACGGATGAGCCCGGCGACTGGTCAGCGACAGGCACCTGGGCCGGCGATGTCGTTCCGGGCCCGGCGGATACCGCGATACTGCGCCATGTCGTGGGCCTGGGTGCCGGGTTTCCTCCGGCTTCCTCGCTGAGCGTTCTTGGCCTGGATTTCCGCGACGGCGGAACACTCACCGCCAGCAACCAGGTTTCACTCAATCTGACCAGTTTCAGCCAGTGGAGTGATTCCTCCATCGACCTGGCCATGGACACCCAGCTCAATGTTGCCGGCACCCTGCATCTGACAACGAATAACGCCGTGCCGGTCCTGCACAGTGGCATCGGAGCTGGCGCGCTTCGTATCCTGAATGGCAGCACGGTGAGTGCACTGCAGTTTGGCAATAACGGCATCATCGGGGTGACGTCTCAGCTGAACTATCCCGGAACGCTGTTCCAATGGGAAGGCGGCGAAATCATCAACGGGACCGTTGAGAACCTGGGGCAGATCAATATCACCACCAGCAACAGCCACACCCTGTCCGGGCGAATGCTCAATTCGGGCCTCCTGCGCCAATCGGGCGAGGGCCCACTGATCCTGGTAAACCAGGCACTGATCAATGGACCGTCGGCCACCTATCGTTTCGACGGTGACGGAGACATATTGAACGGCGGCAATGCGATTCTGGATAACTCCGGAACCATCGAAAAAACCGCGGGCAACGATGTCTCGGAGCTCCAGGGCGTGGTGCTCGACAGCGGCGGGACCCTGGATGTCCAGTCGGGCTCCATTCGGATGACCGGAGACTACCGGTTTTCCGGCACCAGCTACAACGTGGAAAACGGATCCGATTTAACCGTTGACAACGGCGCGGTCTGGCGACTGACCCGCAACAACAACGCACCTGTTCCCAATGTTCATTCGGGCACGGGAACCGGCGTGTTTCGCCTGCTGCCTGGCAGCACGGTCAGCGGAACCCAGTTCGGCACCAACGGTATCCTCGGGGTGACCTCCCAGCTTGATTTCGGTGGAAACCTGCTGCAGTGGGAAGGCGGCCAGGTCATCAACGGCACCATAGAAAACATTGACCAGATCAATATCACAACCCTCGACAATCACACCCTGTCCGGGCGGATGCTCAACTCCGGCCTGATCCTGCACTCCGGTGATGGTCCGCTGACGCTGGTTAATGAGGCGCTGACCAATGATACGGTTTACCGGTTTACCGGCGACGGCGACATCATCAACGGCGGCAATGCCCAGCTCAACAATTCCGGTCTGATAGAAAAAACCGGCGGTGTGGACGTCACGGAAATCCAGGGCGTGCTGCGGAATTCCGGCGGTACCCTGGATGCCCAGGTGGGTACGGTGGCGCTGACCGGGGACTACCGCTTCTCCGACTCCACCTACAACGCGGAAGCTGGCGCCGAGATCCAGTTTCGGGCGGGCTCGTTCTGGCGCCTGACCCAGAACACCAATGCTCCCGCCCCGGCACTGCACACGGGCACCGGCGGTGGTTTCATCCGATTGCTGCCCGGCAGCACGGTCAGTGCCACTCAGTTTGGCGGCAACGGTATCGTCGGCGTCACCTCCCAGCTGAGTTTTCCCGGGGATCTGCTGCAATGGGATGGCGGCAGCATGATCAATGGGACCATCGAGAATCTTGACCAGCTCAATATCACTTCAGACAACAGCCACATCATCAGCGGGCGTCTGCTGAACTCGGGGCTCATTCTGCACTCCGGTACCGGGTCGCTGTCCCTGGTCAACCAGGCCCTGATCAATGATTCCGGTGCTACCTATCGATTTACCAGCGAAGGCGACATCCTCAACGGCGGCAATGCCCAGTTCACCAACCTTGGCAACATTGAAAAAGTGGACGCCAGCGCCACGGAATTCCAGGGCGTCGTGACCAACGACGGTGGAACCTTCGATGTCCAGGCCGGCCAGATGGTGATGTCCGGCGACTTTCGCTTTGCCGATACCGACTACCAGGTGGCCACCGGAGCCGAGATGCAGTTCACCAACGGCTCGTTCTGGTACTTGACCAGGGACAACGATACCGTGGCTCCCGACCAGCACCTGGGTCGCGGCGACGGGACAATTCGCCTGCTGCCCGGCAGCACTTGGAGCGGAACCCAGTTCGGTACCAACGGCATTCTCGGGGTGACCGCCCAGATCCATTTCAGCGACGACATGCTGCAGTGGGATGGCGGCAGACTCATCAATGGTACCGTCGAAAACCTGGGCCAGCTGAACATCACCGCGGGGAACGATCACGTCATCAGCGGACGCCTGCTGAACTCAAACCTCGTTGTCCACTCCGGCACCGGGCCCTTGACCCTGGTCAACCAGGCGTTGACCAACGACGTAGGCGCCATCTACCGGTTTGCCGGCGACGGCGACATCTTCAACGGCGGCAATGCCCAGTTCATCAACCGAGGAACCGTCCAGAAGACGGCGCCTGGAACCTCCGAGTTCCAGGGTGTGGTCAGCAGTGACGGAGGCACGCTGGACATCCAGTCCGGACTGCTGCGAATGACCGGTGACTACCGTTTTGCCGATACGACCTACCAGGTCGCTGCCGGGGCTGAGATTGAATTCGTCAATGGGTCCGTCTGGTATCTGACCGTCGACAACGATACGGCTGAACCCCACCGGCACACGGGAACCGGCGGTGGCATTGTCCGGATGTCGAACGGCAGCACCCTGAGCGGTACCCGGTTCGGCACCAACGGCATCCTCGGGGTGACCGCCCAGCTCGATTTCGACGGAAACCTGCTGCAGTGGGACGGCGGCCAGGTCATCAACGGCACCATTGAGAACGTCGGCCAGCTGAATATCACCTCGGGCAACAACCATACGATCAGTGGCGTGCTGCTGAATTCCGGGACCATCGCCCACTCAGGACCTGGCGCCCTGGTCCTGGTGAACCAGGCATTGACCAACGGCGATGACGGGCTCTATCGCATGGAAAGCACCGCGGACTTTATCAACGGCGGCAACGCGCGACTGGTCAACACCGGCGAATTCGTGAAAGTCCAGGACCCGGGCAACGTCATGGTGAACGTGACGTTCAGCCATGATGGCGGCGTGATTCGCAGCGAGGCAGGAACCCTTGAGTTTCCCACGACCTTTGACTACACGGCTGGCGTGCTTGAAGCCAGATCTCCCGGTGCTCTCACCTTTTCCCAAACCCTGGACGTGCCGGTGGAAGGCCTGTTGACCGGCGACGGGGTCATCACTGCTCCGCTGGTCAACGTGGCCGGGCGGGTTGAGCCTGGATCGGGCGGGATCGGTACCCTGATGGTGGACGGCGACCTGGATCTGCAGTCCGGTTCGGTGACCGAGATCGAGATCGCCGGCCTGGCTGTCCACGACCAGATCGGTGGCAATGTGTCCGTTGCAGCAGACGGCATCTTCGCAATCAATTTCGTGCAGGGCTTTGCGCCCACCGCGGGCGACCAGTTCACCCTGGTCTCGGCCAACGCGGTGACCAGTCCGCCGGATATCAGCCAGTTCCAGTTCATCGGGCTGCAGCCGGGGGCGGATTTCATCGTCATGACCGTGGGCAACGAGATCATCCTGGAGTCTGTCAACGGCGGCAGTCCGGGTGAGACCGTCGCTGACATCCCGCCCCCCATGGAACTGGTCATCGGTGACGCGTTCGGCAGTGCCGTAGATGTGGACGGCAACACTATTGTGGTGGGTATTCCTGGTATGGCCGACAGCGGCACCGGCAGCGGCGGCATTGCCATTTACCAGGTCGAGGGCGGTCAGCCGGTGCTGGTGGAGATGCTGCAGGCGCCCGCGGGATTCCTGGCCAGCGGCTTCGGAACTGACGTGGCCGTGAGTGGAGACACCATTGTCGTTGGCACCGACGGCACCAATCCCCTGGCAGGCAAAAATCAGGAGAAGGCCCCGGCATCGGCCATTGCCGCCGCCATCCTGGCGCGCAACAGTGGGGGATCGTGGGAATTCCGGCAGTCCCTGGGTAGTTCTGATCGGAGTTCCGGGGACCGTTTCGGCACCTCGGTGGCGATTAACAACAACACGGTGGTGGTGGGTGCACCCCGGGACAACCAGGGAGAAAGCACGGGATCGGGGGCAGCCTATGTGTTCGACCGACCCGGAGGCGGTACCACCCTGTTCAGCCAGGCGGGTAAGCTGAAACCACCCGGCACCAACAGGGCATCGCGATTTGGCCAGGCCGTGGCGGTCCGTAACGGCACCATCGCGGTAGGCGCGCCCCGGGATAACACCGCCGGATCCGGCAACGCTGCTACGGGCTCGATCAGCGTCTACGACGCCGTGGCTGGGGCAGTGACGCGGGTGGGAACCGTCACGGGCAGCAACAGCGATGACGAGGCCGAGTTTGGCGCCTCGGTGGACGTGGGGGCTGACGCCACGGTGATCGTCGGCGCTCCCAACGAAACGGCCGCAGGCACCAGCGAAAGACGTGGCGCGGCCTACATCTACGCGGTGGCTGGCACCGCCATCAACCAGACCAATCGGTTGACGCCGTCCCAGCCCCAGGCCGCAAGCCGCTTCGGTCAATCGGTGGCCATCGACCGCACCGGTATTGCCGTGGGCGCACCCGGCAGCCAGGTGGCCGGCGTCGCTGCAGGCATCGTGCACCGTTTCGGCCGCATCAACCGCACGGAGCAGGGCCAGGTCCGGTCAAAAACCGGCCTGAAGGGCTTTGGCAGCTCCATTGGGCTGTCCGGCGACAAGCTGGTCATTGGCTCGCCGGCCACGGCGGAGTTCTCCGGAGCCGCCAGTGTGGTGCTGGACCAGGATCGGGTATACGCCAGCAGCTTCGAGTAAGCCGGCCACAAACCTCTGTCCGGTCGGGGTCGTCACGACCTCGGCCGGGTCTGCCCGCTGCATACCTATTCATGGTGATTCCGGGCGATAAACCCGCTATATCCAGGCATGCAATCATCTGATGACGAGGATTGAATGGTGTTTCAGAGATCCCTGCTTGGCCTGGTCCTTTTCCTGAGTACCGCAGCGACCCAGGCGCTGGACGGCAGCTATGGGGGTTCATGGTGGAACCCGGATCGCGCCGGCGAAGGCATCTTCTTCGAGATCATCGACCAGGACGGCGCTGCTGCGGTAGTGGCCTACTTTTTCACCTATGACAACGACGGCAACCAGGCCTTCCTGGTGGGGCAGGGAACCGCTGACGGTAACACCGTGGTGCTGGACACGGTCATCACCCAGGGCGGCACCTTCGGGGACGCTTTTGATGCCGCGGCCGTGGAGTTCATCCAGTGGGGCACGCTGACGGCTGATTTTCAGTGCGACGGCCTCACCCTGCAGTACCAGGCCGGCGATATGTCCGGCAGCATTGCCCTGCAGCGCTTCAAGCCGGCGCCCAGGGGCGTTGCAGGGGACTGTGCCCAGTCATCATCAGCCGCGGGTGAGCAGGTGTCCAAGGTGGACGGTGCCTACTACGGGGCCTGGTGGAACCCCACCCGCGCTGGCGAAGGCATTTTCATGGAGATCTGGGAGGACGCTTTGGGGATGCCCCAGCTGTTCAGTGCCTGGTTCACCTACGACCCCGACGGCTCCGGCCGTCAGCGCTGGGTGGTGGGAGAAGGGCCCCTGGTGGGCAACCGGGCTGACCTGGCGGCCATCGTGACCCGCGGGCCCAGCTTCGGGGAGGCTTACGACGCAGCCCAGGTGATATTTGAAAACTGGGGATACTTCAGCGTGGTGTTTACCGCCTGCGGCGAAGTCCAGGTCAGTTTTGATGCGGACGGCGGTTTCGGCAGCGGCAAGCTCCAGCAGGAGCCGTTTCTGCTGCCCATGGCCGGAGCACCGGCCTGCCGCCCCGAGGTGCTGGACTATCGGGACCAGGTGATCTACTTCGCCTTCACCGATCGTTTCGCCAACGGGGATACAAGCAACGACAATGGTGAAGGAGACAGGGCCGGGGACACCCTGGACAAGAGCAACCCGCTGGGCTGGCACGGCGGTGATTTTGCCGGCATCGAACAAAAGATCGTGGAAGGGTACTTCTCCAATCTTGGAGTAACGACTCTGTGGATTTCGCCGGTCATGCGCCAGGTGGGTGCCGTGGGTGTGGACAGCGGGCCCAACCAGGGTGAGTCGTTTGCCGGCTACCACGCTTACTGGGGTGATACCTTCGAGAGGATCGAACCCCATTTCGGTACACCCGAAGACCTGAAACGTCTGGTATCAGCCGCCCATCGCAACGGCATACGGGTGATATTCGATACCGTGGTCAACCACGTGGGATACGGCTCAAACCTGCTGAACAGCAATCCCGAATGGCTGCGATCCGGTTCCTCCTGTGGCGGCGATGACCGGACCCTCTGCCTGGCCGGCCTGCCGGATTTCCGCCAGGACGTGCCCGAGGCTACCGCCTTCCTGAACGACCGGGTGCGGTTCTGGATGGAAGACTTCGGCGCCGACGGCATGCGCATGGACACCATGAAACACGTGGATGACGAGTACTGGCTGCAGTTTTTTGTGCCGGGTGGTGCCGGGGATCCCGCGCGCTGGTGGACCGTGGGAGAGGTATTCAACACGGACCCTGGCTACCTGGCGCGTTTTCCCGATGAGCTCGGATCCCCGTCGGTATTCGATTTTGCCCTGCAGGAGGCCATCCGCGACGGCATCGGCCGGGGACAGGGCGTGGCTCCTATCTCCACGGTTTTTTCCCAGGACGGTCGCTACGAGGATCCGACCAAGCTCACCACCTTCATCGACAATCACGATATGACCCGCATCGCCACCGAGGGCGAGCGGGCGCTGATCCCGCCGGCCATCGTTGACGAGCGCGTTGGCCTGGCCCTGGGCCTGATCTACTTCGCCCGCGGTACGCCGTCGGTGTACTACGGCACCGAAATTGCCATGCGCGGCCGGGGCGATCCCTACGATCACCCTCTGGGTACGTCCAACCGGGAAGACATGGATTTTGATGCGCTGGACGATTCATTCCTGGACGAGCGCCTGGCCGCGTTGGCGGCCGCGCGCAAATCCTCCCCCGTACTGAAGTTCGGCTCCCAGCAGCCCGTGTCGGCGCGACCGGGCGGCAGCGACGTGCTGGTGTTCGCGCGGACCCTGGACGGATTGGCCCCGGTGGTCGTGGTACTCAACAACGACGACGACCCGGTGAATCTCGGTGACTTCGGGGGTGGCATCAACGTTGCCAACCTGCTTACCGACGGCGCGGCGCTGGTAGAACTGACGGGCGAGTCCCACTCACTGGCCGTGTCCGGTGGACGCCTCAGCGGGCAGGTTCCGGCCCGGACGATTCTGGCTCTGAGCTCCGCAAATTTTGTCGGACAGGCTGGTTCTGAGGGGCCCTGACGACGTGTTCGATAGCGCAGTTAAGCGAACGAAACAGCGACCGCATGCTTGATTGAACCCCTGGTGACCCTGGGGGAAATTAATGCGAACAGGTAGCCGGCGATGGCACCGGCCACGCACTGGCTGGCCAATCCGGCTGCGGTTCGAGCCCCGGCGATGGGCATCAGCCCGAAGCTGGCTTTCAGTGACAGCAGCACGGTCAGCACGGCAACACCGCCGGCCAGAACGTACAGCGGCGTTCGCCAGCGGTCGAGCCAGCGCATCAGCAGTCCGGTGACCAAAAACGCCAACAGGAAACCCACCGCAAGGATGGGCAGGAAGATCCCGGTCATGCCGGCGATGTCGTGGGCCGTAGCGGCAAGGCGCTGGCCCAGAGTGACCGTGACACCCATGTCGGCCAGGCTGGAAAGTACGGACTGGGTGGAAAAGGCAGCCGCCAGGAGGTATCCGCCCAGGCTGGCGACGACAAAAGCCAGTAATCTGCGAGGCAGCGCTTTCAACCAGTTCTTCATGACGCCGGTGTCACTTTAAGCAGCTTGCCGTTTTCGCTGTCGGTGAGCAGGTAGACTGCCCCATCGGGGCCCACCCGCACATCGCGAATTCGCTCTTCCAGTTCCTTGAACAGCGTTTCCTGTCCCACCACGGTCCGACCGTCCAGATCAACCCTGCGCACTTCCCGGGCAGCCAGGGCGCCCACCAGCAGGTCTCCCTGCCATTGTGGAAAAAGCTCGCCACGGTACAGCACCATGCCTGAGGGGGCGATGGAGGGGGTCCAGTGCACCAGGGGCTGTTCCATGCCCTCCCATTCGGTAAATGGCGAGACGTAGGCGCCGTTGTAATCCAGGCCGTGGGTGATGGCGGGCCAGCCGTAGTTGGCGCCCGGCTGGATGATGTTGACCTCGTCACCGCCCGCGGGGCCGTGTTCGTGCTGGAACACGGTGCCGTCATCGTCCACCAGCAACCCCTGGGGATTGCGGTGGCCGTAGCTGTGCACGAACGGTGCTTCGGCGAACGGTGGGTTTTCGACCGGCTGTCCGCTGTCGGTCATCCGCAAAGTCTTCCCCAGGTGGCTGTCCAGGCTTTGCGCGGCTTCCCGCTTGTCGAATCCGTCGCCCATGGTCAGCAGCAGGCTGCCGTCGGTCAGGAAGGCCAGGCGGCCGCCGTAGTGGACCGGGGTGTCCTTGCCCGGCGCCGTGCGGAAAATGATCTGGGGATCGTTCAGACCGTCGCGCCCAAGCCGGGCTTTCAGGATGGAAGTCGTGTTATTTTCCGGTGGTCCCTCTGCGTAGCTGAGGAATACCATCTGGTTGTCCCCGAAGCCCGGATGCAGCACCACGTCGAACAGGCCTCCCTGGCCGGCCCGGTAGACTTCCGGTACGCCCGAAAGGGGGGCACTGATCTGTCCGTCCGTCGTTATGCGGCGCAACTGGCCCGGCATTTCAGTCACCAGGTAGCTGCCACCGGGGAGAAAGGCCAGGGACCAGGGGTGATCCAGGCCCTGGGCCACGGTTTCGACCTGGTAATCCTGGGCCGCGGCACTGGCGCTCAGCAGCAGGCCGAGACAAAAGATGCGAAAGCTGTCCATGCCGCGGATTATACAAGCGGGTTCGGTACATACGCGGTGAAGGTGATCCGAAACGCTGCAGAAATCCGCCTGTAGCAACATGTGCATGTCTGTTGGAAGGAGTTGCCGGTGAACCATCTGTTGAATCGAGCTGTAATGCTGCTGGTTGTGCTGTTGGCGGCCCCCGGGTGGTCCCAGGCCCAGGGGATCATCTTTGTGGGTGACATGGAAGAACGCTCGGTGGATGTGTTGTTTCCCGTGGTTGGGGGACAGCCCCGGCTGCCGGACGGTCCGGCCTCCGAGGCGCTGCAGTGGGTGCTGCAACAGCTGGTGCCTGGGGTGAGCCCGACGGACCAGGAGATCAACGCCCGGTTCTCCCCGGCCTGGCTGAACAGCACGCCGTTGCAGCAGACCCGGGATTTCCTGCTGGCAATACAGAACGATTATCCCAACGCCGTGGTCAATGACCTGATCCAGATTACGCCCATGTCTTTTACCGGGCTGATTCGCGGTTCCAGCGGCAATGAAGCTTTCGTCACCCTGGGTGCCGGGTTTTCCAGTGGTCAGATCAACACCCTGGGAGTCAGTTTTTTTGGAACCGGCGGCGGCAGCGTGGTGTTCCTGGCCGACCAGGGCCTGGATATCAACCAGGCGGCGGACAGGTTTGCCACCCTGTCAACGGAACCCGGGCTGCTGGTGGCGCGGGTAGACGGAAACGACCAGTGCAACACCATTGTCGAGCGCAACAGCAGCGCCTTGCGGGCGACGGCGTCGATCTTCAAGATCTGGGTTCAGGGAGCAGTGGCCGATGCTGTAGCAGACCGAAGCACTACCACCGACGAGATTGTGCTGCGAGCTGATTCTGAGCGGGCACCCGGCGGGCCGGTCATCAATGAACCTGCCAACACGCCGTTCACCGTGGACGAGCTGTCGCGGCTGATGCTGGGCCAAAGCGACAACACCGCTACCAACATGCTGCACCTGCTCACCGGGCGGGAGCGCAACAACCGCGTTGTGACCGAATTTGGCCACGCAACACCCGAAGCCCTGACGCCGTTCCTGAACATCAGTGAACAGTTTCACCTGTTTTTCTCTTTCCCGCTGGTCACCGCCCAGGGCTACGTGAACGGCACCGAGATGTTCCAGCAGGACTTTGTGGTCAACAGCATCGAACCCCTGGGGTCCATATCCGATGGGCCCAATATTGCCAACAACACCTCGCTGTTCACCACCGGCAGTTGGCGTGCCTCGGCTATGGACGTCTGCAGTGCCCTGGCAAGCCAGCGCACCTGGGCCAACGGCTCCGACCAGGCCATGCTGGTGGACCGGGCCCTGGGCGCCGGTGTGGCCCAGCCGAACCTGCGCAACAACTGGGACCGGGTCTGGTACAAGGGTGGCAGCCTGACCACCGGTGGGGGATTGGACGTGGTGCTGACCCACGCCTGGCTGCTGGAAAACTCCGGAGAAGACCCCTACGTGGTGGTGGCTCTATCCAACTCGCCGAACGCCGACATCGACGGATTTGCCATCCAGTCCATCACCGGACGCATCCTCGAACTGCTGCCCACCCTCTGAGCTGAAAGCATCAGGGCCCCGGGGCGGTCCAAGGTGGGTGTGAAATGGATTGTTCCACTTTTCCTGCTGTGGCCGCTCGGTGTCGCGGCATTTGATCACGGACACGCGCGGCTGGCCGGGGTGCTGGACCGGTTCGTTGCCGACGGTGCGGTGGACTACGCGGGCCTGGCCGCTGACCGCCGGCAGCTGGACGGTTACCTGGAGGACATGGCGGCGCCGTCGGCCAGCGAGTTCGGGAGCTGGGGGCGAAACCAGCAACTGGCCTACTGGCTGAATCTGTACAACGCGGCGGTGCTCCACACCGTCATCGACCACTATCCCATCCGCGGTCGGACCTTCAGAGGACTGGGTAAGCCCCGCAACAGCATCTGGCAGATTCCCGGGGTATGGAAAAAGATCCTGCACCGCGGGCCCGGTGGCCGGCGGCTTTCCCTGGACCAGATCGAACACGACATTATTCGACCCGAATTCCGCGAACCACGAATCCACTTTGCCCTGGTCTGCGCCGCCAGGGGCTGCCCGGTGCTGCGGGACGAACCCTACCGGGCGGACCGGCTCGAGCAACAGCTGGAGCAGCAGACACGGGCTTTCCTGCAGCAAGCCAACGGCGCCCAGGTTGGCGAATCCAATGTCGCCGTATCACGCATCTTCAAGTGGTTCAGTGAGGACTTTTCAGCGGATGAGTTTGCCTGTGGCACCGGTCGACATGCCGGTGTCCTGGGGTTCGTGGCGCGCTATCGCGAGCTGGCCTGTGACCCAGGCGGCGCACCGGACCTGGATTACCTCGACTACGACTGGCGCCTCAACGACATCGAGTAATCGAGCAGGTTTTGCGGGGAGGGCGAGGGTCTGGCACCTTAGGCCCATGCCTGAAAAGAGGATGCCGACCCGTGAGAGTACTGCAGATCTGTTTCGTATTGCTGCTTCCCCTGGCGCTGTGGACGGGCGCCGTGGCTGACAGCCACGCCAGCGACGACTGTTGCGAAGTGACCATTGAGGTGCAGGTGCCCGCTGGCACGGGTACGGTCTACCTGGCGGGCAGCCTGGACCAGCTGGGGCCCTGGCGCCCTGACGGTCTCGAACTGGGCGGCGAGGGCACTATGCGCCGAACCGTACTGACCCTGCCCAGGGGGACCGAGCTTGAGTACAAGTTCACCCTGGGCTCCTGGCAGCGGGAAGGGCTGGGGCCATCGGGTACGGTAATGGCAAATTTCCGGCTGACGGTTGCCGACGATGCCCGGCAGCAGCACCAGGTGGTTGATTTCAAGAAAGACCCGATGCAGTACATTGCGGATTGGCGCAGGTCCGGGGTCAGGGGAACCCTGGTCTACTGGACCGACGTCCCCTCTCAATTTCTGGAGCAGGATCGTCACGTGTCGGTATGGCTGCCTCCGGAGTACCAGCAGCAGCCCGAACGGCGGTTCAGAGTACTGTACATGCACGACGGCCAGAACCTGTTTGATCCGCGCATTGCCAACACCGGAGTGGACTGGGGGGTGGACGAGAGCCTGGTCCGGCTGGTCAGTGAAGGCATGATGGACCCGGTGATCGTGGTGGCGGCCTGGAGCAGTTCTGAGCGGGGCGCGGAGTACTCGCCCTGGCACCGGGCGCCGGATTACGCGCGCTTCCTGATTGAGGAGTTGATGCCCCGGGTCAACCGCGAGTACCGGACGCTGACGGGTCCCGACAATACGGCAGTAATGGGATCATCCATGGGCGGCCTGCTGTCGTTTTACCTGGTATCGCGCCACCCCGAGGTGTTCGGTGCCTGCGGTTGCGTCTCGTCGCACTTCATCTTGTCCGAGTCGGTGGCGGCCCGCTTTATTCCGAGTACAGTCGGTGATCCGGACGAAACGCCCTATATTCTGCTCGACATCGAGGACGGGTTGCGCGTTCCCCAGGGCACCCGATACTGGTTCGACTACGGCAGCGAAGGGCTGGACGGCGAGTATGGGCCCACCCATGCCGCGGTGCAGCAGTGGCTGGAACGACAGGGCCTGGAACAGGGCAGTGACTTTGTGGTCCGGCTGTATGAGGGGGCGGACCACAACGAGGCGTCATGGCGGGAGCGCCTGGCGGACCCGCTGCTGTTTCTTTTTGGGGAGGTGTTGGAATAGACCATCCCTGGTTTATCCATCCAGGCCTAGATTGAGACTCCCGGCTGTACGTTGGCCAGAGTCATATCGCCCCGGTAGTGGCTACGCACCTTCGGGTCCATCACCCGGCGCCACAGGGGTGGGATCCCGGCCAGCATGATCATGGTCGCATATCCCGCGGGCAGCTGGGGTGCGCCCTCCATGTGCCGCAGCGCCTGGTAGGCCCGGGCACCGTGGGCATGATGATCCGAGTGGCGCTGCAGCTGGTACAGCATCAGGTTGGACACGATGTGGTTGCTGTTCCATGAGTGCTCGGGCCTGGGTCGCTCCAGCTTGCCCTCCGCATCACGCTGGCGCAAAAGGCCATAGTGCTCGATGTAGTTGACCGTCTCCAGCAGCAGGAATCCGATTACCATCTGCACCAGCAGCCAGGGCAGAACGGCCCAGCCAAACAAGCCGGTGACCGCTGCGAACAGGACAACCGTCAGGATCCAGCCCTGGAAGTTCTGGTTCCGCCATGACCACGCGGACAACCCTTTGCGTTGCAGTCGGGTGCGCTCCAGGTTCCAGGCGGACTTCAGGCTGCCCGACACGGTGCGGATCCAGAACCCATAAAGGTTTTCGCCATAGCGGGCGCTGGCGGGGTCGTCAAAGGTGGCCACCCGCACGTGGTGGCCGCGATTGTGCTCCACGTAGAAGTGCCCATAGCCGGATGGCGCCAGGGCAAGGCGGGCAAGCCAGGCCTGAAGCCGGCCTTTCTTGTGCCCCAGTTCATGAGCGGCGTTGATGCCGCCGCCGCTGGAGATGCCAATGGAGAACACCAGTCCGATCTTGGCCAACAGGGAAAGATCCAGGCTGGTCAGGGCCCATGCCCCTGCAAAGATCAGCACGTACTGCAGCGGAATATGGGCAATGACCAGTCGACGGTAGTAGGGATCGGCCTCCAGTCCGGGTACCGCGCCTTCCGGGGGGTTGGACCGGTCTTCGCCGATCCAGACATCCAGCAGCGGGATCAGGCCGTAGACGTAAATTGGCGTCACAAACCAGAAAATGTCCCAGCCGGTGGCCAGTGCCGCTGCGGCGCCGATGAATGGCAACACCAGCCCGGTCAGGCTCAGTATCCACAGGTGTCGCTTGGGGTCTTTCCAGGTCACGGGCCCAAGGGCTTCGGCGGTCACACTCATCATGATTCTCCTGACTCTGGGCAACAGTGTGCGGGTATTCGCCGGGGCTCAATTGACATTTCGGGACAATTAATTGACATTTAGTGACATGGGCGAGACTGCAAAGACCATGCAAAGCGTCAGGGCGGGCTCGATCAGCGGCTACGCCGAACTGGTGGCCAGCCTGGGCCAGGATCCGCTGGCGCTGCTGGCCGAGGCGGGACTGCCGCGTGAATGCCTGCTGCCGGACCGCGAGGACGATTACCTGCCGTTGTCCGGGTTCGAGGCCGCCCTGGCACTGGCGGCCAGGCGCACCAGGACGCCTGAGTTCGCGGTCTTGCTGGGGTCACGCCAGAAACCCCAGGCACTGCTGGGTGCGCTGGGTTTTGCCATGCAGCATTCGTCTTCCTTGGGCGCTGCCCTGGGTGAGCTGCGGCGCTATTTCTTTTTCCAGGTCAGGGGTGCCCGGCTGGACCTGGAGGCGGGCGAGTCCGAGGTCAGTTTCTCATTCGTGCTGTCCGGGGATCCCGGTCAAATGGCTGGCCTGCGCCACTCCGCTGAGCTCAGTCTGGGGGCGGGCCTGTCGGTGATGCGTCAGCTGGTCGGGCCGCGTTGGAGTCCAGGCGCCGTGCATTTTTTTCACGGCCCGCCGGAGTCGACACGGGTGCGAGGCACCTACCTGAAATTGTTCGGCTGTCCCGTCCGCTGGCGCCAGCCCGCCAACTCCATGGTGTTTCCCAGATCCGACCTGGATCGGCCGCTGGCCTCGGCGGACCGGTCGATGAAGCAGTTGGTGCACCAATACCTGGAGCGTCTGCGGCGCGAGTATCGCAACGACGTGAAAGCCCAGACCTCGCTGATGATCGACCACGCCCTGAAATCCGGCCACTGCAGCATTCAGCGGGTGGCGGACCTTTGCGGCGTGCACCGCAGGACATTGCACCGACAACTGCGGACCGAAGGCACGACGTTTACCGAGCTGCTGGAACAGGTCCGTCGGGAGCAGGCCCGACAGCTTCTGGTGGAATCGGAGATGAGCATTGCCGCAGTGGCCGAGGTGCTGTGCTACTCGGAGACCAGTGCCTTTACCCGTGCCTGCCGCCGCTGGTTTGGGTGTTCACCCCGGGTCTTGCGAGGTGATCGATCGGGGAATCGGCTCAGCGGGAATCCACCGCGCTGAGTCTCCTGTCGGCGGGCGTCATGATCTGGTGCAGGTCCCCCACGCGCCGGATCCAGGGTGAGTTACTGAGAACCGATTCAGGCAGCTGGGAGCGCCAGGCCTGGGCCGAGGCCCGGTCAGCGAACACGCCCAGCACGAGAACGTAAAGGTCCCGCCCGTCGCGCTGGAAGCTGAAGTAACCCAGGTCCTGGGCGACACCGTCCGCCGGTTCCCGCAGCCGATGCTGGTCGACGTAGCGCTCCAGGCTTTCGGGCTTGCTGACGGCGATCAGCTGCAGGGTGAAGTGATCCGGGTCCTGCTGCATCAGCCAGCTGGCGCCGCGCATGGACGAGGATGCCGCTGAATCTGCCGTCACCGCGGGACCTGTTGCCCCCTGGGGCACCGGCGTCGCCACGGCGGCAGCTTTTGCCGGTGGTGCGGATACGATCGGTTTCGGCGCCGGCAGTGAGGTGTTAATAGCGGCTAAAGCTGCCTCCACTGGCGATGGATTCCGGTGCGTTTCGTCGGCGGCACCCTCCGTCTGCTGCTGCCTGCTGCTGTCGGCCATGGCCTGCAGCTCGCCGGCGCGTTCCTGGGTGCGCAGCAGATGCTGGGCCTGGGCATTGCCGTTGGCGGCAGCGCGCTCGTACCAGTACTGCGCCTGGTCGGGGTCCTTGGGTACCCCCAGTCCCGTGGCGTACTGGTTGGCCAGGTTCAGCTGGGCCGGGGCCAGGTCCTGGTCGGCGGCAAGGCGCCACCAGTACGACGCTTCCCGCTCGTCCTGGGGTACGCCGTGGCCGTGTTTGTACGCGTTGCCCAGGTTGAACTGGGCTGAGGAAACCCCGCGGGTGGCCGCCTGTTCGAACCAGTAGCTGGACAGGTAGTAGTTCCGGTCCACCCCAATGCCGTCGTGGTACATGGAGCCGAGCCGGAACTGGGCGCGGGTGTCGCCCTCTTCCGCCATGGGAATCCAGAGGCGCATGGCCTCGTTGTAGCGCTCGTCGGTAAACGCTTCCAGCCCGCGGGCATAATCATCCGCCTGGGTCGCCGGGACCAGGGCCAGCAGGAAACAGAAAATGGCAGGTATGGCAGCTGTTCGCATCGTGACACCCCCTATGCACAGCTGATGGAAAAGTCAGTCTTTTCTCTAAAATACAGGAAGATAGAGTAATAATCTAATGCTTTAGCGAGAAAGAGTCGCCAAGTCTATGGTTTTAATGAGGTGCGCTGGATCAGACCTTGGGGCGCTGTTTGACGGAACGACGGCCGGAAAAGTCGCGCGTCCACCATCGCGGGAATGCACTGTCACGGCAGCTTGACCCCCTGGAGGCATAATGCGCCGCATGACAAACGATCCGGGATTCCATTGTGACGTGCTGATCGTCGGAGCCGGCCTGACCGGACTGGTGTGCGCCGATCGCCTTCGGCGAGCGGGCGTAACGGTGCAGGTGCTGGAAAAGTCCCGCGGTGCGGGCGGGCGCATGGCGACCCGGCGCACCGACGCGTACCGGTTTGATCACGGCGCTCAATACTTCACTGCCCGGTCGCCCGAGTTGAAGCGGCAGCTGGAGGACTGGCTGGGCCGAGGTGTTGCCGCTGCATGGGATGTGCCGCTGGCGGCGTTTGACGGCGACGCCATGCGCCCGGTGGACAATCGCGGACAGCGCTTTGTAGGAACGCCGGGCATGAATGCTTTGGCGCGTGACCTGGCCGAAGACGTGACCTGTGAATTCCAATGTCGCGTGGAGTCGGTGGAACGGGGCGGTGGACAGTGGCGGATTCGGGCCGGTGGGCGCCAGTGGACCGCGGGCAAGCTGCTGCTGACCACGCCTCCGGAACAGGCGACCCAACTGCTGGCGGGCACGGGCACCTGTCTCGGTGCTGAGCTTGCCCAGGTGGACATGAGACCCTGCTGGGCGGTCATGGTGGCCTTCGAGTCGCCGGCGGTTTTTCCGTGGGACGGCCTGTTCATCAACCGGGGACCCTTGAGCTGGGCCAGCCGCATGGGCAGCCGGCCCGGCCGCCCCGAGGCGGAAGCCTGGGTGCTGCACGCGCAGCCCGACTGGTCCACGACGCATCTGGAAAGCACGACTGAGGCGGTGGAGTCGGCCCTGCTGGCGGCCTTCGGCCGCGTCATTGGCAGTGTTCCGGGCGGGTCGATGCCCAATCGCCTGCTGACCATCAGTCACCGGTGGCGGTATGCCCTGGCGCGGGACCCGTTGCAGGTGGGCTGCCTGGTGGATGAATCGCTGGGTCTGGTGGTTGCCGGCGCGTGGTGCAGCGGCTCCCGGGTGGAGGGAGCGTACCTCAGCGGCCTGGCCGCCGCCCGCGCCCTGAACCCGGCAATTTCACCGTGAAAATTTGTGTTTTCACAAGATCTTGATGTCAGCTTGTGCAGAATTCGCATCAGAGAGTTCGGCACCTGCTTTCCTCCCTGCCATCTCCCCAGCCGGGCTCTTGAATGACGAACGCCGCCCCCCGGGCGGCGTTCTGATTTTTGGGCCTTCGGCCCGCTGAATTCGCCGTAGCCGACCACCGTTGACTATCCGGTCCGGTCATTCAATATGTTCGGAATGGATGTCGAGGAATCTCACCTGGTAGAACTGGAACAAGGGGTTGTTACCACTCTGACCTTGAACCGTCCCCGGCGACACAACAGCCTGGTCCCGGAACTGCTGCAATCGCTGTGCTCGGCGCTGGAGGCCATTGGCCGGGATCCGGATGTGCGGGCCGTGGTGCTGCGGGCTAACGGTGCTTCCTTTTCCACCGGTGGGGACGTTGCTGCGTTCCATGATCAGGGTCGAGAAAAGGTGGCGGCGTACGCCCACAACCTGGTCGGGCTGCTCAATCAATCCATGCTGACGATGATGGCGCTGCCGGTCCCGGTGGTATGCGCCTGTCACGGACTGGTCACCGGCGGTTCCTTGGGACTGCTGCTGGCGTCCGACCTGGTGCTGGTGTCCCCCAAGGTGCGCATCCAGCCCTACTACCCGGTCGTGGGATTCAGCCCCGACGGCGGCTGGACAGCGATCCTGCCCGGGCTGGTGGGCCGGGCCAGGGTCATGGATGTACTCGCCACCAACCGGCCGATCCGCGCCCGGGACTGCGTCGAATGGGGGATTGCCAGTCGCATGGTCGATGGCAATATCCGGCAGGAAGCGGCGCAGCTGGCCGCGGAAATCGCCCGGCAGATCCCTGGCAGCATAAGCCGGACCATCAAGCTTTTGCCGGACCAGCAGGCCATTGCTGCGGGACTGGAGGACGAGCGCACGGCCTTCGTGGAGCAAATCCAGACTGAGGAGGCCTGGCTCGGGATGGCTCGCTTTCTTGGCCGATAAGCCAGGGACATCAGAGTGCTGGAATGCGCAGCGCCGCCTGGTGAGGGGAATCGAATCAGGCGGCGCCGGTCAGCGTGGTCGAGTCAAGGATTAACCATGCATGCGGCTACGGCTGACTTCACTATTCTCCGAGGGCTACCGAATTGAATCTATCGGCGAAATCACCTATTGCTCCACGTCCTCGGTGTAAACCAGAGCCCGGCCCCGGCAGTAGACCGTACCATCGGGGCCGGTGCAGACCGTGGACAGGTCGCACAGGTGTTTTTCCGGCCGAAGTCGGGTGATCTCAACCCGGGCCGTCAGTGGCGTGTCCAGCGGCACCGGCAGCAGGTACTCGCTTTCCTGTTTCAGGTAGTTGGTGCCGATGCCGGGCAGCTCGACACCCAGCAGGTAGGAAAACAGGGCGCCGACCAGGGGCTCCGGCAAAACGCCGGCGGGCATGGGGGCGCCGCCCAGGGTCACGTACCGGGAAACGTCTTCGGAGTTGAAGCTGCGGGTCACCTCGGCGGACTGTCCAATCTTCATTGCGAGGTCTCCGGCAGCGCCACCACGGTCTCGCCGATACAGGTCACCTGACCATCGTTGATCCGGGTGCTCTGCAGGGCGATGGTGACCCGGTTGTTTTCGCGCGCCACGACCTCGGCTTCGAAGCGCACCGGCTCGTCGGCGAAGGTGGGCGCCTGGAACATGACCTGCTGGGACAACTGTCGGCCACCGGGGGCCAGCTGTTTGACCAGGCCGTGCAGGATGGAGTAGAGCAACACGCCATGGGACACTGTGCGGCCGAAGCGGGTACGGGCCGCAAAGTCCTCGTCCACGTGGATCGGGTTGTCGTCACCGCTGAGCACCGCAAATGCGTCAAAGTCGGCCTGGGACAGGCTGCGCTCGACGGCAATCTTGTGGGGCAGGGTGGTCACGTCAGCAGGTGCTTCTGGATCTTGCCCGCGGCGGTACGGGGAAAGTCCTTCACTTCCACGAAACCCTTGGGGACCTTATAGGCCGCCAGGCGTTCACGGCAGAACGCCACCAGTTCCTCCTCGCCGGGAATCTGCGCTTCGGGGCGGGCCAGCAGGTAAGCGCGGCCGACCTCTCCCCAGCGCTGGTCGGCAACGCCAATGACCGCGGCTTCGAGGATCGCCGGATGGCTGGCCAGTACATTCTCCACCTCCGCAGGATAGACGTTTTCGCCGCCGGAGATGAACATTTCCTTCAGGCGGCCCACGATGTAGTAGTAGCCGTCTTCGTCCGTGGCCCCCAGGTCGCCGCTGCGCAGCCAGCCGGGTTCGGCGAAGGCTTCGCTGGTGGCGTCGGGCCGGTTCCAGTAACCCGGAGTGATGCCCGGGCCGGCGAACCACAATTCGCCGGTTTCGCCCTGTGCCACGTCGCGGCCGTTGCTGACCAGACGGACGCGGCTGAGGATCTGGGGCTTTCCCACCGACCCGATCTTGCGTTCCACGTTGTCCGGGTCCATCAGGAACACCGTAGGCCCGGTCTCGGTCATGCCCATGCCGTTGCACACCCGGGCGCCCCGCTGCGCGAAAGTGGTCACCAGTACGTCCGGCAGCGGTGCCCCGCCGCAGGCCCAGCTGCGGATGCGGGACAGGTCCAGCGAATCGAATTCCGGGTGCAGGCTCAGGGCCTGGTAGATCGCCGGTACGCCAAACAGCACCGTCAGTCGATTGT
Organism: Lysobacterales bacterium; assembly: GCA_030065125.1. Taxonomy (GTDB): domain Bacteria; phylum Pseudomonadota; class Gammaproteobacteria; order Xanthomonadales; family SZUA-38; genus JASJDM01. Next base: position 48,222 of record JASJDM010000013.1, on the reverse strand, counting down.
CTCGCAGCAGCGAGACCAGCAGGTCGGGTTCAAACGACGGCATGATCAGTGTGTGGCCGCCGCCAATGATAAAGGGCAGCGCCAGCAGGTTGATGCCGCCGGCATGAAACAAGGGTAGGAAGCTGGCCGTCACATCGTCGCCGCGCAGACCCATGCCCTGGGAAATGTTGACGTAGTTTGCCAGGGTCATGCCGAAAGTCTGGATCACGGCTTTGGGCAGCCCGGTGGTGCCCGAGGTATACAGCAGATACCAGGTATCCTCGGCAGGCCAGCGCTGGCGGCCGCGCAGCACAGGCGCCGCTTCCCGCTGTGCCGAATATCCGTCCGGGGCGTCCAATTCGATGGTGGGAAGCCCGGCCCGGGACAATTCGGCGGCAGCGGACTCATCCTCCCGTCCATACAAAAGAAGGGCAGGGGCGCAGTCCTCCATCAGTCCGGCCAGTTCCGTGGCGGGCATTCGCCAGTTGAGGGGAACCATGATGGCGCTGAGCCGGGCACAGGCCAGCAGGATCTCGAAGAACTCGATGCGATTGCGGCACAGCAGCGCCACCCGGTCGCCTGCTTTAACGCCTTTTGCCTGCAACAGCCCGGCGGCCTGGCCAGCGCGCTGATCCAGCTCCGCGTAGGTGACCGAGTCTCCGGAGACCAGGTCGGTCATGGCAGGGTGGTGCGGGGAAAGCTCTGCACGCCGGGCGGCGATATCAAACAGATCGGTACTCATGATGTCGGGCTCATTGGGGTGCCAGCCCCCGGGTAATCAGTTCGCCGACGGCCCGGGTGACTTCGGCGGCCGACCGTTCATCGTCCCATACGGCGTAGCGCATGCCGACAAAGACATTCAATCCGATCAAGGCCCAGGCCCAGACCTCGCAGTCACCGTTCCGGATCTCACCCTTGTCCGCCGCCTGCTGCAGGTTTTCCGCGTAGGCCCTGGCAAACACCTTGTAGTAGTCCCGAAAGGCATCTTCGGCCACAAACTGGGCTTCGCAGACGATGTTGTAGAGGTTCTTGTGCTGACGCACGAACTCGAAAAAGGCCTCCAGGCCCTGCTGTTCGGCGGCCAGCCGATTGGGCGCTTCGGCCACCCGCTGGGCGACCCAGGCCCGGGTGAGATGGCCCATGTAGGACACCAGGTCCCGGAACACCTCTTCCTTGCTGTCGAAGTAAACGTAGAACGTTCCCATGGCGACACCGGCGCGCTGGGTGATGCCGCTGATGGCTGCCTCGTGAAAGCCTCGTTCGCCGAATTCCACCTCGGCGGCCTGCAGCAGCTTCTCCCGGGTTTTCTTGCCGCGGGCTGTTTTTGGGATTTTAGAACCTGAATCTTGATTCATGTTTCATAAATTTGCATACTTTGTCCCATATGGCAACTGTCCGGCAGCCCTGAGTAAAGAAAAACCAGCCTTTTTACAGGGCTCCGGACGCTGACAATCACGGGGATCGCAGGTCATCGACAGCACCGTCCAACAGTTTCAGCTGCAGGACCAGAACTGGCTTCGCTACCGGGATAGCGGTTCGGGCCAGCCCGTTCTGCTGCTGCACGGCTGGGGAATGTCCGCCGAGGTGTTCCGGTCACAGCAGGAATCCCTGTCGGCGTCTTTCCGGGTAATCGTGCCGGATTTGCGCGGCCACGGTGATTCCGGAACGGTCGCGCCAGGGCAGGGCATCGAGACTCTGAGCGAAGACCTGGTCGCGCTGCTGCAGCATCTGGAGCTGGATTCAGTGGTGCTGGTGGGATGGTCCATGGGCGCCATGGTGGGCTGGGGCATTATCCGGCAGGCCCGGGAGCGGGTCGCCGCCATGGTGGTGGTGGACATGGTGCCACGGATCCTGTCTGACGAATCCTGGCCGTTTGGCATCAAGCAGGGCAAAGACGCCAGCGTGTTCCAACGGGCTATCGCCCAGATGAGCGACAACTGGCCGGACTACACCCGGATTTTCGTGCCCCGGATTTTTGCCGCCAACGGTTCAGACCAGCATGACTTGATCGATTCCATCTGCCGGATCGCGTCACGCAATCACGCAGAGTCCATGGCCATTTTGTGGCGCTCCATGGCAGAACAGGATTTCCGCAGCATGGTCAGGGAGCTGGACCTGCCGGTGCTGGTCATTTACGGCCGGCACAGCCAGCTGTACCGGCCGGCGGCCGCCCGCTGGCTGGCCGATGCGCTGCCCCGGGCAACTCTCGTCGAATTTTCCCAGTCGGGCCACGCGCCAAGCGTGGAAGAGCCCGAGTATTTCAACCAGGTTTTATCAGACTTCGTCCGGGGACTGACCCCAGGGGATGCCCCGAACCCGGCGACGCTTCACTAGGAGGATAGCTATGTACCCCAACGCAACTCATTCAGCCCCCCGGAGTTCATCCCAAGGTTCGCTCCGGCTCAGGCTGGCCATCAGTGCCGCGCTGCTGGCGTCTCCGTTTGCCCTGACCGGCACGGCGGTGGCCCAGGACAGCGGTGACCAGGCGGAAGGCGCCTACATCGAAGAGATCACGGTGACCTCGCGGCGCCGCGAGGAAAGCCTGCAGGATGTGCCCCTGTCGGTGACTGCATTCACCGGCGACACCCTGGAGCGGATCGGCGCCGCGGATCTGGTGGCGGTGTCCCAGACCACCCCCAACGTGACCCTGGAAACCAGCCGCAGCACCAACTCGACCCTGACGGCCTTCATCCGGGGCGTGGGACAGCAGGATCCCGTGGCCGGCTTCGAGGCCGGTGTTGGCATTTACATTGACGACGTTTACCTGAACCGCCCCCAGGGGTCCCTCCTGGACATTTACGACGTGGAGCGGATCGAAGTGCTGCGCGGTCCCCAGGGAACCCTGTACGGCCGCAACACCATTGGTGGTGCCATCAAGTACGTGACCCGCCGCCTGGGCAGCGAAACCGAGGGCCGCGCCCGGTTCTCCCTGGGTACCGATGGGCAGGTTGACCTGGTTCTCAGTGCTTCGACGCCGGTGTCCGATACCTTTGCCGTGGGCGCCTCCATTGCCAGCCTCAACCGCGATGGATTTGGCGAAAACCTGACCCTGTCCGGGGTGGACAACTACGCCAAGGACATTCTGGGCTTCCGCGCCAGCGCCGAATGGACGCCCACCAGCAACAGCTTTTATCGCATCGCCATCGATTATGTGGACGATGATTCCGATCCGCGCCAGGGACACCGGTTGACCCCCGGCAACGTCAGCGGCGCGCCGGTGCTGGACAACATCTTCGATACCCGGGCCGGTCTCAACAACCCCGCCCAGGAAGTGAAGAACATGGGCATCTCGATCCTGGGTGAGTGGGAGTACAGCGACACCATCACCCTCAAGAACATCCTGGCCTACCGCGACAACGAGTCGTCCTCGCCTATTGATTTCGACAGCCTGGCCGCCGTGGATCTGGACGTCCCCGTGGTTTACGAAGACGATCAGCTGTCCAACGAGTTCCAGGTGCTGTTCCAGGGTGACCAGTGGAGCGGTATCGTCGGGGCTTACTACCTGGATGCCCGGGGCTTCAACGCTTTCGACGTTCTGCTGTTTGACACTGGCGACCTGATTGGACTGCCCGGCCTGAACGCATTCTCCCTGGGTGACGTGGAAACCGACACCTGGTCGCTGTTTGCCGACGTGACCTACGACATCAACGACCAGTGGGCCCTGTCCTTTGGTGGCCGCTACACCAGCGACGAAAGGACCTCCCGGGTACTGCGCCAGACCTATCTCGGCGGCTCTGCATTCTTCGGCGGCAACGGTGTGCCCATAGCCACCAGCTCGGATTTCCTGGGCAGCGAGGAGTTCACCGACTTCACCCCCCGGTTGTCGATCGCCTACCGCCCGGATGCGGACAACAATCTCTATGCGACCTACAGTGAAGGCTTCAAAGGCGGCAGTTTTGATCCCCGTGGTGCCACCACCGCGGCCCCTGACCTGGATGGCGATGGGGACATCGACGACGCCGACATCTTCGAGTTCATGAAGTTTGAGCCTGAGACTGTGGAATCACTCGAGTTCGGCTGGAAGACCACCGCCCTGGACGGCAAGCTCCGGTCCAACCTGGCCATATTCTTCGCGGATTACACCGACGTCCAGGTGCCGGGTTCCATTGGCCTGGATACCGACGGTGACGGCGTCAACGACACCTTCATCGGCATTACCTCCAACGCGGGTGAAGCCAGCATCAACGGCATCGAATGGGAAGGTCAGGCATTCCTGGCCCAGGACCTGTGGACCTCCGGCGACGACATGAGCCTGGCCTGGACCCTGGGTTACATCGACGCTGAATACGACAGGTTCATCGACGCCTTCGGCCAGGACGTGGCGGACGAGCGGGTGTTTCAGAACACGCCGGATCTCACCGGCAGCGCAACGCTCACCTACGAGTGGCCCATGGACCTGGGCGGCAACTCCGGCAGCATGGCGCTGATCACCACGGTGTCCCACCGGGATGAATCCAGCCAGTTTGAAGCCCCCAACCCGTTCCTGGACCAGGATACCTTCACCCTGTGGGACCTGAGCCTGGTGTGGGAAGACGACGCTGGCAAGTGGCGAGCTGGCCTGCACGGCAAGAATCTGCTGGACGAGGAGTACAAGGTGGCGGGCTACTTCTTCCCGACCCTGGGTCTGGAGAGTTCCATCACCGCCTTTTACGGTAACCCGCGCCAGGTTACCGCCACCGTTGAATACCGGTTCTGACCCGGTATCACGCAACGGCGCAGCAACTGGCTGCGCCGTTGCTTTTCCGGGCGGGTCGCAGCCCGTCCGCTGAGGAGGGTTCATGGATCACGCCAACACCCCAGCCGGTCCGACATCGCTGGCCAACCGCAGCTACGTGCTGTTCATCCTGGTGGTGGTCTACACCTTCAACTTCATCGACCGCCAGATCATCGGCATCCTGGCGGTACCCATCAAGGCTGACCTGGGGCTGACCGACACCCAGCTGGGGCTGATGGGCGGGCTGGCTTTTGCCCTGTTTTACACCGGATTGGGAATTCCCGTGGCCATGGCGGCAGACCGCTTCAGCCGCACCTGGATCATGACCGGGGCGCTGACCATCTGGTCCGCCATGACCGCCGTCTGCGGCCTGGCCCAGAACTTCTGGCAGCTGTTCCTGGCTCGGCTGGGTGTCGGCATCGGTGAGGCGGGCGGCGTGGCGCCGGCATACTCGCTGATCTCGGATTATTTTCCCCAGGAGCAGCGCGCCCGGGCCCTGAGTATCTATTCGTTTGGCATTCCCATCGGCAGTGCGCTGGGTATCGTGTTTGGCGGCCTGATCGCCAGCGCCATCGACTGGCGGGTGGCGTTTTTCGTCGTCGGCCTGGCCGGGATCGTGGTTGCGCCGATCTTCCGGCTGACAGTCAAGGAACCGCCCCGGGGCCAGTTCGATCCCCAGCAGAATGCCGGCGAGCCGGCCAGCCTGGGCCAGATTGTTTCCATGCTGTCCAGCAAGTCCAGTTTCTGGCTGATGTCGCTGGGTGCCGCCAGCTCATCCATGATGGGCTACGGCCTGTTTTTCTGGCTGCCGTCATTTTTGGTCCGCAGCTACGGCATATCACTGCTGGACGCATCGCTGTTTTTCGGCGCCATCCTGCTGCTGGGCGGCATCGCGGGTATCTGGCTGGGAGGCTGGCTGGCCGATCGCCTGGGCCAGAAGAAAAAAGCAGCCTACGCGCTGATTCCCGCGGTCGCTTTTGTCATCACGGTTCCGTTTTACGTGGTGGGTGTGTTGTCACCCACCCTGGTGATCACATTTTTTGTCATGATGGTCCCCACGGCCTTCGGGCTGGTATGGCTGGGTCCGGTGATATCGGCCATGCAGCACCTGGTGCTGCCCAATATGCGGGCCACGGCTTCGGCGGTTTTCCTGTTTATCAACAACCTGATCGGGATTGGCCTGGGCACCGTGTTGATCGGCTACATTTCCGACGTGCTGGAACCGCGCTTCGGCGACGATGCGCTGCGCTATTCGATCCTGGTGGGAACCGGCTTTTACCTGATCGCCGCCGGGTTTTTTGTTGTGGCTTCCAGGACCCTGGACCGTGACTGGGAGGACGGCACATGAGCTTGACCGGCAAACGGGCCCTGGTGACCGGGTCAACCAGCGGCATCGGCCTGGGTATCGCCCGGGCCCTGGCTGATCAGGGCGCCAGCCTCATGTTGAATGGCCTGGGTGAGCAATCGGTCATCGAGGGGATCCGCCAGGAGATTCGGGATCGATCCGGCACACCGGTGCACTTCTCCCCGGCCAACATGGCGAATCCCGGGGAGATTGAGCAGATGATCCAGCAGGCGGCCGAGGCAATGGGCGGTCTGGATATCCTGGTCAACAACGCCGGCATCCAGTTCGTTTCCCCGGTGGACGAATTCCCGGTGGAAAAATGGGACCAGATCATCGCCATCAACCTGTCCGCATCCTTTCACACCATTCGCACTGCGGTGCCTATCATGAAGCAGCAGGGCTGGGGCCGGATCATCAACATCGCATCCGCCCACGCCCTGGTGGCGTCTCCCTGCAAAGCGGCCTATGTGGCTGCCAAACACGGCATTGCCGGCCTGACCAAAGTGGTCGCCCTGGAAACCGCACCCCACGGCATCACTGTCAACGCCATCGCGCCAGGATACGTGGAGACTCCCCTGGTCACCGGCCAGATCGCTGACACCGCCCGAGCGCGGGGCATGAGCGAGGAGGAAGTGCTGAAGGATGTGATCCAGGCCGTGCAGCACACCGGGCGGCTGATTGAGGTCAGCGAGGTGGCAGAACTGGCGGTATTCCTGTGCAGCGACGCTGCAGCCTCAATTACCGGCTCCGTGCAATCCATTGACGGGGGGTGGACGGCCTGTTGATCCGGGGGATAGCTCTGGGGTCAGAGTAAAGGGACAGAGTAAAGCCAGCTTTACTCTGTCCCTTTACTCTGACCCCGGCGCTATGCTCTGTCCCTTTACTCTGACCCCAGAGCTATGACCCCGGCGCTATAAAAAAAAACGCCACCTCGGAGGGGGTGAGGTGGCGTCCTAGAGTGGGATCATCTGGCTTCGGGGTTGCCAGATAGTGCTTTACAGCGCATACCAATTTAGGGGTTTCACCCTGTGCCTTGTATACGGAGAATCCACGATGGATTGTGCGGATTCACGGGTGATCCGACCGGCTCATCTGCTGGACAATTACCTGGGATACGAGATGCTCGAATCCCTCTCCGGGACGCTGTTTGTCCAGCAGCACACGACGTTCGTCCAGCAGCGACGCAACCAGCGCCTGGATTTCCTGGCGTTCAGCGCGGATTTGTCCCAGGCGCAGCAGCAACTCGGCCTCGGTCATGCTGCGCATACCTTCCGGCAGCCAATCTGCATTGATGGCGTCCGCTGTGACCAGGCCGGAGTCCATGTCGTGGATGAGGTCGCCGCTGCCCTGGACGACGCGGCCGGTGCGCAGGTTGAAAGACAACCGGTCGGCCAGGGCGGCGTCGCTCAGGTCTTCGGAACGGTCCTGCTTGGCAAGGACGGCGTCTCGCACCGCAGGCTGTCCGTAAGGCACTATCAGGCGGCCCATGCGGGAGTTGAGGGCGATCAGGTCCTGGTCAACCGGTGTGCTGGAGACCCGGGATGTGTCTGGCGCAGCGATGCGAAGATTCTCGCCTTCGGCGGTCGCCGCGATGTCCTGCCATATCGCCCGGGCCGCCGCGTGGCTGCCCACCAGCACCGGGTTGATTACGATCTGCCGGTTCCAGGCCAGTTGGGCAATGTCTTTGTACTGGGGCTCGTCATAGTCGGTGTGCGGTGGCGCGTCGCCGATCAGAAAGATGACCCGCAGTGTGTCGGGCTGCTGACCCCAACTGGTCAGGGTGACGGTTTCAAGCAGCGCCTGGTTGACCGATTCCGGGGTGTCGCCGCCACCGGCCGCTTTGAGCTCTGACAGATGCTGGTAAAAATCGTCGATATCGTCGGTGAGATCGAGCCGCCGGGTAATGTACTCGTCGCCGCGGTCCCGGTACGCCGTCAGACACAGCTTCAGACCGGGCCGGGACCTGGCGTTGACGATCTGGTTGGCAATAAACCAGACTTTTTCCTTGGCTGTCTCGATCATGGCCGACATGGAGCCCGTGGTGTCGAGCACAAAGCAGGCTTCGACTTCACTATAGGCACGGGCGAAGGCTGAGCCGGATGTCGCAAGGGCGGCCACCAGGGGCAGCAGAGAGAGTCTCAACATGACAGGGTTCTCCCGAAATTGGATGTCCTCACATGCTGATGCCGAATGCTGGCTGGGGAGTGCCCCTGTCATGCCAATTTTGTGGAGTGATTACTTCTTGCCCGGACTCCTGGCGCGGATGTCATCCAGGGTCTGGCGGCACCAGTCCAGGGTGGCCAGGTTGCGCACTTTGCCCAGGCTCAAGGTGAGCCAGGGGTAGAACTCCTCGTCGGGAAACTCACCAGGCTGGCAGTTCTCTGCCTCTACCCAGTGCTGCTCGATGGCCTCCAGGGTCGCGACGCGCTGCTCGAAGTACGCCGTCAGCTTCTCAAAGAAACTCTCGACTTCCGGCGTGCCCAGTTCATCGGCCAGGAAAAAAACCTGGGCCAGGTAGGCGAATCGCTCCCGGCCGGTTTCGGGTCCGTTCAGCAGCCATTCCCTGAGTTCCGCTCGACCGTCCTCGGTGCGGGTGTATATGCGCTGGGGTGGGCCTTTGTCCGAAGGGCGCGTTTCGCTGACCACCAGGCCCTGTTTTTCCATCCGGTGCAGGGTGGGGTAGATCTGGGCCAGGTCGGCAAACCAGAAATGCCGCAGGCTCTGGTTGAATTCCTGTTTGATCTGGTAGCCGCTGGACGGGCGAGCCAGCAGGCCCAGCAGGATATGCTGAAGACTCAAACCACCGCCTCAGACTTCTCCGAATTTCTTTTGGTAGTGCCGGGTCCACAGGGCGCTGGCCGGGATGCCGATGGCGGCAGGCAGAGCCCAGGGAATGACCGCCATCCAGCCGGACAGCCCCAGGTCGAACAGGCGGGCGGATCCAAACACGGCAAATGCCGTGTGAAAAGCAATGCCGCCGCCGAGCATGGATCCCAGGTGTTCGTACAGCCATGCCCTGGGAGAGTGATTGGTGCCGGTAACGTATTTCAAGATGCCCGTGCCCAGCAGGATGCCAATGGGCGACAGGGCAAACAGCACGATTCGGGTTGGCGGGTTGACCACCAACGTGAACAGGATCAGGCCGGAACTGGCCGCAATGGCCACACCGGCAAGGGCCTTGTTGACGGCGGTATTCATGGACTGGGGGTCCTGCTTGGAATTCAGCACCGCGTCACCGTGCCGGACGGTGATAAAGGTGACGATGGAGAGGTAGCCCAGGAATACCAGGAAGGACACGCCGGTGGGGTTGTCGGCAATGGCGTTCCCTTCGGCGAAAAACCCGATCAGCCGATAGGTTACCGAGGCCGCGGCGGAAGCCAACACGACGTAAGCACAGTAGACATAGATGCGGCCGAACCGCCGGTGAGTGCGGCCGCCTTTTCGAGTCAGCACGGGAATCCAGAATGCGGCCAATCCCGCAAAGCCAAAAGTGACGTGCAGGTAAACCAGTACAGTTTCAAACAGTTCCATGGGCCATCTCCAGGAGTGCTATATAATAGTTTATATAGTTCTTTCCCTGACGGCGCAATAGGTCGAAAGCTGGGTTCAATCCGGGGTCGCTTTGCCTCCACGGCACAGGTGGGCGCAGCTGCCCGGTTCAGGATGCTGCTGTCCGGACAGATCCCGGTAATGGCGGGCCAGACGATACAGCCGGCGCAGTTCCGCCAGCGCCAGGTCCAGTTGATCAGCGTTGCTGCGATACAGTTCCGACGACAGTCGGCCAACGCAGCTTTGGAATTCGTCTGTCAGCATGGGGCCATCCTGCCCCGGCGGAGTATCATTCCCTGAGAATGGCTTATCTCTGGCTCAAGACAGCCCACATGGTGCTGGCGACCGTCAGCATTTCCGGCTTCCTGTTACGGGGCGCGGGCCGGCTGGGCGGACGGTCCTGGGTCAGGCGTCGCTGGGTCCGGATCGCGCCCCACGTTATCGACACGCTGTTCCTCGTATCGGGTGTTACGCTGGCCTGGATACTGGGGGCATCACCCCTGAATACTGATTGGCTGGCGGCGAAAATAGCCGGCCTGGTGGCCTACATTCTGCTGGGAATCCTGGCCTTTCGCGGGCGCAGGCGAGGGCTGCGGGTGGTCAGTTTTGTGCTGGCGCTGGCGGCATTCGGCTACGTGGTACTGGTGGCCTTCAGCAAGCGCCCCGGCATATGGATCTGATGTCACGGCAGCACCCGTGGCATTTCCCGCGCGAGCCACCGAACTGACAGGACACTGGATATGCCGGAACTGCCGGACATTACCGTTTACGTCAATGCACTGAATCACAGGGTCCGGGGGCAGACCCTGGAGCAGTTTCGAATTCGCAGCCCTTTTGTCCTGCGCACGGTGGAGCCGGATCCCGCCAGCCTGGCCGGGCAGCGGGTGGCTTCGGTGCGCCACCAGGCCAAGCGGATCATGCTGGAGATGGACAGCGACACGACCTGCGTCATCCACCTGATGATCGCCGGCCGCCTGCACTGGAAAAAGCGCGGCGCCGCCATACCGGTCCGCAACGGCCTGGCCGCCTGGGATTTTGCGGATGGCACCCTGCTGCTGACGGAGTCGAGCAAGAAAAAACGTGCCGCCATCCACCTGTTCGCCAGCGCGGACGAGGCCGCGGTGCTGGATCGGGGCGGGCTGGATCCGTTGACGTCGACACTGGAGCAGTTTACAGAACGGCTGAGCAGTGAGAACCACACCCTGAAGCGTGCGCTCACCGATCAGCGCATGCTGGCCGGCATTGGCAATGCTTACTCGGACGAAATCCTGTTTGCGGCACGGCTGTCACCGTTTCAGAAGACTCAAAGCCTGGACCGGGACACCTGGGCACGACTGTATCGGGCAATGCAGGTCACCCTGACCCGCTGGACCGAGAGGCTTTCGGCAGAGGCGGGAGAGGGATTTCCCACCAGGGTCACAGCGTTCCGCCCCGAAATGGCGGTGCATGGAAAATTCCGAGAGGCCTGCCCGGTGTGCGGGTACCCGGTGCAGCGCATCGTGTATGCGGAAAACGAAGCCAACTACTGCGCATCCTGCCAGACTGGCGGCAGGGTGCTGGCCGACCGAGCCCTGTCCCGTCTGCTGAAGGCGAACTGGCCCAAGACGGTTGAGGATCTGGAGTAGCCGTCTTGAAATAAGCCCGGCAAATCCCCATTAGATCTACTGCGGACGCAGCGAGGCTGGTTCGCAGGTGGTTCGCTTCATGAGAAGGAACCAACAACTCAACAAAACTATTGCTTCATAGGAGGATAGTCATGACGACTTTCGATTTTTCCCCCCTGTATCGTTCTTCCGTTGGCTTCGAGCGTCTCGCCAACCTGCTGAGCAACGCCAGCCGCGTGGAACAAGGCTCAGGTTTCCCGCCCTACAACATCGAGGTAGTGGACGAAGACCAGTACCGAATCACCATGGCTGTGGCCGGTTTTGCCGAGGAAGACCTGGACATCACGTCCGAGCAGAACCGGTTAACGGTGGTCGGCAAGAAGGAACGCGGCGAAAACGAGGCCCAGTTCCTGTACCGCGGTATTGCCGAACGGTCGTTCGAGCGGCGCTTCCAGCTGGCTGACTACGTCAAGGTTACCGGCGCGCGCCTGGAAAACGGACTGCTGCACATCGAGCTGCACCGGGAAATTCCCGAGGCGATGAAGTCCCAGAAGATTTCAATCGAGTCCGACAGCAAGCTGATCGAAGGCAAGGCTGACGAGGCTGCGTAAATCGACCGCAGTCTGGCTCGAATGAGCATTCACCAGACTAAACAACAGGCAAAGGGCGTCCTCGGACGCCCTTTGTTTTATGCGGTTTTCGCGGCTTGACAAATGCTCGGACTGTAAAGGCACTTTGCTAAGTGATTGATTCTCCAAATGACCTTATTCACACCCGGATTTCGTTACGGTTTCACCGTCAAAATTCTGTCACACGCCTGTTACGAGCCTGAAACGTGTCGATCTAACTCACTGAAATAAAAGAATTTTTTTGATTGATCAATTTTTGAACAATGAGCAGGGTCGTTAGATTTCTTAGGAAATCCGACCCCGGGCAGGACCACCTATACACAGACTTATCCACAGCTTCTGTGGAAAAATCGGGAAAAGCAATACAAGTGTGGAACTTAGCGACTTTTCATCAGGATATAGGCAAGAAATTGTCGCTAAGTTGAGGCCTGGAGCGCCAGCCCGATTCGACGCCTGTCCGGGCCTGCGGGAGGTCTTCGAAACTTGACGGGAAAAGCACAACAGTTTTGAATGGAACCACAGCCGAGTGTGACGGAAAATGACGGGCGAAAACGCGGGACTGCACCAGTTACTGACCGAACTGAAGTGCGAGTTGGATCGTATCAGCGGAGACGATCCGGATGAGCAGGCGAAGCTGCGGGGACTGGTAGACACCATAGAGGCGAGGATTCATGCCCGCCTCGAGGAAGACCCCCAGCAGGAACTGTTCGACGAGATCACCGAAGAAGTGGTCGAGTTCGAAAACGAACACCCTGAGTTCGCCGCCACGGTGCGCAACCTGGTCAACATGTTGAGCAACCTGGGAATTTGAGGCTCCGCCGGCTGTCGCGGTTTGACAGGGGGTAACCGGGCGATAACTGCCCGAGCAAGGGACACAAACGATGGGGTCCAAGGACTACCAGGTCGTTTTTCGCGGACGGGTTGCTCCGGGTCACGAGGAAGCAGCCGCCAAGGTCAATATGGGCAAGCTGTTCAAGATCGGCCCGGAAAAGGTCGAGCAGCTGTTTGCCGGCGGCCGCCGGGTGCTCAAGAAAGGCTTGGATCGAGAATCCGCGGACCGGTACCGCAGCGTGTTGCGGAAGGCGGGGGTCATCGTATCCATTGTCAGCGAGGCGACCCAGGAATCTGCCCAGAAGGCCAATTTTGATGCGCCCAGGGCAGCACAGCCCCCCGCGGCGGACACCCAGCCGGCGGCGCGCGCGAGTTTCGCCATCGATGACCCCAGCTCGACCCCGTCGGAAAAGCCGGGCAGGGCCGTTTTTTCGGTGGACGATCCGGCCGCGGAGCCGCCTCCGGCTGCAGCGGGTTCTGAGCCGGAAGCCGGTGAAGCGCAGCCCGAATCTCAACCCCCGGCACCGGAACAGGACCTGCCCCGGGAGACCGTCGAGTCACCACAGGCCGCCGCCGCTCCCGCCGTGGACGACGACCTTTCCGTGGCAGAGCCCGGCATACAGCTGGTGCCCCAGGCGCAGGTCGAGCCGGTAGAGATCGATACCTCGTCCCTGGACATGGCCGAAGCTGGATCCGTAGTGGACCAGTCGGCACCTCCGCCGCCGGCGGAAATCGATACCGGTGATCTTTCCGCCAGCGGTGACTACGCCCAGCTGGATACCCGCGGTCCTGATCCCGAGCCTGACATCGACATCGGCGGACTGGACATGGCCGAGCTGGATGCCCTGGTGGACCAGGAAAAAGCAGCAGAGCCGCCAGAGTTGGATATCAGCCACCTGTCCGCCAGCGACGATTTCGACGCCCTGGATGAAAAAACCTCGGCTGAAGAACCCGATATCGATATTGATCACCTGTCACTGGAAGAAGACCCCTAGCCTGTTTTTTTTCGGATCGAGGGTAATCAACAAGCCCAGCTTCGGGTCCTATACAAGGAATTGATCGCTTCAGCGCTAGGCTGAGGTACCTGGATGGCAATCTAACCCTGGGTTATGACCATGAATCGAAGAAATTTCCTCTACGCTGCCGCAGCGACTGCCCTGGGCACGCCACTGGCGTTCCGCGCGGGAGCGGGATCGAAGGTGACAACTATGGAAGACATTGAGCTCCTGCAGGCTGGCTGGGAAGCATTGCTGCCCGCCGACCACGGCCTGGATTTTTCCCTGGACCCGGTGACCCGGGCGCCCGAAGAATGGCGCAGCCTGCTGTCACCGGCGGCCTATGACGTCCTCCGCAAGGAAGGCACCGAGCGTGCGGGCAGCCACCCCTACAACATTGAAAAGCGCGACGGGGTTTTCCTCTGCGCGGGCTGTGACCTGCCTCTGTTCACCTCGGCCATGAAGTACGACAGCGGCACCGGCTGGCCCAGCTTCTTTACCCACATACCGGGCCACATGGGAACCAAGAAAGACTTCAAGCTGATCTGGCCGCGAACCGAGTATCACTGCATACGGTGCGAAGGCCACCAGGGCCACGTGTTCGATGACGGCCCGCCGCCCACGGGACAGCGCTGGTGCAATAACGGGGTGGCGCTCAGGTTTGTTCCGCGGGAGAGCTGACACACCCCGGTGCGGGACCATCTTGCCGATGGTCCCGTCTCCGTGCTCCAATTGGCCCAGCCAAAACTCCGCTGAACCGGGAGCTGTATGCCCATGAGATTCCTGCTGGTTGCTATGCTGTTGTCGCTGGTGGCGGCTCCTGCGCTGGCCAAGAAACAGTACATCAAGCCTGACGATCCCCTGACCATGGAGTGTTTTGCTCGCTGTGACGGTGACAAGACCTTCTGCCGGGACACCCTGCGGGACGAGTACCGCACCTGCAAGATGGAATACAAGCAGCTGGAGTCGCGCTACGAATGGTGCCGCAAGCGTGCTGCCGGCGGATTCTGCGACAAACCCAAGCGTTGCCGCATGGCCCGGACCAAACCCTGTGACGAAGCCTACGACGCCTGTTTCGTCGGCTGCGGCGGCGTTATCGAAGACTCCAAAAAGAAGAAAAAAGACTAGGGCCTGTTAACACCATTTGTCTGGACCCTGCCGGAGGCCATTTTTTCGTCCGGCAAGGCAGAGGAGCGCCGTTTAGCACCGCTAACACGCCCTAATCACCGGCATCACCCTGGAGGCGCTCTGGCGTGAACGGCCGGGGCAGGACGTCGGCCACCTGCCACTCGATGACCTGGTCCGAATCGCAGACCGAAACCAGGAAAGCGTCCTCCGGCATCAACTCCAGGATCACCTGGCGGCAGGCGCCGCAGGGACTGGTCGCCTGATTCCCCGGCGTGTACACCATCAGGGCTTTGAAATCCGGACAGCTGAAACCCTGGGCTACAGCGTTGAACAGGGCATTGCGCTCGGCGCAACTGGTCAGGCCGTAAGATGCGTTTTCCACATTGCAGCCGCCTATCAGATCACCATTTTCCAGCAGCAGGGCAGCCCCCACGGAGAAGTCACTGTATGGCTGGTACGCCCGCTCCGCCAATTTCCGGGCCTCGGCCCGCATTCGTGAGAATTCGTCTTGAGTCAGCATGCAGGCGATTATATGCCGCAACCCAGCGGTGCGCGCGGTGTTGTCTTCCCTTGACGCCTGCTGCGCTTCCTGTAAACATCGGCGGCCTCATTGAGACCAGCTGAGGGACAGGCCCGTGGAAGCTGGGGCAACCAGCGTTTCGTCGCATGGTGCCAAATCCTGCGGGGGACGGCCCACCGAGAAATGAGTCCAGTTTCGGCCACTCTCCTGCCCGCTCATTTTGGGAGGTCATCGTGACAGGCACAGGGGAACATCCACAGGTCGAAGCAGGCCTGATCACCGTTGAGGCACCATTCAGCCTGGAGAAAGCCGGGCCGCTTTCCGGCCTGCAGATCGGGTATGAAATGGTGGGTCCGCCGGGCGCGCCGGTTCTCCTGGTCATGGGAGGGATATCGGCATCCCGGCACGTTGCCAGCAACCAGCAGGATCGCCGGCATGGCTGGTGGGAAGACTTTGCCGGCCCTGACCGGGCTCTGGACACCAGCCGCTTTCGTGTCCTGTGCATGGATTTCCTGGGTGGCAATGGCCTGACCAGCGGCGCCCGTTCGGATCCGCCCTGTCGCGGCCCCGTCACGCCCGCCGACCAGGCCCATGCATTCGCGCTGCTGCTCAAGGAACTGAAGATTCCCCGGGCCGCCGCCTTTTTTGGTTCGTCCTATGGGGGCATGGTGGCGCTCCAGTTTGGCCGGCTGTATCCGGACCGGGTGCAGCGCCTGGTGGTTGTAGGCGCTGCCCACCGGGCACCTTCCATCGCCATGGCGCTGCGTACGGTGCAGCGGGAAATCGTCCGGGAAACCACCCGGCTGGGCTCCGCCGCTGCCGGCCTGAGGCTGGCCCGGGCCATCGGCATGGTGACCTATCGCTCGGCGGCGGAGTTCGAACAGCGTTTTTCCAGGGCGGCTGAGATCACTGAGCAGGGCGTTCGCTTCGAAGTGGAGGATTACCTGTTTTCCCGGGGTGACGTGTTTGCCGAGACCTTCCATCCCGACGCGTTCCTGTGCCTGTCCGAGTCCATCGACCTGCAGGACATGGCGCCCGAGGCCATCTCCGTACCGGCGGATCTGGTCTCCTTCGACAACGATTTTGTCGCCCCCCCGGCGCTGATGCGGGAGATGGCAGACCGGCTGGGTGGGCCGGTGGAAGTGCGGGAGTTCGAATCGATCTTCGGCCACGATGCCTTCCTCAAGGAACGGGCCCTGCTGGAACCGGAATTCAAACGCATCCTCGCGTCAGTGGAAAGCTGATCGCGGTGCCGCATCTGCTGATCGTTGCGCACTGCCCGTCGGAGAACGCCGCGGCCATGGGAGATGCGGTCCTGCGCGGCAGCCGGTCTGACGTGGTCGAAGGCGTAACCGTGGAGCGGCGCGCGCCCCTGGAGACCGGGCCGGAGGCGGTGCTGAAGGCAGACGGGATGATCCTGGGAACCACTGAAAACTTCGGCTACATGAGCGGCGCCCTGAAGGACTTTTTTGACCGAATTTACTATCCCTGCCTGGAGCAGACCCAGGGACTGCCTTATGCCATGTTCATCAAGGCGGGCAACGACGGCACCGGCGCAATGAGCAGCATCCGCCGGATCGTCAGTGGCCTGTCGTGGCGTGAAGTGCAGGCTCCGGTCCTGTGCGTGGGCAAGCCCGATGGGTCCCTGCTCGAGGAATGCGAAAACCTGGGATTGACCCTGGCCGCCGGGCTTGAAGCCGGCGTTTTTTGACGCCTGGCAGTCTGTCGGAAGTCCGACAGACTGCTAGCCGCTGGCCAGCAACGCGGTGACCGACTCGGTCAGCTGACTGCCTTCCTCCGCCAGTCGATAGCCGATCCGCACAGAGGGTTTCTCGATATGGATTACCCGGTTGAGGTCAATGGGCGTGGCCACGATGACCACGTCACAATCCACTGCATTGACGGTGGTCTCGAGGTCGCGGACCTGGTCGGGTCCGTAACCCATGGCTGGAAGGATGGCGCCGATATCCGGGTACTGGGTGAAAGTGTCGGCAATTTCACCCGTGGCCCAGGGGCGCGGGTCGATGATCTCCCCAACCTCACACTGGCGTGCGGCCAGCACTCCGGCGCCGAAAGGCATGCCGCCATGGGTGGTGGTGGGTCCATCCTCGATGACCAGGGCGCGCCTGCCGCGAATGGCTTCGGGGTCCGGGATGTCCAGGGGTGAGCTGGCGCGCACCACCAGCGCGTCCGGGTTGAACCGCCTGGCGTTGGCTTCAATGGTGGCCACGTCATCGGGGTCGCCGGAGTCCACTTTGTTGATCAGGATCATGTGGGCCCGCTCGAAATTGGCCTGGCCCGGGAAATACTTGAAGGCGTGCCCGGCGCGGTGCGGATCGGTCACCGCAATCCACAGGTCCGGGCGGTAAAAGGGCGTATCGTTGTTGCCCCCGTCCCAGATCAGCAGGTCGGCCTCGGTTTCCGCCTGCCTCAGGATCGCTTCGTAATCCACGCCGGCGTACACCACGGCACCCATGCTGATGTAGGGCTCGTACTCTTCCCGCTCTTCGATGGTGCACTGGTGCCGGTCCAGGTCCTCCAGGCTGGCGAAACGCTGGACCGCCTGTTCGGCCAGGTCGCCGTAGGGCATGGGGTGGCGGATCGCCACCGTGCGACAGTCACGCTCTCGCAGGATTTCCACGATGCGCCGGGCCGTCTGGCTCTTGCCACAACCCGTGCGAACCGCGGTGACCGCGACAACCGGTTTGCTGGACTCCAGCATGGTGGCGTCCACGTCGAAGGTGGTGAACGCTGCGCCAGTGGCTTCGACCCGCTGACGGCATTGCTCCACATGTTCCAGGCTGACGTCGGAGTAGGCAAAAACAACTTTGTCCACCTCATGGCGGCGTATCAGCGATTCCAGGTCTTCTTCGGGGTGGATCGGAATGCCCTCGGGATAATCCGGCCCCGCCAGGGACGGCGGATACCGCCGGTCATCGATGTGGGGTATCTGGGTAGCAGTAAAGGCTACCACCCGCTCCTCGCTGCCCGGGCGGTAGCAGCAGTTAAACACGTGAAATTCCCGGCCTGCGGCACCCATGATGATGGTATTGGTGGTCACGAATCGTCCCGTCTTGTTGTGGAGATCAAGCGCTGCCCGGCGCGTGGCCGTGGGCCGCGTCCATGCCGCGGTCGAACAGTGCGGCACACCAGACAGCCCGGGTTTCGGAACACGGCGGAATGCGGAACAGCAGTTCGCCTTCAGCGTCGAGGCCCCAGCTCTGGTCCGTGAAACGCAGCAGACGAAGGCTGCGCCCCGTCTCCTCCATGGCCTGGTTGAAATCGGACTGGGACTGCATGGACTGCAGGCGCGTCGCGTACTGCTGAAACTGGAGTCGAGCGCTTTCCCGTTGATCCAGACTGTTGATGATGTCCCGAAGTTCGGCGAATTGCTCTTCCTCGGAATGGTCGAACAGGGGGTCGTCGCTGTCGAACACCTCGAAGTTGATGGACGCCCAGTCATTCGCCGTCAGGGATTCCAGGGCAGCCGGGAAAAAGTGGGTTTCCTCAGCGTCCATGTGCCCCCGGTAGCAGGCCAGGAAGCGCTCCAGGATGTCGGCCAGTGGAGGCGAGTCCCCGGGATGACGAAATGCCGATGCCAGCTCCCGGGTGGTGTCCGCCAGGCGTTTGTGATCTTCCTCCAGGTCTCCGAGCTGCTCGGCCAGGTCAGGGTTCCTCTGCCGCAACACGCGGTATATCAGGTCTTCCTTGGGGTGGTGACACTGATCAGGAAAATGCTCGAAATAGTCGATGGCCAGGGTCATGAGTCTTGGGCTCATGGGCTCTCCGGACCTGATCAGCGTGAGCTGATGCTCCAGGCAGTTCAGCAGTGCCGAGGTGTTGCGGTGCTCCAGCCTGAGCATCAACAGCGATTCGGACATTGGGTTGTCTCCTCTCTTAACCCTTTATTTATCTTACGGAATGGCTGGGGTCTACGGCCACTCCCGTGAGTAAGGACAATCCGCAGCCCGGTTGCTGGTGCATAATGTGGCAATTCACCGTACGGACTTGCGAGGTTGTGTTTGATGAACGGCTTGATGATGGATTGGAACCTCACCATCAGTTCTATCCTGCGATACGCGGAGCAGGTATATCCCCGGGTCGAGGTGGTCTCGGTGACCGCGGACCTGCCGCGCCATCGAACCAGCTATGGCGAAATTGCCAGACGGTCCCGGAAGCTGGCCAAGGCCCTGCAGAAACTTGGCGTGGTGGACAACGATCGTGTGGCGACCCTGGCCTGGAACGATCACCGCCACGTGGAGGCCTACTATGCTGTTTCCGGGATGGGCGCCATCTGTCACACGGTCAACCCCCGGCTGTTCGCCGACCAGCTGATCTACATTTTCAACCATGCCGAAGACCAGTGGGTGTTCACTGACGTGGCATTCATTCCGCTTCTCGAGCAACTGGCGGACAAGCTGGAATCGGTCAAGGGTTACATCGTCATGACTGACCAGGCGCATATGCCGGAAACGTCACTCAATACCCTGTGCTACGAATCCCTGCTGGAGGCCGAGGACGACGACTACGACTGGCCGGACCTGGATGAGAACCGGGCGAGCTCCCTGTGTTACACCTCGGGTACCACGGGCAATCCCAAGGGCGTGCTCTACAGCCATCGCTCCAACGTGATCCATACCATGACGGCGGCCCAGCCCAATGTGTTCGGGCTTGGCTCCGGCGACTGCGTGTTGCCGGTGGTTCCCATGTTTCATGCCAATGCCTGGGGTGTGCCGTACTCCACCGCCATGGTCGGGGCCAAGCTGGTGATGCCCGGGCCGAAACTGGCCGACGGTGAGATCCTGCACGAGCTGATGGAAACCGAGAAGGTCACCATGGCGCTGGGTGTGCCTACGGTCTGGCTGGCCCTGCTGCAGTACCTGAGGGACAGCAACAAAACGCTGACCACGCTGAAACGGACCGTGGTCGGCGGCGCCGCCTGCCCCGAAGCCATCATGCGGGAATTTGACGAAAAACACGGCGTGTATGTGCACCACGCGTGGGGCATGACCGAGATGAGCCCCCTGGGCAGTTATAACGACGAGGTTCCCGCTGACGGCCGCAGTGAGGAAGAACGCTGGCAACTTCGGGTCAAACAAGGCCGCCCACCCTACGGCGTGGAAATGAAGATTGTCGATGACGACAACCAGCCGCAACCCTGGGACGGCAAGGCCTTTGGTGCGCTGAAGGTGCGGGGCCCATTCATTACCAGCCACTACTTCAGGTATGACGAAGATGCCATGGACCAGGACGGCTGGTTCGATACGGGGGATGTGGCAACCCTGGACGAGAATGCCTACATGACCATTACCGACCGGACCAAGGACGTGATCAAATCCGGCGGCGAGTGGATCAGCTCCATCGACCTGGAAAATGTCGCCGTCGCCCACCCCGACGTCGCTGAAGCCGCTGCCATCGGCATTGCCCACCCCAAGTGGACCGAGCGGCCGCTACTGATTGTGGTACCCAACCCGGGTGCAGAGCTGACCAGGGATGACGTACTGGCGTTCATGGACGGCAAGATCGCCAAATGGTGGATGCCGGAAGACGTGGTGTTCGTGGACGAACTGCCCCACACGGCTACCGGAAAGGTCCAGAAGCTGGCGCTGCGCGAGCAGTTCAAGGACTATCAGTTTTAATTCCGCAAGATCGCGCATCCTGCGCGACTCGCGGGCGCTACGCAAAAACGCGGTTTTGCTTCGCTTACGGCCTCCGGCCGTTGGCACATCCCTGTGCCAAGTAGTGTGTCTTTCAGTTACTTTGGTCTGACAGCCAGCGATGCTCTGACTCTCGAGGCCGATTGCGAAGGACTTGCGGAAGCCCAGAATTCGCGAAGCTTTCTTTGGGGCTGATGAAGCCCGCCTTTGCTCTTGGAGCCTTGTTCCGCGCTGAGCAACGGAGGGATTACGGGGGTGGAGCGACAGGGATGTCGCGTAAAGCGCTGCCGGCACAAGGATGTGCCGTCAGCGCGGCCCCCGTAAGCCCGAGTAGCGCAGGGCACCCGAAGGGCGCGGGGCCGGCGGGCCCTTTGGGGATGGAAGGGGTCTTTGGGCCAGCAAAGACCCCTTCCTCGTCGGCGGGGACGAGACCCCGCGCGGCCTAGATCAAAGACAACCAATGCAGATTGCTTCGCTCAAACCAGAAAATCAGATCAAACGAAAATTGTCGAGCGGGGACTGAAACCCCGCAATTCAAAACACCGATATGATGTATCCGACCAAAATCGCCCCAATCGCTAGCGGCACCACAAACCGAATCCACAGCAGCGACAGGGTGAGCAGCCAGGGTGGTATGCCCGCCGCCAGTTCTGAGCGGGCCTTGGCCATGCCCAGGCCCCATCCCAGGGCGATGATGGAGACCAGGCTGCCCAGCATGAACAGGCCGTTGCCGAAGATCATGTCCAGGGTTCCAATCCAGTGGGGATTCCAGGCCACCCCGCCCATGGCCATGGACACCAGCAGGGCGATGCCCAGCAGCAGCTGGCGCCTGCGGTGCTGCCAACCCTCGATATCCAGCAGGCCGGTGACCACGGTGTCCATGGCGGCGATGATGGTGAGTACCGCCACCAGCAGCCAGGCCAGCAGAAAAATTGGCCCCAGCCAGCGTCCTCCCGGCATGATGCTGAACAGGCGGGGAAGGGTGTCGAACAGCAGGCCGGGGCCGCCGGCCATGTCCAGGCCAAACACCAGTACCGTGGGAACCACGAACAGGCTGGCCAGGAGCGCCGCGCCGGTGTCCAGGAATCCGGTGGTGGCGGCCGTGGGAAGCAGCCGGTCGCGGCGGCGCAGATAGCTGCCGTAGACCACACCCATCGCTCCGGAAAGCCCAACGGAAAAACTGGCCTGGCCCATGGCGGCGAAAGCGGTGCCAGGGGTGACGCGGGAGAAATCCGGCGTGATGAATTCCAGCAGTTTGTCCATGGCGCCGGGCTGGCGCAGGGCCGAATAGGCGGCAAAAAGGGCGATCAGTGTAAAAACCGGTATCAGGATCCGGTTCACCTGCTCGATGCCGTTCTTCAGACCCACGAACACCACCAGGGCGGACAGCCCCACGATGCCCAGGCCGAATCCGTACTGGGTAGGGGCATCACCCAGTCCCTGGGAATACTGGGGCAGGGTGCTCTCCTGGAATCCAGGGGTGAGTGCAAACCAGGCACTGTAGGCCACGTTACCCACCACCAGTGAGTAGTAGGTGGTGGCCACGAAGGCAGCGAACAGAAACAACAGGGCCAGGGGTTTCCCGGCCCTGGGGCCAAAGGCGGCCCGCAATGCGCCAATGGGGCCAGACTGGGTATTGCGCCCAAGCGCCCATTCGCAGCTCAGCGCAGGGATTGCCAGCAGCACCATGAACACCAGGTACAGCAGCAGGAACGCGCCGCCGCCGTTCTGTCCCATCATGTAGGGGAATCGCCACACGTTGCCGAGGCCGATTGCCAGCCCGGCCATGGTCAGTATGGTCGTCAGGCGAGACGAAAAATGCGTCGCTCGCGTCAAGGGTGTCGAATCCTCCCGCTTTTCCGTGTTGCAAGGGGCCGGCATCCGACCGGTCCTTGACACTCCACCACCAAACCGGGATTGTGTCCGAACCCGGGCATTGGGACAAATGTCGGGGAGGCAATCCAGCAACTGAAAAAGGCGGCCGGTCGCGTCAATGAAGAACTACCAGACACCTCAACAATACCTGTACCACCGGGAAAAAAATCACGGGGCAACGCCCTTCCTGCACCAGCCCCGGGATGGTCGATACCGGGTTTATACCTGGGGCGAAGCCATTGACCATGCTCGCCGGCTGGTCACGGCCCTGCGGGAAATCGGAATCGCTCCGGGCTCCAAGGTTTCCATATTTTCGGCCAACTGTGCTGAATGGTTTATCGCCGACTTTGCGCTGATGATCGGCGGCTACATCAGCGTGCCGATCTACGCCTCGGCCAATGCCGGCACCATCAGCCATATCATCAGCCACTCGGGCACCCGGGCGGTGTTCGTGGGGCGACTGGATGATCCCGAGGCGCAGGGTGACGCGATCCCGGCAGAGATCACCCGGATTGCCATGCCGGTCCCCACCGCCAGTGCCCACCACCAGTGGGATGAACTGATCAAGCGCAACCAGCCTTACACCGACTCTCCGGTGCCGGATCCGGAGGACGTCATGACCCTGTTGTATACCTCCGGCAGCACCGGGGCTCCCAAAGGCGCAATCCACACCTTCAGCAACTTCACCTTTGCCGGCATTGAAATCGGAAAGGCCATGGGCGTGGGCAGCGATGATCGGCTGTTGTCTTACCTGCCGCTGGCGCATTGTACCGAACGGGCCTACGTGGAAGCGGCTTCCCTGGTGTTCGGCCAGCAGCTCTGGTTTGTCGAAGGTGTCGACAAGTTTCCCCAGAATCTGCGCGACTGCGCGCCCACTTTTTTCGGATCGGTGCCGCGACTCTGGAAACTGTTCCAGCTGCGGGTGCTGGAGAAGGTCCCTCCGGCCAAGCTGGATCGCCTGCTGGGGCTGCCCCTCATCGGCTGGCTGGTGAAGCGCCGGATCAAACGCGAACTGGGCTTTCAGAACAGTCGCTGGTTTGGCAGCGGATCGGCACCCATCGCCCCGGCCCTGCTGGAGTGGTGGGGACGACTGGATGTGGATATCGCCGAAGGCTGGGGCATGACGGAAACCCTGGCCTACGGCACCATGCTGGCCTTTGGCGATCCCATCCGCACCGGCAGCATCGGCAAGGCGGCGGTGGCCACCGACCTGAGGATTTCTGAAGCGGGAGAGCTGGAAATCCGCACGCCAACCATGATGAAAGGGTATTACCTGGATGAGGCCAAGACCCTGGAGTCCATGACTGAGGACGGTTTTTTCAAGACCGGCGACCGGGCCGAAATTGATTCGGATGGCTACGTCCGCATCACCGGGCGGGTCAAGGACCTATTCAAGACCGCCAAAGGCAAGTACGTGGCGCCGGTTCCCATCGAAAGCCTCATCGCCCGGGACGACGGCATTGAGCAGGTCTGCCTGATCGGCTCCGGCATGAAGCAGCCGGTGGCGCTGATCACCCTGAGCGAAGTCATGGCCCGAACCGACCGGGAAGTTCTGGGTGCCCACCTGGAGCGGGTGCGCAAGGAGGTGAACTCAGGATTGGAAAAGCACGAGCGAATCGATCGTTTCGTGGTGCTGGACGACCCCTGGACCCCCGAGAATGGATTGTTGACGCCTACGCTGAAGGTACGGCGGCATGAGCTGGAGTCCCGCTTTCGGGGCCTGGTGGAGCAGGGGTATTCCGAGTCGGTGGTGTTTGCCTACAGCTGATTCGAGGACTGCCAGCGGTCGAGAGCTACTCCACGGTCAATGCATGCCCACCTCGGCGCAGGTCACCAACGGCTTCCGCCGGATGGGTGGCGCTGCCGGTGGACACAGCGTGGACGCCGCCGAAGAACAGGTTCTGCTGGTCCCAGCGTTCCAGCTCCCACTGCTGACCGATCCGCGTCAGTACCGCGTCAGGCCAGCCGGGTTCAACGCTGACCTTGGCGTTTTCCAGGTGCAGGCGCCGGGCGCGAACTGACTGTTCCAACCCCTTACCCCGGGCCAGCAGGTTGACCAGAACGCAGCTCAATGCCGAGCGAATTCGATTTGAGCCGCCGGATCCAAGGGCGATCCGACGCCCATCGTCGCGCTGGACCACGGTTGGGGACATCATTGACGACAGCCGGTGACCCGGGACCCATTGGCCTACACCGTCCGGGCTGAGGTCCTCCTCACCCAAAAAGTTGTTCAAGTGAATCCCGGTTCCGGGCAGCATGCGGCCGCAGCCCTCACCATTGGAAGATGAAAGTGCTGCCAGGTTGCCCCGGCCGTCGGCCACCGAGATGTGGGTCGTGCCGCGAATCGAAAGCTGTCGACGGTCCAGCTGGCGCAGCAGCCGCCGGAGGTTGCCGGGGTCCACCATTTCCTCCACCTTGTCCCGGGTAGGTTCGTGCTGCAGGCGGGTTCGGTGGCGTTCCATCTGGGTCTGTTCAAAAACGCTGGTCAGGGCCATGGCCAGGTCTGCGGGCTGGTCCACGCTGACCCGCTCCAGCAGGGACAGAGACAGCGCAATCAACGCGCCGCCAACCGAAGGAATCGGGTTGCCATAGATACGGTGGCCGTGGAATGTGCTTTCCATGGGCAGACGCATCTCCACGTCATAACCCGCCAGATCTTTGGCGGTCAGGTGGCCGCCGTGGTCCCGGCACAACTGCAGCAGAGCCTGGCCCGTTTCACCCTGGTAAAAATCCCGGCTGCCTTCGCGGCAGAGCTGTTCGATACTCTGGGCCAGCTCTGGATTGGTGATGGTCTGACCGGGCCGCAGCAGACCCTCCTGGTCGCTGAATCGCTGTTGGACGCCCGGTGTGGCGCTGATGATGGGTTCCAGGATACGCATGGTGTAGGCCTGGAACTCGTTCAGGTCGATACCGTTGACGGCGGCTTCCAGCGCCGGCCGTGCGATTTCCATCAGCGGCATGGACCCGAGCTTGCGATGAATCAGCCATAGTCCCCGGGGCACTCCGGGCACTGCGCAGGCGCCCAGACCGATATGGAATTCCTGTGTGGCGGTGCCGAAGTCACCCTGGATTGGAAAAAACTCTGCGTCGGGGTTTTTCTGTGCCGGTGTCTCGGCGAAAAAATCAAACACCATGGGGTCTTCATCCGCCGGCGCGGCCAGCAGGAATCCACCTCCGGCCAGGGAGGTGAGAAGAGGCTCACTGACGCTGGCCATCAGCAGGCCCGCCAGGGCGGCATCGAAGGCATTCCCGCCCTCGGCTAGAATCTCAGCGGCTGCCCGGGAGGTTTCCGGGTGACCCGACGCGACAATTCCTGGCAAGCCTGTTCCTTAAGACACGTGGTGGGGTCACCACTGTAGCAAAGAACCGGCTCCACTCCATCAGGACGAAATAGAATGCAGCGGCTACCGGTCACTTCCGGTGTCTCATCCAAACCGAAGAAGCGAGTTCACCAATGTACAGCAGAAAAATTGTGATGCTGACTCTGTGCCTGGGCTTTGTCAGCCTGAGCCTGGCCGGCGAAGTGCCCACCGACGCCAACGACATCCGGCCGTTGCTGCCCGGTCAGTCAGCGCCCTCGTTTGAAGCAACGGACGCCTACGGCGAGACCTACACGTTTGCCTCAGATTCGCTGGAGCGTCCGGCCATCATCATCTTTTACCGTGGTGGCTGGTGCCCGATCTGCAATATCTACTGGTCGGATCTGCGCAAGGTGGAAGATAAGCTGACGGGCATGGACCTGGATCTGATATTCCTCAGCGCTGATGGACCCCATGTCCTGGCTGACGCGGTGGCAGGTGAAACGGAGAAGCTGAAGTATCAGCTGCTTTCAGACGGAAGCAGTGAAATTGCCCAGGCCTTTGGCATTGCCTTTAAGGTCGACGATGCCACTTACCAGCTGTACAAGGACCGCATCGTAGACCTGGAGGAAGCATCGGGTTACAAACACCGCAATCTGCCGGCGCCGGCCGCTTTCATCGTTGGCACCGATGGCGTTATCCGCTTCAGTTACGTCAACCCCGACTACCGGGTGCGGCTGCACCCGGATGTGCTGCTGGCCGCCGCCAGAACCATGCCGGAGTATCGGCTTGGGCGGCGCTGACCGGCGCCTGTCGACTAGCTGTCGGCGATGGTGACCTTCTCCATCACGTCACCCTGGGTGACGCTGTTCACCACGTCCTGTCCCTCGGTGACCCGGCCGAACACGGAGTGCCGGTTATCCAGGTGGGGGCAGGGCACGTGGGTGATGAAAAACTGGGAGCCGTTGGTGTTGGGGCCGGCGTTGGCCATGGAGAGTACGCCAGGTCCATCGTGTTTCAGATCCGGATGGAACTCGTCGTCGAACTTGTAACCCGGACCACCGGTGCCGGTACCCTGGGGGCAGCCGCCCTGGATCATGAAATCGCTGATGACCCGGTGAAAGGTCAGGCCGTCGTAGAATCCGTCCCTGGCCAGTTTCTCAAAGTTGGCCACGGTGTTGGGGGCTTTGTCGTCAAACAGCTCCAGCACGATGTTGCCGCGGCTGGTCTCGATAGTGGCAGTTTTCAAAGGATTTGCTCCTGGTCGAAAAAAGGCGACATGATATCAGTTTGGCCCGGCCACCGGGGCCGGCGACCGTGCTCTGGTTCATGGCCTCATCGCACCACCAGCCAGGCGCCCGAAACCAGCAGGACGACACCGGCAATCCGGGCCAGGTCAATTTCGCGAACGGGTATGCCGAAGGCGCCCACGCTGTCGATAACCACCCCGGCAATCACCTGGCCGACGATGATCAGTGTCAGGGCAGAGGTGGCTCCCAGTCGGGGAATGGTGTGGCTGATGGACAGGTAAAGCACCAGGCCAAAACCGCCGCAGGCCAGCATATACCAGGGCAGGGTGCGCCACTCAGCGACCTGTTCTCCGCGCCGCAGGATCAGCAGGGCCAGTGAGGCCAGCGCACCCCCAACGTGGACCACCAGGCTGCTGGCGGCGCCGCCGACTCTCTGGCTCATGGCGCCGGCAATGGGGCCCTGAGTTCCCACGGCCAGGCCGCCAATCAGTCCGATAGTTATGGTCATTACGGTTTCGATCATGACGGTTCTCCGAGGCGGGTCGGGCTGGCCGGGTTAGACTGGTCCACGGAAGTGTAGAGGATTTGCCATGACTTTACTGATGTGGGCCATGCTGGTTTCCAGCCTGGCGGAATCCCTGTCGCTGCCCGATCCGCTGGCTGCCGGATGGGAGGGTCAGGCGGTGTGTGAAAACCTGCGTGATGACCGGGACATGCGGGTGTTGCGCTGTACCTTCCCACCTGGCGTGGGCCATGAACCCCACTATCATGATCCGCACTTTGGCTATGTACTTGCTGGCGGACTCATGCGAATCACAGACGCCGGCGGCACCCGGGAAGTTCAGCTGAAAGCCGGCCAGACGGCCAACAGCGAGGGCGTGGCCTGGCATGAAGTGATCAACATTGGCGACTCCACGGTGGTCTACCTGATCGTCGAGCCCCGCTGAGAATCAGCCGGCGGCGGGATCGGCGCCGGAGGATCGGCCAAAGCGGCCGTAACGCAGGAAATGCAGCGTGTGCTGTATGACCGTCCGGTTTTTCATCAGGAACGGGTGAGACACCGGAACGGTAACAAGCTCCCTCATCCCTTCTACCCGGGTGGCCTCAACCGATACCTTGCCGTCATCCGGATTGGGCAGCGCCGTAGACAGGATCAGGTTGATGCTGCGGGTGCCGGCAATGATGCCCAGCTCAAAATCCACCGGACCCAGGGACCGGGGCAGACTGTCGGCATCGGTGCCCAGCTGCAGTCCGGCCGGGCCGTTGATCCACCGGTATCCGGGCATTCGCTGAAACCGGTCCACCACCTGGCTGCCCTGGTTGGGTGGTCCCAGCATCACCACCCGGCCGATTGCGTCACTGGAATGCTGCCTCGCCCAGGCGCGCAGCAGGATTCCACCCAGAGAATGGGTCACGAAATGGGCCTTTTCGAAACCCAGGGCGCCACAGGCCTCGAGACCCGCGCCGATTGACCGGTCAAGCAGCTGCTCGATGGGATAGCGCCGTGACGGATAGCCCTGGTTGATCACCCGGTAGCCTGCCGCACCGAGCTGTTTGTGCATCCGGTTCATGGAATGCGGCGTTCGGGCCAGCCCATGCACCAGAACGACGCATTCCTCGGCAACCGGCTGCGCCTGAACACCCAGACTCGCCAGCATCAGCCCAGCGCCCAGGACCGGATACAACAGCCTTGCATTCACCTGGCCGGGACGATGCCAGGGCAAGTCGGCCGATGATTCGCTGCCTGAATAGACGACGGGTCAGCGTACGGTCTGCTCTGCGTCAACACACTCGAATTCATAAGCATGGTGATCCTTGTATTCCAGCGTCCACAGGAAGGGCACGGCAAACAGGTAGCCGCCGATGATGGCCCCCAGGTCCGCCTCTTCATTGCGGCGGAAACGGTATTCCATGGGTTCGCACCCGTCCTTCCTGAGGGTGACCTTGTTGCCGGCGAATGCCACCTTCTTGTCGCTGTAGTAGCCATCACCCGTACCAATATACTCCCCGTTGACGTAAATCCGGGCATCTGGATCGGAGCTGCGGATGACGGTGGAGCTGCTGCACCCCGTCAGAAAAAGGGTTGCTGCGGCGCAGATCAGTGGAATAAGCGTTTTCATTTGGAGTCTCCCGTTTTTTTTCATACCCCGGACACGAGCCTATGCCCATGAGCATTAACGGAAACTGAATAGGTTTGAGGGAACGCGCCCGTTGGGTGCTGGGGAACGCTTGCCTGGCAAGCTGGCGAACGGCCGCGGTGCGGCCTGGAAAACGCACGCTTTGTGTGCCGGGATTGGCGGGGCAGGTTCATTCTGATCCCTTTTGGAGGCGAATCCGCAAAAGTGCTACGCTTTTGAGCAGGTGGGTTGCGGCAATTGGGAAGGGGTTCCGGTCCGTGTCAACGCAAGCAGTCGTTGCCAGAACGCTATGGAAGATTGTGCTGCTGGGCTTGTCAGCTGGCGGCCTCGCGCATGGGGCAGGCCCGGGAGCGGTATCAGCTGACCTGGGCCAGACCGTCGGTGAAGCGTTTCCTGAACTCTTCAACTTTGTTGACGCGGATCAGGACGGGCTGGACGACGACTCCGAGCTGCGCCTCGGTACAGACCCGCTGTCTGCGGACAGCGACCAGGACGGCTGGCCGGACGGGGCCGAAGTGGATGCCGGGAGTCACCCGCTGGATCCCAACAGCGTTCCGCTGACATTCACCTGGGCCCGGTCGGTTCGCGACGTTCCTTCCGGGATCCCGCAGCCCAGTGACACAAGCTTCAGAGACGGGTTCGAAGCCGGCTCGGCCCTTTTCGCCGGCGCGCCCTCGGTGGGAGTGGTGCTGCCTTCCGAGTCGGGCGTTGACGCACTGCCCGCCAACATCACCGCGGCCTTGTCCCCGGGAATCCGATTGATTCGGCCAACCCAGGATGCCGCTCAGGCATTGCCCGCCAACATCACTGTGGCCTATTCTCCGGGCATCCGGTTGATTCGGCCAACCCAGGATACCGCGCAGGCGCCGCCCGCCAATGTCACGGTTGCCGGTCCGGCTAATATCCAGCTGGTCAGGCCCGATGAGCAGGGCCCGTCGGCACCCAACACCACCATCGCCAATCCCACCGATATCGACATCGACTGGGAGACCAATCCATGAATATCGATACGAACAAAGGAGATTCACCATGGTGAAGTCTTTTTTCTCCCAGGCCCTTTGCCTTGCCTGTGCCGCCTGGTCTGCTGCCGCTCACGCGCAACTCAGTAATGGCAGCGACGGCAGTGATGGCGCCCTGCTGGTTGACAGCAACCAGACGCTAGCCTTGCCACCCGACGGCATCTTCAACTTCACCACGGTGACCATCGAGACCGGCGCAACCCTGAGTTTCCAAAAAAACGCGCTCAACACTCCGGTCTATTTCCTGGCGACGGGAGACATTGTGGTGGACGGCGCCATCAACCTGCGTGGACAGTCCGGCGACCTCGTCAGCGGCGGAGCCGGCGGGCCGGGTGGATTTGCCGGTGGTCCGCCGTCCATTGCCGGCAATCCGGCGGGCAGCGGACTGGGGCCTGGGGCAGGTGCACCTGCCGCCGGACCCTTCAACACCTCAAATGCAGCGGGTAAAGGGTCCTACGGCTCGCGCAACACCAGGGCAGTGGACGGACCGGTTTATGGCAGTGAGCTGCTGGTGCCGCTGGTGGGTGGCTCCGGCGGCGGTGGTTCTCTCGATACCCGGGGCGGCTGCGGGGGCGGCGGGGCGATTCTGCTGGCGTCGGACACCCGGGTGGAAATCAACGGAGACGTGTTTGCCAACGTGGCGTGCGACCAACCCTGGGGAGTTGGAAGCGGTGGCGGCGTCAGAATTGTCGCGCCTGTGGTGGCCGGCCTTGGGGAAATCTGGGTCAACGGTGGGGACGAAAACCAGCTGTTGGACAACCGGTTTGGCGGGCGAGGCCGGGTGCGAATCGACGTGATCGATCGATCGGAGCTGGCCAACCTGGTGGTCCTCCCCTCACAAGCCCTTTCCGTCGGCGCTTTTTTCGTTGCGTTCCCTGACACCGTACCCAGATTGGACATCATTTCCGCGGCCGGAAATGCCATCGCGGAAGGCACCCAGGGCCCGGTCGATCTCGTTCTGCCATTGAACTCACCCAGCGCCCAGACCATCGTGGTCCAGGGCCGGGACTTCCAGGGCACCGTCCCCATCACCGTGGCGGTGACTCCCGACTCGGGCGAACGGGTGATCTACGAGGCCGAGATCGACATGAGCGCCGGTAACCCGGCGACGGTGGACGTGCCCGTGGACATTCCCGCAAACGTGCCGGTTCGAATCAGCGCCTGGAGTAGGTAGTTTATCCGCAAGATCGGACATCCTGTCCGACTTGCGGCCGGGAATCGAAAACGCGGTTTTCGATTCCCTCACGGCCTCCGGCCGTTGGCACATCCCTGTGCCAAGGTTTATCCGCAAGATCGGACATCCTGTCCGACTTGCGGCCGGGAATCGAAAACGCGGTTTTCGATTCCCTCACGGCCTCCGGCCGTTGGCACGTCCCTGTGCCAAAGTTCATCCGCAAGATCCGCCGTCCCCTGGGTCAAGGTGGCATTGGCCTGTGGAGTGACCGAAGCGTGGATGGATGGCTACCTCGCGGACTTGCGGATAGACCTACCCGATTAGGCATTTTCCACGGGTTCAGGGGGGGCGGGCCGGGACTAAAATTGGCCCCAGGATCATTGCTTAGCGAGGGGAATCCATGCTCGTTGCCGTAGGTGCGCTGGCGGCACTGAGTTTTTTGCTGGCAACCCTTTTGGTGGTTGCACACAAAAATCTCTACGTCGAAGAAGACCCGCGCATCGAAGCCGTGTTCGACTTGCTGCCGGGCACAAACTGCGGCGCCTGCGGATTCCCCGGCTGTCGCGGGCTGGCCGAGGCGCTGGTCGACGGCAGTGCGCAACCGGCCAAATGCACGGTGTCCACCGAGGACGAGAAAGGATCCATCGCGGCTTTCCTGGGAGTTGACGTCGGCGCCCAGGAGAAGGTGGTCGCACGGCTGGCCTGCGCCGGCGGAGCCAACGTGGCCAGGCTGCAGGCGTTCTACCAGGGTGTCGAGTCATGCCGGGGCGCAGCGCTGATTGGCGGCGGTGGCAAGGGCTGCAGCTGGGGATGCCTGGGATACGGCGATTGCGAGGTGGTATGCGACTTCGACGCCATCACCATGAACGCCCAATCTCTGCCGGAAGTCCTGGAGGACGCCTGCACGGCTTGCGGAGACTGTGTGGATGCCTGCCCCAAGGACTTGTTTTCGCTGCACCCGGTGAGCCACCAGCTGTGGGTGGCCTGCCGCAACCTGGAAAACGGTGATGCCGTGCTGGACGACTGCGAAGTGGCCTGCACGGCCTGCGGCAAGTGCGCCGCCGACGCGCCCGGTCTGATCACGATGCAGCAGGGCCTGCCGGTGGTGGATTACACCCGGGCTCATAACAACCGGGAGCCCATTGAACGTTGCCCCACCGGCGCCATCGTCTGGCTGGATCCGGAAAAAGGCGTTCAGCTGGGTCGGGAGGCCCATCGCGTCATTCGCAAAGGTGCCCGCAGGGCATCGGTGACCTGAATCAACTTATTTGAAGAGACAGCTGATGAAAAAGGAACACGTCAAGTACCCCGGCACCCGCTCGGCCATGGACGGCAACACCGCCGCCATCATGTGCGAACGGGAATCCACCGACGCCGCCGGCGCCTATCCCATCACGCCGTCCACCCAGATGGGTGAATACTGGGCCGAAAACGCGGCCAAGGGTCACATCAACATCTCCGGCCGGCCGCTGATTTTTGTCGAGCCCGAGGGTGAACACGCCGCGGCTGCGGTCACCGCAGGGCTGTCCATGACCGGGCTGCGTGCCGCTAATTTTTCATCGGGCCAGGGTATCGCCTACATGCACGAGTCGCTGTACGCAGCCGTGGGCAAGCGTCTGACCTACGTCCTGAACATGGGCTGCCGGGCCATCACCAAGGCCACCCTGAACGTGCACGCCGGCCACGATGACTATCACTGCGTGGACGACACCGGCTTCTTCCAGGTGTTTGCCAAGAACGCCCAGTCGGTGGCGGACCTCAACATCATTGCCCACCGGGTGGCCGAGATGGCGCTGACCCCGGGCATCGTGGGCCAGGATGGCTTCCTGACCACCCATCTGATCGAATCCATGATGGTGCCCGAGCGGGAGCTGATCGACGAATTCCTGGGCAAGCCCGAGGACATCATCGACACGCCGACCCCGGCCCAGAAGATCATCTACGGCGACAGGCGCCGTCGCATCCCCGAGCTTTGGACGGTGGATGACCCGGTGATGGCCGGGGTGGTCCAGAACCAGGATTCCTACATGCAGAGCGTGGCGGCTCAGCGCCCCTACTTCTTTGACCATGTTCAGGACCTCACCGACCAGGCATTTGAAGAATTTGCCGCCCTGACCGGGCGCAAGTATGCCCGCACCATGGGTTACCGCTGCGACGACGCGGAATACCTGATCGTGGGGCAGGGCAGCCTGATCCCCATGGCCGAAGCCGTGGCCGACTACGTGCGTGAAACCAAGGGCATCAAGCTGGGCGTGGTGGACCTGCTGATGTTCCGGCCGTTCCCGGGCGACCTGCTGGGCGAACTGCTCAAGGGCCGCAAGGGCGTGGCGGTACTGGAACGCACCGACCAGCCCCTGGCCGCCGACCTGCCGCTGATGCGGGAAATCCGGGCGGTGATCAACAAGTGCCTGGAAAACGGCCGCAGCAAGACCCCGGTGTATCCGGAGCTGACCTCCTACAAGTCCATCAAGGATATGCCGGAGCTGTACTCCGGTTCCTTCGGCCTGGGCAGCCGCGACCTGCAGCCCGAAGCGATTCTGGGTGCGGTGGAAAACATGCAGCCGGACGGTCGCCAGCAGCGGCAGTTCTACCTGTCCATCGACTTCGTCAAGGATGGCAACCTGAGCCCCGCCCAGGAGATCCACCAGCAGACCGTGGCGGACGCTTATCCCCACGTCAAGGCGCTGGCGGTGAAGGGCAGCGAGAACCCCAACCTGATGCCCGAAGGCTGCATCACCGTGCGCATGCATTCCGTGGGCGGCTGGGGTGCCATCACCACCGGCAAAAACCTGGCCATCATCCTGTTCGACCTGCTGGGTTACCACGTCAAGGCCAACCCCAAGTACGGTTCGGAGAAAAAGGGCCAGCCCACCAGCTACTTCCTGGCGGCGGCACCGGAGCCTATCCGGGTCAACTGCGAATTCTTCTATGTGGACGTGGTGCTGGCGCCGGATCCCAACGTGTTCAAGCACACCGACGCCCTGGCCGGACTGAAGGAAGGCGGCGTGCTGGTGATGCAGAGCGACGCCAGCTCACCGGAGGAATTCTGGAAGTCCATTCCCCGCCACTACCGGCAGACCATCATCGACCGGGATATCAAGGTGTACTACCTGGATGCGTTCCAGATCGCCCGGGACGAAGCCACGGATCCGGAACTGCAGCTGCGCATGCAGGGCATTGCCTTTCAGGGTGCGTTTTTTGCCACCTCGCCGCTGCTGGAGCAGAAGGGCCTTACCGAGGATTTCCTGCTCAACGCGATCCGCGACCAGCTGCAGCACAAGTTCGGTTCCAAGGGCGCCCGGGTGGTGGAAGACAATATGCGGGTGGTCAAGCGCGGCTTTGACGAGCTCACCGAAGTCACCGAAAAGACCGTTGGCGAAGACACTGCCGGCAACGGCCATCTGCCGGTGCCTGTCCGGGTCAAGGGCATGCCCGAGAGCCAGTCGCCCAGTACCGATATCCATCGATTCTGGGCCCAGACCGGCAGCCTTTATGCCCAGGGTGTCGGTGGCTCGGTACCTGCGGATCCCTTCATGAGCATGAGCCTGATGCCGGCGGTCACGTCCCACTTCCGGGATATGACCTCGATCCGCTTCCAGCATCCCCAGTGGATTCCGGAAAACTGCACGGCCTGCGGCGACTGCTACACGGTCTGCCCGGACACCGCGATACCCGGCCTGGTCAATGAAGTTTCCCAGGTGCTGGAAACCGTGGTCAACCGGCTGAAGAAAGCCGGCAAACCCACCACGCTGCTGCCCAAGGCCATTCGCCAGCTTGAATCCAAGCTGCGCAAGCTGCTGCAGGGCGCCGAGGAAGAAGCGTCAGTGCATGAGCTGATGAACCAGGCCATCGACGCCACCGTGGCCGAGGCCGGTTCGGACCAGGCTGCGCTGCAGGCAGAGTTCCAGGGTTTCCGCGAGGAAATCGGCAGCTTCCAGTTCGCCCTTTCCCGGCCCTACTTCACCCTGCGTGAGAAGAAGAAAGCCGGCGACGGCGGACTGCTCAGCATCACGGTGGATCCCAACACCTGTAAGGGCTGCATGGAGTGTGTGGAGGTCTGTGCCGACGACGCACTGCGTCCCATCACCCAGACCGAAGACACCATTGCCGAACTGCGCAAGAACTGGGGCTTCTGGCTGGATCTTCCCAATACCCCGGAGAAGTACATCCGGGTGGACAACCTGGAAGAGGGTATCGGCGCCCTGGAAACGATCCTGCTGAACAAAGATGCCTACCTGCCCCTGGCCAGCGGCGACGGCGCCTGCCTGGGCTGCTCGGAAAAAACCGTGGTGCACCTGTTCACCGCCACGGTGGAATCCCTGCTGCAGCCCCGGGTCAAGGCCCACGTGGAGAAGCTGGACCGTCTGATTGCTGACCTCAAACAGCACGTCCAGCTGAAGCTGGTGGGCGAGATCCACCTGGATGACCCGGCGGACCTGGACGCCATGCTGTCCGGCAACGCCGGCGGAGACATCACCCTGGCCAGCATCGCCAGCAACGTGGAGAAGGCCCACGAGGCCGAGCCCATCGATCGCGAGTGGCTCAAGCGGGTCACCGGACTGATCTCGGATCTGACCCAATTGAAGTGGCGCTACACCGACGGGACTACCGGCAAGGGCCGCTCCAGCATGGGCATGATCAACGCCACGGGCTGCACCTCGGTATGGGGCAGCACCTTCCCGTTCAACCCCTACCCCTTCCCCTGGGCCAACCACCTGTTCCAGGACAGCACCTCGGTGGCCCTGGGCGTGTACGAGGGTCATATGGTGAAGATGGCCGAAGGCTTCAAGGCCATCCGCATGGCCGAACTGGAGCTCAAGGACGCCTACAACCCGGCGGTCCACGACGAGGAGTTCCAGCGCTTCAACTG
This sequence comes from Lysobacterales bacterium, assembly GCA_030065125.1. Lineage (GTDB taxonomy): Bacteria > Pseudomonadota > Gammaproteobacteria > Xanthomonadales > SZUA-38 > JASJDM01. The sequence goes on along the minus strand of JASJDM010000013.1, from coordinate 11,646 downwards.
GCAGGACTTCACCGACGAGGAGTTCCACCTGTGTCCGCCGGTGGTGGCGGCGGGCGGTGATGGTGCCATGTATGACATCGGCTTCCAGAACCTGTCCCGGGCCATGATGCTGGGCAAACCCATCAAGGTGCTGGTGGTGGACACCCAGGTGTACTCCAACACCGGTGGCCAGGCCTGTACCTCGGGATTCTTCGGCCAGATCTCCGACATGGCCCAGTACGGCAAGGCCATCAAGGGCAAGGAGGAGGTCCGCAAGGAGATTGGCCTGATTGCCATGGCGCACCGGACCACCTATGTGGCCCAGAGCACCATTGCCTATGCCAACCACATGATCGAGAGCTTTGTGCAGGGACTGATGTCCCGGCGCCCGGCGCTGTTCAACCTGTACACCTCATGCCAGCCCGAGCATGGCATCGGCGACGATATGGGTCATCACCAGGCCAAGCTGGCGGTGGAATCCCGGGCCTTCCCGCTGTTCCGTTACGACCCGGATCGCGGCAAGACCATTGGTGAATGCCTGGACCTGGACGGCAACCCCGCCATGGACAAGCTGTGGGCCACCGCGCCCGTCGAGTACATGGACGGTGGAACCCGCAAGGAGATGGAGCTGGCAACCACCTTCGCCGACTTCGCCTCCACGGAAACCCGGTTCCGCAAGCACTTCCGCAAGATTCCGCGTGACGCCTGGAACGAAGCCCAGATCCCACTGGCCGATTACATCGAACTGGACGCGGACGAGCGGGAGGACTACGTGCCTTACGTGTGGGCGCTGGACGCCAAGCAGCAGTTGAGCCGCCTGCTGGCTGCCGAACCCATGGCCATCTCAACCGAGGAGCGGCGTGATTTCTGGATCATGCTGCGCGACCTGGCCGAACTGGAGGAGGAAGTGGAAGTGCCGGTGCCGGACGAGGGCATCGAATCCCGCATCCGCCAGGAAGTGGTGCAGAAGATCGCCGCGGGACTGGTGCAGATGGTGGCCGGTGGGCAGTCGGCGGATATCGGCAGCGTCCTGGGAACGGTCCAGGCGGCAGGTGGAGATGCCGGCGGTGGAGCCGTTGCTGCGGCCGTACCCGCCGCGGCCCCGGTGGCAGTGCCTGCCCCGGCGGCGGAACCCGCGGCCGAGGGTGAGTACATGGCCCCCTGGCTGGACACCGACGAGTGCACCTCCTGCGATGAATGCATCATGATCAACGGCAAGATTTTTGCCTACAACGGCGACAAGAAGGCGGTGATTGCCGATCCCCAGGGCGGGCCCTATCGAGACCTGGTGAAAGCGGCGGAGAAATGTACCGCCCAGGTGATACACCCGGGATTGCCCGCGGATCGCAGTGCCAAGGACATCGACAAGTGGATCAAGCGCGGCGAGAAGTTCAACTGACGCCAGAGAACTTTTCAACGACCCTTCGGACGCTGAACCATGCTGGATAACTTTCGCCGCTCCACGTTCCGCCACGGGATTCATCCCGAGGAACACAAGGACGATACCCGGGACCTGGCCATTCGCCGCTTCCCGTTTGCGCCGACCCTGCTGGTGCCGCTGTCTCAGCACCTGGGCAAGCCGGCCAAGGTGGTGGTGCGTGAGGGCCAGGAGGTGTCCCGGGGCCAGACCATTGCCGAGGCGGACGGGTTCATCTCCGTGGCCATGCATGCGCCGGCCAGCGGTGTCATCCGCAAGATCGGCCGGGTCCCCAGCATCAGCGGCGACCTGGTTCCGGGCGTGTACCTGGAACCGTACCCTGCGTCCACCCAGGAAGTGGCGGACGGCGAACCCTGTCGGCTGGAAACGGCTACCCCGGATGACATCATCAGCGCCATCCAGCGGGCGGGCATCGTGGGCCTGGGGGGCGCAGCGTTCCCAACCCACGCCAAGCTCAAGATCCCCGAAGGCAAAAGCCTGGATACGGTCATCATCAACGGGGTGGAGTGTGAGCCCTACCTGACCACGGATCACCGGGTCATGCTGGAGCAGACGGATGATGTGTTCATGGGTCTGCGCTACCTGATGAAGGCCACGGGTGCCGGGCGCGGCATCATCGCGGTGGAGGCCAACAAGCTGGACGCGGTGGAAACACTGCGCAAGGCTTGCCCCGCCGACCTGCCCATCACCGTCGAAGTGCTGCAGGTCAAGTATCCACAGGGTGCCGAAAAGATGGTGATCAAGGCCCTGCTGGACCGGGAGATTCCCTCCGGCGGTCTGCCGCTGGATGTCCACGCCATCTGCGTCAACGTGGCCACCACCGCCGAGATCGGCCGGCTGCTGCCTCACGGCCAGGGCATCCAGGAGCGAGTGGTCACCATCGGTGGGCCCGGCATCGTCAAGAAAGGTAACTACCGGATTCCCATCGGTACCCCGGTACGTTTCGCCCTGGAGCAGGTGGGGGTGACCGATGACATGACCCGGGTTTTCCTGGGTGGACCCATGATGGGGCCGGCGGTATCCAGCCTGGACGTCCCCCTGACCAAGGGAACGTCGGGCATCACCGCGGTGACCCGGGCGGAAACCGGTGCCCACGGTGAACGCAGGATCTACCCCTGTATCCGTTGTGCCCGTTGCGTGGACGCTTGTCCCATGTACCTCAACCCGTCCCAGATGGGCATCCTGGCCAAGAACGAGTGCTACACCGAGATGGCGGAGGAGTTTCACCTGATGGACTGCTTCGAATGTGGCTCCTGCTCATTCGTGTGCCCGTCTCACATCCCGCTGGTGCAGTACTTCCGGCTGGCCAAGCGCATGCTGCGCAAAACCGCGAGGCCGGCATGAAGCTCTCCCGTACCCTGCAGATCGCCTCCTCGCCCCACGTGTCCAGCGGCGCCAGCGTGGATCACATCATGTACCACGTGGTGCTGGCCCTGCTGCCGGTGGTTGGATTCGCGGTTTATGCCTTTGGGCTGGCGGCGGCTCTGGTGATCTTCACGGCCACCGCGTCCTGTGTCGCCACCGAGCATTTTCTCAACCGGTTGAACCGGCGGGAAACACCGGTCTCGGACTGGTCGGTCACCATCACAGGTATCCTTTACGGCCTGACCCTGCCGCCGGCCCTGCCGCTTTGGATGGTGGTGATCGGCGGTGTGTTCGGCGTGGGCATCGGCAAGTACCTGTTTGGCGGTCTGGCCTACAACGCCTTCAACCCCGCCCTGGTGGGCCGGGCCTTTCTGCAGGCCGCGTTTCCCCAGGCCATGACTCACTGGTCCGAGGCGTTTTCACCGGGCCGGTTCACGGACCTGCCTTCATCCACCCTGACCATCCCCATGGCCGAACCGGTTTACGACGCGGTGACCTCGGCCACGCCGCTGGCGGTCATGAAATTCCAGAATGCCACCACCGGTGTGCCCGAACTGGCATTTGGCCTGACCAGCGGGTCGGTGGGGGAAACCTGCGCCGCCCTTATCCTGGCCGGCGGCGCCTACCTGGCCCTGCGCAATATGCTCAACTGGCGAATCCCGGTGTCCATTCTGGCCACGGTTGCGGGTCTCAGTTTCCTGATGAACCTGATCGCGCCAGGAGAGTATGCCTCGCCAGTGTTCATGCTGTTTTCCGGTGGGCTGATGCTGGGCGCGGTGTTCATGGCCACGGATATGGTGGCATCCCCTATCACCAACGCGGGATGCTGGCTTTACGGGCTGCTGATCGGGGCACTGGTGGTGGTGATCCGCTACTGGGGCGGCATGCCCGAAGGGGTGATGTACGCCATCCTGCTGGCCAACGCGGTATCGCCCCACATTGACCGGTTGATTCAGCCTACGGTGTTTGGGACCCGGCCTGAGAATGGCGAGAAGAAGGACGAGCAGGAGGGCACGGCATGACGGCGCCGGCAGTCGAGACACGCCCGGCCACGTCGGTCTGGTCCATGTACCGGGCCATCGTCGGCATTGGCCTGGCCTGCGCGCTGCTGATCGTGGCCGTGTTCCAGGGCACCGCCGATCGCATCCGCCAGAACCAGGCCGAGGCCCTGAAAAAGGCCCTGGCCGAGGTGCTGCCCCAGGCCACCTCGGTACTGGCGGTGGTGGACGACGGCGGCAGCCTGGTTCCTCGGGAAGGCGCCGACCTGCCGGTTTTCCTGGGTTACGACGAGAATGGTCGGCTGATTGGTGCCGCCATCACCGGCATTGGCATGGGCTACCAGGACAACATCCGGGTGCTGTATGCCTATTCCTTTGCCGAGGAGGCCATCACCGGCTTCAAGGTGCTGGAGAGCAAGGAAACCCCGGGGCTGGGTGACAAGATCGAAGTGGAGCCCCACTTTGTCGCCAACTTCGAAGCCCTGGATGTTCGCCTGAACCCCGATGGATCTGCCCTGGCCAATGCGCTGGTCACCGTGGGTGAGGGCGAAAAGCAGTCGCCATGGGAACTGGACGGCATCACCGGCGCCACCATCACCTCGGTGGCCATCGGCGACATTCTCAACGGCAGCGCCCAGCAGTGGGTACCCCTGCTGAACCGGTACAGGGACCAGTACGCCATGCGGCCCGAAGCACCGCCGGCCAGTGAGGAAGGGTCATGAGCACACCCACCACCCATACCGACGAATTCATCAAGGGCCTGTGGCGGGACAACCCGGTTTTCATCCAGGTGCTGGGCATGTGCCCGGCCCTGGCGGTTTCCAATACCGCCATGAATGCCCTGACCATGGGGCTGGCCACCAGCTTTGTGCTGCTGATGTCGGGCCTGTCGGTGTCGGCCCTGGCTCGCTTCATCCCCCGGGAGGCACGGATCGTCTGCTACATCTGCATCATTGCCAGCTTCGTCACCACCGTGGACTACGCCATCATGGCCATCAGTCTGGAGCTGCACAAAAGCCTGGGCGCGTTTATTTCCCTGATTGTGGTCAACTGCCTGATCCTGGGCCGCTCCGAGGCGTTTGCCTCCAAGAACTCCATGGGCCGGGCCGCGGCTGATGCCCTGGGCATGGGCGTTGGCTTCACCGCCGCCCTGCTGTCCATCGGCATGGTGCGGGAGATCCTGGGCGCCGGCACCCTGTTCAACGTGGAACTGTTTCCCGAGGGCTACCAGACCTGGACGGTGATGGTGCTGCCCAGCGGCGGATTTTTTGCCATGGCCGTCTGGCTGCTGGTGGTCAACGCCATCAAGCAGCGCCAGGAGACCGCGGCCAGGTTGAAGGAGGAAGCGTCATGAGTGACGTGTCCCACTGGTCCATCTTCATCAACGCCGCGCTGATCAACAACTTCGTGCTGGCCTATTTCCTGGGTATCTGCCCCTTCTTCGGCGTGTCCAGCAAAGTTGAGACCGCTATCCGCATGGGCGGCGCCGTGTGTTTTGTCATGCTGGTGGCCTCGGTCTGTGCCTTCAGCATCAACAAGATCCTGATCTGGATCGACGCGCCTTACCTGCGGCTGATCTCCTACATCCTGGTCATCGCCTCCACCGTGCAGCTGGTGGAGATGATCCTGCGCAAGCTGAGCCCGGGAACATTCCGGGCGCTGGGCATCTTTCTGCCGCTGATTACCACCAACTGCGCAATCCTCGGCCTGGCCCTGTTCCAGACCAACAAGGGTTACGGGTTTTCCCAGTGTGTGGTCTATGCGCTGGGTGCTGGCGTCGGCTTCACCATTGCCCTGGTGCTCATGGCTGGCGTGCGGGAAAAACTGGAGCTGGCCGAGGTGCCGGACCTGGCCAAGGGCACAGCGGTGGCCCTGATTGTCGCGGGCATTCTGTCCATGGGGTTCATGGGCTTTGCCGGACTGGGTGCGTGAACGAGGCCTGGAATGTTTGAACGAATATTGATAGCCGCCGGACTGATTGCCCTGATGCTGCTCATGCGGTTGGTGACCGCAAAGCTGTATGCCAGGCAAACCGGTGGCTGCGCCAATTCAGCCTGTGGCGGCGGCTGCAGCCGCCACAGCCATCGAATCAACAGGAGTGCTGATCATGCGTCTTGAAGACTATCCCAAGGAACCCCGGTTTGATGCCGCCGTATTGAGCAATGAACGCATTACCGATGCGGCCGCGGAAGAGGTTCGAGAACTGGTCCTGGCCATCGATCGGCCAGACTTCGAATACGAAATCGGACAGTGCATCGGCGTGCTGTCCGAGGGCCCTGCCGAGTTTGGCGGCTCGCTGCACCATCGCCTGTACAGCGTGGCCAGCGCGCCGGGCGCCGGTGCCGGCGGCAAACCCGAGGTCACCATCGTGGTGAAACGCTGCAACTACATCGACGAGTACAGCGGCGAGGAGTACCGGGGCACCAGTTCCAACTACCTGTGTGACCTGACGCCGGGTCAGCACCTGTCCATCACCGGCCCGTTCGGCATTCCCTTCAAGATTCCGCCGGATCCCGAGGCCAACCTGCTGCTGATCGGCATGGGCACGGGCATCGCCCCATTCCGCGGACTGGTAAAGCATATTTACGAGGATCACGGCGAGTGGAAAGGCAAGGTCACCCTGCTGTACGGCGCCCACACGGGGCTGGAACTCCTGTACATGAACGAGCACAGGGACGACTTCACCAAGTACTACGATGAAGAGACCTTCGAGGCCTTCAAGGCTTTGAGTCCGCGCCCCAGCTGGGCTGACCCCATCGCCTGGGATTATGCCCTGGAGGAGCGGGCGTCGGAGATCTGGAATCGTCTCAGCGAAGAACACACCTTCGTGTACGTGGCCGGACTCAAGGCCATCCGCGATCACCTGGATGAGCTGTTCGGTGATATGTGCGGATCGCCGGAAAGCTGGCAGGCTAAAAAGCAAGGCATGATCGACGAGGGGCGCTGGGTCGAACTGCTGTACTGAGCGCCTGAAACCCCGTACCCCTCCCGGTATATCAGCCAGAAAAGGACCGGGAGCGCAGTTTTGCGCTATAAAGGGGTGATGGGAACCCGGCCATCGACCCTCCACAAACTCCTGCTGGCCAGCTGTCTCGCGTGTTGCGCGCCGCTGGCCCAGGCAGGTGACAGCGTATTCGAGGCAACACCGCTGGAGTTTGGCGAGGCGCTGTTCGACAGCTTCTCGTCGTCCTCAGACGTCAACTGGTACGTCATCAACTTTGACGCCAACACCCGGGTGGACCTGCCCTGGCAGTTCACCATGGGCGAGGCCCAGTGCGGTAACTGTCCCCCCAATACCGTCTGCACGCTGGTGTTCAATCCGTTTTGTCCGGAATACGGTTTGCGCGCCACCCTTTACGAAGCAGACATTCTGACGAACCCGGCGGCTCAGCCAATTTTTGATCTGAATTCCTGCGACAGCTTTGAACAGGGCTTCGAACAGGATGAAGTGAACCAGCCCAGCGGCGGAACCGAAGGATTGCGTTTCCTGCGGGTGGAAGATTGCGTCAAAAACGCCACCGGCCCGGAGCCCGGTTATTTTCTCTACGCCGAAAGAACGTTCAGGACGCTGACATTTCCGCAGCTTGGGTTCCTGGCTGGGCGCGTCTATGACGAATCCACCAACGCCGGCATCATTGGCGCATTCGTGCTGACCGATCTGAACACGGCATCGGTATCCGGTCCGGGCGACATGGAAAACCCCGTGGGCACGTACCGTATGGGACTGGACCCTGACGTCGACTTCGAGGTGACCGTGATCAATGATTTTTACGAGGAGGCCACGGTACAGGTTCCAGGGGTTGTAGCGGCCGCGACCACCACCGTGGATATCCCATTGACGCCGGTCGGCCGCATTTTTCGGGGTGGGTTTGAGCGTTGATTTTCTCGCTGTCATCCTGAACTCAGGATCCATCTGAAGGTCCGAAGCCTGCTTCGTTCATGCATTGAGTGGTGATGACCGGAGCCGCTGTTCTTTACCCAGTACCAGCCAAGGGTTTGAACTGACCTCGTTTGCTGATGGATCCTGAATCAAGTTCAGGAGACACCTGTCCGCCAATTCCATAGACTGTGCTGCTTCCCACCGGTGGAGTGAACGGGATGACCTCAGAACAACTGAACGGATGGCTGACCCTGGGTGCCAACGTCGGCGTGATTGCCGGCTTGATCCTGGTGGCCGTGCAGATCAACCAGAATACCCAGATCACCCAGGCCCAGATCGCCAATGATTATTACCTGGCTGACATGCAGCTGGAACTGGCCATGATGGGGGAAAACCCGGCGGAGTCACTGGCCAAGGCGGTTTACACGCCGGACGAGCTCACTGAGCTGGACCGGGTGGTGCTCGACCGTTATTTCAATTATGGCCTGGTGCAACTCGGGCGGCTGCGCAAGATGGACGAGCTGGGCCTGGCGCCCGAGGGCTGGGAGGATCGCATTGCTTACCTGGAGTGGCACCTGGGTAACGAGGTGGGGCGACGCTGGTGGGCTACCTCGCGGCAGACTTATTCGGATGATTTCAGGCGGAAGGTGGATGCCATAATGGCCCGCAGTATAAGGGACGCGAACCGGTTCCTGCTCGATGGGCTTGGGTCCGAGCCCGCTGACGCTACGGTGGATTGACGGACTCGGGTTTTCCTTCTGTTCCAGACCTGCAAATGCCCGCATCTCACCTGCTGCTGATCCTCGCCGCCTGCCTGGCCTGGGCGTTCAACTTTGTGGCCTCGGCCATGGGACTGCTGCATTTTCCGCCTTTCCTTTTCACCCTGATCCGCTTCAGCCTGGTGATGGTGGTGCTGCTGCCCTTTCTCAAGCGACCGCCGCCCGGCCAGTGGTGGCGGCTGGTGGCGGTAGCGCTGCTGACCGGTGCGCTGCATTTTGGCTTCAACTTCTGGGGACTGAAGATCTCCGATGACGTGTCCTCCGTGGCCATCCTGGTGCAGGCCTACATCCCCATGTCCGCGGTGCTCGCGGCACTGCTGCTGGGGGAACAGGTGGGCTGGCGCTCTGTGGTGGCCATCAGCGTGGCGTTTTCCGGCGTGCTGGTGATGGGTTTTGATCCCAAGGTCTTTGCCCAACTGGACAGCGGCCTGCTGGTGTTGCTGGGTGCGTTTTTTCTTGCCCTGGGGACGGTCCTTATGCGGGGCATCAAGGGTATGGACCCGTTCAGTTACCAGGCCTGGTCAGCACTGATTTCCGTGCCGTTCCTGATTCCGATTACCTGGCTGTTGGAGCGACCCAGCCTGGAGTTGCTGGCGGCTGCTGATTGGCACCACTGGGGCGGCGTTGTCTATTCAGCCCTGGGCGCCTCCATCGTGGGGCATGGCATCTACTTCTTTCTGATCCAGCGCCACCCCGTGGCCTATGTGACACCCTACCTGCTGCTGACCCCGATGTTCGCGGTTCTGCTGGGCGTGGTGTTGTGGGGCGACCGGTTGAGCTGGGGCCTGGTGGCCGGCGGTGTGCTGATCATGGGCGGAATTCTGACCCTGTCGCTCAGGGCCAAGGCCCGCGCCGCGGCTGAATGAATGCCTAGCCGGCCAGGCCGGCCAGAAGAAACCCCAGGGCGGCAATGGCCGCCGCCAGCAGCGCGTAAGGCAGCTGGGTCCGCACGTGCTCGATATGGTCCGAAGCTGACGCCATGGACGCCACCACGGTGGTATCCGATATGGGCGAGGCATGGTCGCCGAAAATACCCCCCGACACCGCCGCCGCGAGGAACAATGGCACCGAAAGATCCAGCGACAGGGCGATGGGGATGGCAATCGGCACCATGATGGCAAAGGTGCCCCAGCTGGATCCCACCGAAAAAGCGATGAAGGCAGCCACCAGGAACACCAGGGGCGCCAGCAGGGGTGCCGGCACGGCCTCACCCACGGCGCCGGCCACGAAGGGGCCGGTGCCCAGGGCCTGGGCCACGTCGCCCAGGGCAAGAGCCAGCAGCAGGATGGCGCTGATGGGCAGCAGGTCGGCCGCGCCTTTCATAAACACCTGCATGAGGGTGTGCACCGACTCTCCGCGCAGCAGCAGCATCACCCAGGAGACCGCAATGGCGGCACACACCGCCCACAGAATGGATCTTGAGCCCGACCCTGCCATCATGTCGCCCTGGCCGGTGACGTAGAGCCCCAGCGGCATGACCGCGATCATGGTGACGATGGGAAGGACCATATGCAGTGCAGACGGGGGTGGGCCATCGCTGGCTTCGCCGTGATCGATTTCAGCTTCCAGCATGGGGGTGGCGCCGGGCCAGTGCAATTGACCCTCACGGGTGCGCGTCTCGGCCGCTTTCATGGGCCCAATATCAACCCGCCACACAATCACCACCAGGGCCAGCAGGATGGCGGCAATGGCGTAAAAGTTGAAGGGCAGGGCGGCCACGAAGGTCTCCAGGGGCTTTTCAACGCCGGAGCTTGCTACGAGACCGATAATGAATGCCCCCCAGGCATTCAGCGGGATCATCACGCACACCGGCGCGGAAGTGGCATCGATCAGGTAAGCCAGCTTTTCCCGGGAGATCCGGAACCGATCAAACAGCGGCCGCGACACCGAACCCGCCACCAGCAGGGTGATATTGGACTCGATGAAAATGACCAGCCCGGTCACCCAGGCCATGAGCTGGGCCCGCAGCCCGGTGTGCACCCAGCGCCGCTGCTCCAGGAAATGCACAAAACCGCGCACGCCGCCGGAATGCTCGATGGTGGCCACCATGGAGCCGATCAGCAGGGTAAAGATCAACACCCGGGCGTCGCCCTCGTTGGAGAACACCCTGACGATGCCGTCCAGGCTTCCCGCCAGGCCCGAAAACGGGTTGTATCCGGCCAGCAGGGTCATGCCCATCCAGATGCCGGCAAACAGCGACAGGATGACCTGGCGGGTCCAGATGGCCAGCACGATGGCCAGCAGGGGCGGCAGTATTGAAACCCAGGTGGGATCGCTCATGGGCCACTCGGTCGAGGGAAAGTGGCGACTTTAGCGGCAAATCGACTGCAAGACGAGCAGGGTCGAATCGACGATCCCGGCTCCGACGTGAATTCCTGGCGATCCGGCGGGGTGGACTGCGCTCGTCGCTACCCGTTGGTCATCTGCGTAATGGCAGGCAACTCCTTGAAAAAATTAGACAAAAGTCGTAGATGCAGTGCAAAAAATCTAGGTGTAAATGCGGATGGTCTAATGCACTGGGGACATTAACATCACCCTTGGAATATCCATACAGGAAACGGAGCATTCGACATGAAATCCAAGCTGACCTTACTCATTGCTGCCGCACTTTTGAGTGGGCAGGCATTCGCCCACGAGCCCGGCACCTGGATGGGCCGCGTAGGCATCACCAATGTTGATCCAAAATCGGATAACAGCGACATCGTCGACGCCGACGCCGGCGCCGCGCTGAACCTGAACGCAGTTTACTTTTTCAACGAAAATTGGGCCGTAGACATCCTGGCCGCCATTCCCTTCAATCACGACATCGAGCTGAAGGATGGCACCAAGGTGGGTGAAACGGATCAGCTGCCGCCCACGGTGAGCATCCAGTATCACTTCCCGAACAGCGGAAATTTTTATCCCTACGTTGGACTGGGCGTTAACTACACCACCTTCTTCAGCGAAGAGACCACGGGTCCGCTGGCAGGCACCGAGCTGGTGCTGGACGATTCATTTGGCCTGGCTGCCCAGATCGGGGCCGACTGGCGCCTGAACGAAAACTGGTTCCTGAACTTCGATGCCCGCTGGATGGACATCGACACCGACGCGGAAGTGCGCGGTGCAGACCTTGCTTTCGAAGTCGAAATCGACCCGCTGGTCTACGGTTTCAGCCTCGGCTACCAGTTCTAAGCAACAACAAATCTCTCTCAGTGTCATTGCCGCCGG
>JASJDM010000064.1 GCA_030065125.1 Lysobacterales bacterium | reverse complement strand
CCATGCGGATCCTTCGTTCCACATGGAGCCTTCATTCCAGACCGAACTCTCGTTCCACGCCGAGCCTTCGTTCCACACCGAGCCCTCGTTCCAGAACGAAGCCAGCATGCCGAGGATGGATTCCACGAAGGATGACGATTCGTTCCAGATGGAATGCTCGTTCCAGACCGAGCCTTCGTTCCAGACGGAGCTCTCGTTCCAGGTCGACCCCTCGTTCCAGGCGGAGCCTTCGTTCCACACGCTGCCGTCATTTTGCACCACCTGGAACTGCTCGTTGGTGTCAGCGGTCACCGGGCCGGTGTGATGGGCGCCGGTATCCAGTTCAGCGAAGATATCCAGGCCGTCGTTGGCACAGTCGGTCAGGCTGGCGTTGATGGCGCCGTCCAGGCTCAGCAGGCCGGCGCCCTGGCGGAAGGGGCTGTAGGCCAGCTCGCCGTTGGGCAGTATGGCCGGCTTGGCGCCGCCCATGAGCCTGCACTTGACGTCGTCGTTGCTCAGCAGCGGGTCAAAGTCCAGCAGCAGGGCGGCTGCGCCGGCCACCACCGCGGAAGCCTGGGAGGTGCCCGAAGCCAGCAGGAAGTCGGAGTTCACCTGGTCACGGTAGCTGGCCAGGTCCACCGCCATCTGTTTGCCCTGGCCCACGGCGCCCAGCAGATGCCCGCCCGGCGCCACCAGGTCCGGCTTGAGGAAACCTTCCTGGGTCGGGCCGGCGCCGGAAAAGCTGGCAACCCGGTCGTCGGACTGGTTCTTGGTGTAGCCGTTGGTCATGGCGCCGGTGGTGATCACGTAGGGTACGTTGCCCGGCACCGTGATGGACATGGCGTCAGGGCCGTCGTTGCCGGCGGAGGTCACCACCACCAGGCCTTCAGCCCACAGCCGCATCACCGCCTGGTTCACCGGGTCCTCCCAGTAGGCCGTCTGGGCCGTGGAACCGAAAGACAGGTTGACCACGCGGATGTTATGGGTGTCCTTGAGGTCCAGGATCATGTCCAGGGCCTGCACCACGTTCAGGTAGCTGCCGTTGCCCTGGTCGTCGAAGGCCTTGATGGAGACCACGTCAGCACCCGGTGCGATGCCCAGTTTGCCGCCGGTGCTGCAGATGCTGGGGGAAGCTGCTGCCTGGGTAGCCACGCTGACCAGGTGGGTGCCATGGCCACTGAAATCGTCCGGGCTGCCCACCACGGCGTAGGCTCCCAGCAGGCGCGAGGTGCCGTCATCCTTGGTCAGGGCGCTGCTCTGGGTGTCGATGCCGGAGTCCACGAACGCAATGGTCACGCCGGAGCCGTCGATGCCGGCGGCATGCAGCAGGTCCGCTTCTGAGGCCTCGGAGGCGTAGGCGCCGGGGTTCTCGCTGGTCTGGGACACCTTCACGTTGTCCAGGCTCACCTCATACTGAGAACTGCCGCTGCTGTTGGTCGGCTTGAAGCCCACGGCGACGTAACGTTCCGCCTCGAAGGCCTCCAGGTTGAAGCTGCGGCTCACCCGGGTATCGGGGCCCAGCTCCACGTATCCCAGGTGGTGTTTGACGGTGATGTAGTCGTCGTCGTCTTCACTATCACTGTCATCGTCATCGTCTTCGTAGCGGCGGGTAGCCACGTAGACTTCCAGTTCGTCGCTGGAGGCGACGCTGCTGTTGGTGGAGACGTCGAAGGTCAGGTAAGCGTAGCGGCCGGCTTCCACGTCCAGTCGGCGTTCCACCGCCGTGCTGCTGTAGAGACTGCCGACAAACCTGAGCTTGCCGTTGCTGACCCGAACACGCCCCCAGCCGGTGCCGTTGCTCTCGCCTTTCTCGCGCCAGTGCTCCGACCAGTTGACGTTGCCGTGGTTGTTGTAAAACGAGTTCTGGTCGAAGTGATCGGCCATGACCGATTCCGTGCAGGCCCCGGCTTTGTCTGCGGTGGCGCCCTGTAGCCTGGTGGGCCGGTCCGCGAAGATGCTGTCCACGGCGGGAGACTGGGCCAGCAGCTGCCGTTGTTCGTCGGTCAGGATCACGCCCAGGGAATCGATGATGCCCAGTTCCGCGGTCACCGTGCCGCCGATGCGGTCGATGTGGGTTGCCAGGACGTCCAGGTCGTTGCCCTTGACGATGTAGCTGGCCGTGGGGTCGTTGACCCCCGCGGTGGTGTCCGGGCCCGGCGTGGCCGAGCAGCCGGCCAGTGCAATGGCCGCGGCAATGGCGAGCCGGGTCAGGGTGTAGCGTGATTTCATGATGTCGTTCCGTGACTCGAGGTCTTGACCATTGGATCCTAAGTTAGCTCTTCTGGCGGCGATTGTGTGTTAACTCGAGTAAGTATCGGAACGTAAGAAACCGCGACGTTTTGATACTGATTTGTAACCGCCATTTCTTTTCATTTCGTTCGCGATTTCGTGCCGCAGTCATCGCTGATGCAGGTTTCACGCCAGTCTCCTAAGTCATTGTTTTTTTGATCTTCGGCGGCGACAGTCCGACCATGAAGTGCAAATCTCCCAGCCAGTTTTTTCAAACGTAAAAACTGGCGAATCCCGCGCCACCATGATTTGCGCCGGCTACTGGTCCATTTGCGAGGCCCATGTGTCCGAACGCACAGCGTTTTCCGGTTGCCGGAGGTTTTTTCCGCCCCTTGTCGGAGGGCAGAATTCGCGCCCTTCAGGATTTTGCCGATTCATTCCGCGGGGGCTCTGCTAACATTCCCTCCGGTGTTGTGCCCGGCGGTTCTCAAGCCAGGCCAACGAACGTTTTGATTAACGCGGTCCAGGGGCATTGAACACCGCCAGTCCCGAAACAAAGATGCTGGAACCCGCCCAGGCAAAGGCCGTATTCCGTCGCCTGTTGGGCTACAGCCGCAGATACCTGTGGCTGATCGGCTTGGCCATCGGCGGCATGGCTCTGGATGCGGCCTGTACCGCCGGCTTTACCGCCCTGATGCGCCCGCTGCTGGACGAAGGATTCGTGGGTGACGACTGGCGGGCGGTGTCCTGGCTGCCGGCGCTGGTGCTGGTCATTTTTGTCGGCCGGGGCCTGGGTGCGCTGATCTCGGGGTACTGCATGAGCCGGGCCGGTCGCTCGGTGGTTTTCGACCTGCGCCAGGACCTGTTCGACAAACTGCTGGTGCTTCCCACCATCTTCTTTGACCGCCAGGCCCAGGGCGGCCTGATCTCCCGGCTGACCTTCAATGTGGAACAGGTGGCCGCAGCCAGTACCGACGCCATCACCATCCTGATGCGCGACAGCCTGTACGTCATCGGCTTTTTCGTGGTGATGCTGGTCAGCAGCGCCAAGCTCACCCTGGTAGTGCTGCTGCTGGGCCCGCCGGTGGCCTTGCTGGCACGGCTGGTCAGCCGCAAGTTTCGCCGTTACAGCCGCAAGATCCAGGACACGGTGGGCGGCGTGGCCCAGCGGGCCAACGAGGTCATTGCCGGGCACCAGGTGGTCAAGCTGATGAAGGCCCAGGACTCGGAGTCCGAGCGTTTTCGCCAGATCAATGCCCGCAATCGCAGCCAGCACGTGCGCCTGATTCTGACCAAGCATGGCGCCGCCGCGCTGGTGCATATCATTGCGGGCGCGGCCCTGGCCGGCATCTTTTTTTACGCCACGACTTCTCTGGCCCAGTCCGGCATGACGCCTGGCGCCTTCATCGCTTTCATCACCGCCATGCTGGCCCTGCTGCCGTCCCTGCGCCGCATGACCAATGTGCTGGCAACCATCCAGACCGGCATCGCCGCCGCTGACAGCGTCTTCCAGGTACTGGATGAACCCAACGAAAAGGACTCCGGCAGCGTCAGCGCCGCCGGCATATCGGGCCGCATCACTTTCCAGGACGTATCGCTGCAGTACGCCGACAGCGAAGTGGCCGCCCTGGACCGGATCAGCTTCGAGATCGAGGCCGGCACCCTGACCGCCATCGTCGGCCGCAGCGGCGGCGGCAAAACCAGCCTGATCAACCTGCTGCCGCGATTCTATGAAACCAGCGCGGGGCAGGTGCTGATCGACGGTGTCAATGTCAAGGACTACGTGCTGGATGAACTGCGCGGCGCCATTGCCGTGGTCAGTCAGAACATCGTGCTGTTCAACGATACCGTGGCGGCCAATATCGCCTACGGACGGCTGGCGGGTACTCCGGCAGAACAGATCCGCCAGGCCGCAAAAACCGCGGGGGCCCTGGAATTCATCAGGCAGCTGCCCGAAGGCATGGACACGCTGATCGGACCGGGCGGCGTGCAGCTGTCCGGTGGGCAGCGCCAGCGGATTGCCATTGCCCGGGCCGTGTTGCTCAACGCGCCAATCCTGGTGCTGGACGAAGCCACCTCGGCGCTGGATTCAGAAACCGAGCGGGACGTGCAGCAGGCGGTGATGGCGCTGACCCGGGACCGCACCACCCTGGTGATTGCCCACCGGCTGTCCACGATCGAAAACGCAGATCGCGTGATGGTGCTGGAACAGGGACAGCTGGTGGAATCGGGGACTCACCGGGAATTGCTGGCCAACGAAGGTCACTACGCCACCCTCTACCGGATTCAGTTCTCTGAGGCCGCCGGTGACGAGGTCGGGACAGCGGGCTGATACGAGGTCAGACGTGCCCGGAATCGACGTTTCCCCTGCTTGGTCTGTTCGATGACCACGGGCAGGAAACCCAGGGCCTCGGCACACCACATCGTGGTCATGCGGCTGGACCCCTGGCGCTGGTAGCTGATGCCAATGGCCTCGTAGGTGCCGGCGGGAACCTTGATTTTTTTAGGCTCCAGGTAGCGCACGTCAAGGCTGCGGATCCCGTCCTCATGCAGCACCTGGAGCTGGTCGGGCCGCCTGCCCTGCTCCAGCGCCACCATCAGCGCGTACTGCAGGGACACGCGATCATCCAGGCGCTGCTCAATGGGGTGTGAGAAATGCGTCTCATCGAAGCGGCCGGTGACCACACCCTGCTCCCAGTCGAAGTCGGCATTGATCCGGTGTTTGTCCCGTGAGATTTCGTCGACGGACTGGTAGCGCAGGCTGTGGAAGGCGTCACCAGCCGGAGCCATCCAGCTTCGCTCGGTGGCGGTTCCACCGGCAAAAAGACTCAACACACCGCGGGCGCGCAGGCTGGTCTCGGCCAGCCACTGGCCACCGTCGAACTGCAGGCTTTGCTTCATCTCGGCGCTGGCAACGCCTCGCTTGACTTTGTACGTGGCGGAAAAGGGCTCCAGTGCGCGCAGGGTTGGGGGCTCTGCCGCATGGGCCAGGAATCCGAACCCAGAGAGGCCGAGCAATAAGATCAGGAAGTACCCAGGGGCTCGGACTGGCCGGCCTGTTCCGATCCGGTGAATCGCTGATAGGTCCATTGGTATTGGGACACGGCAGACCGGGCAAGAGTTTCAATGGTGGCGTTCAGGGCCGCCGCCGACTCCTGTTCATCCGAGGAATAGATCTCAGGGCCCGGTTCGCAGATATGGATGCAGTAACCGCGCCCGAAGGACAGCCGCCGGGCAAAGCCGCACAGTACCACCGGCTTGTAGCGCTGGCACAGCTTTGGAAACAGGGTGGCGGTGTAAGCCGGGTGGCCGAAAAACGGGGCGTAAACGCCCTGCTGGGACTGTGGACGGTGATCCGGCAGGATGCCGATGGTTTCGCCGGCGCGGAGATGCTTGATCAGCGAGCGGATGCCCGCCGCATCGGTGCTGATCATGTTGGCGCCAAATCGGCAGCGCGCGTCCAGGATCAGGCGATCCAGCCCGGCGTCCTTGCGGGCTCTGTACAGACTCGAAATCCGGGTGCGGCTGGCCAGGAAAATGCTGAGCAGTTCCCATGCGCCCAGGTGCGGCGCGCCGAACAGGATCGGTCGGCCCGATGCGACGGCCTGGTCCAGCAGGTGTTCGCCCTGGATCTCCCGGATCTTGGCCAGCACCTTACGGGGCGGCCGCGCCCAGAGATAGCCCATCTCGGCAAAGTTCTTGGCGGTCTCCTGCATGGTGCGCAACAGCATGAAACTGCGCCGCAGGGGCCCATACTCGGGAAAACAGCGTTTCAGGTTATCCCTGGCGTTGTTCCGGTAGTTCAGCGGCAGGCAGAAAATGATGGTGCCGATAACGCTGGCCACCCCGTGGTTCAGCCACAGAGGCAGTTTCCCCAACGAATTCAGGATAAAGCGTCCCACCCGGGCTTTCCGGGAGCACGGCAGCTGCAGGGGCGGCAGCCCTTTCCAGTGATGCTCAGGTAGCAGAGAGGTATCGGTGGCCATGGGAGGTTGAGGAACTTCCGGTTCCCTACCGGCGTTCTCAAGTTTATCGTTGTGTGCTGACTATCCTATCAAGAAATCTACCTAGTCAACGCATCCGCCAACCTATCCGCCACATCCTGCTACACTCAGGCTATCGCTGAATAACAGGGAAGTATCGGAATGATCCGAAAGATATGGCTGTCTTGCGCGCTGGCGCTACTGGTGCTGCTGCCCGGGGGTGCCGGACTGGCCCAGGAGGTTCCCGAGTTCCCCAGGGATGACAACTACCTGCTGCTGGAATACTCCCGCTATTCGCTGAAGCTGGCCGAGCGTGACCCCACGCCCCTGTTGCGAATCTACGGCTCGGGACGGGCCGTCATTTATCACCCTGCCTACACCAGCCGGGCCGGCGTGTACGAGATCAACCTGGACGAATCAGAGCTGGCCGGCATTATCAGCCGGGTGGTGCAGGCACAACTGCACGAGGCGGACTCCGTCGGGCTGGTAGAAGCCGCCGAGGAAGCGGCCATCAGTCAGGAGCAGCAGACCGGGGAACTGTTTTATTCCTCTGACCAGACCATCAGCGAGCTGCAGGTGTTTGTGTCGAGCGGCGGCAAAACCCCGCTGCTGATGGAAAACCTGCAGACCACTGATCGGCGCTTCCCGGGACTGGTCCAGGTCGGCAGTTTTGCCTCCCTCGAACGTGATCTGCTGGCCCTCGCCCATGGCAACATCGGTGCAGTCAAGCGCGCGCCGCTGTCCATGCAGACATTGCGGGGACAACAATGAACGGGTTCAGGCTATTGCTGGTGTCAGCCGGCTGCGGGGTGCTATTTCTGTATCCCAATGAGCCTGCTGAAGCGGGCTCGTACGTGTTTGCCGGTGAAAGCAACGGCGTGAACGTCGTAGCGCATCCCGAGGGCTACCTGGGCACCGGCGCCAGCATCACGGTGGACGTGTGCATCGACCCCACCAGCCCGAATGCGGCAGCCATGGTGGTGCCGGTGCAAAACGCCGTGGACCGCTACAACCAGTTCGTTCCAACCCTGGACAACCTGCGGCTGGGCGGCAACAACGACCTGGCATCCAACGAACTGGACTGGGAATCGGTGGTCACCCACGAACTGGGCCACTGCATTGGACTGGCCCACCCCAACCTGGCCACGGAATCCGGAGAGCCGCCGGAGAATCGGGACTACACCAAGACCACCGACGGCGCGGACAACGCTTACAATCTCGACGCAGGCACGGACACGATCCTGGGATCCACCGACGACGTCCGCGGTGACGACGTCAACATGCACTGGTTCTTTTCCGGGGTAAACAATCCGTTCAGCATCCCGTCCATCCCGGACGTCACCACCTACACCCGGGACGTCGCCAACCTGCCCATGGGCGACAATTTCCCCGCCAACGCCGACCGCACGGTCGCCACCGGCGAGTTCGGCCTGCCCGCCACCGAGGCCGTCATGCAGCAGGGCCAGTTCTTCGACGAGATCCAGCATGGCCTCACGCCGGACGACGTAGCCACCCTGACCCACGCCCGCACCGGGGTGGACCGGACGGCGGGCACCGCGGATGACTATACCGTCACCTTAAACTATGCCGGCCTCACCACGGGCTCAGGCTGCGAAGTCAACGTAGCCTTCGACAATGCGGAAACCACGTTTGCGGTGTGCCAGCTGAGTGGCTTCTTCATCGACGGCAACAACATACGCATCAGCGTGGCCAATACCTTTTACAACACGGGTTTCAACTGGAACTTCAACTCGATCCGGGTACCTGCGCCGGTGGCCGACAACCTCACGGTGAATACCGGCGGCACCGTTACTACCGTTGACGGCGGCGCCACCTCGCTGCTGGCCAATGATGTGGCCCAGGATACGACGCTGACTGGCCTGCTGCTCAGCACCCAGGAATTCCTGCCGGCAGAAAACGGCACCGTGTCCCTGTTTTCCAACGGCACTTTCAACTACACCCACGACGGCGGTGGCAGCACCAGCGACCGCTTTGTGTACCGGGTGTGCGTGGACGATGGCGGCGGCAGCGAAACCGACATCTGCGCGTATCAATACGCCCAGGTCACCGTCAACACCAACGGCGACAGCCCGGTGGCCAACGACGATGGCCCGGGCGGATTGTTCCTGGTGGACGAGGGCCAGGGCGTAACGCTGACGGCCGCCAACCTGACTCTCAATGACACCGATACAGAAGACACAACACCCACCGGGGCGGTGAGCCTGGTGGGCAGCACCACTAACGGCAGCGTGGTGGACAACGGCAACCAGACCTTCACCTTCACCCATGACGGCACCGAGACCACCACCGCCAGCTTCCAGTACCAGGTGGACGATTCTGACGGCAACACCAGCAATACCGCCACGGTCAGTCTCACGGTCAATCCCCAGAACGATGACCCCGAGGCCAATGACGATGGACCGGGCGGCGTGTTCCAGGTCGACGAGGACCAGGGGGTCACCCTGAGCGCAGCCCAGCTCACCAGCAACGACACCGACGCCGAAGACGGCACCCCCGGCGGCACCGTCTCCCTGGCCGGAACCACCAGCAACGGCAGCGTGGTGGACAACGGCAACCAGACCTTCACCTTCACCCACGACGGCTCCGAAACCACCAACGCGTCGTTCCAGTACCAGGTCACCGACAGCAACGGTGCCAGCAGCGGTACGGCCACCGTGAGCCTGACGGTGAACCCACAGAATGACCCTCCCCTGGCCAATGACGATGGCCCCGGCGGCGTGTTCCAGGTTGACGAAGGTGTCTTCGTTACCCTCACGGCCGCTCAACTGAAAGCCAATGATACCGACGCCGAAGACGGCATCCCCGACGGCAACGTGTCCATCACCGGCACCACCAGCAACGGCAGCGTGGTGGACAACGGCAATCAGACTTTCACTTTCACCCACGACGGCTCCGAAACCACCAGCGCGTCGTTCCAGTACCAGGTCACCGACAGCAACGGCGCCAGCAGCGGCACGGCCACCGTGAGCCTGACGGTGAACCCACAGAACGACTCTCCCGTGGCCAACGACGACGGCCCTGGCAGCCCGTTTGACGTGGATGAAGGCCAGGGGGTCACCCTGAGCGCAGCGCAACTCACCGGCAACGACACCGACGCCGAGGACGGAACGCCCGGCGGTACCGTCTCCCTGACCGGCAGCCCCAGCAACGGCGTCGCGGTGGACAACGGCAATCAGACCTTCACCTTCACCCATGACGGCAGCGAGACCCTGACGGCCTCGTTCCAGTACCAGGTCACCGACAGCAACGGCGCCAGCAGCGGCACCGCCACGGTCAACCTGACGGTGAACCCCCAGAACGACCCGCCGGTGGCCAACGACGACGGTCCCGGTGTCGGCTTCACCCTGGATGAGGGAGACAGCCTGACCATCACGGCGGCTGAGCTCACCGCCAATGACACCGACGCCGAAGACGGCACTCCCGGCGGCACCGTGTCCATAGCCGGAGTAACCAGCAACGGCGGCGTGGTCGATAACGGCAACCAGACCTTTTCCTTCACCCACGACGGCGGTGAAACCACCAGCGCCACCTTCCAGTACCAGGTGACTGACAGCAACGGCGCCGCCAGCACTGTGGCCACGGTAACCCTGGACATCAATCCCCAGAATGATCCACCGGTGGCCAGCGACGACGGGCCTGGCGGCCTGTTGTTTGTCCTGGTGGGCGAGAGCCTGACCCTCAGCGCCGCCCAGCTCACCGACAACGACAGTGACGCCGAGGACGGCATTCCCGCCGGACCCGTCTCCCTGGTGGGTGGCGAAGTGAACGGGACGGTCAGCGACAATGGTGACCAGACCTTTACCTTTACCCATGACGGCAGTGACACCACCCTGGGCTCGTTCCAGTACCAGGTGGATGACGCCGACGGCGCCACCAGCAACACCGCCACGGTCTCGATCACCGTGTCTAACCTGCTTCCCGTTGCCGCCTGCGCCCGGGGCGGCCGCCGGGTCCAGGTGGATGTCGCCGCCAGCATCGCCACGGCCGGTGAGTTCTCCGGTGGTCCCTACGTGTTCAGCCAGGTCGGACTGCCCGCTTCCTTCGGCATCGATCCAGCCACGGGCATCATCAGCGGCACGGCGGTGGCCGGTGACCTGGCCGGCTCACCGTTCGAGGTGGTGGTCAGCGCGGATGACAGCAGCACGGTCGAAACCCTGGAGTTCCTGCTCACGGTAGACGCCAACGACGACGTCTCGTTCTACTCCAGCTTCGAGGAAAGCTGTTTCGGCTTGTGAACCGGCGGCTGATCTGACTACCGGTCTACCCGGGACCTGACCAGCGCCGCGATATTCTCGATTCCCGCCACGGGCTCTGCCAGCGGGAAGCTGGTCAGCATCACGCCGGGCACCAGCCCGGCGTCAACCAGGTGGTCGCCGCTCCATTTCTGCCGGTTGTCTTCGACCAGGGCCGCTGGCGCACCGCCCAGGGACGTCTGCCAGGACGCGCGGTAGCCCGAGGCGTACCCCACCACCAGGTCCGGCACCTCCCCGGCGCTTGCGCCGGGATAGATCTGGTCCGCGTCATAGACGTTCCGGACCATGACTTCCCCGGATTCAGGGTCGCGCAGCGTCGCCAGGCTGGCCATGATCTCGCTTTTCAACGGCGATACGTCCTCTGGCGCGACACTGCCCCGCCCCTCGCGCCCCGACCGATTGATATAGAGACTGTTCAGCCCCAGGGCGTAGGCCTTGGTGCGGCGCCAGTCCACCTGGGCAAACAGCGTGTCCGATTCCCGCCGCCCGGGTTTCAGGGTCATGTAACCGGCCTCGATGAGCCAGCGGTTGAGGTGCACCGAGCGCCGGTAGTGTGTAAAGCCATGGTCGCTGAGAACGATCAGCTCATCCTCGGGGCCGAGCCGGTCCAGGGTCAGACCCAGGATGCGATCCGCTTCCTGGTAGATCCACCGGATGGCGCCGGCGGCCACGGCGTCCCCGGGATCATGCAGGGGGTGCGCGCTGTCGATGCCGCGCCAGAACATGTGGCTGACCCGGTCGGTCTGCACGAATACGCCGACAACCAGTTCGCTGTCGTTGCGGCCCAGGGTGTCGAAAAACATGGCTTCCCGCTCGGCCAGAATGGTTTTTATCATGTCCAGGTAGGCAGCGTCGGAGAGGTGACCCGCATTGAGTGACCAGGTCTCCTCCGGCATGCCCAGGGTGTGAAACAACCCGATCCGGTCTGCCAGTTCCGACGCGTATTCCGGCGGCGAGGACAGGGGCATGGCCGGCGAGTGCGGGTGGAACTGGATCGGGGACACATACAGGGCCAGGTCCGGCAGCCCGGATTCCAGGTGAAGCCGCACCATGCCGTCGATGGACAGGCCCGGCCCGAACGGGAACTCCAGTTCCACCCACCCGCTCCACTGCCCGGGCTCCAGCTCAAGCTCCTCGCTGCCCAGCACCGCAAGTATGCCGCCGGATTTCCCGGGGCGGATCTCCAGCGGCACCGACAGGGGTGGCGCCTCCGGACGCAGCGGATGGGGTGGCCCATCCAGCCGGGTTGACAGGAGTGCATCATCTGGTGGAACCCGCACGATCCTGCCTCCTTCGACGGTTCCGGCGGTCGCGGTGGTGTAGAAGGTATAGGTGCCCTGGGTTCCGAGCAGATCCGGCACCCCCATACCGGAAAGCATTCGGTGGATTGGATCGGGCGGGAAGGTCACCGGTACCCGCAGCACCGATGCGCGGTTGGAGGGCCCGATCTCTGACCAGAACGGTGTTTCCGCGCGCCGGTTGCGGATGCTCGGATCACTCAGGGGAATACGGTAACCGAACAGCTCCAGGTTGCGCCGGGGCGGCTTCACCTCGGCGATGGAGAAGTCTGGAAGATATTGCGCCGGATCCCGCCGCAGGAAGTCGTAGATGCCATGAACGCCCGGATTTTCGCCGGTGGCGAACCCGGACCACGCCACTGGAGACTGGGGCGGATTGCTCGTCGGCAGGGGCTGCAAATGGCCCCGCCGGGCCAGGCTGGAAAAATTCGGGAGAAAGCCCTGGTCCATCCAGCGCTGCAGCAGCACCGGGTCCATACCATCAAACCCCAGCACGACCACCCGTGACTCCGCCGGCTCTTCCTGGCTGCAGCCCGCCAGCAGCAGCGCCGCCAGGCCCGCTGCAGCCCGGCCGATCCGGTCAAGTCCCACGGGATGTCACTCGAAGGCGTTGTTGAACAACAGATCAGTGACGGTCAGAACCTGGTCCGCCGCCACGTCCTGCAGAACCGTCTGGCCGCCACCCGGCCACTTCACCGTCACCGAATCCACGGTCTCGGCCGCACCCAGCCCGAACCAGGCTTCGGCCGGTTCCTGGGTCATGAAACTGGTTCCGGCGCTGATCCTGCGAATCATGCTGACCTCTTCCACCTGGATCACCACCTCCGCACCCAGGGGACGGGAGAACCGGCCCAGGGTCCGCGGACGAATGCCCAGGTAGCGCCGGTCGGGGGAGCTTAGCTGGTTGATCAGCACCCGGAACGGTCCGTCCTGACAGGTCTGCAGCAGGTCCAGGTCCCCGTCCATGTCCAGGTCTACCGAAGCCAGGGCGCTGCCCCACTCGGTATCGTTGAAGCCCGAGGCCGCAGAGGCGTCGCTGAAGGCAACCGGGGCCTGGCCCTGGTTGATGAACAGCCGGGACGGATCATCCCGGTAATCGGCGCTGCCAAACCCGTTGGTGGCGGCAATATCCAGCATGCCGTCGTTGTCGGCGTCCAGGAAGGTCACACCCCAGCCCCAGTCGACGTTTTCCACACCCGCAGACTCTCCCACGTCGGCGAACTGCATGGCGCCGCCCATGGAATTATTCAGGTAAAACGTGCTGTCCCTGGGACCGTCGGGGAATTCACCGGTGATGTTGGTGACAAAAAGGTCAAAATCCAGGTCATTGTCCACATCACCCAGGGCCACGCCCATGCCGTTCCACGGACGATCCACGCCAGCCGTTGCGGCCACGTCGAGGAAGCTGCCATTGTCCTGCTGGATCAAAAGCTGGTCCTCGCCGAAATCCACCGCTACAAATATGTCCGGCAGACCATCGCCGCTCAGGTCATGGATCACGGCCTGCCAGGGACCAACACCCGGTGCTGAAGGACCCGCCGCACCGGTGGCCAGGGATACGTCCTCGAACCTGCCAGACCCGTCGTTACGGAAAAGCCGGGTGCCGCCCAGCCACAGGGTGGTGTACAAATCCGGGTCGCCGTCGTTGTCGAAATCTCCCGCGGTAATACTGCCGCGGTGGGACTGGCTTGTGGGATGGTCGGCGCGGGTTTCCACCAGGCCGGCCTCCGCGGTGACGTCAACAAAGGTGCCCGTCTCGGTCTGGCGGAACAGACGCAGCAGGGATTCATCCGGGTCACATTCCGCCGCGTACTGGAAACAATCTCCGGCGACCACCAGGTCCAGACGCCGGTCCCCGTCAGCGTCCAGCCAGACGGCGCTGCGGCCCCGGCTGCTGATGGCCAGTCCAGCCTCAGACGCCACTTCTGCAAACAGCGTGGTGCCACCCTCAACAGTCAGGTTTTTGTAAAGCTGGTGGGGCGTGCCTTCAGCCGTCGGCACGAAGATATCAACGTCACCGTCGTCGTCGTAGTCCGCTGCCGCCAGACCGCCACCCATGCCCGGCGCCATCTGGTAGGGAACGATGCCGCTGGCGGCCGGCGCCAGTTCCACGTAGGACAGTTCCCCAGCGACGGCGGGGGTCAACAGGACCATCCCGGCAACGACCGCCAGGCCGCAGCGGGAAGTGCTTCGACCCGTCACTCGATGCTGAAAGACTGCAGCTCTACCGGGACAGTCGCGCCGGTGATGTAGCAGCCCGCTACATAGCTTCCCGGCGGGGTGGCAATGGGCGAGGTGTTAGTGGTTGCGGCGTTGAACGCGACCGGCGGCCTTCCCATACCGGTGACGGCGCCAAGCACGGGACCGACACCCCCGGCGCCGGGATCAAACCCGCAGGCTACGCCCTGGCCGGTCATGACGGACACCCCGGCGAACAGGCCGCGGCTGCCAAACAACATGCCGGGAGAAAAGACCCCGGCCGGAACCGGTGCCGAGGTAAATGCCGCCCACGGCCCTGCGACGCCCTTGGCGGCTGGGGGACCGCCGCCGGGGTTGGATACACCGGCCCCAAGAATGGGAGACCCGAATATCGGAGGTCCCACCCAGGCAAACGCGCCGGTGACCATGAAGGGGTAATAGCTGGTGGGAAAATCCATCATGGGCGAGAACTGGTGCCCGGCAAAAACGCCTACCGGCTGCGCCGCCGCAAACGTGGTGATGGCGCCGATGGTGACGCCGGGCGTGCCGCCGCCAACAGCCAGGGTGGCCGTGGCCAGTGGCCCTTTTTCCGCACCACCGAAGGGCTTTGAGCCACGGTCCAGCAGGTCTTTGGCCTGCTGTGCGCTGGCAGTAGCGATCAGGCCAAGGGCCAGGACCGAAGCGACGAGTAGACGTGAATTGGCGCGATTGATCAGCATGTTCTTAACCCCTGCTTTGATTCGAACATCCTAATAGATCGATCGGACTCGATCAATCCAAAAAAACCGAGTCGAATGAGGGCCTTAGGCGACCAGCGCCCGCCCGGGGCGGTGCGCTCAGTCGACGCTGAAGGACTGCAGCTCCACCGGCACCGTGGCGCCGGTGATGTAGCAACCGGCGACGTAGGTACCCGGCGTGTTGACGGTGGCGGCAAATATAGAGCCGGTGGCCGGCGTCCCACCCATATTGGTGAACAGAATCGGGTTTTTGCTGACCCCGGCGGTAATGGCTCCCAGTACAGCTCCAGCCACACCGGGGTCAAAACCGCAGGCGACTCCCTGACCGGTGAGCACCTGAATTCCGCCAAAAATGGCCCGGGTGCCATAGATCATCCCCGGGGAGAATGGGCCAAAGGTTGTTGCCATGGAGGTGAACTGCTGCCAGGTCACGCTACCGTCAGTCTGGGGCGCGTTGAATACGCCTGCACCCAGAATGGGAGATCCCAGGATTGGAGGCCCGCCCCAGGCATAGGCACCGGTGACGGTAAAAGGGTGGTAGCTGGTGGGGAATTCCACGCCCGGCGAAAAGAGGTGCCCGGCGAACGTACCCGGATTGGCCGGTGGCAGGAATGCCATGATGGCGCCGATGGTCACGCCGGGGGTCCCGCCACCGATGGCCAGGGTGGCCGTGGGGGTGGTGCCTTTTTCGGTCCGGCTGGATGCCGTACCGCGGTCCAGCAGGTCCTTGGCGGACTGTCCCAGCACCGGGCCCGCGGCCAGGGCGCAAAGCATCATCACCAGCCACGCATCACGGGCAAATCTGAGCATATCCGTGTTCTCCCTTCCAGCCTCGGCCAATGCTAATGGACCGGCCGCCCCCCTTCAATGGGAGTTTCAGCTCACCGGGCGGCCAGGTCCAGGCCCAGCTCCGTCCGAAGTAAGCGCAAGAGGGTCTGTACCCGCTGTCCCGGCTTATGTCCGGCGGGCATGGCCTGGAGCAGGCCCTGGGCCTCGAACAGGGCCGTTCGACTGGCATGCAGGTGCCCCGCCACCCTTGCGGCGCGAGCATACAACAACAGATCCAGCATGCCCGGGCGCGGAGCCAGCAGCGGCAACAACAGGTCCATGGCTTCCTCGCCGGCAGCCCGTTGGCCGGACTCAGTGCGCCAGTGGCTGCGAAGCCTGACCGCAGCGGGATACAGCGGGGAATCAGAAGAGATGCCGCCCAGGCGCTGATCCAGGTCTTGGACACTGCGCCAGTCACCCGCCTGTTCGAATCGCCAGCCGTCGATCACCAGTGACCGGAACTCATCAGCGTGCACCTGGGGGATCGGCCCGGGAAGTCCCCGGGCCAGTTCAGACTGGTGCAGGGTCATCAGCGCCGCATGGGCTTCGCCGCCGTCAGGATCCAGGGCAACCGCACGACGCAAACCCGCCGCAGCACGTCGGTATTGCCGCGCCGCCAACTGGACCAGGCCCAGGGCAGCTTCCCGGGTCGCGGCGTCGGCAATTCCTTCTGCAATGCGTCGGCTGCGAGGCAGCATTCCACAGCGCAGCAAAAATCGGATTCGCGCGAGGTCCACCTGTGCTGAGCCCCCGGGCATCACATTC
The DNA here is from genome assembly GCA_030065125.1 of Lysobacterales bacterium. Lineage (GTDB taxonomy): Bacteria > Pseudomonadota > Gammaproteobacteria > Xanthomonadales > SZUA-38 > JASJDM01. Next base: position 26,109 of record JASJDM010000064.1, on the reverse strand, counting down.
GGCGGGTACGGAGCGAGCAGATCTGCCAGCACGTCAGGTGTCATGGGCAGCTGCAGCGAGCCCGGTGCGCTGAACTGGAACAAATTTCGCTGATCGGTATTGATCTGGCCGTCCCGGGAGAGGGACCGGCTGCCCTCGGCATCGAGAATCCGAAGCGCCTGGATCTGTTCCAGCCGGTCGATTCCGACCTGGCCCCATGCCGCTGAATTGACCAGTTCCGGCCGGGCGGCGTCCAGCTCAACGGGTTGTTCTGAACTGATCATGACCACCGCCCCCGGTAACGGCTGGTACACCTCGACGTAAGCGAAGACGTCGTTCATGGTGCGCAGCATGGAGCGAAACAGCGGCTCATCGACAAAGTTGATGCCCATCCACAACGCGAACACGCCATCGGCCGTCAGGCTTGTCCGAACCTGGTCGTAAAACTCCCGGGTAAACAGGTGAGATGCCCCGGACGTCCAAGGATGCGACGGCTGCGAGACCACCACGTCGAAGCGGCGCGAGGTCATGCGCAGCGCGCCGCGCGCATCGTTGATCTGGAGCTGCAGTCGCGGGTCCGCCAGTGGGTCGCGCCAGCGCACGTCGCTCACGCTGCGGTTGGCCGCGACCACCTCGGGTTCGATTTCCACCACGTGGATCTCATCGACGGATGGCGGGACGTCTTCCACGGTGACCCCGGCGCCCAGCCCCACCACCAGCAGCGACCGGGACTCCGGCCGGACCTGCAGCGGCAACTGGGACAGCCAGCGCGCCACCACATAGCGACCAGGCCGGCCCCAGGCAGGCTCGATGGATGATTCCGGCAGGCCATTGCTGGAAAGCCGCCAGTCCCTGGGCGTCTCGGTGAGCAGCACCGTGGCGGACCGTCCCACCCCCAGGTACCGGACCTCTCCGGGGAACTGTTCACCGCGCAGTGGCGCGTACTTGAGAACCGACCAGGGATTGCCGGGCGGAAGGACCGCCAGGGCCACCAGACAGGCCGCAACCGCGGTCAGCAGCGCCGGCCGGTTGCGGTTCATGGCCAGGCCGGCGGCACCGGCCAGCGCCAGGCTGGTTGCCAGCGCCGCCGTTGCGGTACCGGCAAATCCCAGGGACGGCAACAGCAGATAGCCCGCCAGCAGGGCGCCGGCAATTGCACCCACGGTGTTCCAGGCAAACACCCGCCCGCTGGCAGCGCCCGCCTCGCCGGGGTTGTCGACCATGGCCCGCACGGCCAACGGAAACGTGGCGCCGACAGCCAGCGCACCCGGCAACAGTGTGACGGCACACAGGGCGGCACCCGCGAGCCGCGAATCCGCCGCCCAACCGCTGGTCAGAGCGGGTACCAGCTGGATCGCCCAGAACGAACCGGCGAACAGGCCCGCGATCCCCAGCTGAGCCAGCACAAACCCCTGGATGGACCGGGCAGCGCTGCTGGCAGCCCGTCCCGCCAGCAGGGATCCCAGCGCCAGACCCACCAGGAAGGTGCCCAGCATGGTGGCGTAGGCGTAAACGGTACCCCCCAGGAGCGGCGACAACAGCCGCGCCCAGAGCACCTCCCAGGTGAAAGACACCATGCCGGAGATCAACACCAGCCACAGCATCCACCCGTTACTCAACCGTCGGGACGGGACCAGACCCTGCCGCACCGATTGAGCCGCCGCGCCCCGCGACAGCATGACTGCGAGCAGGAAGACCAGCGCGTTGACGCCAATGCCAACCCACACCGTCTGGCTCAGCCCCAGCCAAGGCAACAGCACAAATCCGGCCAGCAGGGCACCGCCGGCAGCACCGGCCGTGTTGGCGAAATAGAGCAGGCCGACACGAGACCCGATCTGGGCTTCCCTGCGCACCGCCCAGCGAGCCAGCAGTGGCAGGGTGGCGCCCATCAGGGTAGTGGGGACCAGAACAATCAGGAATGAGGCCACCAGGTAGAACAGGCCGACCAACCCGGCGGGCGCAGGGTTGGGGAACTCACTGGATCCAAACAGGGCCACCTGTAGCCGACCGATCAGGTCAATGCCGTCCGCAACCAGGATGGCGCTGACTGCAATGCCCAGCTCCAACAGCGCGTAGATCAGGATGATGCGGGTAAACCGATGGGCGTGGCGGCCAGCGACCGCGGAGCCCAGCGCCAGGCCCGCCATGTAGGCCGCCAGCACGGTAACCAGGGCCAGCTCTGTGGTGCCAAATACCAGCGCGAACTGGCGGGCCCATGCCGTCTGGTAGATCAAGCCGGCCAGGCCCGAGAGCGTGAAACAGCTCAGCAGGCCGGCAAAGCCCAGCCGGGTCACGGGCCGGATTGACCCGCGGCTGCCTGCCTTGCCTGCAGCGTCCGCTGCCGCAGGGCCAGCGCCTGGGGATAGCCTGGCCGCAGGGCCAGTGCGCGTTGTGCCAGGGCGAGCGCCCGGTCATGGTTGCCCCTGCCAAACTCGATGACGCCAAGGTTCAGCACCGCCGGGGCGAAGAACGGCTGGGAATCCAGCGCCTGGTTCAGCAGCCGGACGGCGGATTGGTCATCGCCCGCGGCGGACAGCAGCGTGGCCAGCCCGTTCATGGCCAGCACGTGCTGACCGTCCTGGGCCAGCAGGGCCTGATACACGCCGATGGCCTCTTCAGGCAGACCGTTGTCCTCCAGGATATGCGCCAGGCGCAGCTGCGCCACCAGGTCGGAGGGATCCAGCTCCACGGCGGCTTCCACCAGGGCCAGCGCCTGCTGCAGCTCGCCGCGGCCCAGATAAAAATCCGCCAGCAGATGATGGGCTCCCACATGTCCGGGGCTGATTTCCAGCAGCCGATTCAAAGCCGCGTAACCCTGCTCCTTCTTACCCATGGCGATCAGCGAACTGGCCAGTGCCTGGACCACCGCCGGATTACCAGGGTCGCGTGACTCGGCGCGCTGCAGCAGCGGGATGGCCAACTCATGGCGGCCGGCGGTGGCCAGGGTCAACGCCTCGTTGTGCAGATCGAACACCGGCATCATACCCATGGGGTCCGACCGCTCCGGGTCAACGTCGTCAGTCAGATCGTCGCCGGACGACGCGCCAGCTCCGATGTAGCCCAGCGATGCCAGGCGCTCCAGCACTTCCTGCGACACCGTGGCACTGCTGAATTTCTGACCGCCCTCGGACGACGTGCTCCGGGCCAGGTCCAGCTCGCGGGCCAGCAGCGCCCGGCGGTCCAGCTCCTTTTGACTCAGGTCGTCCAGTTCATCCGGGTCAACCGACCGGTCGTAGAGCTCTGATTCGTGGCTTTGAATCTGAACCCAGGGGCCGGCCGTCAGGCGGTAAATGGGCGTCCAGCCATACACCAGCCGGCCGAACATGGTCTCGCTGAGGATCTGACGCTCGGGGTCCGCATCGTCGTCGCTGTAAGGCAGGGGCACCCCCTGATTGACCGCCGGCACCTCCAGGCCCAGCCGGGTCAGTACCGTGGAGAATATGTCCAGGGTCGCCACCGGCGCCTTGATCCGCCGCGTCCCGCCCGCGCTGGTTCGACCCTCGGCGGGGTCTTTTACGATCAGCGGAACCCGCAGGGTGGACGAGTACAGCAGCAGTGCGTGGGTCAGTTCACCATGTTCCCCGAGGCCTTCCCCGTGGTCCGCGGTCAGGATGACCAGCGTATTGTCCAGCAGGCCGTGTTCCTCCAGCCGGCCGATGATCTGGCCAATGGCCTCGTCCACCGACGCGATTTCGCCATCATAGGGCGAATGGGCGTAGCGCTCGCGATAGGGCGACGGCGGCTGCAGGGGATGATGAGGATCAAAAAAATGGGTCCAGAGAAAGAACGGGGCATTTCTGCCCTGATCGAGCCAGGCCATTGCCGGCCGCGCCACATCCGACGCCGGGCGCTCGTCAAAAAAACGCCTCAAGCGGGGATGCCGGTCCAGCCGGGACGGGTAATTGTCGTCGTACAGGTCGAAACCCTGATCGATACCGGTCTGGGAATCCAGAGGGAATGACCCTACGAATGCGGCCGTGTCATAACCCTGGTCGCCAAGGATTTCTGCCAGCGTCTCCAGTTCTTCAGGAACGTAGAACCCGGCATTTTCCCGGACTCCGTGGAAAACGGGATACGTCCCGGTCAGCATGGAAGTGTGAGACGGCAGGGTGACCGGCACCACGGTGAATGCGTTCTCGTACAGGGTGCCGGCGGCTGCCAGCGCATCGATGTGGGGGGTTTCTATGGCATCGTTGCCATAACAACCCAGGCGATCGGCCCGGGTCGTGTCCATGGTGATCAGGAACACGTTCATCGGCTGCTGCGACCCGCAGGCCGCCAGCAACATGGCGGCGACCAGGGTCGCAAGCGCTGGAACCAACCGTGCCGGGTTCATGGAAGCGCCAGTTCAGCGAGGTCGGGCAGGCGCAGGACCTGGAAGTCGCCCCGGGCAAGGATTCCCTGCATGAGCTCCTCGTCCAGCTGCCGGCGGTGCTGGGCTGCGAAGGCCACCCTCACGTCAGCCACGGCGTCTTCGAAGCTGCGCTCAACCGCCGGTTCGCGTCCAGCCAGTTTCAGGATGGCGAATCCGCCTTTGAGCATGATTGGGTCCTGGGAGAGGACGCGACCGGTGCAGTACACGGGCTGGGAAACCTCTCCGGGCTTCAGATTGAGCACTTCGGCAGCTACCGAAGGTCCAAGTCGCTCGACCTCCCGGGCCGGCAGCAAGCCCAGGTCACCGCCGTTTTCCGCCCCCGGGCCGACCGATAGCTGCCGCGCCGAATCGGCGAACGACGCGCCGCTCCGCAGTTTCTGCACCAGCGCTTCCAGCTCAAGTTGAGTGGAGTAGGCATCCGCTCCCTCGGGCACGAAGATCAGATGCAGGTGGGATTTTGCGGGGGTCGAAAACAACGATGGCTGGGACTGGTAAAGGTCCAGAAGGCGGTGGTTTTCAATGGACCGGTGGTAATCCTCTCGCCGCTGCTGCATCACCCGAGCGAGCGCCCAGTTTTCCGCAGCACGGGTCAGTTGCGCCTCGAGCTCCGCGTCAGCCATGCCCCGCTGCTCCGCCGCGCTGGCCAGTCGAATCGAGTCGAGCAAATCCGCCTGCGCCGCGTCACCGGCGCCGCCGGGCAGCAGGACAGCCAGCACGTCCGCACCCAGGTGAAATTCGCCGACACGCCAGCCGCCGTCAACCTGCTGCAGGGCCATGCGCTGACGCAGCTCCACCAGCAGCTCTTCCCGGGCTCTGGACAGCTGCTCCTGGGCCAGCACCTGCCGGATGCGGGCAGACGCCTCCTCGGGCTCGGCCGCTTCCGGCTGCAGGCTCCGAATCAGTCGGAAGATATGTAACCCGGTGCGCGATTCGACCACGGGGCTGACCTCACCTTCCTGGAGCCCTGCCAGGGTCTCGCGGTATTCCGGGGCGAGGTCGCCGGAGCGGGCGTTTTGTACGAGACCGCCCATGGCCGCTGAAGCAGAATCGGAAAACTCCCGGGCCAGATCCGCGAAGCTTTCGCCGGATCGTATCCGCTCAAGTACGGCCTGGGCCTGCTCCATACTGCTTCCGGGACGGTGGGAACGGAAGAATATGTGCTGGAAATTGATGACGCTTTCGGGGCGACTGGCCATGTACCTGGCCACCCGTTCGCGCAGCAGGTCATCGGGCACCTCGCCGGCGGTCAGGCTGCCCACCATGCGTGCTTCCAGTGCAGCAACCCGGCTGCGGACCCTGGTGGCGGCGTGTTCCGGCGATGCCGCCAGGGCCGCGTATGCGTCGGAGCTATGCAATGCATGTCTCAGCGCGAGCCGCTCGAGCAGACCGGTGATCCACTCCGCATGATCCGTTCCGGCAGGCCGAATTCGCTGGTCCGGCGGAAGGCGCAGAACGAATTCCCGGAATTCCGGCAGCTTGATAGAGGTTGTGCCCAGCCTGGCCAGGTCATCACCGTTCGGCTGGCACCCCGCCACGCACCCGGCCAGCATGATGGCCACCAGTTGGGTCAGGATCGGCTGCATAGGCTGACTCCAGTTACCGGTCAGGCGCGCATTCATAGTCAGTGTTGTCGAAACGTCCGATGCTGCTGGGAGGGCGGACGCTATCACGGGCCCGGATATCGGTCAAAGACCCGGCCGACCCCGGGCCGACCCCGGGCAAACTTTGGGCCGCACCCGGTCAAGAGCCGCGGCGGTGTTTCTCACCCGGGCAGAACTGACGTACCATAGCCGCGCGTATAAACCCGTGCTCTCTCAATCTGGATTGGCTCCCCCGACATCGTGAAAAAACATGCCATCACCCTGCTCCTGCTGACCGCCGCTGCCGCTGCCGACGACCGGTTCCAGGTCGGGGTCAGCGAAGACGGAATCTATCGACTGGGGTTTGACCGGTTCCAGGCCGCCGGCCTGGATCGCCCGGTCGATACCGCGAGCCTGGAACTGAGCAATCGGGGAAAGCCGGTGCCCATTTGGATCGATGATGGCGGAGACGGACAGTTCGGGCCCGGCGATGTGCTGGAGTTCGAGGGGCGCCACCCGCGCGGCGAACACAGCTATCGCAGTGAGCACAGCCCCTGGAACGTGTATGTACTGTCCACCTCCGGTTCCCGGCCGGTGGCGCCACCGGCCCCGACCCCTGCTGACGTCGATGCCCCGGTTGCCAGGGGTACGGTGATCTGGCGCAGCGAGGCTGACCGCATTCGGGTGAGGTTTGGCCAGAACGCGGCCCGGCAGGACCCCGAAGCGTGGTACTGGCAGCGGCTCAGCGTTCTGGACAGGCAGGCGCTGGAGATCCCACTTCCGCCCGGATTGAAGGCCGGCGGCGTGGCGGACATTCGGGTCAGCGCCAGGGGCTGGTCCCGCCCCAGGAACGCCGGCGGACTGGCTCATCACCGACTGGACGTCAGGACCGGAGAACGACTCCTGGGGAACACGGAATGGAACGGCCAGAGTTCAGCGATTGTCGACATCAAGGGTGCGAAGCTCGACGGCGATGTGCTGAAACTGAGAGTGCCACCACGCCGGATCGAGGACAGCCAGCCCAGCATTGTCGACGTGTCGCTATTGAACTGGGTGGAGTTCGAATACCCCTACGACCCGTCCATCTCCAGCGCAGTCCAGGTCCGGCTCGATCAAAGGGCGCACCTGCCGGCTGCCGGCGATACCGGCTGGCGGGCCTACCGGGGCAATCGACGGGTACTCAGTGACGACCGGGCGCCACTGGATGCCGGCGTCTGGTGGATCCTGCCGGAAGCCGGATTGCTCAGCCCCAGCTGGGTTCGCCGGGACCAGCCAACGGAACTGCGGCAGTCACGGTCCCAGGCCGACTACCTGATGATCGCCCACGGCGACCTGCTGGACGCTTCCAGGCGGCTGGCCGATTTTCATCGCCAGCGCGGCCTGACCGTGGCTCTGGTAGACATCCAGGACGTCTATGACGAGTTCAACCACGGCGTGGTTCACCCGGCCGCCATCAAGTCATTTATCGAACACGCCGTGCGCGAGTGGCCGAAACCGGCACCCCGGTTCGTGCTGCTGGTCGGTGACGCCAGCTGGGACCACTTCAACGACGTGCCTGACCAGAAGCTCTACGCCGATCACACCTTCACGCCCAGGGAAAAACGGCGCTTCGCCCGAATCCCCAGTACCGCGTACAAACAGACAGCCCCTCGCGCCCTGGTGCCGACCTGGTCGGTGGCGACTTACGACGGCTACGCGGCCAGCGATAACGCTTTTGTCTCCGGCGATGACCAGGTGCCTGAACTGGCCATCGGCCGGCTGCCTCTGGCCACTGCCGAGGCCACCCATGCCGTGGTTGACAAGATCATTGGCTACGCCAGGGACAACACCGTGGGGCCCTGGCGGCGCAATACGCTGTGGATCACCAATGAACAGCGCTCCTACCAGGACGTCACCAATCGAATGCTGGAACAGTCCCTGCCACCGGGATTCGGCACCGAGACCGTGTTTCCCTCCGCCACCGAGGCAGACAACGCGCGGCATCAGCAAACCATACTGGATGCCCTGAACAGCGGGACCACCCTGGTACACTTTCTCGGTCATGGCGGCCGATTCATCTGGCGGACCGGACCACCGGACCCCAGGAAAAACCATGATCTCTTTACCCTGGATCATCTGGACCAGCTGAGCGCCACCAGCAAGCTGCCTGTGGTGCTGAGCATGACCTGTTACTCGGCTCCCTTTGACCATCCCACGGCGGACTCCATCGGCGAAAAATTCCTGCGCCTGCCGGACCGCGGCGCGGTGGCGGTGATTGCGGCCTCCTGGCGCAACGCGCCCAAGTCCATTTTCAGCAGAACCCTGGTGACCGAACTGCTCCAGCCAACGTCCACCATCGGCGAAGCATTGATGAAGGCCAAGCAAAATACCAAAGACCGATTGCTGGTGGAGACCTACAACCTGCTGGGAGACCCGGCGCTGCCGCTGTCCATTCCACACAATACGATCAGCCTGCAGCTTGACACCGGCAGGGTTGTGGGACGATTGCCGGACGGACAGTGGTCCGGGCGCGCGCTGGTGGAGTTCATTGGCACCGACGGGGGGGTCCTGCAGACTTTGGAGGCCCAGGTGGACGACGGCCAATTCTCGGTGCCGTTGAACGACGAAACGAACCAGGCCGCAAAGGTGAGATCCTATTTCTGGAATACCTCGGCCAACGTTGACGCCGTTGGCGCACTGGACCTGAGGAGCTGACCCGGCTAACTGGCCTCTTCCCGGCGGATCTCGAAGCGGATCAACAGGACCGCAAAGACCACTGCCAGGCCAATAGCCAGGGGCAGGCGCTGGAGTTCCCCGGTCCAGGCCAGGGCGAGCCACAAAGCAACCCCCGGGAAGCAGACCAGGCGATAGCGGCTGCGGCTGTGGACCACCACGGATGCGAGGAACACCGCGACGGTGGGATAGATTGCGGCCGGCAACGCGCTACCGGCGATCAGGCCTGCCAGCAGTGCGGCTACGGTCAGGGGCCAACTGACCTTCAGCCATGCTTTGACCCAGACCGGCGAGTCAGCATAGGCACCAGTCTGGCGGGGCAGCAGCCGCTGGCTCACGAAGGTGTCCGGCCCCAGCATGGACCAGGTTCGAACCAGCAGCTTCCGGGCTACCAGGACGGGACTGCTCAGCACCTCCCGGGCGCATTGTTTCCAGAGCCCTGGGCTGTGCCGCCATTCGTCAACGGTCGCCCGCACCAGCTCCGATACCGGGCGCCTTGCATCGCCATGCAGTTCCTGCCGCATCACAGCGAGATTGAATGCCGGCGTGGTGTCGGGAAGCCAGAGGCCATACCTCATTCCATTGCGAGCAGCCCAGACAGCCAGCACAGCCATAGATGGCCAGCTGAGGTCGAACCAGGACGCCAGATCCATCTGTACCTCACTGGCCAGCGCCAGGCCCGCGGCAGGAATCAACACCAGCTGTTCGATCCGAATCAGCACGGCCAGCGCAATGATGAATCCCGACAGCACCACCGTGTCGCCGGTCAGAGGGCCAAGCAGCAACAGGGTCAACCAGGCGATGACAGCAGAAAGCGGCACATCCGGCCAGATGTGCTGATTGAGAATCATGCGTTCCGGCAATCCGATCAGCACCACCGTGGCAATGAGCCCGCCAATGGAACCGGCAGCCTGAACCGCGCCATAGACGGTCAGCGCCACGCTCACCATCCCGGTCACCATCATGGCCCACCGGGCACGCTCCGCCGTTGCTGTCCGGTCATCGCCCCTCAGCAACCGGATGACCATGGTAAACAGCGGCATCCGCAGGAACAGAATCGGCCGGTAGGGATCGGGGTCATGAGCCCGCAGCAGATACTCGTCCTCGTCCCCGGAAAGGCGGGCAATAGTGGCTTTGCGCCGCCACCAGAGCTGCAGGGCAGCGGCGATGGCCGTGGCCAGCAGTGCGGCAATCACTGCCTGAATTTGGCCTTCGAACGGAATACAGGCGTGAATCTTTCCCGTTCCCCGCTCAGCGAGATGCTCTCCACGTAGTAATAATAGGCCTGCCCTTCATCGATGGTGTCGTCAACAAAGAGATACTGCTGTTCCTCGTCGGTGGTGCCGGCCCCGGCGACAGGCTGGGTAGTCAAGCGGACAAACGGGCCGTCCTCGGTCGGCCCCCGGTACACGTCATACCCAAAATTTTCCACTTCGGACGCAGTGGACCATCGAATGCGGTTGGCCAGTTCAGTCGGCGTGTCCACCGTGACTGCACAACCGCCCAGTACCAGGGCCGCCAGCAGGCCGATCAGTTTTTCAGGCATTGTTGTTGTTCCTCGGGCCGCTGCAATTATCATATCCCTACGGCCGACCATTATAGTCACCGACACCCGCAATACGGACCACCAATTTGAATCCGTACGTCCAGGACAACACCCAGCGTCGTTCCCATTCCGCCCCTTGCGTTGGCGTCATCGCAGTGCTGGCGGCATTGGCCTGGCTGAGCGTCGCCATGGCAGCAAGTGAGCCCGGGTGCCTGCGCTGCCATCAGAACAAGCAGTCCGGATTCAACCCGGTCCATGCCTTTGGCTCGGAGTCATGCACGGCCTGCCACGCAGGTAACCCGGAAGCTGTTGAAGAGACCGACGCGCACCAGGATCTGATCGCCTATCCTGGCGACCTGGCCACGGCCCGGCGCGCCTGCGGCGACTGCCACGAAAACCGGGTGGAGGCGGTTGCGAACAACCTGATGCACACCGGTCGCGGCATGGTGGACGTCACCCGGTCGCTCATTGACGGGCACACCAACCCCGCCCCCGGCAGCCTGCAGTCCCTGGAACACGGCATTGCGGATTCCATGCTGCGCAAGCAGTGCGCCAGCTGCCACCTGGGCCAGCCCCGAGAGGGCCATGGGCGCAACGAGACCCTGGACCGGGGTGGCGGCTGCGGCGCCTGTCACATCAACCAGGTGCCGGCAGATGGCCACGCCGCGCTCACCACCCGGGTTTCAGATGCCCGCTGTTTCGGCTGCCATTCCCGGTCTGGCCGGGTCTCCCTGAGTTTCGCGGGGCTGGCCGAGGTGCATCAATCGAGCAATGACGGCATCCGTCTTAGGGACAGACGCCCGGTGGAGCGAATGCCCGCCGACGTTCACTATCGGGCCGGCATGGGCTGCATCGACTGCCATACCAGCGTGGCCCTGATGGGTGACAGCGGCGCCCTGACCCACCAGCGCGACGCCGTGGATATCCAGTGCACGGACTGCCACGCGGGCGCGTCTACCATGACCCGGGGCCAGTGGCCCGCCGACATGGCCGGCATGCTGCGGCATGTGCCGTTCCCGGTCAGCGACCAAACGCAATTCCTGACCACCGCGCGCCACGGCACGCCGCTGTGGCATATCGAGCTGCGTGCAGACGGGACCTTTCTTCACACCAAGAATACCGGGCGGGTATTGCGTGTCCCGAAGCTGGAAGACGCCCATGCCCGTTACTCGGAACAGCATGAACGCCTGGCCTGCTCAAGCTGCCACAGCCAGTGGGCCCCGCGCTGCCTGAGCTGTCACATGGAATACGATCCCGGCGGGGAACAGTGGGATCACGCCGCGCGACAGGTTACTGAGGGACGCTGGCACAGCCGGAGCGGCGATACCGACCACGGGCTGCCGACCCTCGGCGTGTCCCACGACAACCGGATTGAGCCTTTCGTGCCCGGGATGATCATGACGCTGGAACATCCGGACCTGGCACAGCAGAAGTTCCTGCGCGTTTTCGCGCCGCTGTCACCCCATACTTCCGGCCCGGCCCGGGGCTGTGCGTCGTGTCACCAGTCCAGCGTTGCCCTGGGGCTGGGGCGGGGAGAGATCGTCATTGAGTCGGACGGCTACCGGTTCGTCCCGGCCAGCAGATTACTGCAGGATGGCCTGCCGGCAGACGCCTGGACCAGCCTGGATGGCCTGGGGGGCGACGTTCCCCGGGACGGCCAGCGGCCTCTCAACCCGAGGGAAATGCAGACGGTGTTGAGGGCGCCCCTGGAAGATCCGCCCTAGCCGTCCGTCGGAATTCTGCCTCGATCCCCTGGATCCGGCTGACTGCTAGCAGGACTCTTCCTTGGCCGGCGGCAACGGCTTCAGCTCTTGCTCTTCTTCCTCGGTGAATACCGGGGGCACAAACGGCTCGGTCGATCGCACGGCCGCCCCTTCCGAACGGTTGCCGACAAAGTAACAGGCAAAGGCCCGCTGTTCCGACACCGCCAGGGTTTCGCCGGCCAGCTCTTCCGCCGGTATATCGGGATTGAGGATGTTCTGCTGCCAGGCGTTATAGCCGCCGGCCAGCAGCCGTGCATCGAACCCAGCCAGGCGCAGCATCACCTGGGCCTTGGCGGCGGTCTCGGAGTCATTGGAGTAGGTCACGACGGTCCGGTCCCGGGGCAGCCCGTCGGTCCCACCCTCGGCGAACAGTTGTGCCAGCGGCAGGTTTTGTGCGCTGCCGATGCGGCCCTGTTCGAAGTCCGTGGCGGTCCGCAGATCCACCAGTACAAAATCTCCGCGCTCCTCGATCAGCCACTCGGCCAGCTGTTTCACCTCGACCCGGTCTTCGCCCCGGGCGGCTGCCTGGGCCAGCTGGGACAATGACGGCTGGTCCACGCTACTTCCGCCGCAGGCAATCAGCCCTGCCAGCAGGCATAAAACAATAGAGGGCGTAAAGATTTGCTTCATGGTTTCCAGGTTCCGTCAGCGGTGCAGTCGATCCAGCAGCTCCGCATTATACTGGCTCGGATACTGGGTCCAGGTGCTCTCCTGGCCCACATCCAGCATGACCTGTCGCAGCAGGTAACCGCCCAGCAGCACCAGCACCGGCGCCAGCAGGACCACCTTCATGGACACGCCGCGCAGCTCCAGCACCTCCAGCAGCAGCGGTACCAGCAGACCCGCACCGATAAACAGACCCCAGAACAGGAGGGTGTAGGGTCCGCCCATAATGGATTCCAGGGCCTCGATCTGGACGCCGCTGCCGGTGGACAGGTTGATCAGGAACAGCGCCACCAGGGCCAGTTCCACCAGGATCAGCACCAGGTCGATGCGGGTGAACATAAGCCTTTCGCCGTGGCGCCGCGCAGCCAGGGCCACCAGCGCGGCGGCCGTGGACAGTCCGGACACCAGGAACAGCGGACCGAGGATGCCGGTATTCCAGAACGGCCTGGCGCTGAAGGCGCTCAACAGAATGCCGGTATAAATGCCCAGGGCAACGCCAAAGGGAATGGCCGCCATGGCAATGCTTCGGCGGTTGGACTCACACCAGTCCAACACCCGGCGCCCGAGGGCTGATCGATCCGGGTAAACCGCCAGCCGGGGGTAACCATTGCGCAGAGTCGACAGGATCTGCAGCAGCGACACCGGGTAAATGAACACCAGCACCCAGGAACCCCAGGACATGGGGGACAGCGGCATGAACGCCGTGTAGAAGCGATAGACGAACAGCTTGTGTTCCAGGTCAAGGAACAGGGTGGTCATACCCAGGGACAGGACGACGGGTCCCAGCAGGGCCAGCTGGGTGGTGGCCAGGGGCGCCTCCTCGTCTTTGTTCAGCAGGGTCATGGCCGCGGCAAACACCATGATCCCGGCGGTCATCCCGCCCAGGAAAAGATACATGGCCACCTCCCAGGTCCAGATGTGCAGACCGGGATCAATCAGCGCGTTGCTTCGGGCGGTGACCAGCAGTTCTTCCATCATTCCCCTCAGGTCAGGTAATACACGTTGGGCTCATTGCCGGTTTCCGGGCTGAGCACCTTCCATGAACGGGTTGCCAGCAGCCGGCTGACCTCGCTGCCCGGGTCGTCCAGGTCGCCGAAGTGCATGCAGCGGGTCGGACAGCTGGAAACACAGGCCGGGTCCAGCCCTTTTTCCACCCGGTGGTGGCAGAAGGTGCACTTGTCCACATAGCCGTCGGGGTGCATCACCAGCCGCGCGTCGTAGGGGCAGGCAGCAATACAGGCCTTGCAGCCCGTGCACTTGTCCGCGTCCACCAGCACGATATTGCTGTCCTGCCACAGGTGGCTGGCGCCGGTGGGGCACAGGGTCACGCAGGTGGGATTGGAGCAGTGGTTGCAGCGCTCGGAGCGGAACTCGGTCTTCAAGTTCGGATAAGTGCCGCTGGTGGCCTCGACGATCCAGTCCCGGTTCAATCCGGCCGGCACCTTGTTCTCTGTCTTGCAGGCCACCACGCAGTCGCCGCAGCCGATGCAGGTGCGCGTATCGATGACCATGGCGAAGCGCGTCATGAGGATTTCGCCCGCTGCTGCACAAAGGTAACGAAGTTGGCCCGCATGCCGGTGCCGCCCATGAGCGGGTCAATCTTGATGTTGCTCATCAGGCCTGCATCGTCCGCGCCCACGCCGGCGGTCAGCCGCAGCCGCTTGGACTTGTGGCCGAAACCGTGGGCCATGAATACCGAGTCCGGACCAATCCGCTCGGTCACACGCACCCGCACCGGGTTGCTGATGGCACCGGCGGGGCTGGCCAGGCGAACGTAGTCGCCGCTACTCAGTGACCACTGGCTGGCCACCAGCGGATTGACCCAGAGCTGGTTCTCCGGGGTCAGCTCAAACAGCAGCGGGTTGTTGGTGGTCTTGCCAAAGGTATGGGCCGGCATGCGACCGTAGTTGAGCCGGTAGTAGCCGTTGGGCACGGGATCCGGTGGCGTGTAGACCGGCATGGGGTCAAACCCCTGGTCGGCCAGCTGTTTCGAGTAAAGCTCGATTTTTCGGCTGGGCGTACGGAACTGAACCCGCTCACCGGGGCGGAAGTACAGCGGTGATTGACGCGGGAAGTTTTTCACGCCGATGCGCTGCATCTCTTCCAGTGAGCTGCCCACCTGCTTGAGCTGCCAATCCAGTTTTTCCGAGTAGTCCTGCCAGGGGAAGTATTCATCGAGCCCCAGGCGCGATCCAAGCTGTTTGGCGATCCACCAGCCCGGCTTGCTGTCGTACCTGGGTTCGAATGCCGGCATGCGCAGGGCCAGGGACGGTTCTCGCTCGCCGGAATTGCGCAGATCGTCGTAGCGTTCCAGATAGGTGCATTCCGGCAGGATGACGTCGGCGTAACCCGTCATTTCCGACGGCATGGTCTCCACCACCACCAGCAGATCCAGTGTGTTTGCGGCAGCCTTCAGTTTCTCTTCGACGTTGGGCACCGATTGCGGCAGGTTGGTGCCGTACACCAGCCAGCCTTTGAAGAAAGCATCCTCGCCAATGGAGGCCTCGATGGCGCCGTTGGTTACCCCCTGGCTCGCAAACGGCCACTTGCCGGGGTAGGCGTCGGCGGTTTGCGCTTTGGGCGTGGGGTAGTCAGGCAGCGGGTACTCAGGCAGGTCCACGCTCTCGGGAATGTAAAAACCGCCCTTGCGGTTCCAGGAGCCCAGCAGCGCATTGAGGATGGCCACCGCGCGGCTGCGCTGGGTGTCGTCGCCGTACCAGGTGGCGTGCCGGCCGGGATGCACCACGGTGGCGGGTGCGGCCTTGGCCATCTCCCGGGCGGTTTCCCGGATCACGTCCGGCTTGATGCCGGTCTCCAGGTAGACCCATTCCGGCGTGTACGGCCGCACGTGGGCGGCCAGCTGTTCAAAGCCCACGGTGTAGCGCTCGATGTAGTCCTGGTCACACAGGCCTTCGTCGATCAGCACGTTCATCCAGGACAGCAGCAGCGCCATGTCGGTACCGGGCTTGATGGGCAGCCAGTACTGGGACTTTCCGGCGGGCACTGAGAAGCGCGGATCCACCGTGATCAGGGTGGCGTTGCGGTTGATGGCCTCCGCCATGGTCTGCACCTGGGCGTTGTGCAGGTTTTCGCCGATATGGCAACCCAGGAACACGATGCAGCGGGCATTGGCCATGTCGGTGCGCTCGGGTGAACTGACCGATTCGCCTACGGTCAGGCGAAACCCGACGTCCCGGGGTCCGCGGCACTGGGCGAACGCCGGTTCGGCACGGCTGTTGGAGCCATAGGCCCGCAGCAGGTGCACAAAATGTCTGCTGCCGCTGCCATGGTGCAGCATCAGCATACGCTCCGGCCCGACGGTCTCGGCAATGCCACGCATCTTGTCCGCAATGAAGTCCAGCGCCACATCCCAGGTCACCTCCTGGAAGCGCTGGCGGCCGTCGGCATCAGTCACCCGCATCAGCGGCTGCTTGAGCCGGTCGGGATCCAGATAGGCGCCGGGGCCACCGGTGCCCCGGGTGCACAGGCGGCCGCCACTGTGCAGGTCATCCGGGTTGCCGGTAATTTTCCAGATCTCGCCGTTTTCCCGGTAAACGTGGCCGGCACATTTCCAGAAGCACATGTCGCAGACGGTGGGGGTGCTGGTGACGGCCCCGCTGCCCGGCAGCGGCTTGGCGGCACAACCGCTCAGCATGAACGAGGGCGCCACGGCTGCACCCGCGCCCAGCAGGGACGAGACCCGGATGAATTCCCGGCGCTTCACGGCTGGGCGGCCACCTTCGGAACGATGTAGTACGGCGGCTCAACCCGGTCATCGATGAACGATTCGGTGGAGAACACTGCCAGTACCGTTCCAATCAGCAGCGCTACCGCGATCAGGGCACCCTGGAGTTTCAGGGTGGCGAGCCGGGTGCGGATTTCCTCGTCACTGGCCCGTCCATCTTCAGGCCAGACCTTTTTCTGTACCCAACGCATACCCAGGGACCCACCCACGGCGATCAGGACAACACCGAGAATGGCCACACCCAGGTCAATCTCCAGGGCCTGGTCCAGCCGGGCCACGCCCCGGTAGTCGCTGTTGTAAAAGTCCCCCCAGACGGGGAACAAATCACCGAAGAACAGGCTTCCGATGAAAAAACCCAGCACAAAAACCAGCGCATCGATTTTTCCGGTCACCATGGAGGCAAGGGCCGTACCGGGGCAGTACCCGCCTACGACCATTCCCACGCCGAAGATCAGGCCCGCGACGACCATGGGCCAGAGGTAAGTCGGCAGCAGGTAAACCTTGCTGATGTCGAGCACGCCAACCAGGCTCAATCCCCATAGACCCAGCATAGCGGTGACAATAGCCGAGAACATCACCACCGGGACGCCCACGTCCTTGAAGTAAAAGGCCCACCCAATGCGCCGGCTGTCGGTAAAGCGCGCTTTGAATAGCGCAAACCCAAACAACAGACCGGTCGGCAGGGCCAGCCAGAGGTTGGTCGAATCGCTGATGGCCCCGGTCTTGACCAGGGGAAAAATCATATCCATTGCTTTCTCACAAACCAGGCCGCCATCCAGCCGCCGACGAAAATCGACATCATGAAGCTCCAGGCCCCCAGCGAAAGCTCAGCGCCCCCGACCAGCGCCTGGCCACTGGTGCAGCCCCGCGCCAGTCGCGCTGCAAAGCCCACGAGAATGCCGCCGATGAGCGAATACACGAGCCGGCTTGGCGTCCGGCTGCGCGGACCCTGCAGCACCTCCACACTCAGTCCCCCGCTGAACAGGGCTGCAGCAAAACTACCCATCATCAGGCCAATCGCCAGTACGATGCTGTAATCGAAGAGCGGATGAGCGCCTTCGGCGAAGTATCGGCTGAAGTAGGTCCCCTGCTCCGTGGCCACGGGGAACAGCGAGTGCTGCACCCAGGCAGCAAACCGGGTCATTGAGCCGCTGGCGCCAATGCCGCGGCCGGCGATGACGAAGGCCATAATCATGGCGATGCCGATTGCGACACCCGCGGGTACCGGCGGCCACCTGGATCCTGTTTTCATGGTTCTTTCCCTTGCCGGCGGGCTGTCTTGACTGTTCTGTTACCGTTTTTGTGCTGTTCTGCCTCCGGCTATATTAGTTTTATTTAATTTTCGGCCGGACAGCCATAGGTATAAACACCGGGCCGCCGAAACCCGAACATTGCACCCAAAACTACGGCGGTCCCGTAATTCCCTCAAGGTTACCCCTCCTCGAGCACCCAGTCGTAATTGACATGGCCTTTGCCCATCAGAGCAGTGTTGATCATTCCGGCCACGAAGGCGCGGTCGTTCGGATCCAGTATCATTTGCCCCGAAAGCGCCTGCCGGGCACCCAGTGCCGACATGCCAGCCCTGGTGAGCCGGCCAATTGCAAATTCCGTCGAAGCAGCACCGCGTCGTTGTCGGTTTGACGAAAACGTACTCATGGCAAATCTCCCGTAGTGGATGGTGTCTGTCCCTTACCACTACGTAATGTGACTGACATCGCGACACCGAAAACACCCCAGCGGGCAAAATTCCGGCGAAATTTACCGCGGTAACGTGTGTCTCACCCCCAGGCAAGCCCGTTCGTTCACATCAGCGGCGCCGACAAAAAGCCCTCATACCCCTGACCTTTTACCGTGGTATCGGAATTCCCCCGGACCGATAATTCCCGCCCCAGCATTGAATGAATGGCAGAACATAATGAAACAACTACTGTGGATAGGCGCGATTGGCCTGAGCCTGGTGGGCTGCGGGCAACAAAATGCATCGACACCCGCTGAGTCGGCCAAATCCGGCCCCGCTCCATCGACTATGGCGGCCGAACCGGCCACGCCGCTGCTGGACCGGGAGGTCTTTTTTGGTAACGCTGAGGTGGCTTTCGGCAATCTTTCTCCCGACGGCAAGATGTGGGCGTTTTCCCGCGAGCTGGACGGCATACTCAACATCTGGGTCAACGGTGTGGACGCCCCCCTGGACCAGGCCTGGCCCATCACCGACGACCGTGAACGGCCGGTCACCAATTTTTTCTGGAGCCAGGACGGGCGTTTTGTGCTGTTCGCCCAGGATCTGGGCGGCGATGAGAATTTCCGCATCTACGCGGTGGACCCCAAGGCTGACAAGGCCGAAGGCTCCCGCGTTCCTGCCGCCCGCGACCTGACGCCTTACGAGAACATCCAGGCGCGCATCGTTTCGGTGCCGGAAAACGATCCCACCCGCATCCTGGTAGCCATCAACGACCGCGACCCACGGCTGCATGACGTATACCGGGTTAACCTGGATACCGCGGAACGGGAACTGGTCCGCCAGAACAACGACAACATCGCCGGGTGGCAGGCAGACCTCGAAGGCAACCTGCGGCTGGCCTTCCGTATTCTGCCCGACGGCGGTACCGAAGTACTGGATGCCAGCGGAGATGAATTGAGGGAGGTCTATCGCTGTGCCAACGGCGAGACCTGTAACCCGATTCGCTTCACCAAAGACGGCAAAATGCTTTTCATGGCGACCAACCGGGGCGATCGCGACCTGGTGGAACTGGTGATGTTCGACCCGGCCACGGGAGAAGAACAGTTGATCGAGCGCGACCCCGAAGGACAGGTGGACTTCGGCAACGCCATATTCTCCCGGGCCACTGATGAGCTGATTGCCACCAGCTACACCGGCGACCGTGTCCGCATCTATCCCAAGGACGACACCTTCGCCCGTGATATCGAGGTCATCCGCAAAACCCTGACCCGCGGTGACCTGTTTTTCCGGGCACCCAGCAATGACGACAACGTGTGGATCGTAAAAGAGGTCCTGGATATCGATTCCGGGCCCAACTATGTCTACCACCGGGACACCGGCGAAGTACGTCTGCTGTATCGGCCGGAGCCCAACATTCCGGTCGAGCATATGGCGGAAATGAAAGGCGTGCGCTACACGGCCCGCGACGGACTTGAGATCCCGGCTTACCTCATCCTGCCCAAGGGCGTTGAGCCCACCAACCTGCCCACGGTCATCATGCCCCACGGCGGGCCCTGGGCCCGGGACCAGTGGGGCTGGAACCCACTGGGTCAGTTCCTGGCCAACCGCGGTTACGCGGTCCTGCAGCCCAACTTCCGCGGCTCCACCGGCTATGGCAAGGCGTTCCTGGCCGCCGGCAACGGCGAGTGGGGCACCGGCGCCATGCAGCACGACATTTCCGACGGCGTGCAGTGGCTGGTCAACCAGGGCATTTCGGACCCCGGGCGCATTGCCATCATGGGCGGCTCTTACGGTGGTTATGCCACCCTGGCCGGCGTGGCCTTTACCCCTGACCTTTATGCGGCCGGCGTGTCGATTGTCGGTCCTTCCAGCATCCTGACGCTGCTGGAATCCATCCCGCCCTACTGGGAGCCGGTCAAGAAAATGTTCCACGCCCGGGTGGGCGACCCGGCTGTGCCGGAGGAACTGGAGCGACTGAAAGCCCAGTCACCCCTGTACCACGCGGACAACATCAAATCGCCGCTGATGATCATCCAGGGCGCCAACGACCCGCGGGTGAAGCGGGCTGAGTCAGACCAGATCGTGGTGGCCATGCGTGACCTGGGCCGGGAGGTGGAGTACCTGGTGGCCGAGGATGAAGGCCACGGCTTTGCCAACGAGATCAACAACCTCGCCAGCTACGCCGCGGTGGAGAACTTCCTGTCCAAACACCTGGGCGGCCGTAACCAGGAATCCATGTCCAGCGAGGTCGGTGAGCGCCTGGCCGATCTGACCGTGGACGTCGACTTCCTCAACCGTCCCGGCGCTGACGGCGAAGGGGCGGAGGCCGGCGGCACCGATTGATCCGTGTAACCGGGGGCTCCAAAACCGGGGCCCCCGGGTTTACCGGTCTGCCGCAATGTAGTTGTCCGGATTGAACCGCGGTGTGCACACGGCCAGAAAGACCAGGTCTTGGTCTCCGGTGTTGCGCACCCGCTGATCCACCATGGGCGGGATCAGCACCACATCACCGGGGCCCACCAATACGGTTTCATCACCCACTCCCGCTTCGCCCGTGCCTGACAGGATGACATAGCGCTCCGCCGTGTCGCGCAGGCGATGCCACCGGGTGGTGACGCCCGGCGCTACCCGTGCCCGCACGATGGATGCATCGGGGTCGGCGGGGCTGTTGAAAGTTTCCAGGATGTAGCAACCCTCGGCAAAAAAATACTCGGCCTCAGGCTGGTGTTTGAACAATACTTGGCTCATTCCGGCAGTGTAATGGTTCACGCCACCATCGGTACAATCCTCGGATTGTCAGGGCCGCCAGCCGGGCGGTAACCTGACTTGATGGACCTGCTGAAATTTGCCAATGACACGGCGGTGGCACGCCCGGGCATGAAGGTTCGAGAGCTCTTTCGGGAGTGTATACGCGCCGACGTCCCCGGCATTCCCTACCGCGACGCCAGCGGTGAAATCGTTGGCAAGGCCTCCATGCGATACGTGATGCGGGAGTCCTGTATTCCGGAATTCATGATTCGCCATGCCCGGCTTCTCGGCGAGCGGGTAGATGCCCTGGCCATTCCCGAAGAAAAGGCCATGCGCATGCTGGACAAGGACGTGGCTGAATTCGTGTTTTCGGATTTTGCCGTGATTACGCCCAACTCGTCCATGACCAAGGCCCTTGCGGTGATGGAAAAACACGACACCACCTACCTGTTCCTGGTGGATGAAAACCATCAGTACCACGGCACCATCACCATCATGCACATTGCCGCCCGTCTCATGGAGGAATACGACTGACCGGAACGCCGGCCAATCTGAGCGCGTTGAACATGTGGGCCGCCGGCGGCGTCCTGCTGCTCGCCTACGGTTTTATCTTTACGGACTGGATCGAGCGGTCCTACGCAGCCGTGGCCGGAGCTGTCGTCATGGTGGTCATTGGCGGCGCCCTGGGCTTTTACAGTCAGGCCCAGGCCATTCAGGCCGTGGACGCCAATACCATGTTGCTGCTGCTGGGCATGATGATACTGATCGCCATGATCAAACCGACCGGCGGCTTCGAATACCTGGGCATCCGGCTGGTGCGACTGTCCGGTGGCAGTCCCGTCCTGCTGATGCTCTACCTGGGAGTCACGGTCAGCGTTCTCAGCACGATCCTCGACAACGTCACCACGGTGATCATCTTCGCCCCGCTGACGGTACTGGTGACCCGGCTGATGCATCTCAATCCGGCGCCATTCCTGATTGCCGAGGCCATGCTGTCCAATATCGGAGGTGCTGCCACCCTGGTCGGAGATCCACCCAACATCCTCATTGGCAGTGCGGCCGACATCAGTTTCGTGACGTTCCTGGTGAACATGGTGCCACTGGTGGTTCCGGCATGGCTGCTCACCCTGGGTTTACTGCTGGCGGTTTTCCGCAAGGAACTGGTCCCCAGCCGATCGGAACCGTTTCACCTGGACCTGGACGAAAACCAGGCGATCCGCCATCCGCAACAGCTCAAGAAAGGCCTCGTTGCCCTCGGCGTGGTGGTGGTCCTGTTCTTCGTTCACCACTGGCTGCATTACTATCCCGCCCTGGTTGCCCTCATCGGCATGTCGCTGGGCCTTCTGCTGATTCGGCCGGACCCGGAAAAGCTGATGAAAGAGGTGGAGTGGACCGTACTGATCTTTTTCGCCGGGCTGTTTGTCATGGTGGGCGGCGTGGAGGCGTCGGGAATGCTGAATCTGGTCAGCGCCTGGATCGCCGACATGGCCCGGGATCCCGGCGCCATGCTGATCACCTCCCTGGCGCTGATGTGGGTGTCGGCCCTGCTCAGCGCGCTGATTGGGAGCATCCCCTTCACCATCACCATGATCCCCGTCGTCCACGCCCTGGCCGGCCAGGGCATCGGCGTTTACCCCCTGTGGTGGGCACTGGCTATCGGCGTCGGGCTGGGCGCCAACGGCACCCACATCGGCGCCATGGCCAACGTGGTGTGCCTGACAGAGGCAGAAAAGAGCGGGATGCGCGAGGCTCGCATTACCCCGGTGCGGTGGTTGAAGACGGGTGTCCCTGTCGTGATTACGGGCCTTATGATGGCGTCTCTGTCCTACTGGCTGATGTTCACCCTGATTGGATTTGTTGAATGAGCGAGCTCCGCCACGACAACCTGCAAAGCCTGGGCTGGCGACCGTTCTTCCAGGCCCAGCTCAGCGACGATCTGCCGGAAACGATCCGGCCGGCCCGAGTGTGCGCTGCCCATCGCAGCCGCATCGAACTGCTGGGAGACGGCGTTCCCGACGCCGTGGACCGCAGCAGTGACGTGGCGGTTACCGTGGGCGACTGGATCCTGGTCGACACCGAGGGTCCCAGACTGCATCGGGTTCTGGACCGCCTCGGCGCTTTCAAGCGGCGGGCAGCCGGTGTGGAGAGTGTGCGCCAGTTGATTGCGGCCAATGTGGATACACTGTTCGTGGTCACTTCCGCCAACCGCGACTTCAACATTGCCCGGCTGGAGCGCTACCTGGCCATTGCCTTCGAAGCCGGGGCTTTCCCGGTCATTGTCATCACCAAGACAGACCTGGTCGAGTCCGTGGCCGAATTCCGGCAGCAGGCCGCAGCACTGTCGCCCGGCGTCATCGTCGAGTGCCTGGACGCCCGCGACGAGCACCAGGTGCAGGTCCTGCGCAACTGGTGTGAGCGCGGCCAGACCGTGGCCCTGCTGGGTTCATCCGGCGTCGGCAAATCCACCCTGATCAACACCCTGACCTCGGGCCACCAGGAAACCCGGGCGGTACGGGAAGATGATCAGCGCGGTCGGCACACCACCACCAGCCGGTCCATGCATCCCCTGCCCGATGGCGGCTGGCTGATCGACACGCCCGGCATGCGCGAGCTGCAGCTGGTGGACATGGCCGAGGCCCTGGACGAGGTATTCGTGGAAGTGGCGGAACTGGCCGAACAGTGCCGGTTCAGTGATTGTGCACACGAAACAGAGCCGGGATGCGCCATCCAGGCTGCCATTGCCGCGGGCACGCTCGACGCCGATCGACTCAAGCGCTACAGGAAACTGCTGTCCGAAGACCGGCGCAACACCGAGACTGTGGCCGAGCGCCGATCCCGGGACAGGTCCCTGGGCAAGTTTTACAAGTCGGTCCTGGCCGGCAAGCAGCGCGAAAAAGGCAATGAGAACTGACCCGGCCGCGCTGCTGCTGGCAGCCGCGCTGGGGGGCCTGCCAGGCTATGCTGCCGCTGACGGGTCCCCGGGTGACCGCCCCAGCCTGCGCGCACTGCCCCTGGACACCGCACCAGTGCTGGACGGGGTACTGCAGGAACCCGCGTGGACCGATGTCGAACCCGCCACGGGGTTTGTCCAGATACAGCCCGATGAAGGGCAGCCGGCTTCCCAACGCACCGAGGTGTACCTGGGCTACACCGCCGATTATCTTTACATCGGCGTCATGGCCTACGACGACAGCCCGGACCTGATCATCGTGGCGGACAGCCGGCGGGATTCTTCACTGTCCAATACCGACAGCTTCCAGGTCATCATCGACGGCCTGCTGGACCGGCAGAACGGCTTTGTGTTCGGCACCAATCCGGCCGGCATCGAGTACGACGGCCAGGTCACCAAGGAAGGAGCCGGGCAGTTCAGCTCCGGTGGCGGCGGGTTCAACCTCAACTGGGACGCCACCTGGCAGGTCCAGACCAGGATCACCGAGCAGGGCTGGAGCGCGGAGTTCGAGATTCCCTTCAAGACCCTGCGCTACGGAGCCGGCGACAACCAGACCTGGGGCATCAATTTCCAGCGCAACATCCGCCGCAACAACGAAGTGGTCTTCTGGGCGCCACTGTCCCGGCAGCGCTCCCTGTTTCGGGTGTCCGAAGCCGGCACGGTCACCGGCCTCAGCCCGCCGGCGCCACGCAACCTCAAGTTCACACCTTTTGTCCTGGGCCGGGCCGCCCGGGGTGGCGACCTGTCCGGGACCCAGACCGAGGAGGAGCTGGGTTTTGACCTGAAATATTCACTGACCCCAAGCCTGGTACTGGACGCTACCTACAACACGGACTTTGCCCAGGTGGAGGCCGACGACCTGCAGGTCAACCTGGACCGTTTCAGCCTGTTCCTGCCAGAGAAACGGCCTTTTTTCCTTGAGAACGCCGGCCAGTTCGCCGTGGGTAATCCCCAGCAGGTGGAGCTGTTTTTCAGCCGGCGCATCGGCATCGGCGACGGCGGCGAACCCATTCCCATCGACGGCGGGCTGCGGCTTTCCGGCAAGGTCGGCGGCAGCACCAACGTGGGTCTGCTGTACATGAGTTCCGAAGCAGTATTGGGGGCGGCGCCCGGCAACGGCTTCCTGGTGGCCCGGGTCAATCAGGAGCTGCCAAACCGGTCCTCGGTGGGGGCACTGATCACCCGCCGCGACGGCGACGGCTCATTCGAGCTGTCTGAAAACCTGGACCAGGGGGACACCTTTGCGCTGGACGGGCGCTGGGGGATTGGCGAAAACACCCTGCTCCAGGCATGGGCGGCAAAGACCGACACACCGGGATTGTCCGGCGACGACTACGCCTTTGCGGTCAAGGCCAACTACGACTCCGCCGAGTGGAGCTACCGGGCCGACTACACCGAGGTGCATCCCAATTTTGACCCCCAGCTGGGCTTTCTGCAGCGGACCGACTATCGCTCGGTGGACCTGTTTGCCATGCGGCGTATCCGGCCCGAGTCCCTGTGGGGGCTGCTGGAAGTGCGGCCCCACGTGTCCTACCGGGGATTCTGGGACTTTGACGGTTTTCAGGAGACCGGCTTCCTGCACATGGATACCCACTGGGAATTCCGTAACGGGTACCGGATTGACACCGGCGTCAACGTAACCCGGTCCGGCGTCGACGAGGCCTTCGACATCGTCGACGGCGTGACCGTCCAGCCTGGCACATACGATCACACCGAGGCCCAGATCGTATTCAACACCGACCTGGGTGATCCGCTGAGCTTCCGCATGCGGTCCGTGATCGGCGGCCGCTTCGGTGGCGACCGGGTTTCCCTGTCCCCCACATTGCGCTATCGGATCGGCGAAACCTTCAACGCTGAACTGTCCAGCAGTTACAACAGTTTTGACCTGCCCGGCGGCGACTTCGACGTCTCCCTGACCCGGCTGCGAATGTCCTATTCATTTACACCCAAGATCCTGCTGCAGGCCCTGGTGCAGTACAACTCCAACGACGAGGTGCTGGCCACCAATCTCAGGTTCTCCTGGCTGCAGTCCGCCAACGCCGGCCTGTACGTGGTCTACAACGAGATCGACGAACAGGAATTCGGGGCACCACCCAAGGGGCGGGAGCTGATCATCAAGTACAGCCGGATATTTGATTTGTTGAATTGAGGGGGTGACTGGTTCTGCGCAGCACCGACGACCGGAGCGCGCAGTCGAAGCCCCACCTACCAATCCACCCGTTCTTCCTGAACCTCCAGCTGCACCTGGGCCCAGCTGGTCTCGATCTCTTCGGCGGTGCCGCCGACCTTGAGCTTGTAGTTGTTCAGGTTCAACTCTTCCGCGGGCTGCATCAGCAGCTGGGACACGCTGCGGGCCGCTTCGTGGGT
>JASJDM010000012.1 GCA_030065125.1 Lysobacterales bacterium | reverse complement strand
CCGTCAACTGTTGAGGGTCGAGATTTCAGATAGGGCTCCAGCTCCAGCGGCCCACCAGAGGCCTTCTGCCCCTCCCAACCCTCAAGCTCCGGAAACCCGCAATCCGCAATGGCTTCGAACAAAAAAAGTGCGTAATCGCGCGGCCGGTCGAACAGGCTGTGGCAGTTGAATCGCAGAAAATTGGGTCTGGTCGTCACGTCAGGATCTCTCGCTGTTTACGGCTTTTTCCCTTTGCCGCGCTTTTTCTTCACTCTAGGTTTGGCAGCCCGATCAACAAAGACCATCTTGCCGGTTTTTTCGTCAAACGTCGCCACAAAGATGTTGGGATTTAGACCATTCTTCTTGAGGTGGTTGGCCACGTAAATCGCATGATCGAGATCCTCGCAAAAGTAGACCATCCCCTTATATTGGCCAGGGTCAGCCGTCTTCAGTCCGGTCTTGGATTCCAGCATTTCCGAGTAAAGCCTCGCCTGGGCCGGATCGAATGACCCACCGGCCTTGTCTTCGACCAGATAGCGTCCAGGCTCGGGACCGCGGGGCGGCGTTGCGCTGCTCTGGATATCCATAGCGCCATCGGCCATTCGGACGCTGCCGTCAGGCGTATCCAACTTTCGGCTGGCCCCTTTGATGTCAACGGACCCGGCAAGTTCGCCCTGGATACTGGGTACCTTGCTGGTGCTGGAATCGAATATCTTCCGGCGAAAGGTCGCAAAGTACTCGCCAATGGACGCACTGTCTTTTGCCGCCACCAACTCTCGAAACTGCCGATACAGGTTAAGCTGTTCGAGCGGGTCGGTCAGCTTCTCGAAGATATGGTTGATGACTTTGTTCTTGAGTACATGGCGGTATTTCTTGTACCCGTCGCTGGTGAGATTTGGCAGCAGGTCTTTCAGGGTTTCCTTGAGATTACTGATCAGTTTGCTCTTGTTGGCCGCGCCAACCGTCGATCCGTAGAGTTTCTCCAGTACCGACCCCCAATGAAGAATCGGACCGACATCGGTATCCAGCCACTCTTTTTTGCCGGCTTTTGCGGCGGCCTTAAGGTCGTCAATCAAACCTTTGAGCCTTCCGAATTTCACCTTGTCCACGGGATAGCGGTCGGAGAGTCCCTCCTTGAACGCTTTCCAGTTGAATCGACCCGACCTGGCAAACTCCTCCAGTATTGGCGAGATGTCGTCATCGACCAGACCGAATCGAGACGCTTTTCCTTTAAGTGCGTCAGCAGCGTCCTCGAGCGCGGTCTGGGCCTTTAGCCAGCCAGCGGCGTTTTTTGACTTATCGATGGCGTCACGGGCCTCGGTGAGACGCGCAAGAATCGACAGCTCGTCGCCAAACTCCTGCGCCAGATCGGCGCCTTCGTCCGACGCCTTCGTCAGCTTTTGCAGTAGCTCCCCAACGGCCGGCACCTTCCTGTTACGAAAGTTTTTCAGGCTCGCAATTTCCCCGATAATGCCGAGGATCTTGTCGGGCTTCTTGAATGCGGGGGCGATTTGCGATGCAGCCGCCACTATCCTGCGATCCAGGCCGCCCTCCAGCAGACCGTCGACACCTCGAATCAGGCCCGAGAGCTTTTCGGTCTGAAGATCGTCGGCGGAAAGTTGCTTGACCGCCTTCAAGAACGAATCCAGGCTTGGACCAGCGTCAAACAGGCCGCTGGGATCTTTACCTGCTTTCAGGTAAGTCCTCAGATCGCCCTTGTAGCTACTCGCTTTCTTGTAGTACTTCTTCCAGACAGCTTCGAAGTCGGCCTTGATAGCCTTCCAGACCGGTGAGGATTCAGCTTTCTCATTGAAGGTGTCGAGGAGTTCCTTCTTGGCCTTCTTGAGGGACTCAAGCTGCTCGGCGACCGCCACAACCCTGGGATCGGCGTCGACGTCGGCGTCTTTCTGGAACAGCCTCGGCTTCTGATCCAGATACTTCGGCGGCTCCAGATCCCCCGTCGCCATCTTCATGCGCTGCGTGGGCGTCAGGCCGTCCACCTCGTCAAGCCGGTCGCTGAGATTGCGCAGGTTTCTTTCGGCGGCTTCGCGCTGGTCCAGCAGTTTGCGCCGCATGGCGGGGTCGTTGACGCCGGCCAGCTCCTCGTCGAGGTTTTTCAGGAGCCGCCGCTGGGCATCGATCTCGATGTCCAGCTTGTTGCGGTACAGGCGGAACTGCTCGTCGATATCGAGGTTGTCCCAGTTGGCCAGGCGGGTTTCGTCAAGCTCCTTGAACTTCCTGGCAAACTTCGGATCCTTACTTTGCAGCAGGTGAATGCCCTCTTCCCGCAGGGACTTGGCGTCGGCGCCCTCGCGCAGTATCACCCGGGGTTTGCCGTCCTCGAAGATCACCACGGCCTTGGCCGATTTACTCTTGGTAAACCGGTAAAAATCGGCGTCGCTCATGACCTCAATAGGCACTTTGGCGAATTCGCCCCGCTGAGCCGGCGGGATGGCGCTCAGCAGCTCGCCCCGCATTTCCCGCTGCATCGCCTTGACCGCGGCCTCGTCAGCCTGTTTGGCCAGGATGCCGGCATCGAACTCGGCCAGAAACTCGTCGTAGGTTTTGCCCGGGTTGGTCAGTTGCCAGTCGTTCCAGGTGGCCAGCCGCTCGGCCGGCGTGCCCCGTTTGCCCAGCAGGTCGCCGCTGCCGGCCACCTCGTCGGTGAGGGCTTTGCGGTTGGAGGGCAGCGCGTCGCCGATATCGTCGGCATGTTTGCCCAGACCGCCAAGGCCGCCCAGTCCGCCACTCAACCCGACGCCGATGCCCGTTTCGATCAAGGTACCGGTGAGAATGTTGCCCAGGGGATTACCCTTGGCCCAGTTCTTTTCGTTGAGGACGTTGCCGGCAAGCGCCGCCGGGACACTGGCTGCGACACCCTCGATGCCCTCGGCCAGGGCGTTGCCGAATATCCGCGTGCTGGTCTTGTTGCTGGCGGCCATTTTCGCCAGCTTGGCAGAAGTTTTGCTCTTGGCCGCCAGGGCTGCCAGCCTGGACGCCGGCGCTCCCCGGGCAGTTTTCAACAGCGCCCCGCCGACACCGGCCGTCAGATAGGACGCGGCGGCATCCACCACGCCAACAATGGCGTCGGTGGCAATTTCCGCATGACTGTAGGCGCTGCCCTTCAGTGCTGCCTTGGTGGCTACGGTGGCCACTGCCGCGGCCGCCGCGGCCGCAGCCGCCACCTTGGCGCTGGCCAGGGCGGCCACAATGGCGGCACCGGCGGTGCCGCCGGTCAGCACCGCTGCAACCACGATCACGATGACAGTGGCGACGATGGCGGCGATGCTCGATGCCGTATCGGCCAGCTCATCAACCGCGGCGCGGTGATCTTCTACGGCCCGATCGAAATAGCCTTGCTGAAGGTCAAACGAGTCCTTCCAGTAGTCATACTCTTCAAGGTAGCCCGACTCCCTGAGCCGTTTGGCGTAGTCTTCGTCGGTTTCTCCTTTCTTCTGTTTAGGCTTGGTGGCCTCCAGCTTGTCCAGACGCGCTTTTTCTGCCTTGAGGTCCTCGTACTGGGCCCGCATGTCAGCGGCTTCGTCCTTGGAGAAGCTGCTGCCCAGCCAGTACGCGGTTTCCTCGTACTCCATGCGCTCCCTGGCTCGCTTGAGCTTGCCCTCCAGAGTCTGAGGTTCGCCCTCCAGGGCCCAGTCCATGTCCTTGGCGTCACGGCCGCTGACCTCTTCCTTGATCCGGGAATCGAGATCAGGCTCGTTGGGATAACGTTTCTTCCAGGCCTTGCGGATTTTTTCGATTTCCTCGGGGCTCTTTCCCTCCAGCACTTTTTTCAGCTTGTCGACGTCGGTGCCCGGGCCGTTGACCGCGTAGAAGATCTCCTGTTCGGGATTGAGGAACCCGCCCTGGTTCAGCAGGTCGTAGGCCTTTTGCCGGTCATTACCGGACATGTTGAAGGCAATCAGGACCTGGAGGCCGCCTTTTCCGAATTTACTGTATTTGGAGTCGTAGGCGTTCTCCAGATTGCTCATGTAGAGCTTGCCGCGCTCCCGGGCCTCTTTTTCGATTTCCTTCCTGGCGTTGGCCCGCTCTTTCTTCCAGCGTTCCGGCCCCCAGGGTTTGTCCATCAGCGCATCGACTTCGGCACGGAAGTTCAGATCCAGGTTCTTGTCCCGTTCAACGTCTTTGCGCGCGCGCTTGGCCTGGGATTCCAGGACCTTGTTGACCGCGTCGTCGTCTGTGATAAAGGACCGCCGCTCGATCTCCAGCCGGGCCGCGTCGGCCTTGGCGATGTTGTTGTCCGCCAGCGCGTTGGCAAGATCCAGTTCGGCGCCCGACAGATCGCTTTCGAACGCCTGGCGCAGCGCGCTTTTCTCCCCCGGTTTTATGTTGGGATCGCCGTCGCCGTATTTCTTTTCGTACTCCCCCTCGATCTTGGCGTTGCGGCGCTTGATCTCGGCTTCCATCTGTTCCGTGGACCAGCCCTTCTCCGCCGCCATGGCCTCTACTTCGGCACGGTTCTGGGCGTAGACCTGTTTCATCTGCGCCTCGTCGGTCCCGGCGCCGAAGATACCGCCGTGCATGGACTGGTCCAGAGCAATGGCGTCCGCTTTGGCCGTGTCGCCGTCCATCAGGGCCTTGGCGCGATCGAAGTCGTGGTGACTGCTCCAGCCGTCGTCCAGCTCGCTCTTGAGTTCCGCGTTCAGGTCTACGCCGTACTGACGCTTGTACTCCTCAACGATCTTTTTCCGCTCATCCTCGTTCTTGTTGCGCAGCACCTTCATGATGGTGTCTTCGTCGGTGCCGGGGCCCGACATGGCCTCGTGCAGGGCGGCGACGTCGGCCAGCGTCTGGTCGCCTTCCAGCAGCGCCTCGGCCCGAGTCAGCTCGGCGCCGGAAAGCTCGTCCTTGAGGTGCTGATCCAGGGACTTGCCGTAACGGAGCTGATAGCGGGCCCGCAGGGCCTTAGCCTGAATCGGCGTGAGCTTTGCCAGGGCCCCGTAGATCGCCGCTTCATCCGTGCCCACCTGATCCATCGCCTTGTAGAGATCCGACGCCAGGGCCACCACGTTGAATGGCGGCCGCTCGGCGTTGCCGATGCGGGCGAGTTTTTTGTACTCTCCGTCGGGGCGCTCCATCACCTTCGACTTGAGCCTCTTGATCATCTTCGGCTTGCGGGTCTTGCGCACACGCATCCGCATGCCCACGGCAACTGCACCGATGGCGTCGCCCTTGGCGGCCCCGGAGAAATAGGCCTGCAAAATGGCCGCCTGGGCGGCATCCAGACCCCGCTCCTGGATGTAGGTCTTCATGTCAACGCCGCTGCGAGCGGCCGCGTGGATCTCGTCGATCAGGTTCAGGTCTCCGACCAGCGTGTCCCGCAGCGCCTCGCTGCGGGCGGCCTCCCACGCCGCCGAGTCGTCCTGGGCATCCTGTACCCACTCGCTGATCCAGCGCAGGATCTTGTCCCAGAAGCTTTCTTTCTCGGCGATTTTGTTCTGGGCCCAGTCCCGGAGCAGCTGACGGGCCCTCGTGAGCGCGTTTTTTATGCCAGTGCGATACCCGGTTGCAGTCGTGGCAGCGGTGCTTTTGAGATCGCCGAAGATCCGATTCAGCTCAGTGGTCTGTTTGGCAGCCCATTCGAAGGACGGTCTAGCCTTGGTTTCCGCTTCCTTTTTGGCTTCGTCCTCGGTTTTCTCGGCCTTGATCAGGTCGTCGTAGATCTTTTTCTGCTCGCTCTTGGCCGCGTTTTTGTATGCATTGCGCATTCGGGTGTGGGCCGAGGAGAGCGCTTTGGTGCGCCGTTCGCCTGACTTTTCGTAATACACATCCTGGCGGGCAGCGATGCCGGTCAAATCCCGGAGCGATTTGTCCCGGCGCAGCTTGATGACTTCGGGGTCCCCTTCCCCCTTGGCGGCGATCATCTGCTGGATGGTCTGCTCGTCCACCGCCTTGCGGGCGCCAGCGATTTTGCCCAACAGCGTGTCGCCGCCTTCTTTTGTCTCGCTCTTTGCCTTGTCCTTGCCGCTGTCGAGCTTTTTGTGACCTTCGTCCTTGAGCTCTTTGGCCTTGTCGCTGCGCGCCTTGATCGCCTTGTCCAGCTCCGCGGCAGAGATATCGGCCACCTTGCGAATCTGCTCAACCTGGTTCTTGAGCTCCGCCACCACGTCCGCCTTGAACTCCTCCCCCAGGGACGGATACTCCCGCTGCAGCGCTTTTTTGGGATAAGTTTCTTCCCGCGCCTCGACGACAATTTTCTCGGCTTCCTTCTCAGGCGCTTTCAGAAGCTCAGCCAGAACCTGGGCCACCTTTTCCTTACTCTGGCCCTTGGTGCCAAGCTCCACGCCTGCCGGGGGTGGCGGCGCGGTATCTTCGATAACCAGGGCGTCACCGGCCTTGGCCGTCTTGTTGGGGTCGGGCTCCTTCTCCTTGGCCTTCTTGATCTTGTCCAGCTTTTTCTGATCGGGGCCTTTCTTTTCGCCGGTATCGGTCTTTTTGGGCTCCGCGTCCGGCACCGACAACTTTGTGCCGGTCTCCGCCGCCAGATTCAGATTCATGGTGGGGACTGTTCCCTTGGGTGTCGTCTTCAGCTTGGGAAGGGATTGTTTGGGGATTTTTTTGTTTGAAGCGTCCTTGATTGCCTTATCCGCTGCAGGGACAGGCGTCGGCGGCGGAGGCGGCAGATGCTTGGGCGTCTCGGGCGGCTTGCGGACCGCGTCCTTGGCCGACTTCGCCAGTCCTTTGCCGCCTGCTTTACGCTTGGCTTTTGCCTTGCTCCCGGCACCCTTGATGACCGTGACCCCGCTGGCGACCGACCCGCCAAGCGTGGGCTTGGGGGTGCTGGCGGCGGCGCCCCGAACCCGCGCCTTCCAGCCGGCCAAACGCCTTTCGCCACCTCCGCCACCTTTTGCCGGCACCGGTTTTCCATCTTCCCCGGTTTTGGGCTCCGCCTGGGCTTTCGGTTTATCGTCAGCCTGGTCCCTGTCAGCCGTGTCTTTGTCAGCGTGGTCCTTATCCGCCTGATCCTTATCGCCCTTCGTTTGCTTCTCAGTGGCGTCTTTTTCTTTGAGGACATCCTTGTCCGCCGCCTTGGGCTCCTGGCCAGCCGTGGCCTCAGGCGCTCGCTTGTCCGCCGGCGCCGCCGGCTCCGGCTGATCCGGAAGGGGTTGCCCGTCGGCCGGTACCGGCAGCGGTACCCGTCCGTAGATGGTCAGGGGTGCAAAGGTCAGCACGCCCCCATTGCTGTCGGCGGCATCGTCACCGCCGGCCGTCACCACCAGTGGTTTCCCAATCACCACACTGGCGGCCACCGCGCTATTGCCGAAGATGGCCTGCCGGCCGTTGCCGGTTTTGTCCGCGGGCGGCGCCTTGTCGGTCCCTTTGGCCGGCAGGCCACGCTTTTCGGAGCGGCGCTTGGGTTGGGCCAACCGTTTGTTCACTGGACCGGGTGCGTGTAATCCGCATATCGCCCCAGCTGTTCCAGGGGCAAGAGGCGGGCCTCCTGTTGAAACTGGCGCGCAACCGCCTGTACCAGGTGGGACATCTGGATTTGCCCGCTGCCGTCGTGTGCCGCCTCCAGTGCCGCGTTTCGAGCCGCGCTGACGATGCTCGCCCCGGTCAGATCCAGCTGCTTCAACAGCTCGATGTCGACTTCCGGGGACAGGGGCGCCTGCCGGGGCAGCGCCAGCCGCCACAGTCGGGCGCGCTGATCAACGTCGGGGCGCGGAAAATGGAGGATCAGATCGAACCGGCGCATGAAGGCCTGGTCAATCTGGTCCTTGTGGTTGCTGGCCAGGACGGCGAGCCCGCTGAACTCTTCCAGCCGCTGCAGCAAGAAGCCCACCTCAAGATTGGAATACCGATCCGATCCCCTTTCGACTTCCCCGCGTTTTGAAAACAGCGCGTCGGCCTCATCAAAAAACAAGACGGCGTGGCTGTCCTCTGCGTGCTGGAAAACCTCGTCGAGATGTTTCTCGGTTTCGCCCACCCATTTCGAAACAACGGTGGCCAGGTCCACCTTGAGCAGCGTCTGCCCTTTTTCCACGCGGCCGGCAATGACCTCGGCGGCAGCAGTCTTGCCGGTACCACTGTCGCCGGTGAACAGGACCTTGATACCGCCACCACCAGACTGGATGCGCCCAAAACCCCAGCCTTCGTCTACGCGGCTCCAGCATCGGTAGAAGTCAGCTACCTGCAGGACCTTTCGATGCAGCTCTGCCGGCAGGATAAGATCCTCGGGGCCACGAACCGGCACCTTCGGCTGGGCGTATCGCGCACCATGCCGGAGCGTCACCGTGCGACAGGCACGCGGTAGAAAGTCGACCCGCGGCGATTCATGGCCGTTGCTGTTGAGCCGCGCTTCGACATCGGCCACAAGGGAAGCAGCCCGCATCTCCGAAGGGCTGAACTGATAGCGCTCCGCCAGCTGGCGGGCGCCATCCGCATCCAGGTCGCCTACCACCGTTTGCCACAGACCCGTCCGAGCGTCTATGTCCGGCGACTTCAGGGTGATATCGAACAACTGTCTATGGGTCAGCAGCGACAGCGGATGCCATGGCCGCCTGCCCGTGATGATCAGAGGGCACCTTGTCCTCGCCAGTTCCAGCCCAAGCCAATGCGGCAGTTCGCCATCCGACCCCCTGAATGCGTCGGTATCCAGCCAGAGCATCGCATTCAGTTCGCCGGCCAGATCAATCGCCTGTGCCGTTTCCTCGTGGTCTGGCTCATCCATCCTCAGTCGCCGCAGCGCCCGGCCCGCCGCACTGGCCAGGGCCATGGCAGCGTCGGCGGTCCCGCATCGACGCGGCCCCCACAGCCCAACCGCGGTCTGGTCGTTCAGGGACGCAGCGATCCGGTGCAGCCGCTGGCCGTCGGGGAATTTTTCCAGCGGCAACGCGCCGCGGGCATCCACGTCATCCCTGTCGACGAACCGGGCCGGCCAGTCGAAGTCGGGCTCGATAAGACCGGTCAGCAGTTTCTCATTGGCGCAAAAGGTGGCATGAAGCGGGTTGGCCCGATCGGCCTGAAGTTTCACAATTCCAAGCCGGCGCAAGTGCCCACTGGGTCCAAGCATCCGGCGCCGCGACAGGGTTTCCATCCAGCAACCGGCCGTCAACGTCGTCAACAGTTCCAGGCTTGGAGACAAACGCTGCACGTCGTCGGCGATAAACGCGTAGATCCGCTCGTAGGCGCGATCGAGCTGGGGCGCCAGGCAGATCAGTGCAGCCTCAACCTCGAACGCCGAAAGCGCCAGCTGCTCCTGCATGACCGTGATAGGCAGGCTTGAACCACACGCCGCTGCCTGCGCCCGAAGTCGGTCTTCCAGTCGGTCTTCGGTCGGCGTCATCCGGGCGATCTCGCCCGGACAGAAGGGTCTGTGACCCAGGTTGTCTACGTTGACAAGCAGTTGTTCAACGTGGGAGGCCGTGAGGCAGACCCCGTCGCGGTCGGGACGAGTAAGGCGACTGGAGACTTCGGCGGCACCTTCAGCGGCCAGTCGCAGTGCGCGGTTGATTGGCTTGAGCCGCAGCAGCAGATGCTCCAGGGCGATGATCTGAAAGTCCATACTCACCTCTTCAGGGACCGGGAAAGCACACGGCCCTGCCCCCGAGCCATGGAACCTGTGGAATCTCCCGCAGGAGACCGTGACGCTCCAGGTCCAGGTATCGACGCCCAAGGGACACGCGCACCTCGACGTGGCGTTCCCCGTATCGGACCGTTCCGTCAAGATCGGAAAATCGCTGCAGCGCCAGCAGCGGGTTGGTCGACTCCCGGTCCCGCCAGAGATGCCAGGACACCATGCCCAGTCCGGTCGCCGCCGCCAGCGCGCTGATGCGGTTCAGATCATCGCGCCCGGGCTCGGATGGACGGGTCTCCGGCAGAAGGGCCGCGGCAACGCACTGCGCCTCATGTTCCAGCTCCTCCATCAGCGCGGCGGCTTCGACCAGCCGTGGATCCTCCTCGTGTCCTGGCGATGCCCAGTAGCCATGGGCGCCCTTCAGGCGGCACCACTGTTCCGAACGGCCCGGCGCGGCGTTCGTGACGAAACACCGGCCGACCTGGCTGATCAGGGACATGGCCTCGGGTACGGCGGCGGCGGCCGGAACCAGCAGCACCGACGGCGGAAACCCTCTGAGCGCCCCGACGATTGACTCAAGGTCACCCTCCCAGCTGACCGGAAACCCACCGTCAGAGTCGTACAGCAGCCAGCGGAACGGCGATCCGACACGGCACAGCAGCAGCGGTTTTTCCACAGCGTGTCCACGGGCCAGTTCGCTGCCAAGGTACGCAGCCACCGGACTCAACAGGGCGCCGTTCATTCGACCGTAGCTGGCAAGTTCGGCATCGCCGGCCAGCACAGGGGTGCCGGCAAACGCGGCGGCCGTTCGGCGCAGGCGTTCGGCATCCGCGCTGTGCCCGTCAATCGACGGCAGCACGGTCAAGCCCAGAGCGGCCGCGAAGGCCGACCCGTCGTCGCCGATCGCATTGAGGGCCGCGCTGATGACCTCCAGCGCGCCAGTGCGGTGCAGTTCACCCAGCACAAGAAACGGAAGGACCGAATCCACCAGCAGGTCTCCGGCAGCGGCTGTTTGCTCGGCGGCCGACGGGCCGACAGACCGCGCGATGCCGTCCTTTGGATTCGCGGGAAAAGGTATCACCCGCCCCGGAGGAGAATCTTCTGCGCTGTCCGGTTCGACGGCAGCCGATTTACCAGCGTCGATACCGGAGCGGCTCCCGGAAACGGGAAACGCCCCGTCGATGGCGCGGATCAGGGAATCCCGATCGAGACGTCTGTGGCGCACCAGGAGAGCCACGGCAAGAGTCAGGCGCGCCTGGTGGATCATTCCTGGGTTCCTGACCTTCGGCATGATTTTCTCCACCGCCGCTTTCACCTCAGACTCAAGCGCCGGGGGTGACGGCGCGTCAGCCACGGAACGCTCGGCCACGACCCGTTCCAGCCACAAAGCCAGCGCCTGATACTCAAACCGCGAAAGTCGCTGCCAGATCTCACCCGCTTCGAACCAGCTCTGAAGCAGGGCCAGCAGATCACCCTTCCAGCCAAGGGTTCTCACGTCATCAGGCTGGCTCGCGGTCGCTGTCCGATTTTCAGAATGACTGTGCTGGCGCACTGACGCTTCCGGTCCCTGCCCTGTAGCCCCTGCAAGCAGCGGAAGCAGGGCCTCCGGAGTGACGGCCTGGGCAACGATCTGCTTCAAGCCGGCGTCCGTCCACAGCTGGCCCATTGAGCAGCGAATCCGCAGTTTGATGGGTTGATGGATCGTGCCGCTGTGCCGGTCGAGGATCTCGGCCAGCCGGGCGGCGATCAGATCAGGTAGGACCTGGGTCACCCGATTCAGAAGACCGCGGCGATTGGGCCCCCAGGTCCAACCACCGTGGCGGACAACGCGAAGGACACAGTGACGGATGAGGACGTCTTCCATCAGGGCACGGTGACTTTCTCCAGCGACAGGCGGTAGCCGGGAATAAGCACCAGCGCGCGATAGTCGCCTGAGGGAAGATTCAGCGCCTCGGTGCCCACGGTGCTGCCTTTCAGCAGGTCCACCTGATGAACCAGCGGCTGGGGACCGCCCTCGATCAGGACGGACACCGCCAGATTCTCCGGGGCCGCAGCGGGGAGGGTCACCTCGATCTTCGCACCGTCCAGTTCCAGCGGGTCGCCAGGGTCGGTTTTCTGTTCCGGCAAATCGTCAACCAGCACAAAACTGCGCGCGGTCATCAACACATCGTCGCGCTGGTCAATGGTGCGCAGCTCCAGGTGGTCCGGCGGCACTGTGACCAGGGTTTCGCCGCTGGCGGCATCACGCAGGATCAGTCCGTCGCCGACAAATTCCTCCACGTCCGGGTCTGAATCCCCTCGGTCCTGCCGCAATCCTGCCGCCAGCACGTGTCCGGTATCTTTGTACACCAACAGATCCATCATTGTTCGACCTCCTCAACTCTTGGTACTGAAGGCCATCAGCGTGTAGTCGCAGACGCCGGGTAAAACCAGGGGGGGTTCGGGGCCACCCGTGACGGCCCAGCGCACCCGGCAGTACACCCGTCGGTCCTCGACCCGACACTCGATGGGCGTCATCAGCCACTGTTCACCGGCCGTGGCCGGCGGCGGGAGCGCAGCCACTCCGTAACGGGGCGTTACGTGGGCCTGAACCAGAACTTCACCGCGGTCGACCTGGGCCTGCTCGATACCGGGCGGCAGAGACAGCAGGGCGCCGTCAAAAGTACTCCCGGTCTGGATCTGTGCTCCTCCAGAGATCGCGCCTGTGATCTTTCCAGTGACGGTCAGATCGCCTTTGCCGTTGACGGAAAACACCGGCACCACGTTGCCGCTGCTGTTTTGAAGTCCAAACCGCATTTCGCCATCGGTGGCGCGATCCAGCTCCATGACCGGGGTCCCGTTCTCGCCTTTGGCTGCGGTCCGGACCGCCAGCTTGCCGCCGCGCGCTACAACCTCGTCAGCCCGGACACCGGCATACTGACGACCCACGCCGTTGTGACTGTTGGCCACCGCCGTGAATCTTTTGATGCTCGAATCCCACTTGACGAATCCGACCAGTACCAGCCACGGGTCCCCGGTGCCAGCGCCGCTTCCTCCCGGTCCGGCGCTGACGTCGGTAACAGGGTCGTTGCCGGGGTCTGCGGCGCGATCCACCCGGCCAAAGGTGACTTCTGCCGTTTCCAGAACGTGGCTCGTGGCGCTCGACTGGCAGGCGGTCAGAGGCGCATCGGAGACTGGCGGGACCTCGTCCCGGCCGGTGAGGAACACCGGGTAGTACGCCTCGGGATCGTTGATGGCCACGTTGAGCTGGTCGAAGGTATCTTCGCTCAGCCGAATGGAATTGACGACGGCCAGGTGCCTGCCAGTGCCATCCACCGCCAGCCCGGCGCTCAGGGAGACTTCGACATACGCGTCTCCACCGACGGTGGTCTGGTCTGTGCCGGAGAGGGCCAGCCCTTCTGCAATGCCCCAGATGTGGAGATAGCGCTCGTGCTGGGCCATGCCCGCCCGGGCGCTTTCGATCACGCCGTTAAGGTCCGCGGCCCCGACAACCTGGCCTTCATAAAAGGTGGGACGGCGAATGGCGCCCGTAGTGGGGATACTCATGATTTGCCACCCGCTGTTTCGAGCTTCTTCAACCGGTTTTCCAGCAGCCGGTTGGTTTTTTTCTGCTCCTGCAGCTGCGCTTTGAGGTCCTTCACCACCTTGGTGGCCGACAGGCTGCTGGCCGTCAGCCGCCGGTCGAGGGCCCGGTCAATGTTTCGCAATTTGCCCTCCACACGTCGTTCGATCAACTGTTCGACCTCCTCCTCGTCAATCTCAAAGCCCTCCACCTGACGCTTGAGATCGGCTATTTCGGCCTGGGTCGGTCCCAGCAACCGCTCCCTGACCACCGGCCGATCCACCAGCGTGCTGACGGCGATGTCACCGATGCCCTGGGCGAATTCCGGCGTCTTGAGAATCTCCGGCGAGACCGAGACTTCGCCCAGCGCTGCCGTGGAGAGATTGCCGCCAAGGTTGATGGCTGAGCGCACCGTGGCCTCGTTGACCTTGGCGATCTTGTAAAGCGTTGGCAGCTGGGCCTGACCTTCAATGTGACGGTAAGCCGGCGCCGTCTGCGCCATGTAATTCTGGGAACGCAGGAACCGGGTCTCCCGTCCTCCACTGTCTCTCGGCCTGGACAGATCCAGCCGGAAACCGCAGCAGGCCTCTTCAAACAAATCGCCGATGGTGCTCAGGAAGGGAATCCAGTAGCGCATGGCCGGCCAGCTGAGGACAAAGGTCCGTTCCAGATTGCAGATGCGAAGGACCTCGCAATCCTCCACTTCGAGGCAGGCCAGCTTCACCGCACTGTCCTCGCAGGGCTGGCAGGGCGGATTGAGAGCGGCGCAGATGCAGTCCACCAGGTAGCGGAGCAGCGCCTCGACCAGCTGGAATGCAGCGTCGGCGAGTGCATTGGGATCCGGCTCACTGCCCTGAGGAATTTTGATGGACAGGACATCATTGCGCAGCTTGCAGTCGGCAAAGAGCTGTTTCCGCTCGAGCTGCTGCAGCAGCCAACCTCGCATCCGGCTCAGGTCCTTGACGAACTGCTGCTGTAACTCGCCGGAGTAGGGCGTGTTCAGAGCATACCGCAGCGGTTGATCGCTGGCTTTGAGGTCCGCACCGATGTTGGGGTCGGTCCACTGGACTCCCTGGGTGAGCCAGGTGTCGGCCACCAGGCGATCCCGATCGGAGGAGAGTTTCAAGGCGGAGACCTGGCTTAACCCCGGCGCCATCGCGTGAACCAGCTCCCGGGCCTGGTCTACCTGCTGAGCCAATTCCGGCGTCTCCTCTTCCAGACTGCCTTGAGTATTCTCGTCGAGAAGATCGTACCGGATGACCGCCGCTGCCGTGGCCTGAAACGTATCCAGCCAACCGCGGACTTCCCCCTCTTTCGCCTGCTGAGTTATGGCTTCATCAGGGTCACCCAATGCCCCGATCTTGCTCAGTTCGGCAATACCTTTGCTGAGCTGGTCGCGATCGGCCTGCTCGAAACGGATCGGCTCACCGGCCAGCACCATCTGGTTGGCCATCACTGCGCGGCTACCATAGGTGCTGGCCGCGAGGCCGTCCTCGGCCGCCTTGTCGGCCTGGGTCAGATCGCCGATACAGTCGACGATCCGGTCCCAGACGTTATCCGGCTTTGGATCTTCCTCCGGACAGCGCAGCTCGAAACGATACCCCTCCCGAATCCGCGTCGGTTCGCAGACCTGTACCGCGCAGTTGTCACCGCCGACGTAGGGCGCCACGGGCTGCTCCAGTTCTTCGCAGTAATTGATGTACAGGCAGTATTTACGAGCATTTCTCTCGGCGCAGTTCGGGTCGTCGGGGTTTTCGTCGCAATCGGTTTCGCAGGGGTCGCCGCAATCGTACCCACCCCGCTTTTCGATCCGCAGCTGATCGATCATCTCGTTGATGTCCAGCTCCACCGGACAGGGCACGTAGATGTCGTTTCCGCAGCAGTCCAGAGCGTTGCCTGGCTGCACGATGACCTTTCCGCCGCCGCAGGGGTGACACATCACCTGCAGGCCGCAAACTACGCCGGCACCGTGAAGAAACCGGTTGTGCACCCGGGACTTGGCGGCCACGTAATCAGACATAAGCTGCAGATCTTCCTCGACAAGCAGCTGTCCGGAAAAGAAGCGCGGACGCTCAAACGGCCCGCCCGCACATTCGTTGCCGCATTGCTGGCAGGTGCATGAG
Source organism: Lysobacterales bacterium (assembly GCA_030065125.1). Taxonomy (GTDB): domain Bacteria; phylum Pseudomonadota; class Gammaproteobacteria; order Xanthomonadales; family SZUA-38; genus JASJDM01. Next base: position 169,201 of record JASJDM010000012.1, on the reverse strand, counting down.
GCGCCGCACTGGCAGCCCGACGCCGCGCCGGATCCGCAGCAAGGTTTAGTTGACTCGGTCATTACATTTCTCCAGCAAAGTCAGTCGATATAAATCCAGCTCTCAAAAGAGCCTCCGCCGACACCGTTGCCCGAAGCCCAGGGGCCCTGGCCAGGCGGATGGCTGCACGGCTGTTCGGCCGATTCCTCATCCCCGGGTTCGTGTTCCTCGCATTCTTCGCTTTCTCCGTTCTTCACGTAGGCCGGCAGCTGCGGGACCCGCCCTCCCACATGGTTTCCGTCGAGCGGACGGCAGCAGGCGTCGAGAATGAAATCAGCCCGGATAATCACCAGGAGACGATCTCCGGAGTTCATGGTTTCCCCGGTCTGGTCCCGATACTTGAACGAGGTGATCAGCCCGCTGGCCGGCTTGTCGACGTAGTCCCCGGCCACGTGGGAAATAACCCCGGACAATCCCGAGCCGCCCTGAATGCGCCACAGATCGACCACGCCGGAGGTCAGCGTTTCCGCGAGAACCGGCCGGGAGAACTGGACCTCCATCCCCTCGGTGCGGCCTGCCGGAGTCTCGGTGCCAAGCACGTCTTTCGCCTCGTCGGGCGAATAGGTGGCGCCGTGCTGCCAGCTGATCCCGGAGATGGTGGCGTGTTGATAGAGCGTCAGGGAACGGCGGCCGCTCAGATCCGGCTCTCCCAGCGATCCCCCGTTCCAGGGAATCCTGGCCAGCAGGACGCATTCGTCGATACAGGGATCGCAGCAGGGCTCACAGCGCTCGTCAACTTCGGGCGGCGTAGTGGTGATACGGAATTTGATGGAGTCCCGGTACTTGCCATAGTTGCAGTCCGACAACGCGCCGCAGCTGTCGGGCACCACCGGCCGGGTCGGATGGGTGGGCTCGGCGCAGTAGCAGATGCTCAGATAAATACTGCCGCATTCCTGGTCGGCCAAAGCCGCCTTGTCCGCGGGCGAAAGCGCGCACCACAGGTCCACGGTGACGTCATCCCGCAGGATCAGCTCGTTGCCGCAGCAGTCCAGCGCCAGACCGCAACCCACCACGACCTTCGCGCCCTTGGGTTTCCGGGGCGGCATCCCACAGTCCAGTTCTTCGAGCTTGCGCCGCAGCCTTTCCTCTTTTGCCTGGAGTTCTTTGAGCTCTTCGACCAGCCGCTCGCGCTCCCGCTCCTCACCCGACTCGAGGCCTTCCTCAATCGCCTCGATCCTCCGACGGCACTTTTCCAGCTTGCGTCTGAGGCGTTCCCGCTTCTGTTCCTTTTCCGGCTCGCAGCACTCTTCTTCGGGAACCACCCGCACACCCAGCCCGCAGATAATCCCATAGCCATGCAGGCAGCGATTGTGGAGTTTCATTTTTTCCCGAAAATAGGACTGTTCCGTGCGGAAGTCGGCGGCGCTGAGCATCTGCCCGAAAAAGTAGCTCAGGCGCTCGAACTCAGGCACTTCGGCACAGACATTCGAGGCGTCTGCCGGGTGATGATGGATCATGTTACTGCTCATGGGATTACTCCATTAACGTGTTGATGCCGACCACCGACGTCTCTCCCACCTCAATGGGGTTGTGGTTGCATCGGTATCGGGACCACAAAATGCTGCTGCGATTAAGACGGACACCGGGATCATCATCGGTGCCGCCGAGGACGGGGGCCGGCAGTGGGATCAGCGCGGTGTGGATGCCAACCTGGGCCGGGAGACCCACTACGAATCCCGCGCCACCCTCGGCGATCCTGGCGACAGTGTGGGCCGGCTTTTGCGAGTCGATGATTTTGTGCGCCTGCCGACGTTGATCGCGGCTCAGGGCTGCGGGAAGCGTCACCGTAAATCGAAACGCGGTGTCGTTGACTGCGTCCAGGTCGGGATTGCCGAAGCTCTTGAGTGGTGCCCGGGAAAGTGACGAACTTCCAAGGCGCATCCGGGCATTGGCCTGCCCGAACAGGCGGGAAGCGCCGATGCGGGTGACACCAACCGCGCCCCACAGCCGTGTCAGAGCGGCCTCTTCAATGCCCGCACGATGGCCCAGCAGCAGGCTCAGCGTCTGATCGAGCCCGCCGCGGGTCCCCCGTTTCCGATACAGCTCGGGCGCCGCCTTGAGAATCGTCCGGCGCTGCATCTCGGTCCAGGCCGGATCCATCGCCACGTCCAGAAAACTCCCCAGCCAGGGCAGCGTTTCCTGGGGAGCACTCTCCACGTCCAGCAGCGCCGGATGACGTTCGATGGCCCGATCGATGTCCTCCAAGGCCGCGTCAAAAATGCTCAAAAACCGCTCGGTGAAGTCCTCGGCCAGGGGGTTGTCCCGGTAAACCGCAGGCAGCCGATCAAGACTGGTCTGGCGAGGAAAATCCAGCCGCACGCGGCGTACTACCGGGGTCTTGGTTCCGTCACCCACCAGGCGCAGGCGCACGAACAGGTAACGGCCGGGAGGCTGGTCGATCAGAAAGTCCAGGGCGCCGGATGGCCCTTCGTGCCAGTCCCCGGGGTGGGGTATGCCGGGCTGAAATGGCTGCCATTCGTCGGTGCCTGGTTGTCCCTGGTTCGGCGGTGTCGAGCTTTCCTGGCTGGAAACCGCCAGGGTCAGCCGCGTTCCAGGTGGCAGGTCCGCGTCGATGCGAACCCGGTGCCAACGGTTCCGGGGCGTCCCGCTGTCGATTGCCATGGTCAGCAGCTGGCCCAGCTCCTCAAAGCGTTTTGCCGGGCCCGCGGCAGGCGGCCGCGGGGCAGGACGGCCATGGCAGTTGTAACAGCGCACCCGATCACCCTCCGGGGTACGTTCACGAAAACAAAAGCGACCACCCGAAGCACTGACCAGACCGGTTTCCGGAAACGCCGCCAGCAGAGCCTCGATATGGTCCGGCGAAAACCCGCCTGCACCGTGTTCCGCAGACCAGAGCGCCAGGCCGCTGGCGTCGCGGGTCACCAGCCAGATCCGGCACTTTGCATCCACCCCGATGCGGTCCACCTCGCCGGGCAGCGCCATTGCCCGATCGGACATCTCCGCGCCGCTGGGGTCAAACCAGCGCAGCAGGCCCTGTCCGTTGTCAGCCACCAGCCACCCGCCATGGGGCGCCGCCGCCAGCGGACCGGGCCGGGCCACAGGGATGCGCAGGTGCAGTGCTCTACCTTCCTCGCGCCACACCCACACGCTGCCGGATTCGGGATCGCTGAGGGCAATCAGGTCGCAGTGAACGGCGATCGCGGTGCCGCACAATGGCAGCCGGGGATCGCAGCGTTCCGACCAGACGTTCTGCCAGCCGTCAAAACAGGGGTTGTGCCGCAGAATCCGTGACTCTGGCGGACAGCAGGTCACCAAAAACCATTCGCAGGGATTGCAGCCCCGTGCCAGGTAAGCCGGCGGAAGCGCCCGGGATATGATGTCTTCATGCAGACCCACCTGAAGGGGGGAAAGGGTGATGCCACCCGGGTCGTCCTGACCCGTGAGTTGTTCAATGACATCAACGTCCCAGCCCACAAATGCATCGAGCAGCCGAAACGCCTCGCGGTCTGGTACGCAGCTCATGAGCTCACCTCGGACACCGGAACGATTTCATGACCACCGGGCCAAAGCAGGCCGTTGCAGTGAATGGGGATATCCTGGCAGCGCGTTTTGACGACGCCGTCAATAGACAGATTGGCGGAAACGACGGCCCGCAATCCGCTGACCCGGTCCAGCAGCATCCGGACCAGAGCCTGGTAACGGATGACGCCGCCAAATGGCCAGCCTTCCCCATCCTCACCGCCGCTCAGAGGGTGAAGATAAGTCTGAATCTGATCCAGGGCGGCCTGAATCACCGTACCCGTATCCATTCGCGGATCGACGCTCACCGACGCCTGCAGGGCCACCCGCTGAAACGAGGGTGCCGCAGCCACGATCTGCGTGCCTGCCGGAGCCACCTCGGCCGAGAGATATTCCGCCACGGCCTGCAGCGTTCCCGCGGCCGGGATGGGAGGTTCCTCGCCCTGGTCCGAGGAGACCAGCAGCACGGTCACCGTGCCCGGAACCGCCGCACCGGGAAAACGGGCGTCCTGGGCGCCGATGGCATGGGCCCGGCGAACATCCGCGCCGGGCGCCTGCCGAGCCAGGAGGGCGAAATCCGCCACCGTCACTGCCCTGCCCCGGGACCGGATCTGTTCCGGCCCGCGTCTAAGGCTCTCGTCCAGGCTTTCTGAATCCCGTCCGCCGGTGGCAGCGAGGGGGTTACTGACTTCCGTTAGAAAAGGTACGGACTGCACCAGCGTGGTAATCGTTTCGGGACCCACCCGGCCGGCGTCACCCCCTCCCACCTGGTACTGCAAGGCAACCACGTGGCGGAAACCGCCAGGAAGAATTGCGCCGTTGATGCCGTCGCCAAACTCAAGCTCGCCATTTTCGGCATCCAGTGTGTACACGCGGTCCGCGGAACCGTGCAGCGCCAGACTGGGGGTTTCCGACCAGACGACCTCGGAATCACCCGACACGCCGCCCTCATCCACCACCAGTTGGAGAGACCCGGGCAGGATCGGCGTCTGCGTCAACCGCATGCGCCGGCGGTCCGATCCGGGAACATACTCCAGAACCTCCTCCCTCACGGTCCGGACGGCTTGTGCGGTCACGGCGTTCAGATGCACGGAGCGAAGCCTGGGGTCGATTTGATACTCACCGTGCACCAGCGTGACCCGCAGCCAGTAACCTGGGTCCTGGGTGTCCATACCACTGGGAATTCCGGTTCGCCAGCGCTCGGGCAGTTTCAGTTCGACCACCCCGGTCTGGGTCAGACCCTGGGTCTCATCGCGTAAAACCGCCGCCTCTTCAAAGGAGGTGCCGTCGAGGACCTCCCAGCGCAGAAGCGGGGATGGGCCGGGAGTCGTCTCAACGGTTTCTCCGGCCGCGACAGGCGCGGGTGCCCCGGACTGCCCCAGGGCAATCACGCCGATGCTGATCGATGGCCGCGGCGCCACGTTGCCGGTAAACTCGAGCAAAAACGCCGCGCCTACGCGCGGACGCGTCCCAAAAGGCAGAAAACCCGTCCCGGCGTCTTCTCCCGGCGCCGCGATCTGGATTTCCTCAAACAGGGTGCCGGTTTTGCGGACCGTGGAATCCAGGGTCAGTGGCGCCGCCTGCATGGAGCGCTCAGTCTCGAAAGTCACCGTGTCCCCGGAGCCGTCGGCTGCCGGCGCCGACGCCTGAAACCCACGAGGGACCAGAATCGATCCGTCGGCGGCTTCGCTGGCCGAAAAGACCAGCATGGCCCGGGCCGGCTGCGCAGGAAGTGCGGTAACCCCCGCACTGCGCAGAAACTCCACCAGGTCTTTGTGCGGCAGACGGTTCAGACGCTGGACCACCGGTTCCGCCAGCTCAGAAAACAGGGCGGCCAGTGCATAACCGGCATCCTCGGTTCGGAGGTTGGTCCATTCCGGCGTGTAGGCCATGACCCGGTCGATCAGCTCAGCCAGGATGTCCGCGCCGTCCGGCGCGTGGAGCACGGGCTGCTCAACTCCGGGCCGGTGCCCCCGAGCCATGCGCGGCATGTCCCGGGGACTTGATTCTTTGCCCCACCAGACCCGGCTCATCGCAGCCCACCTCCGCCCTGGGGCAGGGCCCGCCAGTGCAACAGGAGCCGGTCCAGTACCACAAGATCATGGGCATCGATCTTCAAATCGACGCAGTCCTCGAACGGGTCTTCCGATCCAATCCGCACCCCGGCTTTCTCCACGATCACGCCGTCGCCCGCCACTTTCTGGAGCTGATGGGTGAGCTCAGACGGGCGCAGCGGCGCGCCGAATTCCCAGCCGGTCCCCACTGGCCCGCCCACCAGCGGGTCCAGGAATTGCGTCAGACCCGCCCTGAGCCGATACTCCAGGGCGTTGGGATCCACCGGATGACCTCTGAGCGTTGCTTCCACTTCAACCCGGCGATAACGCGGTTCCGCCACAAAAACCTCTGTGGTCAGAAGCCGGCGCTGATCCAGGCGGCGCCGGATTGCGTCGAGAGCCCCCGCGTCGGGTTTCGGCGCTGTCACCGCCACGTCGGCCTCCAGCCAACCCGTCCAGCGCGGCACGCCGGGTACCGCAAACACTGAGACCGCGCCCGCAACCGACACGCACGGAAAGCCCGGATGCATGCCCGGAATGGCCTTGGCACGGGCAATGTGAATCCCCGGCGTGGTGACGGTCAGATGCTCAAAGTCAGACGCCGTTATCGCGCGAACCCGTTCGGCCAGTTCCGCGGAAACCCGGGTTCTGGCCCCTTCGGAAGTCTCAGATTCGCGCCCGCCCCGGGCCGGTACCGGGTTGACGGCCAGCCGGTCGGCCACAGCATCGGTCACCCAATCCAGTCCGGCCCCTACGTTGCCCGCTTCCCCGCCGCCGGCCAGGTATCGGAGTTCGCCCCGCGGATCGGGTCCCCGCGCCACCGGCAGGCGGCCCGTCAGGCCGTCGCCAAAATTGAAACGGTTGCGCGCTCGATCCACGGTGAATACGGCATTTTCCGGGCCCTGCCGCGCCAGATCCGAAACCGGCTCCCACTCCAGCCAGTCTCCATGGCGATCGCGCAACCGCAGTTCGACGGAGTCCTCCAGGGGAGGTGCGTGGTCAAACAGGTCCAGAGCCAGTCCGGGCAGCGGCAGCCACTGTTCGATCTGGGCCTCCAGCTCATCGGCTGGTACCTGAACCCGCACTCGATTCCCCGCGGTGACGACATTGGGCACCAAGCGACGCAGCCTGGGAGGTGCGCTGAAGGTGCCTGCGCTGACCGAGAACGAGATCCCGTAGGGCGTTAAGCCATTGACCGGCGCACCGATGGGCGTCCAGTCAGCCGGGATTTGGTAGCGCACGACGCCGCAGCGCCGCAGCCCCTGACTGCCGTCCTCCACCTTCAGCGGCCGGCGGGTTCCGGCGGGACCACTGTACCGCCACTGAATCTCCGCCGCGACGCCAACGTCTTCCACGGCCTCGAGGGCCCAGCCGTGAGGAATGGGAAGGGTGTTCTCCAGTTCCAGAAGAATAGACGCACTCTCGGTTGACGGTGCGACGGCCCCGTCCAGCCATAGCGTCAGCGCCACCTCACCGGGCTCGTGGTCGGCGTTCAATAGTGTCAGGGGCCGGGCGGACCAGCGCGGCTGGGTATCCGCCTCTCCCAGGGTGTGGCCGTATTCGCTCACCACCTCGATGCGCTGCAGGGGCAGCACCGCCAGTGCCTGCTCCGAGGTGAAACGCAGCGGTGAGTCCTGTTCCCGGCGCTGAAACACTTCTCCGCTGGCCAGATCCATCTGGTTGGGCGTGGTGATCTCCATCAGCGTGACCGCCGCCCGGGCCGGACGCGGTTCGGCACCCAACAAGGCAATCATGGCATTGATCAGGGGCGGCGGAACCTGATCGAGCCAGTAGACGCGCTGCTCCAGCAAATACGCGAACAGCTCCAGCAGGGTCACCCCGGGATCAACGGGTGCATGCAGCGTCCAGCGCTCCCCGGACACCGCCGCGATGCGCTCGCGGATCGCCGTCACCATATCCCGCCAGCGAAGGTCGTCGAGTGTGACGGGCGCCAGACTCATGTCTCCAGCTCCAGCTGACCGAGATAAAACGGAAACACCAGATTGCTGCGGGTGTTGCTGCTGCGGATGCGGTAGTCGATATTGACGTTTACCCGGTTCTGGTCACCGGGTACTACCTCGGCCACGACGTCTTCCAGGTCCACGCGGGGTTCCCAGTCCCGGACCGCCTCCCGCACCGAGGTCTCCAGCAGCCTAAGATACTGGACGCTGCCGGGTGCAAACACCAGCCGTGGTGCCTCGCATCCAAATCCGGGGCGCATGACGCGCTCACCCAGGGCCGTCATCAGCAGCAGTTTCAGCGACTGCTCAATATTGGCATCACCCTCGACGTAGCCGAGTCCGCCGGTGGCATCGGGGCGAATCGGAAACCGCCAGCCGCGGCCGAGGAAACCCGCTTCGCTCACGACGGACATCCTCCCAGCCCGTCCACGATTCCCTGGATCGTGTCGACGACCTGCTGCAGCGTGTCGGTGGTCTGCTGAATGCCCTCGGCGCTGGTGTCGTCGCCCAGAGCGGGCATCTGAATTGCCTGCACGCCAGCAATACTGAGCATCGGTGCCATCAGGTCCATGATCGCCGTAATGGGTTCCATGCCCTGCATCAGGTGGGCCAGCGACGTCAGGGAGTTTTCCTGGGCACACTTGAGGGTTTCGGCAAGATCCTTGTTTCCTGCCTCCTCGGCGGCTTTGAGCTGCAGGGTCAGACCACCCATGATCTCGGCCAGGGTGTTGAGCTGGCCGATGAGGCAGCGCAGGACTGCCAGGATCAGGCAAAGGATATCCCGAACGAAGGGAATCATGCCGGCCGGCGTCAGCATGGCAAAACAGGGCACCAGGTCCGCCACGGCATCTGCCACTTCCTTGATGACCTTGGGCGTGGGCGGAAAACTGGTAATCGCATCGCTCATCGGCTTGAGGAGCTTGAGGATCTTGAGGAGGCAATCCATGCTCGCCAGCAGCGGTGAGATCTGGAGCATCAGACTGAAGGTCAGCGAACAGTCCGTTGGAATGCTCTTGCCCATGTCCTGCAGTGATTTGAGCGATCCACCGCTGGGCAGCGTGACGCTCAACTGCTTTGGCGGCGGCAACGAGACGTCGAGGCATTTGGGCGCCGCGAGCAGCTCGCTCAATTCCTCGGGGACTGGAATGTCGATATTCGGCATCGCGATCTAAACGGGGTTGTTGTTGGGCGTCAGCACGCGGGTATAGCCCTTGCCGCGAAAGGTGATAATGGGTGCGTCAAAGGTCAGCGCACCGCATGCCTTGATGACGACATGGCCGGTGGAGGAAAGCGTGATCTTGCATCCGCTGGCGTCTTCCAGAACCAGAGCACCTGCGCTGTCCCCCTTGGAGTCGATCATGGTGAGCTTGTGGCCACGCTCGGAGGCGATCTGCCGCTTGCGCACATGGTCCGAGTGAGGTTTGTCCTTGCCGTTGTACATGCCGCCGATAATGACGGGCTTGCGCAGGTCGCCGTGACGGCAGCAGCACAGCACGAGGGATTTAAGCTCGGGAATGAAAAACGAACCATGGTCGGAGCCGGCAAAAAACTGGGCCACCGGCGACCATTCGCTTTCCATGTCCTCGTTGAACCAGGGATACTTGACCTTCACCCGGCCCTCGTTTTCGGGATCGTCCACGTTCGAGACTATGCCCTCGAACACCCCGTAGTAGCGGCGATCGGTTGACCGCGAACGCGGAATACCGTGCTTCATTTCTTCGTGCCTCCGTCATAGATCCGTCGGACTTCAAACTGGGTCTTGTAGCCTGAGTTATTGATCATGTGGTCCACCTTTTTCACGTAGTAGGTCCCGTCAAACCGCTTGCCGATGCCCAGCAGTTCGATGTTGTCGCCATGACGCAGGTCGGGAAGGCCGATCACCGTTCCAGTACCGGTAATGAATTCATAGGCGCGCTCGGTCAGCAGGCTGACCGCCAGATCCTTCGCCTCCTGCTCGCTGTTCACTGGCGCGTCCACCACGACTTCCTTTTTTGATGAGGGATTCGCTGCTGCCGCTTCCGGCCCGCTCTTTCCGCCGGAAGACTTACCTGCGCCCGGCAGGTCCTCTGGCCCCGCGGTAGCGACGATGGCCTGCTTGGTGCGGTCGTCCCAGCCGCGCACGGTGACCTTGGCCACCTGCCTGGACAGGTTGATGGTGGGCATGAAGTTGATCAGGCTCTCACCCCAGCGAAACTGGTATACCCGGATCCGGCTGCTGTCCCGGCCGTCGCTGGGTTTGACGAAATGCAGCGTCGCCTCTCCGCTGTCCGGATCGGTCAGCACGAAACAATCAAAATCGATGCGCTTGGCGCGCTCCATCAAAAAGGTGGCGTAGTCCTGGTTCTTCAGCACGACCTCGTTATGCACCTGGCCCTCGCGGGTGACCTTCGATTTCAGGCCGTTGATCTGTGCTATGTATTCCGCAATCTGCCAGTCCGCCATTTTGGTGAACTTGGTGATGTCGCCATCCGCGGCTTTTTTGTCGCGCAGCTTGAAAAGGCCATCCAGGCCACCCACGGTGAGGGACGAGGGACCGGTCTCGGGAAATTTCGGTGTGACGCTGGAAATCTCGCCCGAAACCATGGAGAGCAGGTTGCCCGCGTACCCCATCATGACGTGGACCCGGTTGCCGACGTCAAACAAATCCCCGTCGCTGTACTTGAAGGCGACGGTCTTGTCGTCCCAGTTATTGATGGTCATATCGAAGCTGGCCATGTTCTCCATATCCATGGAAACCTTGAGCTCCAGAACGTCCCCCTGGGACTCTGGGTCCAGTTCCTGACCTTCAACCTCCACGCGAAAATCCGGCGCGTAGTAGTCGGTGCTGGGCAAACCGCTGTTTCTGACCGCCTGCATGCCCTACCTCAGCCTTGGAATTCGCAGCACCTGGCCAGGCTCCAGGCTTCGTGGATCGACGATGTCGTTTTCCTCGGCGATTTCACGCCACTGCTCGGGGTCGGCGTAGGCCATGGCCGAAACGCTCGCCAGGCTGTCGCCCCGGCGCACGGTGTAGCGCTTGTCGACGTCCGGCGAGGATTTGGGTGTGTCCTTCACCTGAACCTCGACCGGGCGATACTCTTTCAGGGTCAGGTTGAGCTTGGCGCGGATGGGAATTCCGTCGGGCGTAAACAGCGTGAACGTGATATTCAGGCTCTCCACTACGCCCTTAAAAACCTGGTCGTCCCAGGTCAGCCTCACAATGGGCGGCGCATGCAGGTCCGTGTTGATGCGCATCAGGTCGCGAAGACCGTCGGTGTACTTCTTGCGAACGTCCTCCAGGGTATCGGACGTATCAGCCAGCAGTTCCGCAATCAGCTTCTCGCTGGCGCCCCTGACGAACTGAATGGGCGGCGATTCCAGGCCGGGTATGGGAATCTCGGCAAAGTTATTGGTTTTCTGGAGCTGATATTCGGTTGGATTGAATTTCAGCGGGATCACGGGCTGTGGCACCCCCTTGGGAACGAGCACTTCCAGGTAGGCACGCACAAGGCCTTGACCGGCTGAATTGTTAGGCGTCAGCATGCGTTCATTCCCCGTCAATCCGGTCACCGAGACCGCGGTCGCGCATCATGGCCTTTCGGACCTGGGCCTGGTCTTCCCGCCGACGGTTCCATTCATCGATGTAGCGGTTGAACATCTCGAGGAACATCTGCTCTTCGTCGCTGCCTTCCACGTCAAACTGGACTTCCAGGTTCTGGATCGTGACCATCAGTCAAAAAACCCCACAACTGCGTCGACGACGGCACCCACATCGAGGGTGCCTCCCATCACGTTGAGATTCAGACCCTGATGCGCTATCTCCAGGGTCTCGATGGCGATGGCGTTTTCCATCGCGTTGAGTTCCGGGCCGGTCCACTTGGCCGCAATACCGCCTTTGAAATCCCAGGCCATCAGGCTTTCTCCGGCTTCGTTGAGCAGGATCACGGAACCATCCCGGCGCGCCCCCAGGGATTGCGTCAGCCCGGCCTGGTACCACTGCCAGAGCACCAGATCCTTCACCACGCCCCGGTTGAGCACAATTCGATTCCACGAATGACGAACCGGAAGCTGATGGACAAAATCGTTGACACCGCCCTCCGGATACCCCATGACCTCGAGGTCGGCACCGAGGCCCTTGGCCTCTTTGAATTCTCCCGGCGCAATCTCCGGCAGCAGCGCCGCCTGGGCCGACGGCAGATATGCGTCGGCATTGTCGAGGGTGACCAGAAATCGGAAACCAGGTACGGGGTCAGCCATCATGATTCCAGTACCTCCAGGCCAGCCTCACGGCTGAGCGCGATCCTGAGTGTGATGAATTCCATGGGTACTGCAGGGGCCAGGCTGACGTCGCACACGACACGGCCCAGGTCGATGGACTCCGGCGGGTTATTGGTCTCGTCGCAGCGGACCAGAAACGCGTGCTCCGGTCGCACACCCTGGAGAGCACCGGCGCGGAAGGCCTCCAGCAGCAGGTGGGTGATGGCCCGGACCAGCTTGAGCCAGAGATCGGGCCCGTTGGTATCGAACACCAGGGGCTCAGCCACCCGGCGGATGGCACGCACGAGTCGATGGATCAGGCGCCGATGGGCGATAAACAGACCGGTCAGGCCCACCGCTGCTTCCACCGCGGTTCGTCCGCCCCAGACCACCAGACCCCGGCCCGGCGCGCATCGCAGCGGGTTGATACCGGCCATGGCCAGGGCGCCCTGATCCTCAGCGCTGTACGCGTGCGCCAGGTCGACAGCATCCAGCAATGCAGCGTTAGCCGGCGTGTGGTGAGCCCCCCGCTCCCGGTCAAGCCGACTGATTACGCCGGCCACATGGCCCACTGGGGACACCTCCCGCAGTGGACGGTTGATGCCGCCCAGCGGATCGGCCACCCGGATCCAGGGATGATAGACAGCCAGCGATCTGGCCGCGGTCTCGTCCAGACCGGCACGGCGGTCCGCGAGCCAGTCGAGGACCTCCTCGAAGTAACGGATCTCCTCAGGGATACCCACAACCACGAGCCGATCATGGGCGGCCTCTGAAAGGGCAATCAGCGTTGCCAGAACCTGACTGCGCTGTTCCGGTGAGCCCACCATCCGGTCCAGATCCGGCATGGCCAGCAGCGCGACCTCGCGCTGCCCGGCCAACTGGGTCGCGGCATTCAGGTAGTCCTGATATCCCGGCGAGAGATCGGAACCACCGGCCAGTATGACGGGCTCCCAGTTCAAAACCCGCGGCCCGGGGTCGGCCACCACGGTGGGACCAGGCGTCAGGGCAACCAGTCGAATCAACCGGGAGCGTTCTGCCACGGCCGCACCCAGATCCGTTGTGGGCAATTCGAGCAGGGATTCAACGGCGCCATCGCCGGTGCGGACCTCGATGTTGACCCTGGGGACACCGCCCCGGCCGTCCAGCCGGTAGTCGAATCGAACCCGCGTGCCGTTAGCCCATGCACCGGGACTGCTGGCAACCACGGTGTAGTCCAGAAACCCGAATCCGCCGCCGGCTGGCGACTCGGCGTCCCAGCGGTTGAAATCGGCGGAGTCCCGCGCCCCCACGGTCCAGACCGCAGATGCGGTCGCGGAGGCCGTGTCCAGGGTGCGGACGACATAGGCGACTTCGCCGCCGTTTTCGAAGTAACCCCGCAGGGCAAACGGCAGGTCGGCGTCCCGGGTGAGACCACCGAAACGATCGATGTAGTCGCGCCACCCCTCCAGACGAACCGGCTCGCCCACGGGACCTCGCATGGTCGGCCCGGCAAAACCGCCGATATCGGTCCGCAGTGGTGACACTGGGACCGAAGCGGCGCGAACCTGAAACCGGACGCCCGGGAGTGTCGAGGCCTGCGCCATCAACCTTGCCCGTCGATCTCCAGACCTTCGTGACAGATCTCGAGGGTCTCCATGGCGATCTCGTTGTTGGCCGCGTTCAGGCCGGGGCCGGTCCATTTGCATGGCCAGGCGCGCCGGAAGTTCCAGCGCATGACCTCCTGGCGATTTTCGTCCAGCAGGGTCACCGAGCCTTCGGCACGCTCCACCTGACCGTCCATGGCCGCCAGAATCCAGTTCCAGAAATCGATATCGCCGGTGATGCCGCGCTTCAGCGTAATGTTGGTGAACTTCTTGAGGCCCGGGATCTTGCGGACCGTGATGTCTTCACTCCCGTTGCGGTATTCGATGGGCGCCACTTCGGACTCGAGACCAGAAGCTTCGGTAAAGGAGCCGCTGACCGCGTTTCCGTCGTCGCTCACTCCATTGACGGTGACGAGAAAGTTATAACCACCGTAGGGATCTTCTCTGATTACCGGGGGCATGTTTATTCCTCCAAATAGGGTTCAAACGGGTCAGGCGGTTTGTTCCAGGGTCTTTTGCTGGATTCGGAAAATCACAAACTCGGCCGGTTTCACCGGCGCGATGCCGATCTCACAGATCAGCCGTCCGGCATCAATGTCCGCCTCCGTCATGGTGGTGCGGTCACAGCGCACGAAAAACGCTTCGTCCTGAGTGAGCCCTCGCAGAGCACCGCTGCGCCAGACCGTCAGCAGGAAGTTGGAAATGGTCTGCCGCACACGGGCCCAGGTGGCTTCGTCGTTGGGTTCGAAAACCACCCATTGGGTGCCTTCGTCGATGGACTCCTCCACGAACAGGAACAGGCGGCGCACGTTGACGTAGCGCCACTGGGGATCGCTGGACATGGTCCGGCCACCCCATACGCGGATGCTGCGCCCATCGCCACGGAAATCCCGGATAACGTTCACACCCCTGGGGTTGAGGATGTCCTGCCCCCCACGCCCGATGTCGAATTCGAGGGGCTTGCGCACCCCGTTGATATCCCGGTAAATCATTCCCCGGATTACTTCGTTGGCGGGGGCCTTATGCACGCCGCGTTCGATATCGGTGCGGGCATAAATCCCTGCCACGTGCCCGGCCGGCGGAACCAGCAACGTATCCTGGGTGCGCGCGTCGAAAATGCGAATCCAGGGGTAGTAAACCGCGCCGTAGCTGGTATCCCGCGGCGGATTGATGTTCTGAACATCACCGCTCCCGCCTGCCACCGAGAGCACCGCAAACCGATCCCGTAAGCGCTCGCACTGATTCACCATCTCAGTGGTGATCTGGAAATTGTTGGCGATATTGCCGTTGACCTCGTCGGGCGCGATCAAAAGCGCGATCTCATCGATGAGTTCCAGGCCTGCAAAACCGGTTCTGGCGTCGGGCGTATCCGCTGGATCGCCCGCGTAGTCCGCCGGCGTAATGGCAGCTCCGTCTGCGCCGTTGGTCAGGTTGCTGTCGGCGCCCGAGGCCAGAGCAGCCGCCGCGACGTCATTGGGACGGGTCGGCGTAATGGCGTTGGGCGGATTAGCCTGGTTCCACGACAGGCGCACCCGGTTGGAGGTCCCGTTGACCGCCATCAAAGCCTGGCCGGGCGAGGCGTCGGGGATGTTGTCGTAGCTTTCCACTACACCGCCGCCCGCGCTGATGTCGATGCGGAAGGTATTGGGGTTGGTGCCGGCGGCCACGTCCACCGTCAGGGCGTTGGCCCAGGTTCCTGGACCGACGGCCTGCACCCTGAGCTCAGTATCGGCATCGCCCGTGGCAAGGTCGACAAAGGCGGCTGCGGCGTTTGCCCCAAAATCGCTGACCCGGGCCGCAGTGCCTGCCTGGTTATTGACGGTATCCCAGAACTGTACGTCGATCAGCTTGGACGTGGCGTTGACCACCGACATCACGTTGTTGGATCTGCCAGCCTCAAAGGTCAGATCGTCGAAATCCTCCAGGGCATCGGGTTCCCGCCGCAGCGGGTTGGAGAGATTGGCGGGATTGGTGGGATCTACAAACGGGTTCGGGATTCCATCCCGATAGTAGAGGACAGTCATACGGAACCAGTCCCGGGGCGGCAGTGCAGCGGTGTCCGCCCGGCTGGCTGGCCGGATCCAGACCACCACCCGGTTGCCCCAGCCGCCTGCGCCGATGGCATTGACCTGGAGAACGTTGTTGGCGATGACCACGCCGGCCGCATCCTGAGTGGGAATGTTGACCGATGATCTGACCGCCGGATTGACGCCGTCGGTGCTGACCACGCGGGCGACAAAAGCCCGGCGTCCGCCATTCTCAAAGAAGCCCCGGACAGCAAGGGGCAGAAAGGACACCGCGGGATCGAGGGAATCGCCAAACCAGCGGCTGAAATCACCCAGACTTGTGACCAGTCGCGGCCGTGTCGGGCCCCGCTCGGTCTGGCCAACGAATCCGGCCGTACTCGTGCCAACTCCCTCGATAGGGCGAGGGCCGCTGGGAACCTCTTCTACATAGACACCTGGGCTTAGGTATTCAGGCATGACGATGTCCTCTCATGTGATGATGATCGTGTGGGCCCCCGACAGGTCGCCGGGGAGGTTGATGTTCAGTTGCCCCGCGTGGCCGGTTCGATGGTCCACTGCATCGATAACCACCGCTGCGTTCAGGCCCGGCCATCGCAGGGGCAAAGAAAAAGTTCCGCGTTCGTCGGTCAAAACCCGTTCCCTGGGTCCTTCGGTGACCTCCACGTTGGCGACCGGATCTCCGGCGTTGTCTTCCACGTGACCTCGCAGCACCCGGATGTGGCGCGGAAAGGGATAGTTCGTGGCCGGCAGCAGGAACAGATCCTGGGGAACGATGGGAACAACCGGGGGCGGGTTCTGGTCGTCGTAGGCCAGGTTGTCAAACTCGACCCCGTCCAGATTGATCAGGTAGTCGGGTCGGTAGTACTCGCCGTCGATGCGGACCCGGTAACGCATGAGGGGCTGCGTGGCGGCATGAGCGCTGCGGCCCAGACCGGGATAAGTGATCACCTCGCTGGGCGTACGGACGGGGTGAACGTCCACTTCGTGCCATTGCCCGTTGCTGTCCTGGACGTCCAGCAGGATCTCCAGCGAACCCGACGGGGCACGGCCGGTAAAATCGTCGAGCATGCGCAGCCCGACCGGGCTGTAAAGCATCCGCCGCTCCTCGGGCAGCACCTGCCAGGAGGTCATGAACCCGCTCCGGGCCGGGCTGAATCCACGGTCAGGGACCGAATCGGCGGCCGCGTCTGCTGCTCCACCGCGTCGAGATTCACGACTCGAATCTCGTAGGTCACGGACAGACGGTAGGGCTGCTGAATCGCGTACCAGACCCGGGACCGCTCATCCAGATTCAAGGGCGCCAGGGTGATCTTAAGGGCCTGACTGGTTCCGGCAAGTCCGCCCTGGAGCTGAGGCCCGCTGATAATGGAGCCGTCATAAAGCGTCTGCAGGGTTCGTCCGAGAATTCGGTGATCGGTGATCCGGTCTCCGGACCAGGGCGTCATCAGGTAGCGCAGCAGCAGCGCCATTGGCGGCTTTTTTACCGTAAGGTCCGGCGGCGTCACCCCGCGCAGATGGGGCCGGTTGCGCATGCTGGGATCTTCTACAACCTCGAACAGAAAGATGGTCAGGCGCGGCGGGTTGATCGGGACGTTGCCGCTGAGGTCATGAACCTCTGCAACCGGGGCCGGCGCGGGCAGCAGCGTGCTGAGCGCATCCGTCAGAACGGCCTGCAGCGTGCTGGATACATCGGCGATAACAGTGAAATCCGGCAAGCGAAATTCCTTCTCATTCGAAGCGTCCCTGTAGCAGGGTTCGTGCCAGACCCGGCTTTCAACCCGGTTATTGAATTTTTTTAGCGACTTATGGGATAGAGATAAGAAGGCACATGATCCGGACAGCGTGACCTTTTTGTCCTACCTCGGAATTGATACAAATCGGACAGGGGGGGTGCCCCCCGAGCCTGCGTTCATCGGTGATTCGGGACAGGAAGCCGGAATCTAGCGACAACACCTGACCAGGACAAAATCGTCCCAGTTACTCAATGCGGCTCCCGGCGGCGCGGTTGCCTGGCCCTCGAGCAGGCCAGCTTTCTGAGCCAACGGGCTCCCCGCCCTTGGCACCGGCGGGTGAATGCGCTAGAACTTATTAGAGAGGCTTTCAAATCTACGCATTGGGCGGGGGCGGATGCGTGCAACATCAACCCACCACAAAGGCCGGCTGCGGTTTTTTCATATTGCGGGGCCTACGGCTGTTCCGGCCAGCATTACTGCTGATACCAGCCGCGTGTGTTCTCAGCCCCAATTCCGGCGACAGCCGATCCCCAGCCCGGCCCCAGGCAACCCAGGAAAAAACCATAGTGAGAGATTCAGACGAATCACGACACTTTTACCTAGAGGCATTAGTCACCCTCACCGCGGAAGGTCTTCAGGATTCGAACGCAAAGCGCGAGTGTGCCAAGTGGTTTGAGGCAGAGGGCTTCAACGTTCTGCCGATGCGGGCCGGGCTGCTTGTCAGCGGCAGCAGCGAGCAACTGACGAAGCAGTTGCAGGCTGCAAGGATCAGCGACCTTCCGAAAGCGTTGAGGAAATGGGTTGCGGACATCAGTGTCCGCGAACCGCCAGATTACCAGCAGTAAACCAGCAGCGACGAGCTGGGCAGGGAGACACCATGACGAAACAAACTCAACCTTCATCACAACTTCCCTTCACCATGCCATCGAGCAATGCCCTGCCCGATGTGATCACCGGCTATGTTTCCGCGAAGTCCAAGGGCGGAAAGTCCGCTGCGCAACTGAAGTCGCTGCCCCGCTCGGCAAAACCGTTCCACGCCAAAAGCGCGGACGCAAATCGGGCCCAGAAAATGGCCGAAGACGCCGGCCTGACCATCCTCGCCGAAAGCCCGCTGGGGTTCGCCGTAGCAGGCCCAGGCGCTGCCTACGAAGAACTGACGGGCGGGAAGCTGGTGATGCAGGAGCAGCTGATGTACAGCCATGGTGCACGGCAGCGCTACGTCAGTCACATCGACATTCAAGGCAGGGGGCAGCCCAAAGACGCCGGCTGCGGCAAGCTCCGCGGAAAAAGCACCGCAATCGAAATGATCATGCTGGAAAGCCCCCGTCAATACGCGGGCATTCAACCATCGCCCATCCCCCCATCGGTCAGCAAATTCCACCTGCGCGTACCAGGTGACGTGGCGCTTGGTCTGGGCGCGCCGGCGGTGCACCGAAACGGCATCACCGGTGCCGGTGTGACGGTTGCCATGGTGGATTCCGGTCAACAGACCCATCCCTACTTCGCCGCCCACGGCTACGATGTCAGGCCCACGACTTCGGTGGTCCCAGGTACCGATCCAGGCGAGGATCCGGTTGGCCACGGCACCGGCGAAGCAGCCAACATATTTGCGGCGGCACCGGGATCGACCCTTGACCCCTATCGCGCATCAAACAACCAGGGACGGCTGGTGGGGGCCATTGCCGGGTTCCTGACAGCAAAGGCAGCGGCACCAAGGATTCTAACGAACTCCTGGGGCGGGAACGGCCCCTACAACCCGTTCAATCAGCCGCCGCCGTCCCAGGCCGATATCACCTGGGCGCTGGAGATACTGGATACGGTTCAGCAAGGAATTGTGGTCGTCTTCTCCGCCGGCAATGGCTCGTTCACCATCGAGCCACAGGTGCCCGGCGTGCTCGCAGCCGGCGGCGTGTACATGGAAAACGATATCGACCTGCGCGCCTCAAACTACGCCAGCGGTTATGACAGTCCCTGGATCAACAACCGTCGCGTGCCAGATGTGTGCGGTCTGGTTGGATTGCTGCCCCGGGCGGACTACATCATGCTGCCGGTACCGGGAGGGTGCGATTTGGACGTGAGCCAGAGCCTGCCCGACGGCCCGGCGCCAGGGGATGGCACCCAGGCCAACGACGGTTGGGGCCTTTTTTCGGGCACCTCCGCTGCGGCCCCGCAGCTCGCCGGAATTGCGGCCTTGATTCTCGAGGCTCGCCCGAACGCCACCCCCGCGCAGGTGGTACAGGCCATGACGGCTTCGGCGATTGACGTTCGCATGGGCAACTGTCATCCGCGGTTCAACAACGCCGCAACGGTGGGGCCGGATTCTGCCACCGGACACGGTCTCGCCAATGCCCAAGCTGCAGTACAGCACGCAATCGACAACTTCTAGCGGTTTAGCTGAAATCCAACAGGCTCGAGTCCCAGGCGGCAGGCGCTTCGAACCCCAGCAGGTTGACCGTGGTGGCAGCCAGGTTGCTCAGACCGAAGTCGTCGTCATCCCGCAGAGCGATGGATCCATTGGATACGTTGTCGTAAAGGATGAACGGCACCGGATTCAGGGTGTGGGAGGTTTTTGACTTGAATGAGCCGTCTTCGTTGCGTTTCGGCTCACCGGTTTTTTTGTCCTGTTCGTACATCTCGTCGGCGTTACCGTGGTCCGCGGTAATCATCGCCACCCCACCCAGTTCGTCCACCACCTGGAGCAATCTGCTCAGGGCCAGGTCGACGGACTCGACCGCAATGATGGTCGCCGGGAAATCGCCGGTGTGCCCAACCATGTCCCCATTGGCAAAATTCACCCGCAGGAATCGATACTCGCCGGACCTCAGCGCGTTGATGAGTTCGTCAGTGACCTCGGCAGATTTCATCCAGGGGCGCTGTTCGAAGGGAATCACGTCAGACGGGACCTCAACGTAGGTCTCCAGTTCGTCTGAGAATTTGCCGCTGCGATTGCCGTTCCAGAAATAGGTCACGTGGCCGTACTTCTGGGTCTCGGCAATGGCGAACTGGGTCACCCCGGTTGCGGCCAGGTATTCACCCATGGTTTCCTTGATGGCCGGCGGCGACACCAGGAAGCGTTTCGGCAGCAGCAGATCGCCGTCGTATTGCAGCATGCCGGCATAGGTCACCTTCGGAAAACGAACCCGGTCGAACTCCGCGAAATCCTCCTCTTCGAAGGCCCGGGTTATCTCGATGGCCCGATCACCCCGGAAGTTGTAGAACACGACACTGTCGTTGTCCTCGATAGGCCCGACGGCTTCCCCGTCGCTGGCAATCACGAACGCCGGCAGGTCCTGGTCGATAACGCCGGGCACCTGTTCGCGCAAGGCGGCAATGGCCTGGGTGGCGGACTCGAACTGCTGCCCCTGCCCAAGCACATGCGTATGCCAGCCACGCTCGACCATGCCCCAGTCAGCCTCGTAGCGGTCCATGGTAATGTTCATGCGCCCGCCGCCGCTGGCGATCCGCACGTCGAAATCGGGGCCGCGGGTCTCCGCCAGGAATTGCTCGAAGGGCTCGACATATTCCGGCGCCGAGGTTTCCGGAACATCACGCCCGTCCAGCAGGATGTGGACGCGAACGCGTTTCTGCCCATCCTGCCTCGCCCGACCGATCAGCGCCTTTAGATGGTCGATGTGCGAGTGGACGTTGCCGTCGGAGAACAGCCCGAGGAAATGCAGGGTGGAATCATGCTGCAGGGTATTTCCTATGACCTCATCCCAGGCCTCCCCGTTGAACAGGTCCTCGCTGGCGATGGCCTGGTTGACCAGCGCCGCGCCCTGTTCATACACCTGGCCCGCCCCCATGGCGTTATGGCCCACCTCCGAGTTCCCCATATCACCGTCACTGGGCATCCCCACGGCGGTCCCGTGGGCCTTCAGCGTCGTGTGCGGATACCGGGCGAACAATCGATCCAGCGTCGGCGTATAGCCATGGTAGAGCGCGTTGCCTTCCTGGTTGGGGGTCACGCCGATGCCATCCATGACAATCATCAGGACCGGGCCGGTGATCCCGGGGAAGGTGGGGTTTGGTTTCAACAACGTGCTTTCTCCATTCTCGAGTTGCCCGGGAGTCTGATGCTCGCCGGGACTCATATTGTCCCTCAGGTGGGCGTCCGGGTCATGAAAAAATCATAGCCGAACCATCGAAAACTGCCGGGGGCCACGCGTCCTGATGCGACCCGCCGATGATGCACCCCATCGGCCCAGGCTAAAGTTTTCGTGCCGACCATCGATCTCTTAAACCAAACGACAAGAATCTTCAGGATCCCTCTCCAGCGTTGGTTCCAACCTGAGCCCACAGGGATCCTGGCAGGATCAGGAGTGGTTGGACAATGTACGAAAAAACGAAATATCCCTTTGCGGCCCTGGCCATTTCCATACTTTCGGGCTGTGCCGCCCCGAGCGCTTACATCAAGCAGGCGCCAGCTGGTGTGGCTACCCAAAAACCGTCCTATAACGCAGTTTTGCGAGGCGGATACGTCGCTGGACGATGCCCAAAACGAACTGTTCGAGTCTGCGTCCACCGGGCCAACCGCAAAAAATGCAGCTGCTCGTCAGGCTCGAGGGTACGCGACCTGCTGGAGTCCTGGGATTACTGAAGCCGTCAGGAGCTGACTGGGACGCCTACCATCAGCCCTTCACGCACACCATGGGTAAAACCTCAGCCACTTTGACGGCCAGGCCGCAGCGCTCGGCGGAATCAACAACGGCGCTGACATCCTTGTAGGCCCCGGGTGCTTCCTCGGCCACCCCCCGGTGGGACGGGCTGCGGATTTCAATACCACGATGGCGCAGCTCGTCGAGGAGCTGGCGTCCCTTCCAGCGCTTGAACGCCTGGCGGCGGCTCATTGCCCGGCCCGCGCCGTGGCAGGCGGAGCTGAATGACAGCGTCTCCCCCGGCTCGGTCCCGGCGAGGATGTAAGAGCTCGTACCCATGGAACCCCCGATGATCACCGGCTGACCGGCCGACCTGTACTTTGCGGGCACAGCCGGATGGCCCGGCCCAAAAGCCCGGGTGGCGCCTTTTCGGTGGACGTAAAGCGTTTTTTCCTGGCCGTTTACACGGTGGGGTTCGGTCTTGCAGATGTTGTGGGACACATCGAACAGCAGGTTCAGCTCGGCGCCGGGAAGGTGCTCGGCGAATACTTCCCGGGTCAGGTGGGTGATGATCTCCCGGTTGGCCAGGGCGCAGTTCATGCCTGCGCGCATGGCCCCCAGGTAACGCTGGCCCAGGGACGACTGGATGGGGGCGCAGGCCAGCTCCCGGTCCGGCAGATCCAGCCCGAAATGCCCGGCCTTGTGCACCATTTCGCGCAGGTAGTCGGTGCCGATCTGGTGTCCCAGGCCCCGGGAGCCGCAGTGGATGCTTACCACCACCCCGTTCTGCGTCAGACCGAACGCACGGGCCCGCTGAGGATCGAAGATACGGCTGACGTACTGGATTTCCAGGTAGTGATTGCCCGACCCCAGGGTACCCATTTCGTTCTTCTGACGTCGTTTGGCGCGGTCGGACACCTCCGCGGGTTCAGCCCCGTCGATACAGCCGTTCTCTTCGACAAACTCGAGATCCGCCTCCAGGCCCCAGCCGCGATCCACCGCCCATCGGGCCCCGCCGCTGAGCATGCGGTCCAGCTCGTTGTAAGTCAGGCGGATGGCACCCTGGCTGCCCACGCCGGCAGGAACGTGGCTGAACAACGCGTCGGCCAGGGCATTCTTGCGTGGCTCCAGCTCGTCTTTGTTCAGGCCCGTGGTCAAGGTGCGCACCCCGCAGGAGATATCGAAGCCCACCCCGCCGGCTGAAACCACTCCGCCTTCCTCGGGATCGAAGGCCGCCACGCCGCCGATGGGGAAGCCATAACCCCAGTGGGCGTCGGGCATGGCATAAGCCGCCTGCACGATGCCAGGCAGGGCGGCCACGTTGCACAGCTGCTCCGCCACCTTGTCGTCCATGCCTTCGATCAGGTCCTCACCCGCGTAAAGAATGGCCGGCACGCGCATGGCACCCTCGGGCTCCATGCGCCAGCAGTCATCGTTCAGTTTCTCAAAGCCCGCCGTCTTCATTACACATCCACCACGCACTGGGCCAGCCAGAGCCCGTCTTCCTGCTCCCGAACCTGAAGCTCCGTGAACGTGGCGCCTTTGACCTCCACGGCCGGCTGGTGGCTGTCCCGATCCACGGGTTCACCCCTGATCCGGGCCCGCAGTCGGGACTGGTAGATGTCCACGTCAAACTCGGAAAACAGCATGGACCGGGTCGCCATCTCATAGACCACGGCATTCAGCCAGTCCACCAGCAGGGATTCCGGATCTGGCGCACGGCACTGAATCTGGATTTCTTCCTCTGCAAGCACTCCTGCCGGGTCCGTCACCACGGCCGTCAGGGCCAATGCGGCCTGCTCGAATGCAGATGCCATGTCGGGACCATATCCGCGTAATCCGATATCCGCCCGATGTTCAAAATGTGCCCACACTCTGCGAGGATAGCTGAAGGAGACCGTCAATGAACGTAGTGAAAATACGCAGCGGCGACGCCCTGGTCATCGTTGACGTTCAGAACGACTTCGCCAGGCCCGACGGGGCTCTCAGTGTTCCAGACGGCATGGCGGTATTGGAACCGCTGAACCTCTGTATTGAACGATTCCGGGCAGCCGGCGCTCCGGTGTATGCGACCCGCGACTGGCACCCCGCCAACCACTGCTCCTTCGCCGACCAGGGCGGACCGTGGCCGCCCCATTGTGTCGCGCAATCCCCCGGCGCCGCTTTTGTATCTGAGCTTGATCTGCCCCCGACGACACGGATCATCTCCAAGGCCGCGGGAGCCGACGAGGAAGCCTACTCGGGGTTTTCCGGCACCGACCTGGCCGACCAACTTCGCCATGCCGGGGTGCAGCGACTGGTGGTTGGGGGCCTTGCCACGGATTACTGCGTTCTGCAGACCGTACTGGACGCGCTGGGGCATGAATTCGACGTGCTCCTGCTGGTAGACGCCATCCGCGCCGTCAACGTCAATCCGGGCGACGGCGATCAGGCCGTCCGAGAGATGACGGAAGCCGGCGCCCAGCCGGTGACCTCGGACCTGATCACATGAGCACCGGGCCCGCATCCACTGCACGGCCCGGCGACAGCGCCCTGTTCACCGACCTGTACGAACTCACCATGCTCAAGGCCTATTACGATCACGGCATGACCGGTGAGGCGGTTTTTGAGTTCTTTGTCCGGCGCCTGCCCGACAACCGCCCGTTCCTGGTGGCCGCTGGGCTGGAGCAGCTGCTGGATTACCTGGAGCAGCTCAAATTCACGGCGTCCGATCTGGACTGGCTGCGGCAGAACAAAGATTTTGGCGAGGATTTCCTGGACCACCTGGCCCGCTGGCAATTCAGCGGACACGTTGATGCCATGCCCGAAGGCACGCTGTTCTTCGCCGACGAACCCATCGTCAGAGTGATTGCAACCCTGCCGGAAGCCCAGCTGGTTGAAAGCCGCCTGATCAACATCCTGCAGCTGCAGACCCTGCTGGCCAGCAAGGCGCTTCGCTGCCGGCTGGCCGCGCCCGACAAACTGCTGATCGATTTCGGCATGCGCCGGGCCCACGGTGCGGAGGCCGGCCTGCTGGCGGCCCGGGCCTGTTACCTGGCCGGGTTCGACGGCAGCGCCACGGTCCTGGCCGAACAGATGTACGGAGTCCCCTGTTTCGGCACCATGGCCCACTCCTTCATCCAGACCCAGGACGACGAGTCAGAGGCATTTCTGCGATTCGCCGAGAGCCATCCGGACAACGTGGTGCTGCTGATCGACACCTATGACACCGTGGCGGGCGCCAGAAAGGTGGTGGAAATCCTGCCGGCCCTATCCGCCAGGGGCATCCACGTCCGCGGGGTTCGCCTGGACAGCGGCGACCTCGGCGCCCTGGCCCGGCAGGTCCGCCAGGTGCTGGACAAGGGCGGCGCCGGGCAGGTCAGGATTTTCGCCAGCGGGAGCATCGACGAGCACCGGCTGGCCGCCCTTGCAGACGCCCCCATTGACGGCTTCGGGGTGGGCACCAGGATGGACGTCAGCGCCGATGCACCTTACCTGGACTGCGCCTACAAGCTGGAAGAGTATGACGGCGTGGCGCGGCGGAAGATTTCCAGGGGCAAATCAACCTGGCCCGGGCGCAAACAGGTCTGGCGCCAACACGACAGCCGGGGACTCATGTGCGGGGACGTGCTAACGACCCTGGACGACACCCGGGCCACGGGGGAACCGCTGCTGCGACGGGTGATGACCGATGGCCGCCGGGCAGCGTTGCCCAGTCTCGGGGAGAGCCGCCAGTACCTGGCGGCGCAGGTGGACCGCCTGCCCGAGGAGTTGCGATCCCTTGAAGAGACGCCCTGCTACCCGGTGCAGGTGTCCAAGGCTTTACGGGAACTGACGGAATCCGTTGACGCAACCATTGCGTCCCAGGGCGCCACATGGCCTGCCGATTGACCAAATCCTGGGGACCTCAAAGTGATGCCCGCCCGGAGATCCATAACGCCAACTGCTCTGACTCGACATTCGCATTGGCACCTGGCTCACATGGGCCTGTGGAACATCGGCCAGCACAGTGCAAAGATTCCGGCGAGTTC
Organism: Lysobacterales bacterium; assembly: GCA_030065125.1. Taxonomy (GTDB): domain Bacteria; phylum Pseudomonadota; class Gammaproteobacteria; order Xanthomonadales; family SZUA-38; genus JASJDM01. Next base: position 143,483 of record JASJDM010000012.1, on the reverse strand, counting down.
GTCGTCACTCGAGCCGCTTGACGGTCAATTGCACACTGCCGCGGTTGTTGTCATAAAAATCCCAGGCGTCGTTGGCGTAGGCGTACAGGTATCCACCTCGCGACACGTTCTTTGTTGTACCCGCGCTGATCAGAAATTCCTGATGCTCGTGGGGCGTGCCATCCGTGGCCGGCTTGCGTTTACAATTGGCTATGGCGCCGACCAGTGAGAACCATGGCCATTGCTCGTGCCTTCGCGTCATCTTGAAGTCCGCCTGCTCATTGCCGCTGACGCCTTTCCATGCCGACTCCAACCACCCCAGGGTGGTGCCGAACAGGTGCGCCACCTCGCCCAGCTTGAACTCACCATCGTCGGTCCCGCCTGGGCCGCAGGGAATATTCCAATCGAGCCATTCGCCTCTGGCGCTGAATCGGTACTTGCCCTCCGGCAGGTAGAGGCCAGTGCTGTTCCAGCGCTCGCACGCGTAAATGTCGACGACGATCGGCTTATCACCCTTTTTCAGTACGGTCGTCGGGCGGTAGGGGGCCTGGGTGATCGGCGGACTCTCATGGCGGCGCCTGGCAGATTCGTGAACCCGGTCGTCCTTGATCTTGGGCGTGTTGCGAGGCCGTGATCGCACGGCTTTGAATATGCCCTTGAATGAATCATGCAGAACACATTGCGGGTCCGCCTGGATCTGACCCACGGCGCCCTTTTTGAACGCCAGGCCCGCTGCTTCGGCCTCCTGAATCATCCAAATCAGCGCAATATTGGATAGCCCGGTCTGCACATATCCCCCACCGACATCACTGTGTGAACCTGGAAACCAGATCTGTTTGACGTCGGCGTTTTTGGGCACGCTGACCCAGAGCGTCGGCGTGAAGCTTGCTCTGTGTTCATCCAGAGCAATGGCGTGGCGTGCGACCTCCACGGATTTTCCGATTTTTGTATCATGGAAGTTCCATTTCCGCGGCTGATCCATCAGGTTCAGGAACGGCATGTCGTCGGGAATGCCCAGCGCTCCCACCGTATCCCAGACACCCAGAAACCGGATGGGGGTGTTGGCTTTGTGGTGGAATTTCCAGTTCCTGGCCCACGCGGAATGGGGCTCCTTGTTGCGGTAGCCGTTTTGGTAGACGGTCTTGACCCGTTTCCAACCTTTTTCAGGCGGTACTCCTGCCAGATTGAGCAGCCCGCAGCGACCCAGGACCCCGCCCAGACTGCGCACCGTATAGGCGCCCCGGCTGAAGCCAAACAGGAATATGCGGTCCCCGGGCGAGTAATTCCTGGCCAGCCAGTGGTACGCGCTTTGTATGTTCTTGCTGAGTCCCTCACCCCAGGCACCGCCCTTGAGCCGGCTGAGGATTCTGCCTTCGGTCCCGACGCCGGGGTGGTAATAGCGCAGTTGATCGGCAACTGTTACGGATTCACCGTCAGTGGGGATTTTCGCCTGGTCATCCAGGCAATTCATCAGGCGGACAACGTTGGTCGGCGTCGGAATACCGTTTTCCTCCTGATCCGCCGTACACCAGGTTCCGTCCGCGCACACTGCGAGGTTTTTCACGATGCCCTCCTCGAACCTTCTGCAACATCCTGATCTGTTCTGAGTTGGGGTTTCCAGAGTCGCTTCCAATACGCACAAACCCTAAACCAACTCTGTTCGATCAAGCTATTGCGGCGACCTGGATGTCAGCGGGCCTCACCGCCTGCTCAGTTGTCGGTGCAGCATTGCGCCGCTACCGCGTCGATCAGCCATAATTAGAACGCCGGGTGGCTTTATGGGACTGCTTCGCTGCCATTGGCGTCGTTGTGCGGCTCGCGATCCTGTGCCTCGTCATTGCCGCCGTCCTGGCTGTCAACCAGCAGAATCTCGTACTGCAGGTTTTTGAACACCGAGTGAATGGGGTGGTGCAGTAATCGTCGAGAGGCCACAAGGGTGCTTTGCACATCACCGATCAGCCGCTGGATGAGCTCACGGTCCGGTGTGGACAGGATTTCGAACAGCAGTCGCCGGTTGGCGCGAGCCGCCAGCCGGTCCAGCCGCTGGCGCGCCTTGTCGGCGGCTTCCTCGATTACCTGATCTGCCCGCTGCACGGAAAAATCGCGTACCTCCCCGCCAATGGTGGAAACCTCCATGGTGTAGGGCAGGCGTGCCGCCCGATGCCAGCGGTCATCAACGACAAAAAGCACCACCAGTTCCTCGTCGGTCTCTCCAGCCAGGGCCTGGGCCGCCTCCCACACGTGACTCAGGGGCTCGTCTTCGGTGAGCAGCAGGACAACTCGACGTGTTTCCTGCTCAGTCACTGCCCTCTCCCTCCCGGGAACTCCTGCCGAAATCCTGCCGCAATTCAGCGTAGACCCTGAGCTGGCGTTCCACCCTGCCGTTGACGGAATCCTCCGGAAATGCACCCTGCTCGTCGCGCTCACCAGCCGACTGCCCGGTCAACACCGATAAGGCCTCGTCGATGGTGGACACCGGGTAGATGTGGAACTGACCCGCTTTCACGGCTTCAACCACCTCCTCCCGGAGCATCAGGTGCTGGACGTTTTCCGCGGGCATGACCACACCGTGGCTGCCATCCAGGCCACGCCGCCGGCACACCTCGAAGAATCCTTCAACTTTCTCGTTGATTCCCCCGATGACCTGCACCCGGCCCAGCTGGTTGATGGAGCCGGTCACCGCCAGATTCTGTCGAATGGGCACATCCGACAGCGAGGAAAGCAGCACGCAAAGCTCAGCCACCGACGCGCTATCGCCATCCACTCCGCCGTATGACTGCTCAAACACCACGCTGGCGTGCAGCGACAGCGGCATATCACTGGCGTATCGGGCGGCCAGAGCCGAGGACAGTATCATCATGCCCTTGGAGTGGATCTTGCCGCCCAGCTTCACTTCCCGCTCAATGTCCACGACCTCCCCGCTTCCGATCCGGCTGGTGGCGGTAATGCGCATCGGGTGGCCAAAACGGTATTCCCCCAGCGACAGCACGGACAGCCCGTTAATCTGCCCGACCTGCTCGCCCCGGGTGTCGATCAAAAGAACGTCGCGCTCCACCGCCTCCAGCAGGCGCCTTCGGATTCGCTCCAGGCGGTCGTGAATCTGATCAAGTGCCGTTTTCACGTCTTCCCGGTGAACCGTTTCGGCGCCGCGGGAGCGGGCCCAGTAGTCAGCCTGAATCAGCAGATCCTGGAGGGATCGCATGTGGGTGGACAGGCGCTCGCTGTCGGACACGGCCCGGGCGCGCTGTTCGATGACGGCCCTGACCGCGTTGCGGCTGAACGGCTGAAGCTTCTCCATGCGGATGAGGTCAGCGATCAGATACGCGCAAGCCTCGGTGTTGTCGCGGGTTCGCGGCAGATCGTCCTCCAGGTCCACTGTCACCCGGAACAGCTCGTGGAACTCGCTGTCGTAGAAGCACAGCAGGTAGTACAGCCATCGCTCACCGATCAGAATGATCTTGGCCTTCAACGGGATCGGCTCCGGCTGCAGCGACGCAGTGCTGATCAGCCCATAGGCCTCGCCGGGATTCTCGATTCGCAGCGAGCTGGAGAACAGGGCCTGCTTCAGCGCGTCCCACACGAAGGGCCGGCTCAATACCCGCCACATGTCGAGAATCAGGTAACCGCCGTTGGCCCGGTGCAGGGCACCGGATCGAATCATCCTGAAATCGGTGACCAGCGCGCCGAACTGAGCCTGGTGCTCCATGCAGCCCAGCACGTTGGTGTAGCTGGGATTGGGCTCATAGATCACCGGACAGCCGTTGTCCGGTTCCCCGTCGACCAGCAGGTTGACCTCGTAGCTGGAAAAGCTTGGCTTGGATTGATCGACAAAGGGCAAGGGTGAGGGTTCCTGCTCCCGGAAGTCACCGGCGTTTTCTACAATCTGCTGCTCGACTTCTTCCAGCCAGGCCACGATGTGGGGCAGATCCACATAGCGGTCCTTCAACTCCCGCAGCAGCACGCCTACCGCCTGGGTCATGACGTCCCGGTCCAGTTTCTTGATCTGTTCCCGGTGTGCCTTGCGCAGTTGGGGCACGTGCTCCAGATGCTCGCGCAGGCGCTTGCTCAGCCGCGCGATACTGTCACCGATCTTTTTCTGTTCTTCCTCGGGCAGATCGCCGGCCTCCTCCTCACTGAGGACGTGCTGGTCGCGCACCGGCACCAGCACCCAACCCGTCGACGTCTGCATGACGGCCACGTCTTCCTCAGCGGCCTCCAGCTCGAAGGCCTTCCAGCGCGCTGTCAGCTTTTGCTGAACTTCCTTCTCGATGGCTTTGAGTTGATTGCGGTAGTCGTCGCCTTCAAAAGCCGCCGGGATCGCCAGCTTCAGATCCTCGATCAGCGCGGCCATATCGTCGCGAAATTCCCGGCCCTTCCCGCTGGGGAGGCTCAGAGCGCGAGGCTTTTGTGGGTCCCTGAAATTGTTGACATAACACCAGTCGGCCGGCGGGGGCTGCTGCTCGGCCTTCTCGACAACGTGATCGCGCACCAGTCCGTGGCGATTGCTGCCGTGCGGCCCCAGCACGAACAGGTTATAACCCGGTCCGTCCACCTCGATGCCAAAGCGAATGGCTTCCACCGCGCGCTGTTGACCGAAGCGCTCTCCAGTCTCAATCAGACTGTCGGTAAACTCGAAATCCATCCCGTCCAGCTCGCACGCAATGTGCAGCTGGTCCGCCTTCAGTTCTGTCGGGGCCGTTCTTTTCATGGTCCTATGGAAAATCCTAGAAGTGACGCCAATCCGGACAATCCGGAATTGTGCCTAAGCGGGGCACGACCCAGGCCCGGATCGCTCAGCCCAAGCCCCTGGCGGTTATCACCGGGCAACCATCGCGGAACCCTTTGTGGTGCCGAAAAATACTGGTCTATACTTCCGTCCCACGCGGTGAAATCCAGACCCAGCCTGGATTTGCACACACCGGCGGCAAAGGCCGGCCCCACCGACAGGATGAATCGGAATTGATGATCAGCGACTTGCCCAGCCCCAGGGAGGTATCAGGGGTAACCCGGGAAAACTTTGTGACCGAGGTGGTCGAGCGCCAGGTGCCGGCGGTCATGCGCGGACTTGGACGGGACTGGAACATCGTCAAGGCTGCGCAGGAATCCCCGGAAGCGGTGGTTGACTACCTGGGCCGTTTCGAATCGGGCCATACGGTGGAGATTGCCGTCTCACCCCATGCCGAAGGTGGTCGACTGACCTACAACGACCGCCTGGATGGCATGAATTTCACCCATGAGAAGACTACCGTCGCCGGCGGCTTGCGGCGCATTCTCGAGCGCAACCCCCAGCACAGCGACCCGAACTTTGCTTTCCAGTCCCTGGTGATCAGGGAACTGCTGCCGGGACTGGAGCACGAGGTGAACACTCCTTTTCTGCCGCCGACGCTGCAGGCGACCATCTGGATCGGCAGCCAGGTCGTGGTCCCGGCGCACTTTGACGAGGCCAGCAACCTGGCTTTCGCTGCCAGCGGACGGCGCCGTTTTACCCTGTTCCCGCCCGAGCAGGTGAAAAACCTGTACATCGGTCGCCTGGATTTCACGCCGGCCGGTCAGCCGGTCAGCCTGGTCGATATCCGGGCACCGGATCTTGATCGTTTTCCGCGCTTTGCCCAGGCCATGGAGGCTGCCATGTCGGTGGAACTCGAACCCGGCGACGCCATCTACGTGCCGTCGCCCTGGTGGCACCACGTGGAGTCACTGGATCGATTGAACATTCTCATCAATTACTTTTTCAGCCACGTGCAAATCGCCAGCGCGGCACCTTTTCCCTGCCTGGTCCACGCCATCCAGGCCCTGCGCCACCTGCCACCGGCAGAACGCGATGCCTGGAAAGCATTCATGGATCATTACGTATTTGAAACCAACGGCGACCCGGTGGAACACCTTGCCGGTTCCCACGCGGGGATACTGGGACCAAAAAACCCCGCCGTCAGTGAGCAGATCCACCAGTATCTGATGGGTCGGTTGCAGGGCGGCGGGCGCCGCTAGGACAACGCGAGGCTCAAGTCACCGAGATCAGAACGCACTCCCTCGGTGGCAAGGATTCCGACCTGTCATCAGGTTTCGAGCAGCTCGATGATTGCATCTCTATGTTTGAGCCAGCCTTTCTCCCAGGCCTGCTGATTCTCGCCATACCGATTCAGCTTGATGCGCTCCACGGCTTGAACCCGTTGCTCCCTGAGAAATTCCAATGCCGTCTGGTCTGAAACGTTACCAATCACCTGAGGAACTCTGCCCTCCTTGTGACTCGCGAGAACCATCTCGGCGGTGACGCGGCCCTGGCGGTAATTCCGGTCTGCGCCGTGGGCCAGCAGCAACTCGATCACCTGCAGGTTTCGGTCGTAGTTGGCCGGCTTTGTATTGTTTTTGGTGGCAGCGTGGAGAAATGCGGCTGATAAATCCTGTTCGGAATACAGACCACGCTCAGTGTTGAGCGTCACGAGGAAGGCCACGATTTCCAGTTCATCACCGCCCACCGCCGCGAACAGGGCATCCAGGTCCGGCGTCGCGCCGTTGTCGATCAGCCACTCGACGTTTTTCAACCTTCCGCTCCCGCAGGCCACGCTGAGGGCCGACGGATAGTACATCACCCCGCTGTACCGGCTCAGGTCCGCGCCCCGGGCCCGCATCTCTCTGATCAGCGAGAGATCCTCCGCACCGCCTGCAATGGCAACGGATATCGGATCGGCCACGGCACCCCGGGCCAGCAGCATGAACGCGACATCGATGTGCTCACTCTCGGTCGCCTGGGCCAGTGCGGTCGTCCTGGGCGTCGGTGCCTGAGTGTTGCCGGTGATGCGTTTTGAGACCATGTTGGGGTCGGCGCCCGCGTCCAGAAGCCGCTCCACAGACTCGGCATGCCCCTGCCAGGCGGCAAACATCAGCGCGGTCCAGCCATGTCGACTGGTTTCGTTTACGTCGGCACCTCCGGCAATCTGCCGCTCCAGCTCCTCGACGTCATTCGACCTGGCCGCTCCCATAAGTGGCGTTATGCCCTCTCCCCGGGCGGCAATGCTTGTGACCAGCCCCTCGAGTCCCTGTCGAATCGGATGTTCTGTCGTTTGCTGAGCAGGCGATGTCGAGCCATTGTCCTGGGCGCCAAGCGGTTGTGTGAACCAGATACCTGGAGCCATGGTGAGGCTGATCACCAGTGCAGACGATACTCGGCGTCGGCGGGCCCTTGTCCGCGAATGCCGCCCTGAGCTTCCTGCCGGGTTGGTGTGCATGGTCCGGTCCCTGATGAACGCTACGAAGTTAGGCTAGCAGGGGACGTGAATGCTGCCAATGGGAGCGTGGTTATGAATGATGCCCAGGCTCAATGGCACCGGCTCGGAGGGACCGGCAGGCACGCAACCGGAAGCGCCGTCAGGCAGGAACGGTGACGCCCAGCACCGGCACCGGGACCGCCGGACCCACGTAGCTGCCCTGGGCTCCATCCACGTTCAATGCCCGCAGCAGGTCCAGGGTATGCTGGTCCCGGACATACTCGGCAATGGTCTTCTTACCGGTGGCGTGAGCAATTCCGACGATGGCCTTAACTGTGGCCTGGTCGGCCGTATCGTTCACCAGGTTTTCGACGAACGCCCCGTCGATCTTAATGTAGTCCACCGGCAGCGTCTTCAGGTAGGTCAGCGAGCTGTAGCCTGCGCCAAAATCGTCCAGGGCAAATTGAATGCCCCTGCCCCTCAACGCGGCCAGGGTCTCCCGGGCACCGGCCAGCTCTGTCACCGCCACCTGTTCGGTGATTTCGAACATGATCAGCTCCGGCGGGATGTTCAGCTCGTCCAGCAGGCCACCCACAAATTTCACCAGGTTGTTGTCCACGAAGCTGCTGCCGGAAAGGTTGATGCTCAGGGCCGAGCCTCGCCCCAGGGACTGCATGGATGCCAGCTGCACCAGAGCCTGGCGAATGACCCAGCGATCGATCTTGCGCATGAGCCCGAAGCGTTCCGCCACTCCGATGAAGGCAGCGGGTGATATCAGTTCCCCATCGGGACCGGGCAGGCGCAGCAGCACCTCGTGATGGCTGACGCTTTTCTGGGCCAGATCCAGGATCGGCTGGTAAGCCAGCTGAAAACGGTCCTGCTCCAGGGCGGATTTCACCAGTTCCAACCAGTCCATGTCGGCGGCTTTCCGGGCCTGATCACCGCCGGTGGTGGCAAAAGTCCGGTATCTGTTGCGCCCGCGTTTCTTGGCTTCCTGGCAGGCGATGCCCGCCTGGGCCAGCACCTCGTCCGCGTTCAACTCGGGATCCAGGGCGGTGATCCCGATGCTGGCATGAATGGTGAACATGCGGTTGGCGTCAATATGGGGCCGGCTGGGCAGCTCGTGCAGGATCTTCTTGGCCAGCGAGCGCACGTCTGACTCGTCCAGGTCATGCACCACCGCCGCGAATTCATCACCACTGAACCGGGACAGGAAGGCACCCTCCCCCAGCAGTAACGCCAGCCGCGCGCCAACCTGCCTCAGGATCCGGTCGCCGGCCGCGTGGCTCGCCACGTCGTTGATGTCGCTGAAGTGATCGAGGTCGATGAGCAACAGCCAAGCCGGCCGCCCGCTGGAGGATTCAAGTTCCTGTCCCAGGGTTTCCATCAGCAGGTAGCGATTGGGCAGCCCGGTCAGAAAATCATAATGCGCCATCCTCAGCAGCCGGCGATCCCGGGCCTGGATCGCTGCCACCGATCGATCCAGCGTCCGGTTGACGTCATCGATTTCCGAGAATCCCGTTGTTGTTGCAGGCCCCGGGTCTCCGTCCACCATGCCGGTGAGCCGCTGCTGCAGTGCGCTGAGCGGCTTGAGCGACGAGCGCAGCCGGGAACTCAGCAACACGCTGAGTACAATGACGCTGACCAGGGTGAACCCCATGGCAACCCAGATCCGGTCAATGAGGAGCGCGCGGTAGGGGCCAAAATCCAATCCCAGGCTGACCACGCCCCGCAGTTGGGATTGAACTGCTTCGCTGGCAGGGTCAAAATCCAGCAGCCCGTCGGAAGAAAAAGCGCTGACTTCCACCGCTGACCCGATCAGGTAGCGTGACTGACCAAGGCGTCTTACCTGCTGTTCCGGGATCATGCTCTCATCCGCTTGAACCATGGCTGGATCGACATCGGGCCATCCGTCCGACTCCCCAAACCCGAACAAGAGGCGCCCGTCGACATCGTGGTAGCGAACAAAGGCGATTTCAGGGAACTGGCTGACGTAGTCCTCGATCAAAACCGCCGCACGCCCCCGGTCTTCGGAGTACAGCGGAGCGCCGAGCTGACCCAGGTTCCCTGCCCACTCCCGGGACCAGCGGTTGACGTTGTCTTCTACCGCCCAGTTGGCGCCCCACCACACAGTCGCCATGGCCGCGGCAGCGATACACAGGCCAAACAACAGCTGCAGCAGCAGCACCTCCCTGACCAGGGACCGCCGGGGATCTCCCACCGTCAGCGCTTTAATCCATTCCGGCATGCCCTTCCCCTGCGTGCTCCACGACACTTGCGGTAAACCTGACCCGGCTCAGGGGCAGCTTCCTGCCACGGGTTGCCTGGTAGAGGTTGTGATCCTCCAGCAGGTTCACAACCTGCACCGCCACGTCGGCGGGGTCGATCTGTCCCAGGGCCACGGCGCCCATGTCCATCAGCGCCGGTGTGAATGCCAGCACCTCCACTGACCGCCGCGCTGCCGTATCGAAGACTTCGCGGATCACTCCCGGGGACAGCACGCGATGGTCCGGAATCAACATGAGGCCTTGAACCTCCGGCGCCCGTGCCCGAAATTCCAGCAGGTATTCCTGGTCCGATGTGACGACCCGGAAATCCACCGTCATGCCAAGCTTGCTGGCCGCGGCCCGGGCATACATCCCCACCTCGTCCTGGTCGGGTCCCACCAGCACCAGCACGCGCTCCAGGCCTGGCGAATGATCTCGCCATTGCTCCAGGCTGCCCTCCAGGGAAGGCAACATGGATACGCCAGCCATGCCAGCGGCGACCAGCTCACTGTCGTCGAATACCTGGCAGAACACCCGCCGTTCCATCGGCACCCCGGACAACAGCCGACCGGCCGCTATGCCCACCGCCACCGCGTCATGGAAATAGCCGTCGCTGAGTTGTTCGACCACCTCGGCGGGCAGGTCGCGATCAGGTCCCAGCTGCACCACCACCGGTTGACGGTGGGCAAGCTGCCTGAGGATTTCCTGGGACACCGACAGCATGGACTGCTGCTCGGAACTCACGACAACCAGGGTCCGCACGGGTTCGGGGGTCTGCACGGAGTCGGCGTCCGGTGCAGACTGCGGGGGTGGTGCGGCCTGAGGGGGTGGACCGGCCTGAATCTCGGGCTGCACCAGGGGCACCGGCACCCGGCAGCCCCCCAGTAACGCAAGCACCAGGACCAGGCCCAGAGACGTTGCCGGATACAGATTCAGCGCCAAAATTGGTGCACAGGCATCACGCAATCACAGGACTCCTGGGAACAAAAATCATAAAAATCAGACGACTATGTTAATAAGGTGGAACGGATTCAGCAAAAAGACCTGGCAGGCCGACGGCACCTTTCCCCCACCAGCTGCCGTATATTATCCGGCCACCGGGATTCGGAATCCGTGAAAAACCCGTGATTTTTCCATCCGGAACATGGACCCGCAACGGCAGGCGCGCTGGAATCAGCCAGTCGCGGTTTGTGGGGAATCGGGCATCTGGGATATCCAGATGCTTTAACCCGTTTGGTGTATGCTCCAGAACAAATCAGGGAGAGGACCATGCGGACATTAATCATGCTTGCGCTACTGATGGCTGCGATAAGTGCTTGCGCCCAGTCCACACCGGAAGCGAACTACCAGCGCTACTGCGCCCTGTGCCATGGGGAGGACCGCAGCGGATACAAGAATGACAATGCGCCGTCGCTGGTGACGGAAACGTTGTTTGACGCCGGACCAATCGTACCCTACATGTCCATCGCCTACGGTCGCCCTGGCACGGCCATGGGACCCTACCTGGACGACGTCGGCGGACCCATGAAGGAACAGGATATTCACGCGCTGGCTGCGTGGCTGGGACAACAGGCGGGCCACCCCCCAAAGCCACCGACGACTGAAAGTCTCGCGCCTATCCGCGGTGACGCTGAACTCGGCAGCCGTCTGTATGCGCAACACTGCGCCAGCTGCCACGGCGCCAGCGGCGAGGGCGGAGTGAAAGGCACGGCCCTTGGCAATCCAACAATGCTGGCGACAACCCCGGATGCGTTTCTGAAGGCGGCGATACAGCGTGGCCGCAACGGCACCGAGATGGTGGCGTTTGCAGACAAGCTGACCGAGGCGGAAATCGACGGCATCGTGACCTTCCTGCGTTCCCGGGCCCAGGGATGGGACGTGGAGGAAATGAGTTTTGCCGAACCGCCAACGCTGGACAACATCGTGCTGAACCCGGAGGGCGGTGCCCCGGAATTCGAACTCACCAATGACCGCTACGTCTCGGCCAAAGACCTCAACGCCGCCATCGAGGCCGGCAAACGCATGATCCTGATCGACACCCGGGTGCCGTACTTCTGGGCCATGGCCCATATCCGCGGATCAGTTCCCGTGCCCTACTACAGCAGCCGCCAGGACATCATAGAAGCGCTGCCGAGAGACGGAACCTGGATCGTCGCCTATTGCGAATGTCCTCGAGCGGCGGCGGACTCCGCCGTCAACGCACTACGCGAACTGGGCTACGAAAACACGGCGGTGCTGTTCGAGGGTTACGCGGGATGGTCAGCGCTGGGCTACCCGGTAGCTGCCGGCCAGGTGGACCCTGCCAGGGTCAAACCCCACGACCACGCCGGTCATTCACACTAGCCCGGCAATCATCCTGACCCCGTTATGAAACTCCGGCGACTGGTACTCCCTGCCGCTGCATTGTTCTTCCTGCTGCCCGAACTGGCGGCGGGCGCAGGCTCGAACGAGATGTTCACCCAGCACACCCTGCTGCTGGTCATCATGATCACCCTGGCCTTCTGGTGCGGATTTCTGTTCGAACGCATGGGATTGCCGGAACTGGTCGGGGAGATCACCGCCGGCATCGTGCTGGGCAACCTGGCGCTGGTCGGCATCGATTTTGAGGTGATGAGCCTGTTGCGCGACAGCCAGTTCATGCAGTACGCAGCCGAGCTGGGGGTGGTTCTGCTGCTGTTCCTGGTCGGACTGGAATCCAACATCCGTGAACTCGGCCGGGTGGGACACAATGCCTTTATGGTGGCCATGGCCGGAGTCCTGATGCCGGTTTTTCTGGGCCTGGGTGCAGCCATGGCCCTGGGTTTCGCCACCGGCCTGGCCGCGTGGTTTGTCGGCGCCACCCTGACCGCCACGTCGGTTGGCATTACCGCCAAGACCCTCAACGAATTCGGGGTCCTGCGGACGTCTTCATCCCAGGTCATCCTTGGAGCCGCGGTGATTGATGACGTGCTGGGGATCCTGCTGCTCGCAGTGCTTGCGGGGGTGGCCACTACCGGTGATATCAGCGTCTCGGGCCTTCTGACCATCCTGCTCAAGGCCATTGTCTTTTTTGCCGTTGCGATGCTGGTCGGGATCCGGGTCCTACCCACCCTGATCCGGGTGACGTCGATGAACAAGCACTCCAGTTTCTGGACCGGGTTTGCGCTGTGTACGGCCCTGACCGGGGCATACGTGGCGTCCCTGGCCGGACTGGCACCGATCATTGGCGCCTTCGTGGCCGGCCTGCTGCTTGACGAGACCCATTTCAAGGTCGGCGACACCTTTCAACTGCAGACTGTGGAAAGCCTGATCAAGCCGATTACAGACATCATGCTGGCCATCTTCTTTGTCAGCATCGGCGTCCAGGTTCAGCTGAAGACGCTGCTGGATCCCTCGTCGCTGCTGATTGTCATGGCCCTGTTGCTGGTCGCCGTCCTGTCCAAGGGACTGGCCGGATTCGTGGTGACGGGCAAAGGATTCGACAGGGCGGGCATTGGCGCGGGAATGATCCCGCGGGGGGAAGTGGGCCTTATCTTTGCCTCCTTTGCCCTTTCCCACCTGGTCTTCGATACGGAGATGTACTCGATCATTATCATGGTCGTGCTGCTGTCGACCATCATGGGGCCCATCCTTCTCAAGACGAGAATGCGCCATTTTGCCGAGGAAACACCGGAAGGGCCGGCGGCCTGACCCTTCAGCCTCCCGCGGTCATCCGCTGCAGAGCGACCAACTTCTGCTCGTCCTCCGGCGTCCAGCCCTCACCGGCCAGGCGGCGCTGGCGTTCCATGAACCCGAGGGCTTTTTCAGGATCGCGACCGCTGAAGTAAGCGGCCAGGAACGCCAGTGCGTTGCCACTGGACCCAGCCCGTGATTCCATCTCCCGCACCAGCTCCACCAGGCGACTGTCGTCAGGCGCATACTCCTGCAGCAGCAGGCCCAGTTGTCCGCCCATGTCCAGTTTGTCGATAGGTGTCTGCGATGCCTGGGCCAGGCTGTACGCCCGGGACATCTCGTCCAGGGCGCCCCGGGCATCTCCTCGAGCAGCCGCCAGAGTGGATCGTATCCGGGACAGCGCCGGGTCGAGGCGGGTGATCTCTGAATCCCTGACGAGATCCTCTGCGGCGACGATAACCGCCTCGGCGTCATCTAATCGGTCAATTCCAATCAGCACATCAGCCCGCGCAAGGAGGCTTTTCGCCTGGCCCAGCGGTTCGTCAAGACGCTGATAGATGTCAACGGCTTCTTCAAACAACTCCCCGGCCCGTGTCCCATTGCCAAGATCGGCTTCGGCGAGTCCCTGCTGCAGCAGGGCAAACGCCTGGCTGCTTGGGTTATCCAGCTCCATGGCGATGGCTACCGCCTGGGCGGCGGACAACCGGGCTTCTTCCAGGCGACCCAGCCGGCGCAGCGTGGCAGACAGGTCTGCACGGGACTGGGCCTCCAGCAACGGGTTCTCGTATTCCTCGGCGGCCGCCAGGACGCGCTGCTGGTAAGCCATGGCTTCCGGCCATTGGCCCCGGGCCATTTCGATGTCGCCCAGAACGTTGAGGGTCATGGCCACCTGCAGGGGCAGATCGAGTTCCTGTCGCAGCCGCAGCGCCTCGAGCAGCGCAGACTCTGCTTCATCGTAGCGGCCCTGGTCGCTGTACAGATTGCCGAGGTTTCTGCGGGCGGTGGCTTCGTTAAAACGGTCGTTACTGTCCACGTAATGGGCCAGCGCCGCCTCGAAGCGCTGTTCGGCGCTGGCGTAGTCTCCCCGCGTCGCAGCGAGAATGCCCAGGTTGGCCGTAACGTTGGCGATATAGTCCGCGTTGTTCTCAGCCTGGTAGTTGGCCAGCGCCTGCTCGTACCACTGCTGGGCCGCGGCTTTGTCCCCCCGGCGCCACGCCAGGGTACCGGACACCGTCTGCACCGCCGCCAGCATGCTCGCGTTTCCCGCGGCCTCTGCCGCCGCCAGCAGTTCCTCGTTGAGTTGCTGGGTGTAGTCCCAGTCACCCAGTCGCCGCGTGACCAGGCTGAGATGGTACTTGGCATCCAGCAGGTCCGGTGCGGCGGCCACAACGGTATCGAAGTAACGCGCGGCGTCCTGGTAGCGCCCACGCAGGCGGGCATCCAACCCCCTGACAAATGCCTCGTTGACGAATTGATCGTCGGTGACGACGCTGCTCCGCGCACGTTGGGCACCCTGCCAGCGTGACAGGCGCTCGGATAGTGTGGTGCCCGCAGCCACGGCCAGCACGGCGATGTCGTCCCCCTGCAGGCTGAATGAATAGGTCTCATCCGATTCACCCACGCTCTGAAGGTCCAGGCGGTATCCACGCTCGACCACCGTCAGCCGGGGCACCAGCACCTGGTCGGCGCCGGTGCTCAACCGCAGGACCTCCGCCTGACCCGCCAGGTCTTCTGCCTCGGGATAGCGTCGCAGGGTCGACAGCACGGTGGAGGTACTGACACGGTCCGAACCGGCGTCAGCCAGCGCCCGTTCGATCAGGGGCAGCACCCCGTAGCTGACCCATTCCAGGGTGGCATCACCGGTGTCGTTCTGCACCGGCAGCACCGCAACCCGCACCAGGGGGTCCTTTGATTCTGACCGCCAGGGCTGCCAGATTGACAGGGTGAACGCCACCACCACCAGGGCCAGCGCTGGCCAGATAACCGCCGGCCAACGGGATGTCGGTACCTGCTCCGGGCCAGCGGCGCTCGGACCGGCCGATGCGTCGCCACCCGAGACCGGGCGGGCAAACCGGTATCCAACTCCGTAGACGTTGGCGATGTAATCTTCGGGATCCTCAGTATTCAGCGCTCGACGTGCCCGGCTCACGGCCTGGGCCAGGGTGGATTCCGACACGGGCCTGCCGGCCCAGACCTCGCCCAGCAGTTCGTCCTTGTCCACCACGCGGTCGGCGTGTTGCATCAGGTACACCAGCAGATCGAAGGCCCGCCGTTCCACCGCCACGGCCTCGCCGTCGATGAGTAACTCGCGGGTTGACGGGCGGACTTCGACAGATCCGCAGTAAAGCGACGTCATGGCCAGGTGTCCTTCTGTCCCAGGCGTTGCAATTCTATGGATTTCATGTGCTTACAGTGTACCGCAACTGGCAATGCAGTCCGCCGTCATGAGTTCGTCAGTGTGTCGTCAAGCTTGGACGGCCGCCTGGCGGTAACGTCGATGGCCATGAAACTCTTCTGTTTACTGGTCGTGTCCATCCCGCTGGTGGTTGCCGCCCCAACGCTGCGGTCCTCCCCGACGGATGGCTACCTGAGAGGACAGGTTTCAGGGCTTCAGCGACCGGACCTGGGCGTGGTGGACCTTCGCATCAGATTCTACGCACAACGGTCCGGCGGCGAACCCCTGGGAGAGCGTTTTTTTCCGTCGGTTGAGCTGCTGCAGGGTCGTTTTTCCATAGCCCTCGACACCGTTCCAGCCCGCCGGAGTCTCCTATTCGTGGAGGTCGGCCTGCGGCCATCGGGTCGGCATTATGCCCTGTTTACCACCCTGGCCCCACGCCGGCGACTGCGCCCAGGAAATACATCGCTCGTATTCTGGCCGGCCACCACCGGTGAGACCCCGGGTTTGAAATCTGAACTTTTGGTCATCGTCCGAAGTCATGTGCAAGCCAGCAGTTAAGGAAAACCAATCGTGAAATTGAAATCCAACATCCTGTTCATGCTGCTGATGCTGGCGGCGAATAACGACCATGCCCTGGCCCAGAACCTGGTGCAGAACCCGGGTTTCGAGTCCGGGGTTGCACCCTGGGTTGCCTGGGGCGGCGCCACCCTGACCCAGACTGGCACCGAGCCCCACGGCGGCAGCTTCGCTGTGGCCGCGTCCAACCGATCCGCCAGCTGGCAGGGCCCGGTCCAGTCCCTGCTGGGCGTGCTGGAACCCGGCCGCAGCTACAGGGTTTCGGCCTGGGTACGCGTCGCCGGCAGCACTGAGGAGCCTGTGGGCATGACCATGGCCAGGGAGGACGATCGGGGTCTGCAATACCTGGGACTGAACCAATCCACCGCGTACAGCGATCGCTGGGTTCAGATCATCGAGATCTACCAGCACACCCAGGATGGTGTGCTGACCCGGCTTGATTTCTACTTCCAGGGCCCGGCGCCGGGTGTGGACCTGCTGGTGGACGAGGTCGAGATCGAAGCGTTTCCCATGGACTGGCAGGCCGCTGCCAACCAGCGCATCGATGATCTGCGCAAGCGCGATATAGCCGTGACCGTCCGCGGCCAGGACGGGCAGCCTGTTGCCGGAGCCACTGTGACTCTGGAACAGACGAAACGTTCCTTTCCCATCGGTACCACGATTCGTTACAGCGCCTTCGCCAACGAGGTCAATTACCGGGACTACATCCTCCAGCGATTCAACTGGGGCGTCCACGAAAACGCCGCCAAGTGGTATTCCAACGAGCGCAACCGCGACCAGGTCAGCTATGCCAACGCCGACGAGGTTCTGGACTGGGCCGATGCCCACGGCATCGAGATGCGGGGCCACACCATTTTCTGGGCACCCGAAACCTGGCAGCCCAACTGGGTGCCGGCGCTGAATGACGCCGACCTGGCGCTGGAAGTCGAGGACCGCCTGGAAGACGTAGTCGCCCATTTCCAGGGCCGATTCCGCCACTGGGACGTCAACAACGAGATGCTGCACGGCTCTTTCTTCGCCGATCGCCTGGGCCCGGACATCCGGGACTGGATGTTCCAGCGCACTCGGGCACTGGACCCGGACGTCAAGCTGTTCGTCAATGACTTTTCCGTGGTCGCCGGTAACGAGACTGACGGGTACGTCAGCCAGATCCAGGACTTTCTCGATCGCGGCATTCCCGTTGATGCCATTGGAGTCCAGGGTCATTTCAGTGACGTCAGTCCCCTGTCCGTTCAACTGCGCCTGGACATGCTGGCTGAACTCGGCCTGCCCATCTGGATCACCGAGCTGGACGTGGTGCAGGCGGATGAATTCGATCGCGCGGACGCTCTGGAAGCGTTCATGCGCATGGCCTTCAGCCACCCGTCGGTGGAAGGCATCGTGCTGTGGGGTTTCTGGGCCGGGTCCCACTGGAAAGGCCCGGATGCGGCGTTGGTTGACGAGGACTGGACCATCAACGCTGCCGGACAGCGTTTCGACACACTGCTGGCGGAATGGACCTCCCATGAATCCCTGACCACGGAGGCCTCCGGTATCGCCCAGGCCCGGGTGTTTCACGGCGACTACCGGGTGATCGTGGCGACTCCCGGCGGTGCCGTCATCGAACTGAACGCCAGCGTTGCACCGGGACAGGAGCCAATCACGGTGATGGCGGACCTGGGGGTGCTGTTCGGTGACTCCTTCGAGGCGGCGAGCCAATGAACGGCCCGTTACTACCCAACCCAATTACTTATGTCTGGAGATACAAAATGAAGCAATGGACACTGGCAACCCTGATGCTGATCAGCGCATCGGCCACTGCGGGCGGTACCGCAACCCCGGCCGTGGTCGGCGGGGAACTCCTGAACCTGGATGCGGAGTTTGGCGGCGACGGTGCGCTCGGGATCCAGATCGCGGAACGGGACTACGGAGCAGCCGGTTTCCTTGAGAACAACGGCGACGTCGTGCTGTTCGGCTACTCCGACGATGGCCTACCTCAAAACGGCGAAGCCATCATGTTGCGCCTGGCACCCGATGGCACCGAGGACACGATGACCCGCTTTGAGGGCCAGGCATTTGGCTGCTCGGTGCCACGCCGTTTTCTCACGGCTATGCGTCTGAGCGGCGGGGACTACCTGGCTGGCGGCTACATTCAATCCACTTGCGGCGGCATTCCAAGGTTTTTCAACGCACTGCAGATCGAGCAATCCGGCATCCGGCGGGCAGAATTCGAGCAGGTGGAATTCAACAAGCAGCTGGCCTACATCTTTGGCCTTGCCGAGCAGCCAGACGGGAAAGTGATCGGGGTCGGACTGATTTCGGGCACGGGCTTTGACAGCACCACCTACGACTTCGGGGTCGCCCGGTTCCTGCAGGACGGCACGCTGGACGATACTTTCGGATCCGGGGGCACATTCACCTATGACCTGGCGGGTGATCTGGACTACGGGCGCCAGGCCGTCGTCACCCAGGAGGGCCAGATCCTGGTCACTGGCTTCGGCACCAACGCCCAGGGGGATACGGATGTCCTGGTCCTCGCACTGACCAGCGACGGCGCGCTGGATCCCAGCTTTGGCACGGGTGGGGTATTTCAGTACGACCGCGCGGGTTTTGGCGACAATGCCCCCGGCATCGCCCGGGCAACGGGCAGCGGTCGGATCTTCCTTGGCGCGGGCACCAGGCCCAATGAGACCACCCAGGAGGTGACGGTCATCGGCCTGACCGCGGATGGCAACCTGGATCCCGGCTTTTCCGACGACGGCATCGCCACCGTCGACTTCGGGACCACCGTGGCTGGCGCAGCCGCGATCACGCTGGGTCCCGCAGGCAAGCTCTACGTCACCGGCTCCGGGGAATACGGGGGTCTGGGCTTTGAGTTTCGGGACGGGGTGCTCGCCGTGCTGCTGCAGGACGGTCGCATGGATCCGAACTTCAATAATGGCGCAGGCGTGACCTTTCGTTTCGGCGACCAGCCCACGGACTTCCCTCAACACGTTTCGGTCAACGACACCGGAACCCGCATACTGGTGTCCGGCTACACGGAAAATGTCGAACGCACGTCCCAGCAATTTGGCGCAGCGCGATTCATCGGCCCGGATCCGTTCATCTTTTCCGACAGTCTGGAGGCGGTGCCAGACTGACGGGAACGGCTTTCTCGGTACGGTGCCGCGACGCCAGACACTGATTGCGCTACTCGCAGCCCCGGATCTGGCGGTTCCTGATATTGCTGTTGTTTTTGCAATTGGGATCCGTCGCATCAATGGGCTGGATGTTGTAGACGAAGGGTTCAACGGGATCCTGGGCAGTGGCCAAAAAGCACAAAACCTCCTGGCCCGGGGTCATGGTTAAGCTGCCAAATGCTCTGGGGCCTGCCAGGCTGCCCTCAATTTCTGAATTGGGGCATGTGGATTGCCGCAGGTTGTTTGCTCCTCCGAGAAGCACATAGTTGGCGGAGGCCGTATCGGGCCCGTTATTTCGCAGCGCCAGCTGAAACCCCGGCGCCGGAGTCATGGCAACCGGGGTGACGGTCATCTCGAAGTCAGCGCGCCGGTTGGGTCCCAGCCGCGAATTACTGATTGTGGCGCCCCCTTCTGACGCGCCCCGCAGGCGCACGGATTCTCCGGAAACAGGGTCGGATTTTCCGACCGCCACCGCTTCGAAACCGTTTTCAAATACCAGAGTGCTGAACTCGTAGGCATAGTCCACGTCAGCCAGGCCAGGAGTTCCCGGAGGAAGGGTGCCATCCTGCTGCCAGGAATTGCCGTCATAAAGCCAGATGACACCCCGATTCGGATCAGGCCCTTTCATCGTCATGGGTTCGAAGCCTCCAGCGATGACGTTGTCCGGCCCTGACCCCGTAAGCCAGCTCATGGTCTGCTGAGCGGGCACTGTCACGCCCATGAACGACCAGGCACCGTCACTGAATTCATAGAACTGGGACCTGATATTGATTCCAAAGAGCCTGGTGGGAGCGAAGGGTCCGGGGAGGCAGGCTCCCGGAGGAACCCATACCGCGCTCAGGTCAAGCCCGGCCCGCGGCACCAGCGGCTCGGTGGACAACGGGTCCACCGGATCACTCAGGAAATTGTCGATGTGCCAGATGGCGCCGGTGTCAAGGATGACCTTTGTGTCATCGCTGGATCCACAGAACGCCATGGCGGTGTCAACAAACGTTCGGCAGGCCTGATTTCCACCCGTATCGGAATCCGCCCGGCACACCAGGGAAAAGCCGCCAGGCGCGCCGTAAAAGACGGTGTTCTGCTCCGGGTTTTCCCATACCGGCGTGTAGATGTTGCCAACCATGGATTCCACCAGGGGCGACCAGGCGCTGCCGTCCCAATGCAGCACCAGGTCTTCTCCGCCAGCCACCGCGCGATCGGGCGCCGAGGTATAAACGTCAAACAGATTGACGTCCGTGCCTGAGGAGACCAGGGTCCCGCTGTCGTTTCCCAGGAAATGGACGATGGCGCCGGCGTTCCCCACGGCAATGGCAAAATCCGGGCTGGAGGAGCTGATGCCGTTCAGCGTCTCAAAGGTGGGCGTGCTGATCAGTTCCCAATCCGATGGACCGGCCAGCATTGCGCTCGCCAGCAGCGCCGGCATTGCAGCCATGGACATCGCAAATCTCCTGAACTTGGCGGCGATGTCCATTCATGCGCGAACGGCACCGATACCGCGCCAGGCCGAGGACATCTGGGATGGAGAGGGCTCAGATACCGACGAAATCCTGACCACGCCGGAAGCTGTGGGGATTTCGCTTTATAATTGCGTGCAGCCGGCTTCCCTGACGAAGGTTTACACGATTAAGCAGAAACAGATTCCGCCATGGTTGTTACCTGCAGGGGTGTGTGGCGACTGGACAGCCAGCGTTCGCATCCTTTTCGTGCGCCAAGATCCGTGAAACGCATTCGCTACGCGCTGCAGGGATCAGCAGCACTGCTGTTCATCTCCTTCAACACCATCGTCCTCGCCCTGGTCATGGGCGTCATGGCGATCTTCAAAGGCATCACTCCACCGGGGACCATTGCCAATGCCATCAACCGCTGGCTGTCTGTCCTGGGTGAACTGTGGGTGTCGGGCAATAATTGCGTGCTGCGCCACTATCGGAGCATGCAGTGGGATATCCAGCGGCCGGAAAACCTGGACCGCCAGGGGCGCTACCTGGTGCTGTGCAACCACCAGTCCTGGGTCGACATCCTGGCCATGCAGTTTGTCCTGAACCGGCGGGCGCCGTTCCTTCGGTTCATGCTGAAGCAGTCACTGATCTGGGTACCCTTTCTGGGCCTGGCCTGGTGGTCGCTGGATTTTCCCTTTCTGCGCCGCCACAGCCGCCAGCAGCTGCTGAAGAACCCGCAATTGCGATTCAAGGACCTGGAGAACGCCGCCAGGGCCTGTGAAAAGCTGAAGCTCATCCCGGTGGCCATGATGTGTTTTCCCGAGGGGACGCGGTTCAGCAGGGAAAAACACAGCCGGCAGGATTCGCCCTACCGCCATTTGCTGAAACCACGCTTCGGCGGCATTGGTCAGGTGCTCTATTCCTTTGAAGACGCGTTGCAGTCCGCCATTGACATGACCATCACCTACCCCGGCGGCGCACCGACCTTCTGGCAGCTGGTATCCGGGCAGGTTCCGAAGATTAAGGTCCAGGCAGTCCTCAGGCCCATTGATCCGGGCCTTCTCGGCGTGGACTTCAGAGGCAACCCTGAAGCGAAGCGGCAGCTGAAAGACTGGCTGGAATCCATCTGGATGGAGAAAGACCAGGCTATCGAGGCATCGGCCGGGAACGGCGCAACGCACCAGCTGTGAAATCCAGCAACGTTTTTCACACCGGGCAGCCGTGCCCTCGGTATTCCCGCATTTGACTCGCTGCCCGCCGCCCACAGATAGATCAGTGTTGCGTCTCCAGGCGAGGTTGGCTTATGCGTTTCGGCTCTAAGGGGGAGAAGCAAGTGACCCGGTCCGCTTATTTTCTATGCGTGATTCACATCGCGGTCCTTCTACTGTTTATCTCAATGCCCGCCTCGGGCCAGGATCCGTCGGTCAGCGCAGGCGGCAAAGCATTCCCCAACGCCGCCGGCAATGTTTTCGAAACGACGCCGCCGCTGGTGGCGACCTACCTGGACACGGTCGGTGAAAACGTGGGCTTTGGAGAGGCAAGACCTGGCCGCCTTCGGGCCAGTGCGAAAATCGTCAATGGAATCCAGCCCTTCGATCAGTCAACGGGCACCTCTGCCTGGCGCGACTACATCGACAAATCCAACCTGCTGCTTGCCGATAACGGCACCGGGACTTTTGTTCACCGCTTTGTCCTGAGCGGCGTCATGCGCATCCGGCAGGACGCATCGGCCAGTGCGGGGGTCAACGTGGTGGGATATGGGCCGGCCTTCCAGGATGCCATCGCGGGTTATCTCGAAATGGGCCAGAGCGGCAACCAGGCGATCCTGTTCGGCACCACGGGTGGCACCCATCCGTTCAACAATATCTTTGCGGCCGAAGATGGCAGCATGAGGATCTGGGGCGTTGCCAGCACGGCCGTTGACGGCTACTTCACTATCCAAGTCAGGATACCCGTGCGTTTTACCTTCACCCAGTTTCGCTACAACCCGGTGCCGCCGGGACCCAGCGTGTTCAACTCCGTGCAGGTGGAAATGGGCGCTTATGCGTTCAAGAACGCCGAAGCGGATTTTGCCAGCACCTTCAACTACGAAACGCAGAACCCTATCGTCCCGGATACGACCAATCCGAACCTGCCGGCCACGGGATGGACCTACGCCGCGGCCTCCAACGACATTACGCTGCCCTCGCCTCTCAGCGTGCCCACGGCCACCGGGACCGGCGACGCTGCCTTCAGCACCGAATTGGGCACCATCGAGAACCTGGAGGCCATCGACGAAGCCCTGTTGCCCACGCTGAAACCTGAAGGGGGCGACTTCCCCCACGGATTTTTCAGCTTCGACGTGACCGGTGTGGATACGGCCGCCATCATCGACCTGACCACTGTGATGCCGCTGGCGGTGGCCCCATCGACCCAGTGGTGGTTCCACTCTCCGGCCGCGGGCTGGTCAACGCTGCCCGCGTCGGCAACCGCCGGAACGGGTCAGCTGGTGATGGTCGCCGCTGACGGCGCGGAAGAGGACCTGGACGCCACGGATGGCGTGCTCCGCCTGCTGGGCGGCCCGGGCCAGGTCGAAGTCATCTTCGCCAACAGTTTTGAAAGCCCCGCGCGGTAGCCCGCAGTCGCTGACGACCTATTCCCGAGCCGGGCCGTCACCGGGGCCGCGCCGCTGCGACCTGCCAGCGAATCCGCTGGTTCGCCAGGCCAGGAAACTGAGCAGGTAGTAACCCACCAGCAGCACGGAAAGGTTCCACTCGAAGATGTTGCCCATGATCCGGCGATCGTCTGCCCACTCCTTGATGAACACGCTGGCCAGTCCCAGCAGGAGGGTCAGGACGCAGATGCCCACCTTCCAGCGGGGAATCCAGCGCGGCAGCCCCATCTGCTGGGCATATGCCAGGAGTTGTCCGGCGAGCATCACCTGGGCGAGATAGGTAAGGCCGTAGTAAAGATTGATGCCATAGCGGCGCATAAGCCGGTAGGCGGCGGTATCCGTGCCGAGGGTGATTGCGTAGACGATGAGGAATGCCGAACCCGCCAGCCCCAGCAGGGTCAGGGTGACCCGGTGAAACCTCGATTGGCCATCAGCGGACGCCAGCCAGCGCAGAACCAGCAGCCAGAAGACCCCGGTCAGGACCGCGCCGGGAATCACCAGTCCGCGGAACAGGTAGATGGTCGGCACCTGCCGCGCTGCACCGCTGATGCTGACGCATCCCTCCCAGTAGGGCACGCAGACCGGGATGCTGCCATTCAGCGTGGACATGAGCCAGGCCAGATTGGCCGCGGCAAAGGGCAGCAGGAAAATTGCTATGGGAAGATAGCGTACGTGCGGCATGCCGGTGAGATTCAGAATCCCGACCTGGACTCGAGCAGGATCTGGACATCGTCGATGGAACCGTCGCCGTCCAGCGGAAAGGCGATATCCAGGTGGACCATTTTTCGATGGCCGGAGCGGGTTGGCGCGAAACGCAGCCCGATTCCCACGTCTTTCAATGTTCCCTGGTCCGGTTCGCCGGTGTAGTTGGTCCCCCAGACCCGTCCGACGTCGGCAAACATCGCACCGCCTACCCGAAAAAGGCGCCAGGGATACCAGTCCCAGAAAAATCGCTGCTCGAGGGTCAGCAGCGCCCTGGATTCACCCGTCTGATAGCGCAACGGGTAACCCCGCAAGCCGGTGTCACCGCCCAGTTCCATCACATTGTCGATGTCCAGCCTGTGACCCCGGGAGGCCTCGACGGTGGCGAACACCATACGCCGGTCCGATAGCTGCCAGTAGTAGCGCATATTGAGACCGACCAGCGCATTGGCTGAGGTCCCGCTTTCCTGGCGCCCGCTGGCCCAGATCGTGGCCAGCAGGGCCCTGGATTCAATGGAGCCGAATCCCCGGCCCAGGGTCGCCGAGTAGATCAGGGCGTCCCGGTCTGATCCCAGCGCGTCAGCGACAACTCCCAGGGAACCGGTCAACCGCGCCCCCATGTAGAAATCCTCGGTGCGACCGATCTGATCCTTGTTCCGGGTGGTGACGTAGTCGTCCTGCAGCCATTCAAACGCGACAAAAGGAAAAATCAGTTTGCGGTCTTCCGGGACCACCACCGCCAGGGTCCCGTCCGGGACGGCCGAAAACTCGTTGTCGTCATGGACCAGGCCAACCCAGTACCGACGCACCGAGTCTTCCACCAGGCCCGCCGACCAGCCCCAGGAGAGCTGATAAAGGCTCCGGTCATGCTGGTACTCTGCTGCTTCATCGCCCAGGGAATACAGTGTTGTAATGCGCTCATCGTCCAGCAATGAAAACCCCGCTGACCAGGTTGTGTCGAACGAATAGAAAGGCCTTGAGGCAGACACCCGATAAGAATGGCCGTCGGAGTTGTCCTCCAGGCGCACTGTGGCGGACATCCGGCTACCGCGGATATGGGGGTCACGGAACAGGAAAATATTGGATTCCCTGTCCACATCATCGGTCCGCGACAGGCTGAGCTCCTGGCCGCGGCCAAGCAGGTTTCTCTCCTCCAAACCGGTGTTGCTCTTGTTCTCACCTCCCTTTCTGCTGACCGAGAGACTGGGCTTCAGAGTCCATACGTCGCGGGTGGTCACCAGCAGGTCAACCCGGCCATCCCGGAGGTTGACGGGCACGATGGAGGCGTCGTAAAGGTACCGGCGGCCGCGCAGGATACGTTCTGACTCGTCGACCAGGCGCCGGGAGTAGAGGTCGCCGGGCTTCAGCAGGATCTGCCGGGTGATCACGTCGTCCCGGGTGTCCATATGGAGCTTATTGGCCAGCCGGTAGGGGGCCTTGTCTTCCCGCGGGTCAGATGTGTCGAAGACGTCGTGCTTGAGCAGCACGATTTCGCCAATACGCACGCCATCGGCTTCAAGCTGTGCCTCGTCGATCACCTCCGGGTCGGCGCTGACGGCGAAGGCCAGGAGCACCAGCCAAAGAGCGACGAGCGATACCGGGTTCCCTGCCGTCATCGGTCGTTTCTGAATCTGCCCGGGACTGGATCGAGTGCTTTCCAGCCGCGGGCTTAAAACATAAGAGTACCCGAAAAAGTGGGCGCCCGGTGGATGATTGAGAAAATGGTTTCGCCTTTCTCTCGGCGGCCTTGTCAGCGGGATGGAGTGGCCACGGGAATCTATTCGAAGCCGTCGACGAAAATTCCATCCGTGACGGCCGGACCGATGTACTGGCTGGCAATCACCACGTGGTCCAGGTAGACGTGCATGTCCTGTGCTGAGGCGGTGGTGCCCCCGTGGTAGACGTTGAGCCAGATCTCCTGGATGTTCAGTGAACCGATGTCGCGCCAGCGCCAGTCGGTTTTTTCCCAGGCCAGCCGCCCGTCGATCCAGCCGCGCAGCACGCCATCATTCAGGCCTGGTGTGTTGAGCTGGAGGTACATCTCCACGCAGTACCAGCGGTTTTTTCTCAGCAGCCCGCGGTGATCGTTCTGCCACAGGTGATTGTCGCCAAAGCTGCCGCCCATGTCCGCGTGGTACACGTAGTTGCCCGTGGGCACGTGCTCTTCGAACGTATTTCCCGCCGGCGGATTGATGCGATACAGGCCGCGTGCGGACCAGCCGTTGCTGCCGGTGGAGCGCCGCCCGCCCCAGCCACCTTCGAGGGCGGTTCCCGGGTAGCGACCGGCGATTCCGGGCAGCTTGCCGCCGGCGATGGGTGACCAGTTGTCGCCGAAACGCAGGTAATAGCGGAAGTAGATCTCCTCCGGCTCGGACCCGGTTTCCTGCTCGAACCGATAGCCCACGTTCAACGCGGTGTTGCCACCCGCCGGGACCCGGGCACGCAGCGCGGTCTGGTCGAAGCTCTGAAACAGGTTTGCGCTGTCCGCCGTGACCCGATCCAGGGTGCTGGCCGTGGTGCCGTAGCTCCAGTCCAAACCCCAGGTGGCGTCCTCGAAATCAGTAAACTGGATTACGGCGGGATGGTTCTCGAGACCCTGGTCCAGAAAGTACTGGCCGGCAATGCCCGCAACAGGCAGTGACGGGGGTTCGCTGTGACCCTGGCTGGAACGGAACACCCCCAGCTCGCCGGCGCCGAATTCGGCGAAAACAAACAGCCGAAGACCGGCCGACAGCAGCGTGGCACCATCTGGAATTCCGGCCAGGTCAAACCGCAGCAGGCTGACCCGGGAGTCCCCCGCGGTCTGCAGCACATCGTCATCACCAAATCCCTGGAAGGTCGAAGATGCCAGGTAGGTGTCGGCCTGGGGTGTCAGCACAAAGCTGCCGCCGCTGGTGTTCACCACCAGCTCTGGCCTCTGGGACGGCGTGGGGTGCTCGCGGCTGTAGAACCGGTGAGTTGCCCCGGAACTGGTGTTGCGCAGCAGCAGGCCGCGGTTGGGATACACCCCGTTCAGCCATTCCTCCACCAGCGTGGTCACATCCCACTGAATGTACTCGGCCACGTCGTCGTCGACCATGCTGACGGAATCGTAGGGAACATCGCCCTGGGGTGTACCCGCCGCGTCATGCCAGTCTCCCAGAAAATTGGCCCACGGCAGGCTGGCCGCGCGGTTGTAAAAATCCCGGGTTGCGCCGTCGTCCGCGGCCTGGGAGCCCTCCACCCAGTCATCTGGATGGTCACCCGCGGCAGCGGCCGCTCCCGACAGTGCCAGTCCGGCCAGCAGGCAAGGTAGCAGCAAAAGCTCTTTCATCGTCATTGTGGCCACCCGTTTCCGCAACTACCCGGAGTGTCCTCGGCACACGGCAGGGACGAATTCCTCGTCCAGGTCGTCACTGCTGCAGCGCCAATCCAGATCACCGGCCTGGTCCAGGGGCTCGATGCGCAACGATTTGCCCCGGATCGGACCCGCGGCGGCATCGGTGAAAGTGATGGTAATAACACCGGTACCCGGTTCGATCTTCCGGGTGTAGCGATCCCCGCCCGGTGGCATCAGCTGCATCGATGCGATGTCGTCGCCGTCGGGAAACGAGCCTTCCATCATGTATAGCTGGGTCACGAACAGCCGCGCCTCCGTGGCGCCGCTCATGGCGTCAAAGACCTCGCTGCGCGCGCGATCGTCGCTGTGGTTGGAGCACCCCGCCACCCCCAGCAGAGTGACCATGCCCAGTAGTCTCCCGGTCAGGGGCAAACGCTTTGCTCGGATCGCATGGTCCACCAGCTTTCTCCCATGTCCCGCGTATAGACAATGTATTGCGCATCCTCGTCGGGCCAACGCGGATGAACGTCCCAGGTTTCCAGCACGATCTGCCCGGGGCCGGGGACGCAGGCAACGCCAGCCTCGGTGGGAACCGGCGACCTTTCGGAGGTCATTCCTGCATCCCGAATCCAGTGCACTTCACCGGCGCCCTCCACCAGGGCAATACCGGGGCCCGGGAAAAGGATATGCTCGATATCCCTGATTTTTCTGGGAAATGTGTCCCAGTTTCGGCCCAGGTCGGTAGAGATGTACACCTGTACCAGGTCCTGCAGACCATCGCGAACTCCCACCACCACCATGGACAGGTCGTCTGCCGCAGCGGGGCTGTCAATCCAGTCGTCTTCGCCGATTTCCTGGGGCAACTGACCCACCACAGACAGCTCAAGGCCGGACGATTCCAGCGCGACTTCCCAGACTTTCCCCCAGTCATCGGTCACCAGGCAGACACCTGCGCAGAGCCATTGGGAGCTGTCCGCCTGGGTGGGTGTCGATTGCCAGGTCAGTCCACCGTCGCTGCTCGCCAGCAGCAGTTCGCTGCCCAGACCCCAGACCACACCCGGGTTTTGCTCCAGCCGGTAGACGGTCTCGTCGCTGACTTTTTCAATCCGGCGCCCGGCACTGATGCGCAGCACCCCCTGCCGGGCCGCCACCAGTGCCGCGTCACCCAGGTCCTCGAAGGCGTAAACATAGTCCACCGACGGCTCGCGCTGCCAGACCGTCCCGTTGGCGCTCCAGAAAACCTGGTCGTCCCACAGCGCCAACACTTCAGTCTCCGAAGTCCGGACCTGGCGCTCGGGCGCCGGTATGCCACCGATCATGGTTTGCCAGTTGCCTCCGCCATCGGTGCTGCGGGCAATGCCTTTGTAGCTGAAAAACCAGGTCGTACCCTCCTCGTTGCCGATCAGCTGCGAGGGAAAGTGGCGGGCGCCGACGGGATTGACAACCAGCTGGTGCTGCTCGAACACGGCGGCCTCCGGGTCCACATCCATGGGCCACGGCAGCAGGTTCTCGTGGTACTGGCCAAACAGCCCGGCGTTGTCCCGAATGTCCTCGACTTCGTTACAGTCGACAACGGACTTGATAAACATCGCCACGGCGTCGAAGGTGCATAGCTCCTGCCAGTGATCTCCCCGGTTGGCGAACACGTAATCCGCGGCAGCCAGCCGACCGGTAACATCGACCGTGGCAAACACGGGTTCGAAATGCTCGTCCAGGACGATCTCGTTCAGGCAGAGGTCATAGTGGTCCCAGCTGCCCAGGTCTTCGTTTCCGGTCAGCCGCAACCAGCTCTCACCGCCGTCGCGGCTGATGAAGCCCTCACAAAACCCCACAAGCAGCCAGTTCTGGAAATCCCCGCTGATGCGTACCTGGCTCAAGCCAAAGCCTTCCCAGCTCTGCCGAAGCTGCCGCATGTCTATCGGCAGATCGTCGTAAAGCTTTCTCAGTGTCCAGCTCTTGCCGCCGTCTCCGGAGTGGTAGGCGATGCCGTGACGCGCCACGGCGATCACCTGCTGGCCGTCCTCCGAACTGGCCAGCTCAAGGATCCTCCTGTTGCTGGGCATTTTCAGACGAGCCCACCCGCGCCCGCCGTCATCGCTGCGATAGACGCCGTACTCGTCGGCGATGATCAGCCGGTCACCCCTGGCAATGCCGGTACTGACTTCGCCGGGCCATTGTGGCGTGTGGTTCTGGAACGGCAGGTCCGCATCTTTCAAGGGCGGCCAGGGTCCCGACGGCGCCTCCCCGGCACAGGCAGCCACCCCGATGAGCCAACAGATTGTGAGTACGAATCGTTGCATAGCCATGTTCCAGCAGTATGGAGTGACTTCAGCCTACTTGCCACGCGCGGCCGGATCCTGGCTAAAGCGTCCCGACGGGAGTCCGGCTGGTTGACAATCTGTCCAGTGCCCCGGCCTGGTGCTCCGGACAAGACGGTGATGGGGCACTGGACCACATTTCCGCACCATGGGCTCATGTAAAACCAACTAAAGGAGACGGCCATGAGCACCCAGGTGTGGATTGACGAGAGAAACCAGGATTTTCGCGTGGTCGCGCTGACCCCGGAGGCCCTCTACTACCAGGACATGGAAAACCAGGCAGCCCAGGACGCCACCAGTCAGCTTCACGATGGCGCCATGCCCGACAGCATTTTCGGGGACAAAGCCACCCATATTCCCCTTCGCCGGCTGACCCGGGTGCGCATCGATCGCAATGACGACAACGATGTCGAGCTGTTCTATCGCGAGGGCAAGGAAAAAGAAAACGACTGCCTGTCCCTGCACGACCGTGACACCCGGGATAGTATTTTCAGCGCCCTCAAACAGGCGACCTCCAGCCGCTTCAGCGAGTTCGTGGATGCCTACAGCCGCCCACGCGCGGCGTTTGCCTCACTGGCCACGCTGACCGCCTTCGGTATTCTGACCTGGCTGCTGGCGGCGGCCGCCGTCCAGGTCCAGGGCGGCGACCCGGTGGACGTCAGTGGCCGACGCCAGGGCATCAAGCGAATGCTGGTCTGGATACTGGATTTCCTGGGACCCTGGGGCGTCAGCATCGTTGGAGGGATTCTGTGCGCCCTGGCCGGCATGGTGCTGGTGAGCCGCCTGCGCACGCCCCAGCTGATGGTGGTCCTGCAGGCGGAGCCCTATAAGCCCGGCTCTGCATTGGTCACGGCAGTCAAGTATGCTGTTTTGCTGGGTGCCTGGGCGCTGGTGGTCAGGGCGATTCTGCTTTGATCCAGGCCGGCACCGCAACCGCTGCAAAGGGGACATGGTTGGAATTCTGTGATCTGCTGACCGCTCACATGCGTCGCATAAGGGCCAGCGCCAACGGCGTAGCCAACGAAATCGGCATGAGCCGAGAGGCGGTGAACAACTGGCGCCACGGCTACTCCATGCCGAGCCGTAAACACCGGGACCGGGTGCTTGACTGCGCCCGCTACCTGCGACTCACTGAAGATGAGACCAACGCGTTCCTGGTCGCTGCCCGGTTCGAGCCCGAGTACGCCGGCACCTCGGAGCTGGGAAAGAGCCCCTTCGTGGATCATCTGTTCGATCAGCTGGCGCGACTGGCGCCCTACTCCATCAAGCTGCTGCTCAGCCAGGCCGGCTGGGGGCAACCACCCTGCCGGGATTCCCTGCTGGCCATGGCCGGCCGGCTTTATGGCGAAGACCAGGTCATCCATATCCAGCCGCCGTTCAGCGTACATGCCGCCAGGGATGAATACTTTCGCCTGATCGGTGAACAGTGCGGGCTGAACGTCGATTCTGACTTCGCCTTCGAGGCGGGCCTGGAAGGCCGGCTGCAGAACGCCGAACGACTGTTCTGCCTGGTCAGCCGCTTCGAACAGGGGGACGCCGAGCTGCGCGAGCAACTGGCAGGCATCCTCCGCAGCCTCAGCGAAATGTACGCGGGGAAGCTGCATCTACTGCTGTGCGGCGGTCCTGCGCTGGCGGATCTCAAGTTTCGCAGCGGCGACCTGTCGCTGCTGAATATCGCCGAGGTCAGCTACTGGCCCGAGCCGGGTACCGCCGAAGTCAACCTGCTGGCCCGGGAAATGGGCCAGGAAACCGTCAGCGAAGATGTGGCGGCGTCCCTGATTCCGCTGTGTGGCGGTCACCCGGGACTGATTCAGGAGGCCCTGGCGCTGCAGGCCCGCGATATCCCCGTCCCCGACATTGAACATCGCCTCGCTGACAGCGAGCGCCTGTGGCAGGCGTTCGCCCCGCTCGCCAGTGACCCTACCTTGCGCCAATCCCTGTTCGATGCTCTGTCCAGCGATCGCCTGGGACCGGCGCGGCCCTACCTGGTGGAACCGCTGAGGCGCACCCTGTTCTGGCAGAACCTGATCGCGGCCCGGGATTTTGACGACGGCCGCTTTCTGGTATGGCGCTGCGAGGCCATCCGCCGGGCCGGCCTGGCGGTTTGTGAGCAATGGTCCGACGACCTCTGAAATCGGCTTCCAACAGGCCCGGCGTACGCTGGTGGCGACTGTTCGTCATCGTCGTGATCAGCTATCTGCTGATCAGCGCCGTGCTGGTTCCATACCTGAACCCCTTCACCCGGGCCCTGTATTTTTCGAATGCCGAGGAAACCACCCTGGTCACCGCGGCGTTGAGTGAAATCCGGGCCGCCCAGTCCCTGCTGAGCGACGCTTTGCCCATGGGCCCGGATGAAAATCCCTTGGAAAAAATGGGTTTCGGCAACGACCGCACGAATTTCACTCTGCTGGAGCCGGTACCGCCCAACCAGTTCCGCGCGCGCCTGCGGCGCATGGGTTTCCTGGACGAAGCGCTGCTCGCGTCCGAGCTGACCCTGACCATGGATCCGGGCAGCCGCCGCTGGACCTGCGAGGTGCAGGGTGCCTGGCCCGACCGGCTGCTGCCGGAGATCTGCCGGCGGGAACCTCTTACGGATCCGATCACCATACTCAGCTGGGCCCTGGGCCTGTCCATTGCCACCATCCTGGTGCTCGGCGGCATTTTGTGGTTCGCCAACCCGCTGGTTCGGCCCATCCAGCGGGACCCGGCACGGCTGCTTCGAATACCCGCGCCCGAGCTGCCCCGGTTGAACCGGGTGCTTGGACTTCTGCGGCGCAGAGATACCCTGTTGAACCTGGCCGGCGTCGACGTGCAGGACTGGTCGGAGGCGGCCAGCTATATGGATCAGCGCCCGGCCCGGCGGTCGGAACTGCTGGCCCTGCGGCTGCAGGCCAGGTCAGAGATCGCCAGCCGCTGGGATCTTCGCGGCGAGGTCTTTGAATGGCGCTTCGTGCGGGACCTGCCGGTCAGCCTGCAGCAGGTGGTGGTTTACTTCCCAGAGGCCGGATTGCGCGGTCGCGAGCTGGTCCAGTACCTGCAGTCCCAGCAGACCGCCCTCAACGTCATGCTGGTTGTTGCCGATGCGCCCAGCCCGGAACTGGAGGCGTTCTGCCGGCAAAGCGCGCAGTTATTCGCCTGTCTCGACCCCGCCGTACAAACGGAAATCCTGCTGGGACCTGAACCTCAGGCATCACTGGTCCGGACCCTGGCCCGGCAGCTACCCATTACCCGTATTTCCCCCTACCAGACCCGCGGGGGCATCACCCGGCCCTCGGCTTTTTTCGGGCGACAGCAGATCCTGACCCGGATCATCAATCGCGAACCGGGAAACTACCTGGTAGTGGGAGGGCGGCAACTGGGCAAGACCAGCCTGCTGAAAGCGGTGCAACGTCAACTGGAGCACCAGCCTGATACCCGCTGCCTGTACGTGTCCCTGCGGGATCACCGGCTGGCGCCCCGCCTGGCCACGCTGCTGGGCCTGGAACCCGCCGAGGACCTCGATCAGGTGCTGGAGGCCCTGGCTGGCACCGCCAGCGACGGCAGGCTGTTGCTGCTGATCGACGAGGCGGATCTGTTCATGGCCCACGAGGCCAGGACCGCCTATCAGCAGCTGGCAGCGCTGCGGGCCATCAGCGACGAAGGGCGCTGTCATTTCGTGCTCGCTGGATTCTGGGAACTCTATGCCGCCGCGACGCTGAACTACCAGTCCCCGGTGCGCAATTTTGGCGAGGTTCTGACCATTGGCGCCCTGGAGCCCGAGGCCTGCCGACGGCTGGCGTCTGAGCCCCTGGGCGTGCTGGGCATTCGCTTTGGCCAGGAAGCCCTGGTGGATGAAATCGTGATGGAAAGCGGCGGACGGGCCAACCTGATCGCCATCATCTGCCAGGAGTGCCTGGAACGGCTGGGGGCGGGCCGGGATGTCATCGGTGCAGGCCAGCTGGAAACAGCCCTTCGCTCCCAACCCGTTCACGATGCCCTGAGCGGCTGGACCCGGCTCAGCGGAGATGCCGGGGCCTGCCAGATCGATCGCGCCATCGTTTACCTGCTGGCCAGCCGGGGTGAACTGCTGCTGGCTGACCTGCTGGAGCGCTTCGCCGGGCGATGGGAGGCCACGGACATCCAGGCCTCGCTGCAGCGGCTGCGCCTGGCTTTCGTGGTTAAACAGCAGGGACAGCAGCTGAGCTTTGCGGTGCCCCTGTTCGCCCGCCAGCTGGACCCCGATGAGGCTGCTGCGTACCTGAAATCCGAACTGGCCGAAAACCCGGCCGATAACTAGGTCCATATCCGCCCAATAACCGGCCAGAAAACCGGTTAGAAAACCGGCCCGACAACCGGCCCGACCCACCCGCTTCAACCCACTGGACAGATTGTCAAGTTGCCCCCGCCCGGCAGTTGACGCTTCCACCACGATGCCGCTGCCCCGCTTTACTACCCTGCTATCAGCCCGTGGAAGAGCCCCGGGCCAGGTTGTGACGACCCTCGGCAAGGAGTGATGATGATGTGTATTTTTCAGCGTTTAGCGGCCCAGGCCCTGTGGAGCCTGGTGGTGATTATTGGCTGTCAACCCTCGGCGCTGGCCTACTGTGCCTCCGGCGGCAACCGGGTCAGCTATGAGTGGATTGACGAGGTAACCGTCAATGGCGTGACCAACACCTCCGGACCTAACGGCGGTTACGCGGACTTCTCCGCCAGTCCCATTCCCGTCGAGACGGGACCGATCCCTATCACCCTGCGCCCCGGCTTTCGTTACGGTTCCTACACGGAATACTGGCGCATCTGGATCGATCTGGACCACAACCAGGCCTTCGACGCCAACGAACTGGTGTATTCGGGCAGTTCCCGCGGCACCATTGCCACCTCTGTCACGATTCCAAGCTCCACCGACGCCGGGGTGACCGGGATGCGGGTCTCCATGCGCTACGGCGGGCAGCCGCCGCTCTGCGGGTCCTTCACCTGGGGTGAAGTGGAAGACTATCGTGTTGCCATTGCCGGCGGTGACAGCGAACCGCCTTTGGTCACCAGCGTGGCTCCTCAGGGTGGCGCCGTCGACGTGCCGGTCAATACCGCCGTAATGGCCACGTTCAGCGAGGCGCTGGATCCCGCCATGGACCTGTCCGCGGCAATGGCGGTGTTCGACGGACCCTCCCGACTGGACGGCCTTTATGACCTGGCCGGAGACACCTTGACCTTTGTTCCCAGCGATCTGCTGCGCGACGATTCCCTGTACACGGTTGAACTGTCCACGGCCATCACGGACCTGGCTGGCAATCCCATGTCTGCCCCCTACGGCTGGTCATTCACCACAGCCCAGGCCGTGGACCTGACGCCGCCCCAGGTGGTGTCCACGGAACCATTGATCGGCGCCCTGGACGTGGCGCCCAATACCACCGTCAGCGTGACCTTTTCCGAGCCCGTGGATGCCTTCACGGTGAACGGCAGCAGTTTCACGGTGGACGACGGCGGTACTTTTGTCGATGGACTGGTTTCCCACAGCGAATCCGTCGCGGTGTTCACGCCCAAGCAGCCGCTGGCATACGACACCACCTACATGGTGACGTTGACCACGGAGATCACCGACCTGGCGGGCAACCCGCTGGAGGACTTCGTGGCCTGGAGTTTCTCTACGGGGTCGGCTCCCGATACCACGGCGCCGGTGGTGGTGAATACCCTCCCCGCGAATGGCGAACAGAACGTCACCAGCACCGTGCAGGTTACCGTGCAGTTCTCGGAATCCATGAACGCGGCAACCCTCAACACCGCCTCTTTCACCCTCAGCGCCGCGGCCGGACCGGTGGCCGGCACCGTCATCGCCGGGGACACCTCCGCCAGCTTCGTGCCGGACGCGGCACTCAATTTAAACGAGACATATACCGCCCAGGTCAGCACGGCCGCCACGGACCTGGCCGGCAACCCGCTGGCATTCCCCGTCACCTGGAGCTTCAGTACCGAACCCGGCTACTGGATTGCCGGCGTGGTCCTGGCGGAGGGCAGCGGCCTGGGTGACGTGACTGTCGGGCTGTCCGGCCCATCAGCCCAGCAGACCGTGACCGACGCCTTTGGTTATTTTGCTTTTGGCCAGCTGCTCCCCGGCAGCTACCAGGTCAGTGCCACTTTGGCCGGATACCAGCTGCTGCCTCCATCCCAGCCGGTGACCCTGATCGACAGCGACATCACCGGACTGGTGTTTGACGCCACGCCGGTCACCACCCTTGCCGTGCCGACGGAATACCCGACCATCCAGCAGGCGGTGGACGCCGCGGCGCCCGGCGCCACCATATTTGTCGATGACGGGGTCTACCCGGAAAACGTTGTGGTCGACAAACCGGTCGCCATCCAGTCCGTCAATGGCTATCTGTCAACGGCCGTGGTCAGCACCACGGGTGGCAATGTATTCTTCGTGTCCGCGCCGGACGTCACCATCCATGGCTTCGACGTCTACGGTGCCCTTACCTATGGCCGGGCCGGGATTTACTTCGCCCCAGGCTCCGACGGCGGGATGGCCATCGACAATCGCTGCGGCTTTGATTCGAGCAACCGCAATCACTCCGGCATTCGTATCGCCGGGGCCAGCAACATTGTGGTGTCCGGCCTGGTCTGCCAGGTACCCAGCCTCTACGGCATCCGCGCCGAGTCCACCAGCAACAGCGAGTTTGTGGACAGCATCATCGAACAGCAGGGATTCGGAGGTGTCTCCATCAGCGCCGGCAGTGGCAACCTGGTGAACAACAACACGGTTCGCTACAACCGCGACGGCATCCGGCTGTTCCAGTCTCCGGGAAATATCGTGTCGGACAACAACTGCAGCAACAACGACGAATCCGGAGTGGAAGTGGACCAGAGCGACAGCACCAGCCTGCAGGGCAACAGCTGCCTGCTGAATCTGTCTACTGGCATCAGCGTGGACGAATCGCCCACGCCAATCCTGACCGACAATTTTGTGTCGGACAATGGCGTGACCGGCATGGTGATCTACCAGTCGGATTTCGCCACGGTCAGCGGCAACACCTGCGACGGCAATGACCACATCGGGCTTTACCTGAACGATTCCAGCGTCGCCACGGTGACGGACAACAGCTGCAGTCTCAACGGCTCCCGGGGCATCAAGTTGAATTTTGCCCATGACAACCAGCTGTCGGGCAACAGCTTCAACTTCAACTACCGCGGCGTTGAGTTCTACGGCTCAACGGGCAACGTGTTCTTCGGCAACGAAACGCGATCAAAGGTCTCCGGTATCAAGCGCTGCCAGATTGAGATGCGGGCATCCTCCGACAACCACCTGTTCCGCAACAGCTTTGTCAGCTACACCGTGGACGTCTGCAGCAACAACGGCTCCAGCAACCTGTGGCAGTCTGACGCCTCCCTGGACTACCTGTTCGACGGTGCCCCGTTCACCTCGGTCATGGGTAACTACTACAGCTATGGCAATCCGGTCGACAGCGACGGTGACGGCGTCGGCGATACGCCATATGCCCTGCCCGGCGTGGAGCCCGCTGACACCCATCCCCTGACCAACCCCATCGAGGATTACCTGCCGCAATAATCCGCCGGGGGAGTCCGCTGGGCGGGCTCCCCCGAGTCCACTTAGGGCAAAAATGATGCGCGTCAGGTCGTCGGGTTCAGGGTGACAGCTTCTGGCGCTGCAGCTCCAGGCACCTGGGGCAGATGCCATGAGTGACAGAACAGGTGTCTGCAAGATACTTCTGCCAGGACTGCCAGTCCGTATGGCGACCCGTGTGTTCGTCCCGCAGCATATTCGAGCACCAGGCACAGATGGTCACCAGCCTGGCACCACGCAGTTCGACATGGGCAACCACTGCATTTCTCAGCACCTCGAGTGCCCGCAGCTGGTCATCGTCAAGGGAGCGAGGTACCTGATCGATCACGCAAAGCGTTCCAAT
Source organism: Lysobacterales bacterium (assembly GCA_030065125.1). Lineage (GTDB taxonomy): Bacteria > Pseudomonadota > Gammaproteobacteria > Xanthomonadales > SZUA-38 > JASJDM01. The sequence goes on along the minus strand of JASJDM010000012.1, from coordinate 105,923 downwards.
CCTGTAGCCACTTTCCATCTCGAGCGGTGCCCCGGCATAAAACCGGATATTGGGATCTCCGGTCACCAGAGGATTGTCTTCGAAACGCGGGTCGTTGGTCGCATCTTCCACCACCATCACCTCGTCCCGGCGGATGGCGTGGTGGCAGAAAGCCATGTCCCGCGGTGTTTCCGTGGCGTCCAGGCCCTGGCGGGATTTGAACCACTGGCGGTGCTGATCCACCAGGCTGACCAGGCTGATGGGTACCTGGCACAGAGTCGCCGCCAGCGCGGTCAGATCGTCAAAGACCTTTTCTGCCGGCGTGTCCAGCAAATCATAAGATTTCAGCACGTCCAGGCGACGTTTTTCGTGGTCCATGCTATCCAAGAGAAAGCATCCCGTTCCCTGTTTGCATGTTAGACCATTCTTGATTGGGCAAACAGTATTCCGGCGGCGAAGCGGGCTGCCTCATCGAACGCCCGGGTCAGGGACCAGGCGGGACCGCCAGATCGAATGAAAAAACGGCCGTCGAAAGCACGGCCGTTTTTGGCTGACAGTCAATCCCCAGGCCTGTCACTCGAAGGAATACCGGAACCGAAGCCCGTACGAGCGCGGCGCCAGTACATTGGTCCGGTAATAGCGCACGTTGGCACCGCTCACGGTCTGGTTGTACAGCGGCGTATTGAACACGCTGGATTCCGTGTATTCGTCGAACAGATTGTCAACATAGCCGGTCACGGTCCAGTTGGTCGCTTCATACGCGACCGCAACGTTGGCCCGGCCGTAATCCGGCAGGGTCAGACTGTTTCCACGGGCGCCGGTCAGTGAAAGCACCTCGTCCTGCCAGGCATAGCCGCCGTCGAACACCAGGGTGTTGCCGCTGGACAGCGGGTAGCGGTAGCTGGCAAAGAAGGAGAACTGGGTTTCTGGAGAGCCCGGCAGCTGATCGCCGGCCTGCCCGTCTTCGAAGGCGGTACCGAATCCGGGCGGCGAGATGGTTCGAATCAACGAGGGAACGCCCTCTGTAAGTTCAGCATTGGTGTAGCTGAAGCTTCCCCTGATGCTGAGGTTTTCGCTGGCCAGCCAGTTGACGGCCACATCGAATCCTTTGGTTTCCGCGGCGCCTGCGTTCACCGTGATGTTAGTGCCGGCGTTGACCGAGGCCGAGGCGACCTGGGGGTTTTCCCAGTCGATGAAAAACACCGAGCCGTTCACGGTCAGGGCCCCGTCCAGCCAGGTGGTCTTCAGGCCGATCTCCCAGTTATCCACGGTGTCCGGGAAATACTCCCGTTCGTTGATCTGGGCGATGTCACCGGGATTGGGGCCGAACTGCTGCCCTGGCGCCAGCAGGCACAGGGACTGGTTGCCCGGCACGAACACATCGGGACAGGGCTCCCCGCCGTTGGATGCACCTACCCGGTAGCCCTGGCTGAAGGTGAAGTAGGCGGTGTTGCCGTTGTCAAAAGCATAGGCCGCGTTGAGCTTGTACAGGTCGCCGTCGAATTCCTGGTTGCGCGAGAGCGGAAACTGGCCAATTTCACTGAGCGGGAAAGGCTGGAAGGTCTCCGGGGTCGTGAAGTAGGGAAACTCGGTCGCGTTGTACGTATCGTAGGTGTAGTCGTAGTAGCGGGCACCCAGGGTGATGGTCCAGTGCTCCGTCAGGTCGTAGCTGACCTCGCCGAAGACCGCAAATTCCTTGAGCTCGGTGCGATCCACCTCGAAATATTCAAGGTCGTTCAGATCCTGGCGGAAGTCCGGACCGACAAAAGCGCCGTATCCGGGCGTGAACTCCGAGGACAGGGCGTCGTATTCGTTGACGTTGTAGAACGCGCCGACGATCCAGTTGAGGGGCCCGTCGGAACTGGACACCAGCCGGAGTTCCTGGTTGAAGATCTCGGCTTCCTCGTCTTCGAAGGTGAACGCCGTAAAGGTTGGAAACGTCTCGTAGCTGTATTCCAGGGTAATCAGCAGGTCGGTCTGGTCCCGCTGGCCGGCCTCTTCATAGTTGGCCAGGCCCGTGGCGGACGTCAGCTCGGCAAACCCCAGGTCGGCGGTGATTTCCAGGGCCAGCAATTCGGTGTCACGATCGTTGGGTTCAGGCACCCGGAACGGAGAGTCATACTCGCCGGCGGGGACCGTTCCGCGCTGGCCCGACACCGAACGGCCGCCATGTTCAGTTTGCTGGAAGTAGTAGGTCAGCGTGGCGTCCACGGTATCGGTGGGCTGCCAGCGGGCGGCGATGCGGCCGGACAGCACCTCCTCGGTGTTGACATCCGACAGTGGATTGAAATTGGCGGCCCGGTCCGCCGGGTCGGAAAAGTCCGGGTCGGGATTCGATACCCCAGGCTGCTGGACCACAAACGGGTAGTCAATAAAGCCCTGATCATCCAGCCGGTCGATTGACGCGCGGATTGCGAAAGTGTCAGAGATCGGGTAGTTGAAAGTCAGTCCGACGTCTGTGCTGAGGCCGCTGCCCTCGTCATAACTGTAGATGTCGGACCGCACGTCAAAAAACTGTCCGCTGAAATCGGGTTTCTTGGGGATGTAGCGAATGGCGCCGCCCATGGTACCCGCGCCGTACAGCGTGCCCTGGGGACCCAGCAGCACCTCTACCCGCTCCAGGTCGTTCAATCGCAGATCCACGAACAGCGGAATCTCGCCCACGTAGGTAGCGACGGTTCCGCCGCCGTTTTCCTGGCCGAATGAGTTGCTGACGGGATCTGCATTGAGCCCGCGAACGACAATACGGTTGCCGTCGCGGCCACCCTGGTCCACCACGTTCATGCCGGGCACGAATGCCACCATCTCGGACAGGTCACCGAAACCCTGCTGCTCGAGCTGGGCCCCGCCCACAGCCGCGATGTTGACCGGAATGTCCTGTACAGACTCGGCCCGGCGAGTTGCGGTAACCAGGACTTCCTCAAGAACCTGGGTGTAGGCCGGTGTGAAGCAGCCCAGGCCAACGGGAATCGCAATCAGGCTGACGGAAGCCTTCATATGGCGGCGGGATTTTCTCCTGACGTTCTTGTGACGGCGCTTTCGTTGGGGCATGACCACTCCTCCGGTGTCGAGCTTCAAACGATGCGCTTATCAATATCATATTCACGGCAAAAAGAGTTACTGAAATCTGCCGGGCCAACGGGAGGATATTCGTTGCCTGTTGTTCGCCCCGAACGTTTTTATGACAATCCAGTACATGGAACCCGCGTTGCGCCACGGACTTACCCTGATCGAATCAGGCCGTTACGAGCCGGCCCATGCCGAGGCCATCAAGCTGATTCACCAGGATATCGGCAACCCGGTCCCTTACTTCCTGCTGGGCCGGATCGCCCTGGACCACCACAATTATGCGAAGGCCGGGGAACTGCTGTGCCGCGCCCGGGAGCTTTGCCCGCAAGACCCGTTCTACCTGGCCGCCCTGGGGCAGTTCCAGGTCACCGTCGGGCAGCAGGAGCAGGCCCTGCAGAGCGCTAACGAGGCCGCAAGCCTGACTATCGATGAAGCCTTCGCGGCCGACATGGTCGGGGTGATCTACAGCCGTACCGGGTTCCACGAGAAAGCCGTGCCATTTTTTGAACAAGCCGTGGCGCTGAATCCGGAACCGGCCAACTTCCACTACAACCTGGGCGCCTCGCTGCAGTTCTCGGGTCAGTTCTCCCGAGCGGAGCAGGCCTATCGCCAGGCGATCGCCCGGCAACCCGACAACTACCGGGCTTATTCCTCGCTGGTGGGCCTGTCCCGCCAGACGCCCGAAAACCAGATGCTGGACCGCCTGGAATCCTTGTTTGAGGCTCATGCCGGTAATCCCGATGCAGCGTTACACTTTGGCCACGCCATCGCCAAGACCCTGGAGGATCTGGACCGCTACCCGGAGAGTTTCGACTGGCTGGTGAATGCCAAGCGGTCCAAGCGGGAGGCGCTGGCCTACGACGTCAAAAACGATCTGGAGCTGTTTGACGCCGCAGCAAAGACTGTGGACCAGAGCGGAATTCGGGCAGACGACGAGGATTCGCCAATCTTTATCATCGGCCTGCCCCGAACGGGGACCACCCTGGTGGATCGCATCCTGTCCAGCCATCCCGACGTGATCTCCGCCGGGGAACTCAATACCTTTGCGGGACTGGTGAAAACTCAAGCCGGCACCGAGTCCAACCGGGTACTGGACCCGCCGACCCTGTCACGCGCAACCCGGGCCGATGCTGGCGCCCTGGTCCAACTGGGAAGAGACTATGTGTCCAGAACCCGGACCCTGGCCCGGGGTGCCCCCCGCTTCACCGACAAGATGCCGCTGAATTTTTTTTACGCGGGCCTGATCCAGCGGGCACTGCCCAGCGCCCGCATCATCGCCCTGCGGCGTGACCCCCTGGACAGCTGCCTGTCGAACTTTCGCCAGCTTTTTTCCACGGGATTTTCCTACTACAACTACTCGCTGGATATTCTCGATACCGGGCGCTACTACCAGGCATTTGACCATCTGCTGGCCCATTGGCGCACCCAGCTGCCCGCCGAATCCTTCATGGAAGTGCGGTACGAAGACGTGGTGCGGGACCAGGAGTCGCAAACGCGCTCGCTGCTTGCGTTCTGCGACCTGGACTGGAACGATGCCTGCCTGCATTTCCAGGACAATCCGTCGCCCGTGTCCACGGCCAGCTCAGTGCAGGTGCGCCAGCCGATCTATGCCACGTCCATAGGCCGCTGGAAACGGTATGGCGACCGCCTGGACAGCCTCCGCCGCCTGCTGGACCCTCAGGATTCGATATCTTCCAGCGGCACGTAGTCCAGGTCGAAGCCGAAACTGCGCGGGGATACGACCCGCAGGGCCTCGGGGCTGCGATAAAAATCCGGGCACCCCACCGCAAATACCGTGACCCGCTGGCCATAACGCAACCGCTCGCAGTTAATGGGAGTGGAGGTTTCATGATCCACGGTGACGATCAGGTCAGGCACGCTGGCCACTACCCGATCGCCGGTGCGCGCGAGCAGGTATTCGTTCTTGATGTTCAGGCACAGGGTCTGGCCCGGGTCGTCAAAATCTTCCAGAGTGGCCTCGCCGATGTCGTATCCGCCGATGATTCGGGTGGATTTGTCGATGACCTTGCCACTGAACAGGTGCCGCACCTCACCGTAGATCGAGGGTTCGAAGATGGCCTTGAGGGGGTCGAGAATGTCCGCGGCAGGTCCGCGGTTTTCCCGCAGCACCTGCCCCAGCTCCACGGTAAACGACAGGGTGCCCGGGATCACGGCCTGTTTCAGCTGGGCGCCGCTCATGGCGTGCTCAGCCACGGTGATCATCCCGCCCGCCGCGGCGGCAAAGCTGCGGATGTGATATTCGTAGACTTCCGTGGACTGGGTCGAGAACAGGGCCGTATTGCCGGCATAGTCGAACGCCAGGGCCGGAGTCGGCCGAACTCCAGAAATTGCGTAGGTCATCATCTGCGCTTCTGGATACGCGCGCCCCATGCCGTCACCGTTGACCACCGGGATGCCGCGGCCGGCCGCGGCCACCAGGGGTACCAGGGAGTTGCCGCCGCCAATCTCAAATGACGCGACAGCATCCGCCCGGCGACCCACCTGCTTTTCGAAAGCCTCCAGGGTACGGCGGGGTTCATCCATGGACGGCAACAGTTCCAGGCTGACAGTGGGAGCCCCTACCGATCCGACGGGAACAACAAACGCATCATCGTCCAGTTCCTCGGGCAGCAGGATTTCCACCGGCCCGCGGGCCTTCAGGGTCTCGATGGCGATGATGCGGTTGAGGTGCGGATCGCCCCCGCCGCCGGTGGCCAGGAAGACCGACCCCAGGGCCAGGTCGTCGATGTGGTGTGCCTCGATCCGATTCATCACTTGTCCCCTCCCCGCCGGCTGGAAATCTCACCAATGACCTTCACCCGAACCCGGGTCGCCCCCTCATCCATGTACGGAATTGCGGTTTCCTCGATATCGACCCGCCGGATGGTGGCGGGATCCGCGCCGGCGGCCACCGCCCGGGCCGTTGCATCCTGGGTGACCGAAGCCAGGGCGTCGTCACGGGTCATCTGGCGATAGGACACCATGCGCTCGGCCTCACCGCCAATCTGGGCGATGGCTGCCCCAATGGCGTTGGCCACTCCGGCGTGTTCCGGCCGCAGGGATTCGGAAGCGGCTTTCAGGTCCTGGGTGACCAGTACCGCACCGCCGCCGACCAGGATGACCGGCATGGCGTGACCGCTGGGCTTCATGGCGTCGATGCCCCGGTCCAGCATCTCGTGCATGGTGCCCTGGGCGGTCTGCACCAGGCCTGGATCCAGCGATGCGACGGCAGCAGGATTGCCGATGTCGGCCTGGCCGCTGGCCACCAGCACATCGGTGGCAGTGAGGGTATCACCGCCAAAAATCATCCCTTCCTGCACCAGCCTGTGCCCCACGGACCTGGGCCCGATGCAGCGCCCCTCGTCGGCCACCAGGCTGCCACCACCCAGGCCGATGGCCAGGATGTCCGGCATACGGAAATTGGTACGAACCCCACCAACCTCCACCACCACGTTGGATTCCCGCGGAAAGCCGTTCTGCAGCACGCCGATATCTGATGTCGTCCCACCGATATCCACCACGATGGCGTCCTCCAGTCCGGTCAGCCGGCAGGCCCCGCGCAGGGAATTGGTAGGCCCGGAGGCAAAGGTCAGCGCCGGGAACTCCCTGACGAACTCCGCGCTCATCAGGGTGCCGTCGTTCTGGCTGATGAAGACCGGGCAGGTGAGCCCGCGGCGACGGGCCGCTTCCACAAACGAGGCCACCACCCGATCGGCAAACGGCAGCAGTGACGCGTTGAGAATGGCGGCATTCTCCCGTTCCACCAGGCCCAGGCGCCCAAACGGGTGGGACAGCGTGATGTTGGCGTCGGGGATGGCCTGTCGGACTCTCTCGGCAACGTAGACTTCCGGTTCCGGTTTCATGGGAGAGAACGCAGCGGCGATAGCCACGTTCCTGATGTCCCTGGCGACCAGTTCACGAATCACGTCGTCGATCTCGGCGTCGTCCAGGGGCGCCAGGGGGCGGCCGTCGTACAGGTAGCCGCCGTGGAGCATGAAACAGTGACGGCCCACGGCCTCGGCGATGTCCTCCGGCCAGTCGATCATGGGCGGCAGCTCGTTCCCCGAGGGCAGGCCCAGCCTGATGGCCGCGGTGGGCGCCAGTTCCCGGCGCTCCACAATGGCGTTGGTGAACTGGGTGGTGCCAATCATCACCAGCTCGACCTGCTGCAGGTCCAATTCGGCGTCACCCAGCACCGTGTCCAGGGCGTCTTCCACACCGCTCATCACGTCGGCCGATGTCAGGGCCTTGGTGGAGGTTACGATCTGGTCGTCCAGCAAAACGACGGCGTCGGTGTGAGTACCGCCGACATCAATACCGATTCTCATGAGGTGGTGGCCTTCCGGTCTCTCCAGGAAATCAGGGTGTAGACAACGGCGGAGACCGCCATGGCGTCGATGGCCGCAATGGTGGTCAGCGCCGGGATAATGCCCTCGGACGCCAGCAGTGCCACTACCGCACCCAGTGCCCAGGCGGCAAACCCTTTACCGCTGAACGGTCGGTTGCCGATCAGTGTATCCGCGTGGTATCGGGCCGGCCGGATCACCAGGAAGTCCATCACGATGACGCCGGCCACGGGAATGAAAATAACCGACAGATAAAACAGGAAGGTCACGAACTGGTCGAGGATGTTCATCATCGCGGCGATCACTCCCACCGCACCGAGACCGATGGTGAGCCCAACGGTATTCAAGCGGGGAATGGTTGCCTTGGTGCTGAGCACCGCGCTGTAGAGATTCAGCGAATTGAGCACCCAACTGCCAATGATGACGATGGCAAACGCCCCGAAACCCAGGTTGACGTCCAGCATGATCTCCAGGATATCGGTCTTGCCGCTGACAATTCCTGCGAAGCTGGCTGCCCCCATCACGGCCACCTGGATAATGACGTAAGCGATAATGGCGGTGTACACGGCACCGCTCCAGTGACGCGAGAACCGGGTGATATCGGGCAGGATGATCGCACCAACGATAATGGCGCCCACGATGGCAGACACGCCGTCCCCAACCGACAGGGTGGCCGTATTCTCCGTGGCAAGGATCTCGCTCATCGATTGCGCATCCAGGGCGGATTTTGCAAGCAGAAAAGTCACCACCGCGAGGACCGGGACCAGCAGCGTCGAGACCAGGTTGATGGCACGAAACCCGATCATGGTGGTGACCGTCATACAGACGCTGGCCACGATTGACAGCCACAGCGGACCGATACTCACGCCGAACAGCGATTGCGCCAGCCTTTCCACGGCGTTGGTAAACAGGTTGATGTTGACGCCAAACCAGCCCAGCAGCGAGACGGCAAAGGCCAGGTTCACTACCCCGGCGCCGCGGTCCCCGAAGGCGATGCGAACCAGCAGGTAGGAACTCAGCCGGGTTTTTGCGCCCACCGAGCCCATGATGGCCCCGATAACGAAGATAATCAGCGAGCCGGCGATAAGGGCAATCATCGCATCGGTCGCGCCCAGCCCGTGGGACACCTCGAGGCCGGTCACGAAGGTCGGAAGTGAAAACGCAACCATGGAGGCCACGGCGGCGACCCGCGGCCACGCCACCAGCTGATGTTCGGCAATGCCCGCTGCCGAGAACTCGTCGTTTTCAGTCAACAATGAAAGGCGACCCCGACAACCCAAAACCAGGAATCGCCTTGTTGTAGCATATATCGCTCAGAATTAGTTTTTGAAAAGCACGCTGCAATTGGTCGATAGTTTTGCAGCGGGCCCTGCCCAATCGCGATGACCGCCAGAACAAAAAACGTCAAGCTCGATGCCATCAATCGCAAGATACTGACGATCACCCACACCCGGTCCGATATTTCCAACCAGGAACTGGCCAGCCTGGTCGGCTTGTCCAACAGCGCCTGTTTTCAGAGGGTCCGCAGCTTGAAGGAAGCGGGCTATTTCCTGTCCTTCAACACCGACCTGGACCTCGACCGGATGGTCGAGCACGTCCTGGCCTACGTGGAGTTCACCCTCACCGAAAACAGCCCGCGTTGCCGGGAAAAATTCGAAGCCGCCATCGAGGATATCGTCGAATTCATGGACTGCGTACGGGTGACGGGCGATTCGGACTACGTGTGTTTCACCTGCTGCTCCAACATTCAGGAACTGAACAAGCTCATCGACAGTGTCAGCGGCCGGGAGGAACTCGGCGTACGGCATGTCACCACCCGAATCATCCTGGACCGGCCAAAGTGGTATCTCGGATACCCCCTGGAAAAGCTGCATTGGCTGGAGGATTGAAGCCTGCCAGGGCGGGTTCCTCGTCGTCCTCCCAGGCGGCTGCCAGCCAGACCGAAACCACGACCGCCAGCAGGAGGTGCATGAGCGTCATTGTGGGTGCGGCCCATACCGCAAGCAAGCAGCCGATGCTGAATCGTAGCCCGGGCGTGCCGCCTGGAAACTGTCCGGCAAGCCGCCGGGCCAACTGGGGCAGCAATAAAACCCATCCGACCAGGTAGACCCCGCACAGGACCAGCTTCAGCAACGGATCTTCTGCCACCCAGACCATGCCGCCGACGGGCTTCCAGGCCAGCAGCACCAGGGTCAGGATGGCGGCGGTGCACCCGTGCCAGACGGGGCCAAACAGGGCCACCGCAGCCAGACGGTGGAGAAAGCGGTACAGCTGGAACCGAATGGCTGGTGAAAACGGCAATACCGCCAATCCCAGCAGGCCAAGGTCGAAAATCAGCGCGCCGAGCATTGAGCCGCGTGGCAGCGCGTCCAGGGTATTCCCCGCGCCCCAGTTGCCGATGAAGGCCGCAGCCAATGCCAGGGTTATCCCCCATGCAATAAAACAGGTCGTTGAGGCACGTTGCCAGGATCTACAGGAATTCATGTCGTGACTACTCTTGAATCAAGCTGCGGTGCATTGTGTCGATGGCTCCCGCAACAGTCCTGACCTCCGGGTGACCAATTCCTGACCCTTGGAAAAATAATTGAAAATCAATAGATTGAGGGGTCTTCGAGAGCGACGCCGGAGGCCCTTCTCAAGTATTGTCTCAATCGGCCGATACCACCGTGAGGAAGAGGAAGACGCCCGAACCGATGAAATCAGTTGAGGGGGCCGGGGTTGGTGCTGGGCATACCCTCCGCCAGATTCCCGCCCAGCCCACCCAGGACAGCCAGATCGTTCTCAAGTCCCAGATGGTCGACGAGTCCAGCGACGTCATGGCTGTGCTCAGCCCGGACGGCGTGTTCGTGGAAGCCAACCAGGCATACTGCGAGATGGTGGGCCTGCCCAGAAGCGACATTGTCGGGCAACACGTCAAAGAGATCGTGACCGACGTGTTCTACAAGCAGAACGTCGCGCCCAACCTGGCCCGCTGCCTGAAGTCTGGACATTCCAGCTACGTCGCCCGTCGCGCCGTTACCCATGGCCGGACGGTTGTGCTGGACGTACGCTACAAGCGACTTGAACACGGACCCGGCAACGAAACCGTGGTGGTGGTCGTGGCCCGGGATATCACGGAAAGCCAACGCATGCAGGACGAATTGTGGCACCAGGCACGCCACTGTCCCATGACCGGCCTGATGAACCGTACCGAGTTCGAGGCGGCTGTGGGCGTTGCATTGCGCCACGCCTGCGACGGCCGCCACCACTACACGCTGTGCCTGCTGGACCTGGACTACTTCAAGATCATCAACGATGCCTGCGGTCACCAGGCCGGTGACGAAGTGCTGCGGGACGTGGCCAGGCTCATCGATACCGCCACGCGGCGCAGTGATATCGCCAGCCGCATCGGCGGCGACGAGTTCGGCATCCTGTTGCCTGACTGTACCGCCAACCAGGCCGTGCGCCTGGTTGAAACGGTACGTAGGGCCATCAAGGACTACGAGTACGTGTTTCACGGCCGGACTTTTCGATTGGGCTGCAGCATTGGCGTAGTTGCCCTGGACGAATCCATGGGCAGCATCAACGTTGCCATGAACGCCGCCGACATCGCCTGCCGCAGCGCCAAGGCGAACGGGCGGGCCCGGGTCGAAGTCTACCGGGACAACGTGGACGCCAACCACCCCATCAGCCGTAACTCCATTGTCAGCTTCATATCGGGCCTGAAAGACGACAGCCTGCGCCTCTACTGGCAGGAGCTCCAGCCCATCAACCGCGAGGAATCCGGGGGCCGGACCTTTGAATTCCTGGTTCGCGGCGTGACCCGGGATGAGCGGATTATTCCCGCCGGCGAGTTCATCCACGCAGCGGAACGCTACGGCCTGATCGACCGCATCGATCGCTGGGTCATTGCCAATGCCCTGGACACCATCTGTCGATCCGACGACATCCGCCTGGGGCTGGTCAACATGTCAGCCAAATCCCTGGCGGACCCCGATTTTGGTGACTTTATCCTCAGCTGCGCCGACCGTACCGGCGTCGATCCACAGCGCGTGGGACTGGAAATCACCGAATCAGCCGCCATCGACAATTTTGAGCTTGCCATCGAACTTATCGAGCGGCTGAGGAATGAAGGTTTTCAGTTTGCCCTGGACGACTTCGGCAGCGGCATGTCGTCCCTGGCCCACCTGGCTCGGATCCCGGTCTCGATGATCAAGATCGACGGTTCCCTGATTCGCAACGTCACCCAGAACCCCATCCAGCAGGAAATCGTCCGCTCCGTAGCCCGCATCGCCGACGCCGGCGGCCTGGCGTCAGTCGCCGAACACGTGGAAAACGATGAAATCCTGGCCTGGCTGCAGTCCTCGTCCATTGACTATGCCCAGGGATTTGGCATTCATGTGCCCGAGGCCGTGCCTCGCTGACACGCACGCATACTCAAATCCCCTGGAAAAGATGCGGTCCGACGGGCCGACCAGGTATTCGACCGTGGCCGAGTTGTTGGAACCGATCCGGTCCGTCGCCGGGGTTGACAGGCTGGCGCAGCATCCAACAGTAAAAAACCCCGCCACGCGGCGGGGTTTTCATTTTCGGTATAGAGATCGATGCACTCAGTCGTCGTCGTCACCGCCGACAAGGAAGAGCTCCCCCTCGATGGTCCCGGATGCGGTGGCGTGCACCGCCGTAATGTTCCTGCCGGCGCCGATGCTCACCATTGTGCCGGTAGCGCCTTCATAGCGTCCCGTGCCACCAAGCACATCTTCGTGAAGCTCAAAGCTGTAGCTCACATTATCGACGATGTTAAAGCACAACGTGCTCGGAATGGTTTCGCTCAGGCGGCCATAGATCAGGTCACCGCTCTTGAGACGGATGACCGATGAAGACGAGCCGTAGGTGAGAAGGATGCCGTTGCCCGAATCACAGAACGAAAGACCGTCCCAGGGCAGCACGTCACCGCTGTTGCTGGAGTCAAACTGTCCCAAATTGGATTTTCCTCTGGATTGACCAAGAACACCGCTGAACCCGTCGTCGTTCAGGTCCGCGGCTGCTGAGTAGTGGACCCATCCGGATGCAGTGCCTCTCACTCTTTTTGCCGTCGCACCATCGTCGTCGTCAGCAAACGACGCGCCAACGCCGCCTGCAATGACACAGCATGCAATTAAGACTGGAAGTTTTTTGACCATCTGATTGCCTCCCAAAAAGACGTGGTCCCTTCCATTTGGTGGCCATCCAATGTTGTTCCAATTCGCAGATTTGCCTATAGCCGATCGCCGATGAACGGCGTCGCCTGGAGTCAGTCAAGAACAGTCAGTCGGAGCTCATTCCTCTGGTTGGACAGATGGGTGATTTCCAGAATCGGCCATCCCGACATTGCTTACGTCGCCCTCAGTCGCCTTGCAGGTAGCGCGACCGAACCAGGCAGCCGTTGCCGGTGACTCCGGCAGCCAGCTTCTCCTCGGCCGTGGCCAGTCGCCAGCGGTAGCCGTGGTTGTCCGCCAGGACGCCACGATTGAACAGCGTCACAAATGTTACCGGGTTGAGCTTTTGCAGGCTTGGATCGGTGACGCACTGTCCGGTTGCCATGTCCAGGTTGGCATTGGCGGCGCAGGGTCGCCAGACCAGATCGCCGGGGCTGTCGCCACCTGGCCAGTACTTACCACCGTCTTCCAGGCGGGCGCACTTGTCGGGTGTGCCGGTGCCTTCAAAACTGCTGGTAAAGATGAGCGTGTCCAGCACGGTGATCGACGCCATGGAGGGCTCGGAGATCAGGTAGTCGCCGTCCGCCAGCGCCACGTCCAGGACCTCCGTCGCTTCAATCAGTCCGTCCTGAACGCCTGTCAGTTCCAGGTTGAATGTCAGGTCACCGGACGGGATGGTCACGTAGTTGAGCACCAGGAAGGTGCCGGCCAGGTTGTCAGAGAAGTCCCGGTCGCCGGCGGTGGAACTGGCCTCGAGCGTGGTGTTCACGCGAAGGTCCTGGTCGATCTGACCACCGCTGCGGACAAACTGGATCACGGCCGGTGGGCCGTCTTCCGAGGTCAGATCGTTGATGACCGACAGGCTGACCCGCGGCGCGTCGTCGGCAAGGATGACCAAGACCTGGTCGTTGGGCCCGTTCATGTAGGTATCGCCGACCAGGCGGACGTCCAGGGTCTCCTCGCCTTCGGCCAGGTTGTCGGGTGTCGCTGTTATCTCCAGCCGCAGCAGTGACTCGTCCGCGGGAATGGTGACCCGGTTGAGAAACTCGAACTCCCCGGCGGTGTTGTCCTCGTAATCTGCCCCGCTGGCGGTGCTGGATGCATCGATATCGATATTGAACAGCAGCGCAGTAGTCAGATCGCCGCCGGTTCGGGTGAAATCCAGCCGTGCCGGCATACCGCCTTCAATGGCGGTCAGGTTGGCCGTGTCCCCGTCCGCCGGACCAACTTCCACCACCGGCGGATCGTCGTCGATGGTCACCGTCAGAGGATCTGGCGAGCCGATGGTGTAGGCGGTTGAATCCGCCAGTTCGAAGGTCAGGGTTTCCTGCATCTCCACGCGATTATCAGCAGTCGGCGTGATCAGCAGGGTAAAAGCCTCTTCGCCGGATTCGATGTTGACCCGGTTGAGGAACACGAAGGAGCCCTGGTTATTGTCCTCGTAGTCGTTGGTCTCAGCAGTTGAGCCGGGTAAGACGTTGACGCTGACCACCAGCGTTGAATCTGTATCGCCGTCACGGCGAAAGGTAATACTGGCCGCCGCCGGCCCTGCCTCGGTGGCGGCAAGGTTGTTGACTTCCATGGTGACGGTCTGGGCGCTCACTGCCCAGGGAGAAACACCGATAACAAGCGTTAGAAGAAGCCCGATGCGCATGTCCTGATCCCCTGGCAAGATTTCGGGACAGCGTACGCCCCCGCCACCGGGGGAGTCCTAACGGATTTCTAACGGAAATTTGAACAATGGCAGGCAGATCAGATTTTCAGGGGTTTCGCGGCTTGTCTGACGCTCAACGATCTTGCTTCACTCCCGCGTAAACGGCACGAAACGAACCGACAGGACATCAACGGTGGTCACGCTGCCATCGGCCTGTTTGCGTAGCACCTTGAGCGACTGGGCACCGTGGATGGGCCCGACCGGGATCACCAGCCTGCCGCCCACGCCAAGCTGATCGATCAGGGGCTGGGGCACGGTTTCCGGTGCCGCAGTAACGACAATGGCGTCGAAGGGCGCCTGTTCCGGCCAGCCTTTATAGCCGTCGCCGATCCGCACGCTGACATTGTCGTAACCGAGGCGCGCCAGGGTCTGTTCAGCTCGCCGGCCCAGCACATCGATAATCTCGATGGTGTAGACGTGCTCGACAATCTCCGCCAGCACCGCCGCCTGGTAGCCGGAGCCCGTGCCGATTTCCAGCACCCGGGAGTTACCGCCAACCTCGGCCAGTTCGGTCATAAGCGCCACGATGTAGGGCTGGGAGATGGTCTGGCTCTCGCCAATTGGCAGCGGATGGTTGCGGTAGGCGTCACCGCGAAACCGGGGCGGGACAAACTCGTGGCGCGGGACCGTGCCGATGGCCTCGATCACCGTCGGCTTGAGCTGTGACTTGCCGGTGTAGTCCCGGGTGGCGCTGACCTGCTGCTTGATCTCCTGGACCAGGGCCTTGCGTTCGGCCTGCCAATCGCGTTCGGCCTGTACGCAGCTGACAAAGCTGCCGGCCACCAGCAGCAGCAATAATCGAGCAGATGTGGGACAGTTGCGCATCAGAGTCAGTATGCCAGCTTGGGACGGGTTCGTCGCCACGGGCTCGCTCAGGCGCGACCGCGGCGCTGGCCCAGTTGCAGCAAGCCGTAGACAACGAGCCCGGAGCCAATCACTCCCAGGCCAAACAAGCCCTCCACGGGCCGGGTCTTGAGAACAAAAAACAGGGTCCAACCGGTCAGGGCAAGATAAATCAGTGGAGGCAGCGGAAACAGGAAGGTTTTGTAGGGCCGATCCAGGCCGGGCTGCCGCCAGCGCAGCAGGAACACACCGGCCACGGTCATAAAACTGTTGAGCGCCAGGGTGAATCCCGCGAACAGCAGGACCGACTCGAAACTCGAGCTCAGGACAAACGCCACTGCCAGCCCGGCCTGGATGAGTATGGCCGTGCCCGGGATTCCATCGCGGTTGCGCCTGGCCAGAAAGCCCAGGGCTGGAAAATCTTCCCCGATCACCTGCATCACCCGCGGACCGGCCAGCAGCATGGCGCTGACGGTGGAAATCAGCAGCAGCGCCAGGATAATCCCGGCGAACCGTCCCCCGGCTTCTCCGAACGCCGCGACGGCCGCGATGAATCCGACGTCAATCTGGCCCTGCAGTTCAACCACCGGCGCCGCGTACAGGAAGATGAAATTCAGCGAGACGTAAAGCAGCGTCACCACCAGGGTTCCGGCCGCCAGTATCCAGGGCAGGGTTTGCTGCGGCCGTTCCAGTTCTCCGGAGAGGTAGGTCGCTGCGTTCCAGCCGGTGTATGAATAGCTGACGTAGATCAGCGAAACCGCGAAGGCGCTGCTGGTCAACAGGGCAGCATCGCCCGATACGGGCAGAAAGCGGATGGGCTGGGGAGAATCCATCAGAAGGAACACCGACCCACAGAACAGCACGATCACCGCCACTTTCAGCGCCGTCAGGATAATCTGCATCCCGCCGCTGGTCCTGCGCCGTCCGGCGTGCACGGCGGCAAGCACCGCTATCAGGCCGATGGCAACAATCTGCTCCAGCATCCTGGCATCACGCAGATCGAGAATCGACGTACCATAGGCGGCAAAGGTCATGGCCACCAGTGCGGTGGGCGCTGAGAAGCCGATGGTGGCTGAAGTCCAGCCACCCACGAAGCCAACAGCCGGGTGGTAAATCCGCGACAGAAAATTGTACTCACCGCCCGACCGGGGAAACGCGGCACCCAGTTCCGCGTAGGTCATGGCGCCGCACAGCGCAACCACTCCTCCAACGGCCCACAGCATCAAAATGACAAATCCCGATTGGATCTCGAGCAGCTGAAAGCCCAGGCTGGTGAACACGCCCGTGCCGATCATATTGGCGATCACAACGGCCGTGACCGTGGGGAACTGGAATTTTTCAGACGACATGGCTCAGGCGAGTATAGGGAATATTCGCCCCGCCAGCGCCACAGCTTGTCGGTTTCCAGCTACAGGTGGATGACAAAAATCTCCACGTTGCCGTCCTTGGTGCGGGTACAGATGATTCGCTTGCCATCCGGGGACCACTGCGGTTTGGCGAATTCTGCGCCCTGGCTGTCAAATTCCGTGAGCCGCCTCAGCCCGGTTCCGTCAACGTTGATCACATAGATCTGCCATTGCCGCGAACGCTCCCGCTCGGAGGCAAAAGCGATCATGCTGCCGTCGGGGGACCAGGCGGGCCGGCCGTCGTGTTCGGGAAAGCGCGACAGGTTGTAGGCGTTGGCGCCATCCCGGTCCGCCACGAATACCTCGGAGTTTCGATCCCGGGAACCCATGTCCGTTGGGAATACCCGGCGGAATGCGATCTTGCTGCCGTCGGGGGAAATATCGGGGTAGGTATCCCAGTCGGGATAATCCGTCACCCGGGTCACGTTGCCGCCGTCCAGGTCCATTTCGTAGATCTCGTGGTTGACCTCGGGAGTGAAGGCGTTGTCACCCCAGGTGTCGGCGGGCATCACCCGGTTGCTGTGAAATATCACCCGACGCCCGTCGGGAGAGAAGTTGGGGTGGCCGTCGTGGGCCGGGTGATTGGTGAGGTTGCGCTGATCGCTGCCGTCAGCGTTCATCAGGTACACCTCGTAATTGCCGTCCCGGGTCGAGGCAAACAGGATATGCCGGCCGTCGGGTGACCAGATGGGAGTTTCGTCATAGCCCGGCGTATAAGTCAATCGCTGCAGGTTGCCACCATCCGCATCCATGACGTAGATCTCGGAATCGTTGTTGTTACGGTTGGACTGAAAGACGATTCTTTTGCCGTCCGGCGACCAGTACGGGTAGGACGTTTCAATATTGGTGAGTTTCTGAATCTCTACGGCCGCGGCTGGCGATGCACCGATTGCGAGAACGAAACCAGTCAATATTGACGGAACAATAAGTTTCATCGGCGCTCTCCCATTTTGCGTGAGCCGGCGCCAGTGTCAGGCCGCCCTCTGACTGCTGCAAGTGCTGAATGAACCAGCCGGTGGTTTATCGGCCGTGTTTGAAAATTTTTGGGCTGCAGGGGGCACTACAGCGCGACCTTCAGCATCACGTCGCCGAAGCGAGGGTCGTCGCGGATCGGATCGACAATCGGGTTCACGCCCAGCAGCACCAGGTCACGGCTGCGATGGTCGATGGCCTTACCCAGCCATTGGAACGCCTGGTCATAGTCGCCCGCCCCCAGGTATGCCAGTACCAGCAGGTAGGGATCGACAATGCGGTCGTCTTTCGCATCCAGCAAGCCCTGCAGCAGTTCCCTGGCTTCCTGACGGCGGCCCGCCCGGCCGAGCACGTAGGCCAGCTCACCCGGTGCGTTGCGCCCGCGGCTCTCCGCGGCGAGACGGATTTCCGCCACCGCAGCATCCGCGTGGCCCAGCTCCAGCAGTGTGAACGCAAGACCGGACCGGGCGTGGGCAAAATCCGGCGCCTGCTCCAGGGTGGTCTCGAACCAGCGTTTGGCTTCGCCGTAGCGGCGCCCCCAGTAGTGCACCATGCCCATGTCGGAATTGGCGATGAGCGAGGATGGGTCCGCCCGCACGGCGCGAATCATCTCCGCCAGTCCTGCCTGGTCGTGTCCCCCCAGGGACAGCGTGATGGCACGCAGGTGCCGGGCGTTGGATGACGATGGATTCAGCTCGATAGCATGATCGACGCTGCTGGCGGCGGCGTTCAGATCCCAGTCGAAAAACAATTGAACCGCACCGAGCATTTCGTACCCGTCTGCAAACAGGTCATCAATTTCGATGGCCCGTTGGGCTGCCTCCCGGGCGTTCCTGGCCGCTTCCCTGGGGGCCACGGCGCCCAGGATGGCCAGGGTAGACCATGCCGCGGCGCGCCACGCCTGAGACGGCGCGTGTTCCGGGTCCAGTGCGATGGCGGCATCCAGGTAGTCCAGCGCCTGGCGGGATGCGTCGGGCACCCAGCGCTGCCAGCAATAGCGCGCCTTCAGGTACAGCGCATGCACTTCCGCATTGGAACCATGGGGGTTGTACCGCCGGGCGCATTGGTCATGGCCGAGGTTCACCGCAATGGCGTCGGCGGCCCGGCGGGCCATTCGATCCTGGACCGCAAACAGGTCTGCTGCGTCGGATTCCTGCCTGCCGGTCCAGATATCCTCGCCGTCCGGGCAGCTGAGCAGCCGGGCACTTGCGCGTACCCGATCACCAAACTGCTGCAGGGTGCCCTCCAGCACCGTGTCCACGTCCAGGTGTTGCCCGATGGTCAGGGAGTCCTGCTCGGTATTGCCGTAGGGCAGCACGGCACTCAGGGGGCGAACCACGACCTGGCCGGTGGAGCACAGTGAAAGGATCACCGCATCGGCGATGCCCATACCCAGGTCCTGCATCTCCGGCTGGGAGGTAAGGGCCCTGAAAGGCAGTACGGCGATGGATTTGGGCATGTCGGAGGCAGGCTGATCCTGCGGCTCCGATACGTCGCCCTTGAAGCGGTACCCGCGGCGCGGGATTGTCTCGATCCAGCGGGATTCACGGGCAGCCTCCCCCAGGGCCTGGCGCAACTCGTAAACGGTCTGGGTCAGGTTGGCTTCGCCGATGTCCTGCCGCGGCCACAGATAGTCCAGCAACTCGTCCTTGCCCAGGGTTCGATCCCGATTCGCCAGCAGCAGGCACAGCAGGTCATATGCCTTGGGTTTGAGCGGAACGATGCTGCCGTCCTGGACCAGCCGTTGCAGCCTGCCTTCCAGCACATAACTGCCGAAGGCAAAACTTCTTAAGTATTGGTCCCCGCTCACTTTTTCCGCCTGCTGATGTTTTGCTGAGGAAATCCTGAAGTCTCGTCGTGACTGCCCGGGCAAGCTGTTTCTACGGAAATGGTCCACACATTGGACCGGCCGGTCAATCCAACAGACCAAGGAGAAGTCGCATGTCATCCACCCACAAACTGTTCGCCAGGATTCGCCACACGGGGTTCATTGTTCTGGCGCTTGCTGCCTACCTCGCGCCGCTGCACGCCCAGCCGTTCCCGGGCCAGCCCGGCACCCAGCTGAACTTTCCCCAGGAGTCGCCGGGCGTTCCGGCCTACGCCCGGCTGGAACTGCTGGTGCCCAATTTTGACGTGCCCAACAACAATCGCTGGGCTGCCATCGTGTTCTACCGAGACCCCGACTGCGTGCCCGAAGATTTCAACCTGGGTCAGTTCTTCCATCCGCCCGGGGACCACGGGTTGGCTGCTTACGGCTGTCCCCTGCTGATCGAGGGCCACGAAATCTGGCAAACCCGTCCTGCTCCGGGCCTGTCGCCCATCTACGTCCGCTCTCGCAATGCCGTCCCCAACCTGCCCGTCTGGTTCGTGGCCTGGCGGGAACTCCGGCCGATCCTGGAATCCGGGCATGTCTTCATCGGCGACATCGAGGCACTGCCTTCCCTGGTTCGTGGCAGCGCGCGCTGGTTTGAAGAGGCACTGTATCCCAACGGTTCTGCTGCGCTGCCCGGTATCACACTGCGCGCCGAAGGCAGCCTGGAAAACGGGGGCTCCTTCCGCCTGGACTGGCACTTCGTGGACCAGGGGGCCGAAGACCGCGTCACCATCCGCCTGTGGGGTAACCGCCAGGCCCGGGACTGACAGGCGTCCCCGATCTGCGTACAAGGGACCCTGCCTGATCGACACGGCCACCCGAAGCGATGGCCGTGCTCGGTATTGATGCCGCGGTGCAGATATGGTCCTCGCAGGGCTACAATTACCGTGGAACAGCACGATATCCATCACAAAAGATCAGCATTATCGAATTGAATCCATTGACAGAATCCGACCCCGGCGACTGGAGGCACGGCCTGCTGCGACGTGTTGGCCACGTCTACGTCGGCATTTTTCTTGCCTCGCTGGTTTTCGCGCTGCTGATCGGCAAAGCCATCGCCGTTACCTGGTTTGGCGTGATCCTCATGCTGGGCCGCGCTGTGGCCTACGGGATGGCCCGGCTGAGTCTGTCATACCGAATTCCGGCATGGACCATGGCACTGAGCATGGTGGTGGCGTCGGCGCAGTTCTATATCTACGGCGGCCCGAACCCGGGCCCGGTGCTCGCCTGCGCTTTTTCCCTGGTGCTCACCGCCCTGCTGCTGGGACGCACCGCGCTGCTGGGTGTCATGGCCGCGATGGCCTTTCTATTCCTGGCCATCACTGGGGCCATGTGGACGGGCCTGTGGACCGGTCCCAACCCACCGGTCAATGCCCTCCCGACACCGAATTTCTGGCTGAGAACAACCGTAGTCTCGGTCTTCTTCTGGTGCGGGATCACATTTTCGGTGCTGTATGTGGTGGGTGCGCTGGAACGAAGCACCGAAAGCCTGCGGCGAAAAGAAGAACAACGACGACAGAGCGAAGCGGCAAGGCTGGAGGCACAGCACCGTGCTGGCCAGTCACAGAAGATGGAGGCCCTGGGCCAGCTGGCGGCCGGCGTGGCCCACGATTTCAACAACACCCTGCTGGTGATCCGGGGCTGGAATGAGCTGGTTCGCAACTCTGAGTCTGAGGACCTGCGAAGCAAAGCCAATCAGGCCATCAGCCAGGCCATTGATCAAAGCGAGTACCTGGCGCGACAGCTGCTGACTTTCAGCCACAAACAGGTCCGAAAACCCCGGCACCTGCAGCTCAACCTGGTCATCGAGAACACCGCCGAAACCCTTGGCCGCCTGCTTCCGTCCAACATTCGATTGGATATTGAACACGGCACAAGTTCCTGGATCTTTGTAGACGAAGGAGAGCTTCAGCAGGTGCTGTACAACCTGCTGATCAATGCCCGGGACGCCATAACCGATGGCGGCGAAATCCGCATCCAGACCCGCGACTCCGACGGCTCCGATATGTCGGTGGCCAGTCCCGGCAAATGGGTGGCCATCGAAGTCAAAGACAATGGTGTGGGCATGGACCAAAGCACCAGCGACCGGGTTTTTGAACCGTTCTTCACCACCAAAGGCGTGGGCAAAGGAACTGGCCTGGGTCTGGCCACGGTGTTTGGTATTGTTCAGCAGTGCAACGGTCACATCGAGGTCGCGACCCGACCCCACGACGGCAGCCGGTTCACGATCTGGCTGCCCCGGGTCGAGGCCGTGCCACAGACGTTGCAGAAGCTGCCGCTGGCATCCGCCGCGGCTGAAACCACCGGAGGCAATGTTCTGGTCCTGGAGGATGATCCCCTGGCACGGGATCTGCTGACTTTTGCATTGAGCCGTGCACGCTTTGCCGTCACCGTGGCGTCAGACGGCGACGAGGCTATTGGCCTGCTCAACAACAACTCGGAACCCTATGACCTGTTATGTACCGATGCCGTTTTTCCGGGCGCGGGGCTCAGCGAAGTGATTACGCGCTACAGGGAGACCAACGCAGACGGCAAGATCCTGATCTGTTCGGGCTACATTGCGGAAAGCATCATCATCCCGGCCGTCGAATCGGACGTGCTTGCCTACCTGCCGAAGCCGTTTACCGCGGACCAGCTGATCCAGGAAATCAGCGACCTTCTCAGGCAGTAAAGCGGGACTGTCGAATCAAAAGCTGATCCTGGCCGAGACGCCAATTCGCCTTTGCCCCTCGCTGGGGGAGCAGGCGCCCGTGGTGCTCAACTGCATGGCCGTTACGGCCGGGTTGTCGACCAGGCCAATATCAACGCAGGTTTTTTCCTCGGTCAGGTTTTCTCCCCAGAGCGCCACCTCGTATTGCCGGGAGTCACCAAACGCATAGGCTGCCCGGAGGTCGACGAAGGTGGTGCTACCTTTGGTTGAGAACGGATCGTTGGCGAATAGAAAAGTGTCTTTCTGATCACCGGCGTAGCGAAAGTGTCCCTGCAGTTTCAGCCTCCCCGTTGCCAGCTCAAAGTGTTTGGACACCGAGACGTGAGCGGACAATTCCGGCGCATTGGTCAGTTCGTGGCCCCGGTCAACGCTGGCATCCAGGTTGCCTTCATTGGTAACCTCGGTGTGCAAAAAACCAGCCATGGCCGCGATCAGCCAGGACGGCTCCGGCGACCAGCTGAGCTCGATTTCCGCGCCCGCGATCTCAGACTCGGGAATGTTGGCAAATCCGGGAACGCCACCCACCACCACGAAGGATTGGAGATCATCCCACTCGTACAAAAATGCCGCAGCATTCAGCTGGATGGACCCGTCTGCCAGCGCCGACTTCATGCCAAACTCCAAGGCTTTCAGGGCTTCAGCCTCCACCGGCCGACCGGGATCGCCGCCAGGTGTCAGTGCGGCCTGGGCGCGGGTGTCGAAACCGCCTGACTTGAACCCTTTCGCGTAACTGGCATAGAACATGACATTGTCGGCAGCCCGATACCTGGCGTACAGGTTTCCCCCCAGCCGGCTCAGGTCCACCTCTAGGTCCGAAAAGGCAATGGTCACGGGTACTACCGGCGCGCTGGTGACAATCTCGTTGGTGATCAGCAGGGCCGGGTCGGTCAGGCCATTGGGGACGCGCGGCAACACGCGGAACACTGACGACGGGGCCCGCTTGCGGTTGTCGGTGTATCGCAGCCCAAGACCCGCCGTCAGGCGCGGCGACACATCGTAGTCGAACTGACCATATAGGGAGACATCCGAGTCCTCCTGCACCAGGATATTGGACGCAACCACGTTGAGGCCGCCGTTGACCACGTTGGTGCCAAGCACCATGTCCTCCTCCAGGAGGTAGATGCCGCCCAGCCAGCGAAGCCGCTGGTCCACGGGTGAGGCAATCCGAAGCTCCTGGCTGATCTGCTCATAGTCACCGTCCTGGGAGGGCGTCAGTCGAACCTGGTTGAATCCACTGGAATCGTCGGCCTGGTTGATGCGTGTCTGGCTGAACGCAGTGATGGTGGTCAACAGATGCTGGTTCGGCAGCTGGTGTACGACCTTGGCGAATGCGCCTTCGACATCGATGTCCGCGGCGGCACTGCTGACGTTGTAAACGGTGGTCCAGTCCTCGGAAGACGGATTGAATCCGTTGGCTGCCACGCAGTTGTTGCGTGTCCGGTAGTCGCTTCCGCGGGCGATTTCATCGAAGTCGCAGGGCTGGCCGGGGTCGGATGGGTCGCGCAGTCCGATGGCCTTGTTGCCGATGTTGGTGCCGCGGTTGTAGCCGGCATGAACATTAAACAGGACGCTGGTGGCCTCGGTGGGTTCCCACAGCACCTGCAACCTGGCGGACTGGCGATCCCGCTCACCCAGCTGCTCTCCTTCCCTGCCGGGCGCCCGGTTGATGAACAGGCCGTCTCTGTTGAGGGACTGAAAAGCGAACCGGCCGGCGGATGCCGTCCCCAGCTCGAAACCAAGGGCACCCTCAAGGTCCGTCTGCCGGTCGCTGCCCAGGGTACCCAGCAGATATCCGGTAAACCCTGCGCCCAGCGCTGGAACGTTGGAGATGTAATTGACGGCGCCGCCAATGGTATTGCGGCCAAACAAGGTGTTTTGAGGGCCACGCAGAACCTCGACGCGGGCGGTGTCAAAAATGCCGAGCGTACCGGCGAAGGGTGTGCCCACCGCGACCTCGTCCCGGTATACGCCGACGGCTCCATTGACGTTGCCGTGGAAATTGTTGGTCCCGACACCCCGGATGGTGAAGCCCTTGTTGACCTCGTTGGAGCCATTGACGCTGAGGTTGGGAAACAGCGCCAGGATGTCATCGGCGGAATCAGCCCCGAGGTCCTGCAGGGCATCTCCGGTGAGGGCCTGCAGGGACAGCGGCACATCCTGGCGACTCTCCGCCCGCTTGGTAGCGGTGACCAGGATCTCCTCGATCTGGGCGTAGGCAGTGAGGCAGGACGCCAGCAACAGCGCGCCACCCGACCACAAAGCCAGCCGACCATGATTCATTCACCCACCCCCGCGCCATCAACCACGGGCGCGCGCCCTAAACATACAATAGTTTCGGGATTTTTTCCGATAGCAGACCGATGAGTCTGCCGTCCGCCGGCGCCTCCTGTTCACCGGCGGCAATCACCCGGGCGGGCATCAGTCCCCGCTGAGGTCGAACATGTCCAGAAACGAAGCCCGGGTATACAGACCCGGCTCGGCGTGACTGCCCTCTTCGATCTCCAGCCATACCGCGTCGATGCCCTCCAGCGACGTCAGGGTAGCTGTGAGCGAACCCAGGTAGCAGCGGGCGCCGGCAGACCCCATGGCGCCGGCCAGCTGCTGGTCGTCGCTGAGCGTGACCCGGACAACGCTGTACCCGATCCGATCGAAGCTGGCCCCCGGCTCCCAGCCCGCCAGGACCCGCCGGATGGCTGCTTCGGTCGCTTCCGGACTGCCGGCGGAGACACCCCCCGCCACGCGCAGGTAGGTCGCCGTGTCGTCACACTGCCAGACCGCGGGCCGCTGATCCGCCAGGATCCTTCGCAGCGCAGTCACGGTCCCGTCCTGTCCGGCACCCGGCCCCGCAACGGGTCCGCCGCCGGGCGGCGGGCCTTGCACGAACCGCTTCAGCCAGTCGATGTTGCGGTCCGCACCCCACCACCGATCACTCTCCCAGAAGCGCGCGTCGTCCAGGTATTCATGGATGCAGTTCTGCGTACATTCGCCGTTGGGGACAATGCCCCAACCTGAGCCGTCAACGGCGAAACAGGGTCCCAGGGCGGTGCTGCAGGCCCGCCCGGTGGTGTCCTGCAGGTGCGGCTTCAGCGGGCGCCGAAGCAGCTTGTCCTCCTGGCCGATGATCAGGCGCATGCGGGACGTCGGCAGGGCACGCCCGCCCGGCGGGTGCCCGTCTTCCCCGTGCATACAGGTCAGCGGATGCTTATCGATCAGGCCCTGGTCATGGAAGCCGATCCCCCACATGGCCTGGACCCGCACGTCATAATCCCGCGCCAGCATGGCCAGGGCGGCGCCCTGGCTGAAGCCGGATACCACGATGCCCAGGTCGCAGTCGGCTTTCAGTCCTGCCTCGCGCCCGTCAATGCGGCGATTTCCGCAGATCAGGCCCATGGCGGATTCCGGCGCATTCGCTTCGTCGCTGGACAGGGTGCACCGGGCCTTGGCCTGGATCGAATCGCACACCCCGGTGGGCCTGAAGACTGACGCAATCGTGTCGTAGTCTACCGCGGCGGCCACAAATCCCCGCCGGGCCGCCCGGTCCACGATGGCCTTGGGGGTGGGATGTTCAGCGGACCGCAGGGTGCCGATGAAATACAGGAAAACCGGGTACGGGCCGTCCCCGGCCGGCTGGCGCAGGTAAATCTTGCGCCGCACCGGCGCGCGGGAGTCCGAACAGCGGTCCGTCCAGGGATTGTAGGCGCCGCTTTCCATGGAGATTGGCGCCGCCAGCGCGTGACTCTGCCCGCCTTCTTCGCCTGGCGCCGGAAACGCCACAAGCGCCAGCATCAAAATCAGACATTTTGCGTATCCGTGCATCGCCGCCTCCCTGGGGAATAGCTACGCTGGTTTCTCAGGCTCATGCCAACCTGCCACAGTCGCACCCGGAGGGGTATCCGCGCCTTCCGAAGCTGCGCCAGGACCCGAAACACCAGCGATAGGCCGCACGGCCCGGGCGGCAGCAGCTGCCGCCCGCCCGTATTTTGATTCAGTCCTCGAACCCGTCGGCGAACAGCACCAGGGTACCCAGGACTACAACAGCGTTGTCGCGGTTGGAAACCACAAACACGTAGGCGCCGTCGTGGCTGATCATTACGGCTTCGGGCCAACCCATGTTGGTGATGGCGCCTTCAGCGTCACGCAGGGTCTGCAGCGCCCTGAGTTCGCCGAATTCCGGAGCCGCAGCGTTGGTATCCCGCCCGAATACGGTCACCGTGTCATCGGCAAACCCGGCGGCAAACAGCAGGCTGCCATCCTCGCGAATGGCCAGCGCCTTGGCACCCAGCAGACCGGCCACGTTTTCGTCACCGCTCTTGATGGCGCCGCGGAATGACAGCGTCCCGTTGGCCGCCCGGTCAAACAGAACGACCGCGTTGCTCGCTTCCGCGGTCACGTAGACATGCTCCCCGTCCGGAGTGACCAGCAGGTCTGACGGACTCTGCAGGTCGATGACGCCGCCGGATTCATTGGCGTGTACCTCCACGAAGCTCAGCCGGCCGAAGTCGGCACTGCCGGAATCGGTTACCCGGTTGAACACGGCAACGGCATTATCGAACGCGCCCGTGGCGTACACCTGTGCGCCGTCAGGAGACACCACCACAGCGGATGCCTGGGCCAGACCGCTCACCGCACCCCCAGGGTCGGTCGGGTCGTCAGCTCCATTGGTTTCGGCTTCAACGAAGGTGAGCGCCCCGCTGGCGGCGTCGCGATTGAACACCACCACCGTTCCAGCCTGCCGGCCGGTGACGTAAAGCTGGGCACCGTCCGGGCTGAAAGCCATGCTGGACGCACCCTCAAGTCCGGCAACGGGATCAGTGCTTCTGAACGAAGCAACGTGGGTCAGCTCGCCCGTTCCCGCATTCCGCGCGAAGGCGCTGACACCGTTTTCACGCAGCGCGGCAACATAGACGTGCAGCCCATCCGGACTCATCACAATATCGTTGGCGCCATCCAGGGCCGCATCGGCAAAGCCGGTCACGGAATTGTCAATCATGGACACAAACGTGAGCTGGCTGGACGGGGCGGCCCGACTGAAGGTGACAACCGTGTCCAGGGACCGGCCGGAAACATACACGAACCTGCCGTCCGGGCTCTCGGTGATGGCGGATGGCCCAAGCAGACCGGTCACGCCATCGACCCCCTGCACGGTCTGACTGGCCTGTTCCACCGTGGGTTCAAACAGCGGGTCAATAATGGTCACCAAGGCGGCATCGTCCGCAATCACCGCACCAACAGCGTTGGACAACATCAGCCAGAAGGTCTCATTGGCTTCAGACAGATTGTCGGCCAGAACCGTGACCGCAACGGTCTGCTCCAGCTGGCCGGCCGCTATTTCCGCGGACCCTGAAACCGGCAGATAATCGGTGCCCGCCAGGGCGGTCGCGTTCTGGGTCCGGTAGCTCAAGGTCACCGGTGACTCAGATGACTGGGACAGAGAGACGGTGATCAGAACCACGGTTGATCCGGCGCCGGGTTCAGCAACCAGGACATCCGCCACGCTCAATGTCGGCAGCTCGTCATCGTCCAGAATGGTGCCCAGAGCCTGGTCGTCCAGCAGGTTGGCGCCACCGGGATTGCTCAGTTGGACTATCAGGGTTTCATTACCCTCACCCTGGTCGGTATCACCGCAGATCGGCACGTTGATCACCGTGGACAGATTTCCGGGTGCAATACTCGCCTGGCCGGTACTGGTGACAAAATCGACCCCGGCTGAACAGCTTGTGCCGCCGGTTGCGGTCCCTTCCATGGTTTCCCACAGAACCCTGGCGTCAGAGTCCGTCGTGTCTGATATCGATACCACGAAAGTCATGAACAGCGAACCGGCATTGCCTTCGAACTGCTCGACATCCGTAATGGCGAAGTTAGGCTGACCGGTCAGAATCTGGGGATCGATATCCAGCCGCACGGCGACGCCCGGTTCGCCAATCATGGCTTCCGCCGCCAGCTCCCCGTCGATGAAAATGCTGGCGGACTGGCCGGTGCGGGCGGTGCCTGGCAGCGGCGGATCCAGCGTACCCATGGGCACCCGCAGTGCGTACTGCCCCCCCAGGTTCTCGTCACTGCCGTACAGGTAGGTCACCAGAGGCTCGCTGTCACCGTTCAGCACCAGGGTAATGGGCACGTTGTTTTCCAGCGGTGCGCTGAAGAAGGTCGCTGTGCCGTAGAACACGTGATCGGGCTCGGACAGGGTGGCCCAGGCAGTCACACTCCAGAGCGCCAGCAGTACCGTCAATGTTTGTCGCTTGATCGTGTTCATGGCTAGTTCCCCGAGTAGGCGTAGGTCTGGAAGAAGATCAGGATGTCGCTGACCCCGTTTCCGTCCCTCTCGCTCGAGCCTGGTATCAACGAGCCGTTGACGAAGGTATCCAGGCCTTCATCCGGGTCGTTCAGCAGTGATGCTCCAGGAATGATGAGCAGCCACTTCCGATTCCACACCGACCGGCCGATCAGGCGGCTGTCGGACACGATCTCGCTGTTATCGAAGGGCTCGCTCAGGTGATAGGCCAGGAAGCGCGGATAGCGCCGCAGCTCAACCGGACTGCCAATCACGTTGTCCACCGACGGCAGCCAGTCGAAGCGCTGCAGATCGCCGGACCCGATGGCAAAGGGAACCGGAATGACCTGGTCGATGATCTGCCATTCCCGGGTGGCAAAGCTGTCTGGTGCGGGCGCGCGCAGCACGTCCGCGCCGACCGGGAACAGGTAGATGCGCGGCGTGTTGGACAAGGGCAACCCGGCATAGTCGGCAAACCAGGCACCCAGCCCGCGAATGCGGGTGGAGAACTGGCTGGAGTCGTAGCTGCTGTCGCCCGGCCCCAGTTCCTTGCCGAAGAAGTTCAGGCCGAAGTTCACCGTGGTCTGGAATTCCAGCACGATACCGGGTTGTGGCCCGGCGGACTCTGGTGCAAACGGTCTGGCAAAACGTCGGAACTCACTGATATTCCAAAGGTTATCTACCCGGGCCTGGTCCAGGGTCTGGCGCCAGGCATCGTCGGATTCCGGTTCGCCGGTGATCCTGAACAGTTCCTGCCGCAGCGAGAACCGGTTGGTTTCATTTTGCGGGTTGTTGAATCCCATCTGGCCCTTGAGCACGTCGAAGTTGAGCTTCATGCGGGCGATGGGATCCGCCAGTCCCCGGGAACCGGCAACCGGCGCGCCATCCAGGATCTGGCCGATGGACCGCTCCTGGACGATGTCGGTCAGGAATCCCTGGCCGGATTGGGCATCGCTGCCCAGCAGGTTGGTGTCGTAGTCATACGCTGCCGCTGCCAGGTAGACGTAGCGGGCCGCCAGGTCGAAGGCTGCCCGGTACTTCTGCAGCGCATCGTTGCGGAAGATCCGGAAGGCCATGTCTTCGTAGCGATATTCCTGGATGGCTTCCGCGCCACGGCGTCGGAATGCCTTGAGTTGATCCAATACCCGCAGGCCCTCGGCCAGGGTGGCGTTGTAGTCACCCAGAAGCTGCTGGGCCGCTTCCGCCCGGGCGAAAATTTCCGCCCGCTGCAGTGGCTCTTCCCGCAGCAACGCGTCGATCTCACCCTTGGCGTCGAACAGATCCAGCGTGGTGTCATTGATCAGGGTCTGGATGCTGGCGATGGCGCTGACATCCTCCTTGGCGGCATCCGCCACATTGCCGGCGATATCCAGCACGTCGGCCAGGGTGTCAAAGCCAAGCTTGACCACGTTGCCGGCAGTATGGACGGTACAGCGGGCCGTTGATGCGATATCACCACCCGCCGCCAATCCGGCAATCACGTTCTTGGGCACACATTCGGAACCCGCCTTGAAGCTGAAGTCGCTGAATTCACCAATGCGTCGGGCCACGATAGCGGCATTGGCCGCCACCTGATTGACCACGGTCAGACCCAGCAGCACGTTGCGCTCGGTAATCGCGATATCGATGTTCTGTTCCTTGATATTGAACTTGGCCTCCAGGCCGTCCACCGCATCTTCGATATCCAGCCGCAGCTTGTCATAGGCCACCAGGGCCTGGCGCAGCGCAATGCGCGCCTGCAGTACCTCGCCCAGGGTGGTCTGCAGTCTTCCGGGTGCCCGGCGGACACCGGTCCAGGCCTCCGGCTTGGCGAAGGCAAAGCCGAAGTCGGCGGACTCGATGGTCTGGTATTCCACCTCCAGGGTGTTGTTGGTCAGGTCACCCAGAGCACAGCCCTGCCCCAGCGGGTTGGTGATGCACAGCGGTAAGAATATCGACGGAGCTGCCGGGTTCTGCTGGGTCACGTCGAAGAAGTTGATGCCGTTTCCAACTGGCGTGAATACACCCTGGAAGGTCCTGATCCGGGCCACATTATTGGTGCTGGGATCGTAGCCATTCTCACTGGCGGTGAAGTCGAACTGTGTCCCGGCCAGGGCGGGCGGATCCACGTACATGTAGTGGTACAGATCTGGTCCGTTATAGCCTGCCGGGTAGGTGCCTCCGGGGCCGATATCGTCATCGTAGGGATAGCCGAAGATCTCGATGAGCTGGTTGGTGAAGTCATTTTCCTGGGACACCGAGTCACGTCGGATATCGTCCACCTCGTCCTGGTTGAACCGCATCATCTGGGTCAGCTGGTTGGCGAAATCCCAAACCTGGACCACGTTGTCCAGGGCGGTTTCGGCCCGGGTCAGGATCTGCTCGAAATGGGTCACGCCGTCGTCGAGCTGGGACGGATCGATGTCGAAGGGCACCACACCGGACGCCAGGCCCAGCGGGTTCAGGCCGCGGTCGGCTTCATCGACCTGGGCCTGGATCTTGTCGTACTGGGCGATGATTTCGTCCAGCTCGGCGATATTTGAGCGCTCGATGCGCTGGATCCCCACATTGTCGGGATTCGGGTCTTCCGCCGGCAGAATGGCGTTGCCCATGATCCAGTCGAAGTAGGCACCCTGGCCCGCACGGGATCCCCACTCGCTGAGACCCCAGGCCCGGTCAAAATCAGAGTCTTCGTATCCCTGGAACTGTCCGGCCGGGTCTTCCACGTACTGGTTGCGGTAGGTGAGATCGACAATCTCTGCCCCCACCCTGGCCTTGGCAGCAGCCGTCTCGGCAAACTGGCGCTCGTCCAGGAAATCCACCTGCAGGGGGACACCGGCCACGGTGATGGCCTCGGGCCTCGGATCCCAGGAGTAGAACGGGTGCCGCAGCAGGTCGTAGTAGATATCCATGGCGGTCAGGTAGTGACCCCAGGCGTCCCCGTGCCCCTGGGGGAACTGGATCCGGGCGTCGAATTCATCGATGACGCCGTCGTCGTTCTGATCGGAGATGTTGTAGGACAACGCATAGGCGACCTCGCCGTCACCCGTGGTGAAATTCCAGAACAGCCGGTTGTACACCGGGTTCGCCGCCACCGGCCCCTGGCTGTTGTCACGGCCGCGCAGCAGCACCAGTTCCTCCTCGAGGATGGAGGCCAGCTGGTTCTGGAAGTTGAAGATGGTTGGGGCCAGGGAGAACGTACCGCCACCGGTATCTACCCCGATCATGGGATCGAGGGCATCGGCATAAGCTTCGTTGCCCAGCAGGGTGTAGAAATCCACCAGGCGGGATGCCACCAGCAGGATGGCGGTGTTGGCCGGGCCGTAGTCCACCGGCGGCGTGGCGTCGACGCTCAGGGTCAGGGCACGGCGCATGACCGTGGTGTAGGCCTCGATCAGGCCGAAGCTGTTGAGGTTTTCGGGATCATTGTTGAGGGCGATATCGCCTTCGTAACGTTCACCCAGCTGGATCAGCATGCTGGCGTAGTTGTTGGTTGCCGCCTGGGCAAAATTCTGCACCCGGGCTTCAAACGGATTCAGCCGCTTCAGCACCCGCTTGACCCAGCCTTCGGCCAGCTGGGCCCTGGGCTCCAATGGCGTCGCGCCGGGCTGGCCGGCATAGATGCTGAAACCCGATGCGTTGCCGCAGGCGGGAAGGCCGCGATAGCGGGCCACGTACCAGTTGTCCGACAGGGTCTGGATGTTGGCACCGGCGATGGTGATTTCCACCGCGCCCTGGGCATCATCCACCGGGAACTTGAGCCAGCCATTAAGCTGTCCGGCATCCGGGTCCGGCAGCGGCATGGGCGGCGTGCCGTCCAGGTCAGGCTTGTAGAACCACTCGAACTCCAGCGCGTCCGGGTTACCACCGAAGTCTCCGCTGTGGCGCAGAACCAGCTGCTCGTCGAAGATGTTTTCCGGCTCGAGGACCTGGATCTGCCCCTGGTAGGTGGAGTAGATGTCCGCTTCTTCCGGCGGGGTCGGCGGCGGCGGCGACTGCAGGCAGTCCACGCGCAGTACCGACAGGCTGATGGGCAACGGCGTCAGCGCCGGATCATTGTTGAAAGCAAGGGTCATGAAACCGCTGCCCTGGGCGTTACCGGCGGTCAGGGCCGGCTTGACGCCGGTCGCCACGAATGGCTCCAGCACAAAGTTCCCATCGGTGTCCTGGAAACCGATGAGCACGTCGTTTTCGGTCACGGGGTCTGACGCCAGGCATTCACGCTGGTTCTCGTCACCCAGCTGGGAGTTGGTGCAGATTTTCTGGATGCGGTTGGGGTTGCGACTCAATCGGAACAGCGCTTCCACCGCCATATCCCAGGTGCATTCACTGGCATTTTCACAGGCGTTGGTGAAGCCGGATTCTTCCGTTCCGTCACCGCCGTCCAGCTGCTTGAGCACCACCCGGTCGCGCTTGGACAGCACGTTGGGCAGCAGCAGCGGCTCGCCGGCACCGCTTTCGTCAAACAGGCCGATGACCGTCAGTTTGCCGTTCTGGGGATCAAAGCTGATCCGGTCCCGGACCGCCACAGGCAGCTTGATGGTGCCGTCGGCGCTGCCCAGGATGGAGAGTTTTCCGTCGGTGCGCAGTTCTGTGGCAATAGAGGACGGGACCGCGTCCAGGCGGACGAAACGTGGATTGAGCGGGTCAATCATCTGGGCCAGCGTCTGGCTGGGCAGCCGCTCCGCTTCGGGCAGGTTGTTGTAAAGATCGTCGTACACCACCTGGGTTGAAGCCTGGTTGAAGATATCCGGCAGACCACGCTTGGGTGTTAGCAGGGTTTCTCCGATCACCAACTGCGGCACATCGGTGGGCCAGATGATGTCGTAAGCCACCTTGATGGGAACGTTGGGTGACGAGGTTCCACCCTCCTCGGCCGGCAGCCTGGCCAGCCACGGCACGCAGTTGCCGTCGACATCGGGTTCGCCGTCGCCGTCGATGTCGTCCTGCTCGTCATCGTTGTTCAGGTCGTAGAAGAAACCGGGCTGCAGCGGATAAGCGAACAGCATCTCGCCACTGCCTTCCGACGCGGCCCAGATCTGGTTCTTGTAGTCCTGGAAAAACGGCGGCGGCGGCGCCTCGCCAAAGGCCTGACCCACGGCCAGGGTTTCGGTACAGCCTGGCAGGATGCTCAGCGGATATGGCGGAAACACCGGGGTTCCCGCCGTGCCGGAGTAACGAAAGTCGTCGAAGCCCGCACCGGTGGCAATGACCTCGAAAACGCGGAATCGCCACTGGGCCAGTTCGTCCTGGTACTTGACCAGCACATAGGGGTCCGACGCCGCGGCGACATCGCCGGCCAGCCGGCTGCCGTAGTCAGAGCGCAGCGCAAACACGGCCTCCAGCCCGGTACCGGTGCTGGACGGTGCGAAGATCGCGTGCTCGTCGTTGGGGTTGTATCCAGGCAATTCGGGATCGCCCTGGACGTAAAGGCTCAGGTTGGAAAAGACCAGGGGATCCAGCGGCTGCTGGCCCAGGACTTCCCCGCCCGACTCACTGGCAATGATGATCTTGTCGGGATCCAGCGGCCACTGGGGCGCGTAGCGTACCGGCTTGTCCGGCCAGTAAACGCCCTTGTTCTTGCGCCGGTACCAGGCCACGACCAGCTCTTTTCCTGCGTCCTGGATGCGGGCTGAAGTTGACCGATTAACCGGGATGATCTGTCCGGTGCGGGCATCCCGGTTGTAGGCCGCATCAGTGCCGACCCCGTCGTAGAACGCAAGCTCATTGATCGCAAACCCTGCTCGTCCGGATTCGTTGTGATAACCATCCAGCACCGCCTGGCCAATCTCCCAGGGAACCGCGTCAACAAACTGCGGTGCCGAGGCGAACGGCAGCGTCCTCACGACTTCGGTGGTAATGGGGAACTGGGTGATGTCCGGGGTAGGCCCGTTGATGTACAGCAGGGTGGAGAATCCACTGGTATTGGCGGTGTAGACCGAATTGTCCACCGCCGCGTCGTTACCCAGGGGCGGCTTGATGTGATCCAGCAGCAGGTAATCACCCGAGGCGGGCTCGATTTCCACCGGGGCGCTGGCGATGTGGACCTGGTAGCAACCCTGATCGACACTGTCGGTGCAGGTGTCCACCGGCCAGTTGGCCGAACCAATCTGGGTAATCCGACCTTCATCCTGGAGCTGGTCACCCTGGATACGCCACAAAATGGTGATATTGGAAACCGGACGCAGCGGAATCAGCCGGGCATCTTCAGTGCCCAGCGGCGGCGTCCAGTAGAACAGCTTCTGGGAAATGGCGTCGACCAGTTCTCCGTTGAGCATGAACTGAGGGACAAACACGAAATCGTCCACCTTGGCATTGATGGGTGGCGTCACTGCAACCCCAACGGGCCATACGTCGATCTGGAACGGCCTGCCGTCAGTACCCCAGTTGGCAATGAACGCGTCCAGCCCGCCGACACCGTTGACCCGTTCGTCTTCGCCGAACACCGCACTGGTGGTGAATCCACCCACCAGGTACAGGTTTCCGACACCGTCGGTGGAGATGGCCCGGCCTTCGTCGACGTCAATGCCGCCGGCCCGGGCAGGAATCGAATCGGACGGGTCGAAATTGGCACCACCGGTGGCCCAGCATCCCAGTCCCTCCCGGGTATAGCGGGCCAGCATGACGTCGCTGGGACTGGTGGGGGATTCGGTGCTCAGGGTTTCCACCGACGGGAACGGACCGTCCGGTATACAGTTCGGCCAATACTCGAAATCGATGGACCCGACGAAGGTTCCAATGGCATACACGTTGCCGGAACTGTCGATGGTGATTCCGGCACTTGCGGCAGCACCGCTGCCGGTCGGGAAATTCACCCAGTCACACTGGTAGGCGCCAGCGGCATCGAAACTGGCCACGAAAGCACCGGTTGGAAGCAGATCCGTGCAGAAGCTCTGGGGCGCGGCCAGGTTGTCGGCGCTGACCACGATTCGGTCACCCGATTCGTCGCGCCTCATATCGGTGACGCGGATATCGTCCGGGAATAGAAACTCCTCGGTGAGACCGGGAGAATCCGAGGTTGCATTGGAAACCTCTCCCAGGAAGAAGTTGGGCGGCGCAACGGTCTGGATGTCCACGTTGTCCACGTGCCACCAGTCGCAGGGTTCGTTGGTAGCCGGCGCGCCAAAGGTGATCACAAAGCCGAAAATCGTGAAGCTTTCGGTCAGGTTGGGTCCTGGCCCCACGCAATTGGCTGTTCCGGTGAAGCCGGCGGTCATGAAAAAACGCAGCTGGAAGTCATTGTGCCGGGCGTCGGGCGGGAGCACGTAGGCATTATTGCCCTCACGGTTGAAGCGGGCATATTCACTGCCGGGCGAAAACGTCTCCAGCGTTCTCCAGCTTCCCTGGTTGTCCTTGTATTGCGCCCTCAGGTTTTCATTCTGGCTGGACTCCGGGTACTCCGAGTAAATGGTTTCGCAGTACCAGCGCGTGACGTTGCCCTGGAACAGCACGAAGATGGTCACCGGGGTACAGCTGTCCCAGCCGGATTGATCCGAGGTGAACCATTGCGACCGCCGGTAGTCCCCGCCGGTGTACGCGCTGAAGGCGACCGTGGCGGAGTCCGATGCTGACAGGTCGACACTGCTGGACGTCACCGTAACGCCATTGCGCAGGTACATCATGCTGCTGCTGCTCATGCGGTTGTCGGGATCGCCCCTTACGCCGGCCTGGCTGGTATCGCCGGATTCGGTCCATTGGCTGAGATTGGAAAAGCTGTCGCTGAGTACCGATACCCGGCCGCCGGGCGCGAAGCTGGCGGAAAAGTACAGCCGCCCCGTTGAATCCACGTCCAGGGCATTGACCGATTCATTGCCCGTGGCTGCGCCGCCGCGGTCCCGCGTCCAGACCCAGTCACCATCGTGCTCGACCCGGGCGATGAACAGATCTTTCTCACCCTCGAGGCAGTTGTCGTTCTCCAGTCCCAGTCCGCCGGGAAAATCTGCCATGCAGAAGTAGTGCCCGCCCACAAAAAGTGATCCTTCGGTGGGTGGAATATCCGCAATATTGCCCTCGACAGATGCCAGTGCCCGGACTTCGTCATCACCCATGCCGCCCAGACGATAAGCCCACTGCCACTGACCGCTGGCAGAAAGCTTGGCCACGAATCCGTCCTTCATGCCGTCGGACGTCAGGTCGATGGCGCCAAAGGACATCTCATCGTAAAACGCACCACCCACGTATACGTTATCCGAGGCGTCCACCGCGATGCTGGTGGGCATGTCATCGGAGGGGCCACCGGCCTTGATGACCCACTCGATGCTTCCGCTGCTGGAGACTTTTGCCACGAAAATGTCACGCAGTCCCGACGCGTTGACCGTGTGCTCGCCGAATGTCGCGGTGCCCTGAAAGTAGCCCAGGACGTAGGTATCACCCACGCCCGATGTCACGACATCCACGGCCAGGTCTTCATTGATCCCACCGCCACCGGTTGGCCATTGGGCCATGACGTTGCTCGCGGTCAGCAAGAGCAGGCTGCCGGCCATCCAGAGGGCGACTGATGCGGCTTTTCCTTCGAAGGGTCTCATTGGCTTGTCCACTATTGATTCAGTTCCGCTACGGCTGATACCCGCTGCAGCTGAAAATCGCCTTCCACAAAAATCGCGTTCTTGTGCAGGCCGGTCAGGGTCTCCCGGAACACTCCTCCCATGCGGCTGTCACCCCAGTCAGGGGGATCCGCTACGTCCGGGAAACCAGGGATATGCTCACTGAACTGGAGCTCCAGGATGCGGCTGACCTGGTAAGCCTCCTGTCTGAAGTTCAGGAATTGCGCATCCAGATTGTCGTGATCCGGATGGAACTTGTGGCGGAACGGGTTGGTGGGCATTTCCGGGTCCAGCACCAGGGTCAGGCCCAGTGTTCCATTGACGTCAAAGTCACCGGAGAACTCCAGGAACTGATCTTCAAAGTCGTAGGCAATGGTGCTGTACCGCACCCCCACGCCCACGCCATTCCGCACGGCAATTCCGTTGTAAGACGGCACCAGGTTCGTGTCAGTCAAAAGCACTTCCCGCCCCGGCGTATCCACCTGAAACAGTTCCGGATCACTGGCGCTGGGCATCTCAGTACCTTCTTCCCACATCTGGATGACGTCCTTGACCAGGCGGCTCACGCCGGCTGCATTGACGTGGATGAGGATTCGCTGGGTGAACTCGCGGGTGGTGGGCAACGGCGTCGTGCCGCCCAACTGGGCCTCGCTGACCGAGCGAACGTTGACGCGGCCGATCCAGAGTCCAGCCATGGAAGCCGGCGCAGCCTTGAGTCCGGCCCGCTTGAGGGTTGCAGCCGCGACCGGCTGAACCGTGTTGCCTCCGGCAAACATCAGGACCCGTGACCCCATGCCGTCACGGATGGTGAATATCTGCTCCATGCGCTCGGCGGTGAACTGCGTTCGCTTGACGCCGAAGCGGATAAACAGGTCCTCCCCCGGTTGGACCGGGAAGCTGCGCTGCATCTGAAAGTCAGGCCAGGCTTCTTCGCCGGTTTCCTCGTCTCGATTGAGGAAGCTGAGCGGCAGGGTGTTGCCGCCGACCCGTTCGATGATCACGTCGGTGGCCAGCTCCGAGTTATTGCTGACGGTAAAGCCGAGCTGGCTGGTACCCCCGCTGAATTCCAGGGTGTCGCCGGCATCGATATTGACCGACAGGGTGCCCTGGAAACTCGACACACCACTGGTGAATATCCAGTAGGCCTCACCGGAGTTGATGAATTCGTTGAATGCACTCACCAGCTGCCAGCGGCCGTTTTCATCAAGGCGGTAAACTGGTTGTCCCTGGTGCGCCGGCGACGTTTCGAAGTAATGTCCAAATGTCGGCGGGTTGTCCGGATCCACCCGCAAACCCCGCAGGCTGAACGAATCAGACTGCCAGGACACCGGCTCGAGCTCGGGTCGTCCGGTGATGGTGAGCGTCTGGCTCGTCGCCGAATCCAGCTTGACCAGGTAAGCCGTGTTGGCGTTGATGGTGAAGAGGTTGGTGAGAAAGGCCTCGGGCCGGGGCTCGGGAAAATAGCCGAACCAGCCATCCACGCCCTGTAACCCCTCAGCGGGATCGCGAATGAATTCCAGACCGACGCGGGGCGGGAAGAATCGCCATACGCTCTCAACGGCGATGCCGGCGAAAACAACGTCAATATCGTTGACCTCGGGCTGCACTTCCACGTAAACGGCGTTCCAGCCAGGCCTTAGTTCGATCACCTGGTCCACGGTGGCGCCAGCAACCCCTCCTGCCCATGACAGCGCCAGCAGCGCCAATGCGCACTGGACCCAACCTTTTTTCAGCGGGAATGTTTTCATGATTCACCTGTCGGCAACGCGGGAGGTCGCCTTTCCTGGTCGGCAGCATCTCCCGACAACGGCTGGATATCAGCCAGGAGCGCTTCGTTGATGCGAATCTGTGAGCCGGCGGCAAGTTCTGCCATCAGCATTTGTTTCTGCAGGCGCTGGCGGTCACGCAACAGCCGGTGCTGTATGCCAGCCCGGACCTGTTCCAGCGGCTTCTGCACGGCCATTTGTTCGTCCACCAGCCGCACCAGGTACAGGCCCTGGTCAGTGCGAACAGGCGCGGAAACGTCGCCGATGCGGTCCAGCGAAAACAAGGCCTGAACAACCTTGTCTCCCCAGCGATAGCTGCGCGCGGGGTGCTGTACGACCCAGCCGACGACGCCTCCGCGATAGCGCGATCCGCGGTCTTCTGAAAAACGCTTTGCCAGCTCACCGAAATGGAAAACCCCGGGATCCAGTTGCTCGACCGCTGCCCGCGCCTGGTCGATCTTCGCCTCCCGTTCCCGGACAAGCTGTGCCGAGGCGTTTTCCGGCACCCCGACAAAAATCATGGCACCCCGACGCTGGGCCGGTCGGGTGAACTGCTCCAGGTTCTTCTGGTAGTAGCCCGCTACATCCGCATCGGTAACAGTGACGTCCTCAATCCTCGGCTTCATCACCGCGGCCTGGTAGCGATCCACAAGGATCTTGCCGGCCAGCCGGGCAACTTCGGGGTCTTCATCCAGGCCGAGACGCCTGGCGGCGCTGATCAGCAGTTCCTGTTCGATCAGGGCGTCCAGCAGCTCACGACGCTGCTCAACCGTGCGAAATTGCCCCGGGCGCAGGCCGCCGTGGCGCCGCATGGCGTCCAGGAAATCAATGCGGGTGATGGCCACGTCACCGATGACGGCCAACGTTGCCTGGTCCATTACCGGAGCCGGGCGCCAGCTGGCGTGCCATTTGGCGGCGGTCCAGCCACCAGCCACGGCCAGTGCCAGGGCACCGATCAACAGGGCAGGTTTAATCCAGGGGGCCATGCGACACTCCTTACTCCAGGGCCGGACCGCCTTCACACTCACGGATACCGACATCAATAACGGCGGCTGAACGTACCCTCAGCGGCCACAGCTCCACCATCTGTTCAGGACCGAGAGGCCGCAGCGGCAGCGCCCGCAGCTTCCCGTCCCCGGATACGAAGTCGAGGCGACCATTGGCCAGCGTCACGACGGAGGGCTTGCCCACGGCCCAGGTGCTCCAGCCTGAAGCCCCGGTCCGATCCACCCGCCGGACCCAGTCCCGGCCATGCCAGCGGCCCAGCTCCAGCCGGGCAATCAGCCCGGTGGTGGGATCGGCCCAGGTCATCAACACCTGGGCCAGGCCGTCGGCAAGCTCGAGATCGAAATGGTGCAGGCGAAGTTCCCGACACGAGCCCGCCGTAACCGGTTCGCTCAGGCGGCCGTCCGGCATCAGCTTGAATCCCCAGTAGGAGCTCTTCAGCGGATCCTCGAAGCCGTCCCTGAAGATCCAGTTGGGAACCAGGTTGATATCGATGCCGGTGTTATTGGCAGTGTTGGTCTCGCCGCCCGCCGCTTCAGCCACGCTGGCTACGTTGGTCAGGGTATAAGCGGTGTTTTCGTCCAGACCCGGGTCAACCTGGGCTGAGACCGTGTAGGTCAACACGGCGCCCGCCGGCAGGCTGAGGGATTCGGCCAGGTCACCTGTTCCGCTGGCATTCGGACAGACGCCGCCTCCGCTGGCGTCACAGACCCAGGTCACGTTGACCAGTTCCATCGGCAGCGCGTCGGTCAGATCCGCTACCGGGACATCCACCGAGCCGATATTTCTCACCTGGACGGTGTAGCTCAGCATGTCGCCACGCATGACAACGTGGGCGTCGTCGTACTTGGTCACCTCGATATCAGCACCGCTTTGCAGGCTGGTATCCTCAGAGGCCACGTTGTTTCCATCCGATGTGTCAACGGAGCTGGTGGTCACGGCGGCCAGGTTGGTGATCAGGTCGGGCGCTGGAATCTGCACCCAGACGCTGTATTCAACGTCGATGGTCCCCGGCGGCAGCACGCCGACGTCGCAAACCACTTCGCTGGGTCCGGCCCCGGCGGTGCACTGGGTGCTGTCGGCAAACACCATGCCGCTGGGCAGGGTGTCGCTGACGACCACATCCTGGGCGTAGTGCGGGCCGGCATTGCTGATGGAGACGCGGTAAGTCAGCGGAAACGCACTGTCCGGATCGTAGGGATCGACCAGGTCCTGTTTAGCCAGTGCCAGGTCCACCAGGGTAATGACGTCGGTATCCGCCGACGCGGTGTTGTTGCCGAGGTTGCGGTCGGTGTTGACGGCAGCCTCTTCCACCACGGCCGTGGCCGTGTTGGTCAGGGTGCCGCCCACGAAGTCGGCTACGGTCCCGCTGACTTCAAATACCACCTCACCATCGATGGCGACATCGAAGAACACGTCCAGGTCCCCGGTCCCCGAGACGGCCGGACAGGTGGATCGTCCAGCGGCCGCGCAGGTCCAGGAGATGTCGGTGACGTTGGGCGTAAATGTATCGATCAGCTCTACACCCAGGGCGTCACTGGGACCGGCATTGCGCAGAGTCAGCGTGTAGCTGATGGCCTCACCGGCAGTGACTTCCGCGGAACCCGACTTGGTCAGGCTGACGTCTGTATTGGCCACGATAAGCGTCTGGTCAGGACTGGCATTGTTGGCCAGCACCGGGTCCGCCGAGCCGGGCGGGAATGACACCGCGGCTACGTTGTTGATGATGCCCCGGGCCGACGGGTGCACCAGCGCGGAAACCGTCATGGCCGCGCCGCTGCCCGCGGGCGCCTCGATGTCAACAGACACCACGTCACCCGTGCCCCCAATGGCCGCACAATCGGCTGGCGTGGTGACATGAGCGGCCACCAGACCGGATGTCGTGAGCACCAGTGCATCAGCATCATCTGCACTGAACGTGACTGCCAGGGGCGACTGCAGCCGGCTGCTGCCCTCGTCGCCGTTGATCAGCACATCAGCCAGTTCAGTGGTGCCCGTGCTGCTGGAGCGGTCGAACAGCAGCAGGGCGTTGCTGCCTGCCGCCACTACGGCCAGTCGAGACCCATCCGAGTTCAGGGCGAGCGCGCTGGGTGAATCAAGCGGCAGATCGGGGCTGGCGGTGAGCCGCTCGTCGAAGTCCAGCCTGCCGTCGCCCGGGGCGCGAATGAACCGCACCAGGCTGTCATCGTCGCTGCCAACGCCGTACAGGAAATCTCCGTTGGGGCTCAGCACAATACGCTGAATACCCGCCAGGCCCTCCACCGTGCCGCCCGGCAGCACATCACCGGAGCGAACGACCTGGACAAACGTCAGTACGCCGCTGGTGGGATCCCGCTCAAACACGCTCAGGGCGTGTGAGACACGGGCCGCCGCGTACAGGAAGCGGCCGTCGACAGACACCGACAGGTCAACCACACCATTGATGACGTTGCTCTCCGGCACGATAGTGCCCAGTCCGTCACGGACCCGCTCCACCCAGGTCAACTGCCCGCTGGCGGGATCGCGCTGGAACACGGTAATGGCGCCACCGCTGCCGCCGGAAGCCGCAACGTAGAGGAACTGGTTGTCGGGGGTCACGGTGACCGCCAGCGGTTGCTGCAGGCCGAATACCGGCGTCACGCCTGAGGTCTGGGTTTCGACATAGTCCAGCAGACCAGTGCCGGCGTCTCGCGAGAACACCACCACGGAATCGTCGGTTTCACCGGTGACGTAGAGGAATGTCCCTTCACCATCCAGTGCCATGCCGCTGGCGCCTTCAATACCCGATACCGTTCCGCCGCTCAGTTCATCACCTTCGACAACACGCGCAACAAACGTCAGGCTGCCGTTGCCGGCCCGGGCAAACACGCTGACCGAGTTTTCCATTGCCGATGTCACGTAGACGAACAGTCCGTCCTGACTGACCAGGATGTCGCTGGCACCGGCCAGCCCGTTGCTTCCTGTGTCGCCGTACTCGGCAAAGAATTGCAGGGCTTCGGCCGTGTCGCAGGTCCATGCCACCGACCCGGTCAGGAATCCTGCCGTGGCGGTGGGGAAAATCGGCAGCGGATCGGTGACGGTGACATCCACGTGGCTGGGGCCGGCGGCGGACAGGGCCAGATCGTAAGTCAGCGAAGTGCCGGCTTCGACCTGGGTCAATCCGTCGGACTTGGCGATGGACAGATCGCTGGTGGGAACCAGCGGGTCGCTGTCCACGGCGGTGTTGCTGCCGGCATCCAGTTCGGTCACCAGCGGTCCCGCCACCGCGGTCGCGGTGTTGATCAACTGGCCCCTGGCGCCGGCCAGCACCTGCCCGGAAATGGTGTAGCTCACCTGTCCTCCGGCCGCGATATCTGCCATGTCGCTGAGTTGACCGGTGCCCGAACCGGTGCAGCGGGAACCACCATTGCGCTCAAACGTTGCGCTGGCGGCGGCGGCATCGCCGAAGCTGTAGACATGTCGGCCGTCCGCGCTTCGGCTAAGTCGGTTTACCCCAGCCAGTTCGCCAATGGCGCCACTGTCGTAGCTGGCGATGGGCTCCGGCAGGCCGTCGCCCAGCCGGAACAGGGTCACCGCATTGCTGACGCTGCCGGCGACATACAGTTCCGATCCTTCCAGACCCAGCACCAGTCCCTCGGGCCCGGCCATCCGGGTGATTCCGCCGGATCCCTGAAACACTGCCGTGTCGAAAGTCAGATCGCCGGTATCGCTGTCCACGTCGAAAATTGCCAAAGCATCGCTGCCGAAGCTGGCCACGAACAGCTGGCGATCATCCGCCAGTGCAACCGCCCGGGGCTGTTGCAGCGCGTTGACCAGGGTCTGAAAATCCTGCACCGCGCTCTGGAAGGTGAGCGCTCCGGTGCTGGCGTCGCGGCTGTAGACCGCCACCGCGTCGTTGGCGTCACCCACCACATAGGCATGACTGCCGTCGGCGTCGAATACCATGTCGTATACGCCGTTGAGACCGTCGTTGCCGTCCTGGCCCTGGTTCACCGTGCTGATCCAGCTGAGGGCGCCGGTCCCGGCATCCCTGCTGAACACGCCGATGGCGTCATCCTGGGTTCCACCCACGTAAACGTGGCGATCATCCGGACTGACCCGGGCGAACCGCGCGCCACCCAGGCCGTTGACGCTGTTGATGGTGTCAATTTCCACCTCCACGAAACTCAGCTCGCCGCTGGACAGATCCCGGGACAGTACTGCCACGGAATCGTCGATTTCGCTGGCCACGTACAGGTGGCGACCGTCCATGCTGAGCGTCACTCCCACCGCTCCGGACAGTCCGGTGAACCCGTCCTGTCCATTGCGATAGATCGCTGTCTCAACCAGTTCGCCGGTTCGCTCATCCCTCTCCAGGGCTGCAACCGCGGCCACACCGGAGGCTTCTCCCACCGCATAAGCGTGTCGCCCGTCCGTGCTCACGGTCAGGCCCCGATAGCTGTCCAGGCTGCCGGTTGCAGGCCCGACGAAACTCAGCAGCCCGGGCTCCGGCGTTGC
Organism: Lysobacterales bacterium; assembly: GCA_030065125.1. Lineage (GTDB taxonomy): Bacteria > Pseudomonadota > Gammaproteobacteria > Xanthomonadales > SZUA-38 > JASJDM01. Next base: position 61,794 of record JASJDM010000012.1, on the reverse strand, counting down.
CACGCAGGCCCAGGTCACGTTGCTGACAGATTCGGGAACCAGGTCGGTCACCAGGGTGGCCGGCGCGTCCGAGGGACCCGGATTGGTCACGGTGACCACGTAGCTGACCGGCGTTCCCGGCACCACCTGGCTGACGCCGTTGGTCTTGGTGACCAGCAGGTCGGTGGCCCGCGACAGCACCGTGTCGTCGTCGGTGGCTGAGTTGTTTTCGGCATTGGGATCGGAAATACCGCTGGGCAGGGTCACGGTTGCGGTGTTGCTCAGCACGCCGACCATGTCGCTGCGGATGCTGGCCGTGGCCCGGTAGATCACGCGGCCGCCGACGGGAATATTGACCAGTTCGTCGATGCTGCCGGTGGATGGCGTCGTGATGCAGCTGGCGCCTCCCTCGGGTGAGCAGGTGTAGCTGACGCTGGAGAACTCCGCGGGGAATGCGTCCACCACCCGGGCACCGGTGACGTCGCTTGGACCCAGGTTGCTGACGGTGATCAGATAGATGATATCTGAACCCGGAGCGGCGCCGCCCAGTCCGTCTATCAGTGCCTGCAGGAAGGCGGCGTCGCCAAATCCTGCCGAAGTGGAAACACTGTCTCTCGCGAAAGCGGCAACGGCATGGTCCACCTGGGCCGAGACATAAATATTCTGGCCGTCCGGCGTCACCACGACATCACTGGCTCCGGCCAGCCCGTCGACAAACTGTCCCGGCGGACCCAGCGGGTCACCGTCGCGGACCAGCTGGCCGGCGCTCAGCATGCCTGTCGCCGGTTCACGGTCAAATCGAACGAGCGCATTCTCGCCCGCGCCGGCAACATACAGGTGTTCACCGTCGCCGCTGAGGCGCAGGCGGCTGGCCAGTTCCAGGCCGGCGACGCTGCCGCTGCCGTTCTGGTAAAACTCCACGAACTGCAGCTCGCCGCTGACGGCATCGCGTGAAAACAGGGCCAGGGCCTGGTCCTGGGGACCGAGGACGTAGACATAGGCCCCGTCGGCAGAAACGGTCAGCGAGCTGGCACCGGCCAGGCCGCCAATACCGGGGTCATCGTTGCGGTAGGCGGCGACAAATGTCAGCTGCCCGAAGCTTGCACTGCCGGAATTGGGGTTGCGCTGGAACAGCGCCACACTGCCGCTGTCGGCCGCGGACACGTAGACATGCAGATCGTCGGGGGACACGGCAATGGCGCTGGGGCCGTCCATGTCACCCGTGGCCGTATCCACGCCGTCCTGGACACGGGCCAGGAAGGTGAGCGCACCGGTGACCAGGTCGCGCTCGAATACCGCAACGCTGTTGTCAAACGGTCCACTGGCATACAGGTGGGCCTGGTCCGTGCTCAATGCCAGGGCGGAGACGCCGCTGATGCCGTTGACTCCCGATACCCCCTGCTGCTGGGACTCAAGGATAGTCAATTCTCCCGAGACCAGGTCTCGTTGGAAAACTACAATGCTGCTGTCGCCCCGCCCGGCCGCGTAAAGCTGCTCGCCGCTGGCGGTCAGCAGCAGGTCGCTGACCTGGGTGATGCCGGATATGCCGTCCTCCCCATTGTTGAGGCTGTCCAGGAAGGTCAGCGTTCCAAAGTCCGGAGACATCAGGTTGGCGTCCCGTGCCAGGATCGCGATGCCGTTATCCTGCTGGCCGGCCACGTAGAGATGGCGGTCGTCGCCCGCCAGCGCCACAGCGCCCAGCAGTCCGTCAAACTGGGCCAGCCCATCACTCTTGGTCACCGCCAGGTCGGCGGTGGGATTGAGGTTGACGCCCTGGGTATCGGTGTTGTCGCTGGCCGTGGTGTCCATGTTGGCGGTCAGGGTCGCGGTGTTGTTCAGGATCCCTGACGCGTCGCCGGCAACGGTTGCTGTGATCATGAAGGTCACCTCTCCACCGGCCGCGACGTCGATATTCACGTCAACCAGGTCACCGGTGCCGTTGGAGGGACACGATGAATCCGCGCTACGCTGCAGTACCGCCAGGCCGTCCTCCATGACGCCCGCGGCAAACAGGAAGTCGCCCTCGCCGTCGATGGCCAGGGAGCCGGCACCGTTAAGTCCTTCGAATCCCGCGACGCCGTCGACAACCAGGTTACCGAAACTCAAGGTACCGAATTCCGGGCTGATGTCGCTGTTGTCCCGGACGAACCAGGCTACGGAGTCACCGTTTTCGGCCGCCACGTAAACGTGCCGGCCATCGGGTGACAGCAGCACATCACGCGGACCGACCAGGCCGGCCACGCCCACATCGGTTTCGGCCAGCTGCTGCAACGGAGTGAGTTCGCCATAAAGACCGCTGCCGCTGTCAGCATCCCGGTGGAAGGACACCAGGGTGTTGGACAGGGCACCCACCAGGTAAACCTGCTCGCCGTCGGGTGACAGCGCCAGGCTCGCGGCGCCGTCCATGAGCAGCCCCGAAGACAGGCTGTCATAGCTGACGACGTAGCTCAGGGTGCCGCCGGGTGCCCGGTCAAACAGGGAAACCGTCCCTGCGTCCGACGCGCTCGCATACACGTGGTCGCCGTCGGGAGAGACCTGGACATCGTTAATGCCGGACAAGCCGGTAACCCCACCCAGCCCGTCAATCAGGGTCTGGCTGTGGGCCAACAGGCCGTTGGGGGCAATATCGAACACCACCAGGGCGTTGTCGTTGGCGCCGGCGACATAAAGGTTGTCCCCGGCAGGCGACACGGTGACGGCTACAGCCTGGTTCAACCCGCTGACTCCGGAACCATTGGTCACCGACTGCAGGAACTGAAGCTCCACCTGGGGCAACCCGCCCATGGGCGTTACCGCAACCGCCTGGAATACGTTTACGGCGTCGTCCACCTGACTGGTCACGTAGACATAACTGTCGGACACGGCCACGTCGCTGGCGCCCGCCAGCAGGGAGCTGCCGTCGTCAGGATAAACGTCCACCTGGGTCAGGCTGCCGTCCGCGGGATTCAGGCTGAATGCGGTGACCGCGTTGTCCAGCACGCTGCTGGTCACCAGGTGCGGACCAAGGCCGGCAAGGTCTACGCTGAATGCCACACCGCTGACGCCGTCCAGCCCCTCAACGCCGTCGCTCCCGTCTATCTGGGCTTCAACAAAACTCAGGGCGCCGGAGCCCTGGGCTTCGCAGGTCCAGCTCACGGAACCGGGTTCGAACCCGGGGTTGGTGCTCAAGATGTCCGTCAAGGTGACGTCTCCGCCACCGCTGACCGCGTTGCTGGGTCCGTCGTTGCTCACCCTGACCGTGTAGGTTATGGGCTCACCCGGCACCACGGCTACCACGTCGCTGGTCTTGCTGACTGACAGGGCGGCTTCCGGCACCAGTGTGGTGGTGTCCATATCGGTTTCGTCGCCAGGACTGGCTTCGGTGAAACTGGCGGGTCCCGCCACCGTTGCGCTGTTCATCAGCGTGCCCGTGGCGTCGGGGCGTACCCGGGTGGTGACGGTATAGGTGAGCGTGCCACCAGCACCGATATCCACCGTGTCAACCACATTGCCGCTGCCGCCGGCGGTACAGTTGGAGCCGACACCCCGCAGGAACGAGGCCACCGCATTATCGGCGAATCCGGCTGCGTAAACGTGGCGGGAGTCGCGACTCACGGCAAGCTGGTAAATCTGCCTCAGACCGTTCACGCCGTCTACCGAGTCGACGCGCTGTTCGACCAGGGTCAGCCGGCCAAAGCTGGCGCTGAGTTCATCCGTATCCCGGTCAAAAACGCTCAGCGCATGATCCAGTTCCGCGCCCACGTAGACCCGTTTCTGGTCGCTGCTGACCTGGACCGTGCGGACGCCGCGGAAATTGTCCAGCCCATCAGCACCATCGGCGTAACTGGTGACGACACTCAGCCGGCCAAAATCGACGCTGGCGCTGTTGGTGTTGCGCTGCAGCACCGTGAGACGGTGGTCGTTGGCCGAGGTGACGTATACATGCCGGCCGTCCGCGCTGATATCGACGCCCATGGGCCGGTCGCCGACACCATCGACCCGCTGCAGGAAACGCAGCTGACCAAAATCGAGTTCGGCAAGATTGGTGTTGCGCTCCAGCACAACCACCGCGTCGTCTTCATTGCTGGCGACAATGACATGTGCACCCATGGGGGTAACCACCAGGTCGCTGGCGCCGGCCAGACCCTCGACCCCGGGGTCGCCGTTGGCGACCTTCTGCAGGAAAGTCAGGCGGCCGTCCGTATCGTTGATGCTGAAGACCCCAACCGCAGCTTCGAACTCTGCCGCCACGTACAGGTGTGCCGCGCCGCTGTCGATGGCCAGGGCGGACGCGCCCAGCAATCCGTCAACGCCATCAACGCCGTCGGCATAATCTTCCACGAACGTCAGTTCGCCGAAGGTGACACTGGCGTTCAGGTCATCCCGGGCAAAGGCAGTCAGCGAACCGTTGTCGCCGCTGGCGGCATAAACCCAGCGGTTGTTGGGACTGACAATAATGCTGTCCACCTCTAACAGGCCGGCATCGCCGTCGCTGGCGTCCACGCTGTCATCGTAGCTGGCGCGATAAGTCAGATGCTGACCCCGGCTGGCGGCCGTAGCGCCCTTCTCGGGGTCCCGGTCAAACACGTTGACGGCATCGGATCCGATGGCGGCCGAATATACGTGGCCACCGTCCGGCGCTACCGCCACCGCGGCCGCACCCTGCAGGCCATCGACCCCGTCAATTCCCTGCACCTCCTGTTCGATGAAAGCAAACAGAGGATCGGGAGCGCGCCGCTCCAGCTCGGTCAGGCTGCGACCTGAACCGCCGGCCGCCGTTGCCAGCACATGGCGCCCATCGCTGCTGACCAGCAGCGCGCTGATGCCGTCAATTCCGGATACGGTCGGGTCGGGCGGCAGCGGGAATCCCTCCACCACTTCCTGCTCGTGATTCAAGGCGCCATTGATGGCGGTTCGTCGGAACACCAGGATGGCGTCAGCCGCCGCGGTGCCGCTGAATACGTGCTCGCCGTCTCTGCTGATGGCAACGGCATTGACGCCAGCCAGCGTGCCACCATTGCTGACCGATATCACAGCGTCATCGTAGGTGTCACTGAGTGAAATACTGCCGTCGCCGCCGTCAATGGCGAGCAGCGCCAGGTTGCCGGTTCCGCTGCCAGCGGCATACAAGTGCTTGCCGTCACCGCTGATTACAAGGTCCAGAACTGCTGCCAGATCTGCGTCGGTGGCAGCATTGATGGGCGTCAGCTGCCCAAAGGCCGCGTCCGCGCTGTCGATGTTGCGCTGGAAGGCACTGACGTCGGCTGCAATGACGTCAGCCACATAAAGCTGTTCGCCATTGGGGCTGATGGCCAGCGGGCCGGCGTTGACCGGCACCGCCATGGCTTGATCAGAGTTCACCGTCAGCACACCGGTGCCGCCGTCGCGATCGAAGACAGCCACGCGACCGTCGCCGGATACGTAGACATGTTCACCGTCCGGGCTTACCACCAGGTCCCGCGCTACATCGGGCAGGTCATCGTCGGGCATTACGTCACGGATGGCCGCGACAAAGCTCAGCTCACCAAAATCCGGCGCCAGGGCGTTGGTGGAGCGCGTGAACAGCGCCACGGACGTGTCCTCGCCGCCGCTGGTCAGCACGTAGAGGTGGTTGCCGTCTCCGCTGAGGGCCAGTGACAGGGGCTGACCCAGGCCGTCCACCGTTGCCCCCGGATCCGAAGCATCGTCCACGCCCTGCTCTTCCTGCTCCAGGAAAACCAGGTCGCCAAAGCCGGTACCCGGGACGTTGTTCCTGGAGAACACCAGGACGCTCTGGGAGTCGCCGGAAGCAACGTAGTAGTGACGGCTGTCCGCACTTTGCACCATGGCATTGCCCGGCGCGCCCTGGTCACTGTTGGCGAAGAAGTTCAGCTCCCCCGGGATGGGTGTGGTGGCGTCGCAGGTCCAGCTGACATCAGTCAGCTCGGGCGGAAAGATGTCCGTTACCGTTGCCCCGAATACGTCATCCGGACCGAAGTTGTTCACGGTCAGCGTGTACACCAGCTCTTCGCCCGGTGTGGCGGTGGTGCGTGAATCATCCTTGGTCAGCACCAGGTCAGCCGTGGCGCTGAGGCTGGTATCCAGCGTTACCGACGCAAGGTCTCCCGGAATGGCAGCGGTGGCCGTGTTGCTGACGATTCCGGTCGTGGCGGGGCGGGTCGAAACGCTGGCGAGGAATATGGCACTGGCACCGGGATCCAGGTCCACGGTGGTGGCGATGGCGCCAACGACCGGGCCGGGGTCACCTTCGTTGCAGGCACTGCTGCCCTGGTTGCCGCTGATGCTGCAGACCCAGGAGATGGTTGCCGGGTCGAACCCAATGTCGTTGAAGGGGTCTGCAACCGCAGCGCCGTCTGCGAATGACGGCCCCAGGTTGTTCACGACAATCCGGTACTGGAGGTCGAATACCGAGTTGTCGGTTTCGTTGACCAGCAGGGACTCCAGCGTCTTGGAGATCTCCAGATCCACCACCGGCACAACGGTGGTGACATCGGTGGCCGAATCGTTGCCCGGATCCAACTCGTCGATCCCCGGGGGCAACAACCCGCTGGCGGTATTGGTGAGCATGCCGGAAAACCTTGGGTCCAGCGTACCGGTGATGGTAAAAGTCACCTCGGTAGCGGCGTCCAGATCCACCAGCGCATCGAGCTGATCAAAAGTGAACGGGCCAACGGGCTGGCTGACCCCGCACTGGCCACCGCTCAGGCAGCAGGCGCCCGGGTCAGCGCTGCAGGTCCAGCTGACGCTGCCGCTGACAAAGCCCGCGGTAGGACCGATGGGCAGGATATCGGTTACCGTGACGCCAGATACATCCAGCGCGCCATTGTTGCGTACCACCACGGTGTACTCGTGAGCCAGCCCGGGCACCGCGGAGTCGTCATCGGTCTTGGTCAGCAGCAGGTCGGTGCCCACCTGGATGTTGTTGACCACACTGTCATCGAATACCACCGAACCGGACGTATCCCGGGTGGTCGCTGTGTCCTGCAGGACCATCACGGCGGTATTGCAGATTTCATCGGATCCCGCGTTACTGGCGTCACATTCAGCGCCGGAAGCGGACCCCACCAGTTGCACCTGAACCTGTATCAGGGAGCTGGATCCGGCGGTCAATCGAACGGAGAGATCCGTGATATCGCCGGTCTCTTCGGACAACTCGGCGCCGCAGTTGGTCGGAGAAATATTCCCGTCACCGATGGCGCTCTCCGTGGAACAGTAGATATAGCAGGGCAATGAAGGGTTGGTGCAATTGGCCGGATGGCCGACAAAGTCGCTGTCCAGGTCGTCGGCGAGAAGAATGCCGGCCTCACCGGGACCGGCGCCAAGATCGCTGGGCCCGGCATTGGACACCAGGATGTCGTAGGTCAGGGCCTGGCCGGGGACCAGCGGCAAGGCCACGGTTGACTTGGTAATGGACAGGCCGACCACGCGATCCAGGGCGTTGCTGTCGGTGTCGCTGTCGTCGGAAGTCCCGTTCAGCGCACCGTCATTGATGTTGATGCTGGCCGAATTTTCCAGTGGATTGGCCAGGGCGCCGGAGTCAAAATTTGCCACGACCGTGAGGGTTGCGGCATCGCCGTTCTGCAGGTCCACGGTGGTATCAATGGACCCTGTGCCGCTGGCGTCCGCGCAGCTGCTGCCGGGATCGGCGCTGCAGGTCCAGGACGCCGATGTGACTTCGACGGGCAGCGCGTTGAAAACCTGGACACCGCTGGTGGGGTCGGGCCCGGCGTTGCTGACCGTGATGGTGTAGGTGCTGGAGGCACCTGGCGTGTAGCTGGGGCCGCCGTCATCGATAGTGACCGACACTTCGGCCTGGGCCGGATTGTTGGAATCGGTGTCGCTGTTGTTGCCGGTGTTGCTGTCGCCGGCCGGCGTGCTCGCCGTGGCCGTCAGCGCCAGAGGGCCTGTGGCCGAGATACTGTAATTGACGTTCAGGCTGAAGCTGACTGACGCGCCGTCGTCCAGGTCTACGGTCACGCCGGTGAAAGTAGTTGTACCCGATGCCGTGTCGCAGTTGGACCCGGCGCCATCGGTGCAGGTCCAGGAATCCAGGGATGCTCCAGCCGGAATGGACAGACTGACGCCCACGTTATCGACGTGGGTCGGACCGCCGTTGCTGTCTACGGTGAACGTGTAAGTCGCGCTGCTGCCGGGATAGTAGATCGACGCGCCATCGGTGAGACTGACCACGCGGATGTCCAGGTCCGGGGATCGGCTGCTGGTCCTCGAGGCACTGTTGTTGGAACCGACCGGGTCGGTATCCCCTCCGGTTACTGCCGCAGTTGCGGTCAGCATCAGCGGATCGGCGGTGGCGTCACCGTCGAACACCGGGCTCAGGGTAAAGGTGGCCGTGTCTCCATTTTCGAGATCCACCGTGGTGTTAATGCTGGTTCCAGATCCCGAGGCACTGCCGCAGCTGCTGCCGCTGTCAGCAGAACAGGTCCAGGTCATGGACGCCAGCGCCGCCGGATCGTCGAAAATCGCCGTGACCGTGGCGCCGGTGGTGTTGTCGGTCCCGAGGTTCTCGACGGTGAACTGATACGCATTGGTGGCGGTGGCGCCCGGCGTGTAGCTGGTCGGCCAGGTGCCGATTGAGACGTCCAGGTCCGCTGACTGGGCCCAGCCCGAAGCTGGGGACAGCAAGGCAAAAGCCGTCAGGCAGATTAAACAGTCGTGAAGGAATTTCCGCGGATGAGAAGAGCGGTTTCTCCGTGGGCCCAGGTCACGCATAACATGTTCCCCTTTGGCTGGCTGCACATCCAGCGCCAAGAAAAAACAAGTGCATGCGGGCAAGACAAAACCATTGCGGTTTCCCCGAAACGACTTTGCTCGCGCACCTCCGGTGCACTCCGGTTTAGACGGAGTCTTTTCACGCTACCACTTTGAAGTTGACCTTCCATACGTAGTTGCCGAGCTTGCTCGGCCCTTACCACCCACGCGGCGAGTCGACCAGGCCGCGGGGTATGAAGCGGTCCCGCTGCCTGGGGGCCATGGGGAGGGGTCATCGCCGGACCGGGAACGCGTGGTACGCGCTCAGAGCAGATCCATCATGTTGGATTTGCCGACCTCCTTGATGGCGGAGATGGCGACAATGCCTATGAAGACCACCGCTATGGTGGTGATATTCCATTCGTTGAGGGCAAAACCCAGGGCCAGTGCCGCGGCCGGGGGATGTTCAGTGTTGGTGATCACCATCAGGAAGATCGCAATGCCCGTGGCCAGGGCGGCAAACGCAAGCGGCAGAGAGTTCCCGTCAATAACCCCGGACGCCGCAACGCCAGCGCCCGCAAGGGACATCCCGCAGCCCGCGATGGTGCCAATCACGTAACCCCCAACGAGGTACCGGGGGCGGGCCGACTCCACGTGGGGCATGGTGAATGCGATAAATGAACTGGCCCCAAGAGACGCCACAAGCACCGTCTGGGTCACGGCATCCAGCACCGTCAGCACCGCGAATATGGAAAGCGTTGCCATCAGACACTGCAGTCCATACTGCCAGCGGTTGTCCCGAAACTTGTGGTCGAGAATACGATTCGGCGGCGGCGCCCGCTTCGAAATATGGATGAAACTGTCGAATGCCATCGAGGTACCTGTTGGAGTCCCCAGGTTCTCTATTTCGGCCAGTCAACAAAATACTTGAGTTCGATCTCCGATATGTAGTGCATCCACCGGTTTCACCTCGGTAAGCCCGGATCTACGCCAGACGGAATCGGCGTTACCCTCACCGCGCGGGCAGGCCCTGTCACGACTCAGCGGCCAGTGGCTCCCGCGCGCTACCTGATCTCATCGCCTCCGACCCGTTGATTCGGGACTGTGCCGACAGGGACGCAGCCGGGGCGCTAGTTCTGCCGCAGCGACGCCATGGCGGCTTCACAGACTTTCAGGATGGCCTCCGGAGATTCGCCTTTGCGGGCAGCATCCGTCACCCCCTCCAATGCCAGGCGCGCAATCTGCGCGCGCTCGCGGAGCTGCGCCAGAGCACTGTTGAGGTGTTCGATGACCTTGTCCTTGGCGGCCATTTCGCACAGCATCTGGTCCCAGTGGGGTTCCCGGTAATGCCGAATCAGCGACTCGACGGTGGGCTGATTGCCAACCAGGTAGTCGAAGTTGAAATCCTTGGCGCCAAAGTCGTGCAGTCCCTCAACCTGCCGCAGATCTGCATCCGTGACCCGCTCAAAACCCATGCTCCAGTCGCCGTATTCGCGGACTTCGATTTCCCTCCGGTGCAGCAGCTGAATATCCGTGTGCCGCTCATCGTTCCAGATTTCCTCGACCAGGGCGTTTATGACCTCCTCCTCACCCTCGATGGCCTGCAGGAAAGTGCCGTTGGCGTACAGCAGCATCCCGGTAATGCCGCGCTTGCGGTTGTTTTTCCGGCATTGCAGCAAAAGGTCGAGCAAGGCCTGGTCGGACATGGGTTCGGCTGACCGGCTCACATAGGCAACCTGAATCATGATGGCGCTCCCCGCGTTGTCTGACTCGATCATACACCGCCCGCAGCAGGCCAGGTTGTCGCCAGGGTGCGAGCCGGGCAAGACTGTTGACCACGCATATCACTGGATCTGCCTCGGCAAAGCCCGTTGGGACAGCGCGCTAAGCCACTGAAAACAAACGAACTAATTTTTCAGTTAGATCGCCGTTAGATTTCCTTCAAGCTTGAACGGCCATATTCGGGCAGCTTTGACCCCGTCACACGATGGGAGAAAACCATGACGAGGATGTCAGGAAATCGATTTGCCCTGCGCTGGAAGATGCTGGGAGCGTTGATCGGGGGAATTTTGTGTACGGGTGTTTCCCTGGCCCAGCCGAAACCGGTGCTGTATTCAGAAGCCACAGAGAAGGGAAATGAGCCGCCCATCACCATCCTGGGCGATCTGCAGAACCAGATTGCATCGGCCAACCTGCTGGGTAGCTTCACGGTGGAGGGCGACACTGACCCGTACGACGGGATTCCCCATGAGTTGTACTGGATCTGTCTGCAGTCCAGGGCAGAATTCGACGTCCAGCCCGCCTGCGACAGGATCAGCTTTACCGAGGGCTTCAGTATCGCTCGGTACATCATCCCCTTCGAGGAGGCGCTGGATCCGCTGCGGGGTCAGGAGATCCTGCTGTGGGTCCAGGCACTCAATGTGCAGACCAACCAGGTCGAAGTCAGCTACGCCTATTCGATGCGTGCGGCATTGTCCAACATCGCCCTGCGACCGCCGGGGAGTGTCGGAAACCAGTCCCCGTTCAACCAGGTCTATCCCGCTGATTCCGTGGTGTTCGAGTCAGTGGACGATTTTGCCTTCCGCTGGCCGCGAACCACCACCGGGCTGGCCGGCGTCTTCGGCGGGTTCAACAGCGGTGCCGACAAGCACGTGATGTCGCTCCAGCTGCAGCAATCATCCGCCGTGTGCGAACGAACCAAATTTGCCTGCCCCGGCATCGGCAACGCCTGTCTATCCACCGACCCGCTGGACTGCAGCCTGGACCAGCGGGGTTACTGCACCTTCACCGAGGCCTGCTCCATTCCCAGCGACGTGGTCAGTTTCCCCATCGACCTCAACGGTCTGACCAGCAGCTTCCAGGATGTCGGAACCGGCCAGGCCCGTACTGAACAGCTGGACGGCCACGAGTTTATCGAGTTCCGGCCGGACCAGTCGGTCTACCAGCCCCTGCTGGACCAGGTCAACGCCGACCGCGTGTTCTTCCGAGTGGCTACCTGCACTGACGTCAACGGCGCCGAAACCTGCGGCAGGTCGGAAAACGTGTCGCACCTGGGCGTAGGCACCATCGGTATCCCCAACGACGGCGGTGGTGATCCCGGCGGCGGCGGGCTGCCCTCGGTTGGCATCGCCTTTGCCGACTCACCACTGGTGGATGCTTTCAGGCACCCGGCCTGCATTTCCTGCCACGTCCTGGAGCGGGACGCCCTGGCCGGCGTCGGGATCGGTCCCCTGCATGTCGGGTTTGTGGGCAGCGTGGAGGAATTCCACAATCCCAATGCCTGTGTGGGCTGCCATTCGGCGGACAAGGCCCCGCAGATCCTGGGCACCAGCTACTCGGCTACCCATGACCTGGACCTGAATTTCCCTGGAGAAGACTACGAGTCCTGGTGGGCCTGGTTCGCGCCTGAATATGAGGGTGGCCTGACCTGGCCTGACCACCTGGAGGATCCGGAATCACCGGACTATGACCCGTCTACGGCCTGCGCCCTGTTCGTATCGGAGACGCCGGATCCCGATGTGTTCAAGCATCATATGTTCGAGGATCCGCGGATCATCTGGTCCATTGTGGGCGGCGAGAAACCCGCCAACAATTTCATCGACGAACTGGCGCCTCCCGGTACCGACCTCAACCGCAACTCGTCGCTGCAGGAGCGCCTGGACGCACTGTCGATCTGGGAAGACTGGGTCAATGAGTGGGTGGACGGCGGCATGAACTGCGGGACCACCTTTACCACCAACTCAGCCGGCGGGCCCAATGAAGACGTTAACACGACACCGCCCACCACGACTTCCAACGGCAGCACCGGCACCTACGTCGGGGGAGCGCCGGGCAGTGATACCACAACCATCACTAATCTGGACTGCACGCCGGACCAGGATTCCGCGAGCGAGCGCTGTGCATGGACGCTGTTTGCCTGCGGCAGTGACGACGTCCAGGTTCAGTCCACCGCTGCCCTCTGCACCGAGCCCACGGCAACGCCTTACACCCAGGCAGGCGTAAACCCCGCCGGGCTGTGTGATGTGCCGGTGAGCAGCTGCTACAAGTTCGATCCCGGCGTCGGGGGCGGCGAATTCTGGAGTTTTGTCCAGGTCCCCGCCGAGATCGGTGATCACACCCGGCTGTCCTATTTTTCCATCGACGTGGAGGGCAACCAGGAAGTGGTTCGGACCGAAACCTATGACTTTGTCGACGCCGATGTGACGGCGCCGATCTCCAGCGCAGAGCTGTTCTACGACATAGACGACGATGAACACAAGGTTCGATTCTCCTGCTCAGACAACTCCGAGAACTGCATGATCTTCTATAAGGTCAACGATCCTGGAGAGGACGATACCCCGGCGTTGAATAACACCACCCAGATCCTGAACAGCAACGGCAATCCCTTCGACGCCGATGGTAATGTTCTGGGATTCCTCAAGACCGATCGGGTACAGCGTATCCGCTGGATTGCACAGGACGCTGCCCAGCCGCTGAACCAGAGAAACGTGGAGTTTGACCAGCAATGCTTCGAGGACAACCTGGCCCTGTGTCCCGGCAAGCTGACGCTGCAGAACCAGTGCCTGGACAGCTGTGAAGCCGGTATCCGCTCTGACTGTGAGTTGAGTTGTGGTGCCGGGTCCGGCAACGGGGTGGAGACGGACTGTGTGGCGGCCTGCGTGGCCTCCAGTCCGGTGGACTGCCTGCCGGGCTGCCGGCAGACCTGCGACAGAACCAATACGTTGTGCCCCGGAGGGACGCCTATGCCCGGGCAGGAAACCGGTTGTGTCCGCCGGACCACCTCCGGCGGCCAGGGGGTGCAGTGCTACCACGAGCTGGTATACGACCCGGCTGCAGCATTCGACACCACGGCCCCGGAAGTGGCGACAACACCTACGGTGGCGCCGCGCTCCGACGGAACCTATCCGTCTGGCTTCCGGGTATCCCTGCAGTGCGCGGATTCGGTCAACGATTGCGAAATCTACTACACCACTGACGGCAGGGAGCCCACGGCCGACCCGCGCGACCGCTACCGGGAGTCCATCATCATTCCGGAGCCCGAGGAGGGTCGAACGGCCACCACCACGCTGAAGTTTTTCAGCCAGGACAATGCCGTACCGCCCAATGCCTCGCCCATTCAATCCATGCTCGCCACAGTGGCCCTGCCCCACACCGACGACGACCTGGACGGCTTCACCGAAGACCAGGGTGACTGTAATGACGACAACAACCTGATCTTCCCCGGCGCGGTGGAAATGTGCGACCTCATCGACAACGACTGCAACGGCATTGTGGACGATGTGATATCGGGACCGTCCTGTGCCCCGGGACTGATCTTCAGCAACGGGTTTGAGCCCCTGTCACCCTGAAGCCCGGTCTGGGCCAAGGATGGAAAGCCGGGCCCTGGCGCTTGAGGGAGACGCCAGGGCCCGCCCCGATTTTTGACCCAGGATCAGCCAGGCCAGCGGCGATGGACGCTGGGTCAGGTCAATCGTGACTTGATCGTATAGCTATTCCAAAAGGCTTTGTTACGTTGAAGTCTGCCGCTCCCTGAACTGCCGCCGGGCAAGGGGTGTGAGATGGCCTTCCTGAAAGCACACCGCATTCTTCTGGTGCTGGTGATCTTGTTCGTTTTGCTTGCGCTGTTGCTGACCCCGACGGGGGTGACGGCACAGGATGAGACGGACAGGTCCAGGCCGGAATCTGCAACCACCGCGACGGCTGAAGACGCCATCGTGCTGGAACGCATTGAAATCACGGGATCCCGGCTCAAGCGCACCGATGCCGAGGGCGCGTTGCCGGTGACAGTCTTCTCCAGACAGGTCCTGGAGGCATCCGGTGAACACTCGCTGGCGGAGTTCATCCGCAGCCTCAGCTTCAATACCTTTGGTTCCTATCGCAGCCAGTCGGGGGTCGACGGTATGGGGACTTCCCAGGTGGATTTGCGCGGTATGGGGTCTCGCCGCACGCTGGTCCTGGTTGACGGCCGGCGGCTGTCAAAGGCGCCGCAATCCACGGCCTACCAGAACCTGAACCTGATCCCCATGGGTGCGGTGGAGCGCATTGAAGTTCTTTCCGACGGCGCCTCGGCGATTTACGGGTCCGACGCCATTGGCGGGGTCGTCAACATCATTACCCGCGATGACTATGAGGGGGCCGAACTGTCCTACGGCCAGGGCCGCATCGATGCCGGTGGCGGCGAGCGAGAATTCGGCACCGCCGTGCTCGGCTGGTCCAACGACCGCAGCAGGATCATGGCTGCAATGTCGCGGTTCGAACGGGACATCTCCGGCGCCCAGGACTTCGAGTGGTACCAGCGCAGCTATTCCTTTTACAGCAACAATTTCCAGACCATCGATCCCGCCACGGGGCAGGTCAACTCCGGTGTCACGGCCATTCCCGGCGGCTGCGTGCAAAGCGACGCGTTCCTGCTGGTCCCGGACGGGACTTCCCTGAGCGGTGAGCGCTGCACCTACGATTTCAACCGGATGATGGCCAGCGAAAACTCCTCAACCATCGAGGGGCTGTTCCTGACGGGAGAACACGACATCAACGGCAACTGGACCCTCTGGTCCGATGCCACAATCTCGCGCAGCGACGCGTTTGGCCACTGGGCGCCCCGGCCTTTTTCCAACCTCTTTTTTGGCGCTCCCCTTGCACCGGACAGCCCCAATAACCCGACCAACCCGCAAAGCGCCATGTTCGATCCCGCCTTCGGCCCGAATGTTCCGGTGCTCTATTTCCACCGGTTGGACGCCCTGGGAAACCGGGACTGGTTCTACGACACCGAACTGACCGATCTCCAACTGGGCGCAAGGGGGTACGCTGGAGGGGTCAGCCTGCTCTTCGGCGTTCGGACCTCCCGGGGCACCACGGAGGGCGATGCACATAACCAGATACTTCCCGAGGTCATTCTGAGCCACATCAACGACGGCACCTATGACCTGCAGAATCCGGTCGGAAACCCCGCCCAGGTTCTGGATGCCATGACCTACGACAACTACGACGCCTGGGATTATGACCAGGACGAAGCGTTCGCCACGGCATCCTGGGACCTGTTTGAGATCAAAGGGGCACCGGTCCAGTGGGTTCTCGGCGGAGAATTTCGCCGGGAATCGTTTGACTGGGCTTCCGACAGCTTTGGGGATCGGACAGAAACCCGGACTGATCGTGACGTCACGTCGCTGTATTTCGAGACCCTGTTCCCCCTGAACGAAGACCTCGAACTGTCCGCCGCGGGCCGATACGACCGCTATTCCGACTGGGGCAGCGATTTCACACCAAAGATTTCCATGCGCTGGCGCGTCACCGATAACTTGCTGCTGCGAGCCTCCCGTGGCGAGGGATTCCGTGCTCCCCAGCTGGTCATCAACACCGTTGAGCCATCGGAGGGCTTCGGATTAACGTACTCGGACCAGAGATCCTGTGATGCCATCGGACAACCGCCGGAGTGTCTGATTTTTTACGAAACCCGTTTCATCGTCAGTCCGGCGTTGACCGCGGAACACTCGGACCAGTACTCCGTCGGCCTGGTGTGGGAACCCGCCTCCTGGGCCAGTCTCACGCTGGACTACTTCGATATTGAACTCAGCCAGGAGATTCACTCCTTTGGCCAGAGCGACGTGCTTTATGCTGACCAGGCTGGATTCCCGGTACCCCCTGGCCTTGCCGTAGAACGCGCATCCAACGGTTTGATCACCGGCATCACCCACGGCTGGGCCAACTACGGCGGCACACAAACCAGCGGCATTGATGTCAATGCCGGGCTGAGCTTTGATGTGGGCACGGGGAGCTTGCGCTCCAATCTGCAACTGTCCTACGTCTTCGACTGGGCCTTCCAATCCATCGGCGGGTTTGACAGCGGTAACCTCTCGGGCTCATTGGGCGCACCACAATTCCGGGCCACCCTGTCCAACAGTTACGAGATCGGAGACTTCAGCGTCGCCCTCAACTCCCACGTGATCGACGAACAGGATCCCTATGAATGGGACCTCCAGAACCGGGTGCCTACCTGGGTCACCAGCGACCTTCAGTTCGCCTATGAGGCTCCCTGGAACGGCCGGTTCAAATTGGGCGCCAGGAACGTGTTCAACAAAAAGCCGCCCGTTGGCGTGGGCGCACCCTGGAGGAATAGCGACTTCGACTACGGGCTGTACAACGGCTGGGGACGAACGGTTTACGCCGAGTACACCCATACGCTGAATTGACGGGTTTCGTCAGGGCACCAGGAAAACAGATGAAGCTGCATATCAAAGAACTCAGCCGGCGAGGCGTGTTCAAGACCCTGGTGGCATATGCCGTAGCCGCCTGGGTAGGTACCGAAGTGACGTCGGTGATCGCGCCGGCGTTCCTGCTGCCGGACTGGATGGTGGCGGCGGTCACCACGGCGTTTGTCCTCGGCGCATTTCCGGTTCTGTTGCTCTCCTGGCGTTATGACCTGACTCGGGCAGGCGTGAAGCGCGACACCTCCGTTCTTTCCGAATCGGCCGAAAAAACCGCGCGCATCGTGTCGGCGGTGGTGGTGTTCGCCCTGCTTGGGACAACGGCAATGCTGTGGCTGAATTACTTCCGGGCCCGGTCCGTCGACGAAGTGCAGAGCCTGGTGGAAGCACAGCGGGGTGCGCCGGAAATCGGCAGCGAGGGCCGGATTCAATCCATCGCGGTGCTGCCTTTCGACGACTTCAGTCCCAGCGGTGGCCGGTCCCTGCTGGCCGACGGCATCGCCGAGGCGGTGCTGCATGCCCTGGCCCAGAGCCAGGACCTGCTGGTGACAGCCCGGACCAGTTCCTTCTTCTTCCGGGACAAGGACATGACAGCCACCGAAATCGGCCGGATCCTGAATGTCCAGGCCCTGCTCGAGGGTTCCGTCCAGGTGGCCAATGATGAGCTTCGGGTGACCTCGCAGCTGGTCAGAACTTCTGACCAGAGCCACCTGTGGTCCAACGTCTACCAGGCGCCCCTGGAAGACATCTTTGATGTCCAGGACGCCATAGCCAACGAGGTCAGGCGGCTGGTTCTGCCGGAAAAGGGAGCTATCAGCCGAGCGGCGTATCGGCCGTCACTGGAAGCGTATGAGCTGCTGCTGGAGGGGCGACAGCTGGTTGAAGACGCCAGGGTTGAATCCCTGGATCTCGCTATTCGACTGATCAACCTGGCCATCCGCATGTCCCCGGACTATGCCGATGCCCATGCCTGGCTGGGCAAAGCCTATCTGCAAAAGTCAGAGACCCTGAAGCAGAGCCACTCCAAATCTGACCGGGAAATCCAGGGCCTGCTGGAGGCCAGTCGAAGGTCTGCGGAAAACGCCCTGGAGCAGGATGAACACAATGCCCTGGCTATTTTGATGCTGGGCGACTTCGAGTCTCACAGCAGCGCCGGTCTTCACCCGGCGGTTCGCAAGGCCCTGGAACTGGCACCCAACGATCCCGGAGCGCTGGCGCGGCTTTCCGACCTGATGCGGTATTCCATGGCCCTGCCGGAGGCTCGTGAACTCCAGTCCCGGGCCCGCAGCGTCAACCCCGCGGACCACGCCGCCCTGGGCGGCTACCTTTATGCGTCCTGCGGATTCGAAACCCTGCTGCCACAGGTCGAAGAGCAACTGGCCTCGTTCCCAGCCACCCGAAGGACAGCACTGTTCCTGCGTGCCATCGGCCAGCTCTGTGATGGCCGCCATGTGGAAGCCGCGGCTTCGCTGGTCAAACTGGCCCAGGTCGACAACGAGCCGGGATCGACCCGTCTGGCCCTGATATACCTGGCGTCACTGGGCCATGAGCCTGCCCTGGCACAGCTCGGGGCGGCCCACAGGCTGCTGCCCAGGACCTTCAACGAACGAATCTATCGGATGTCCATGCCAGTCTACTTCCCCAGGGTGCTCGACGAGCGCCTGGACACCTGGCGGGGTCATGTGGAAAGTGAATTCTCCGGCAGAAACACAGTCCAGCAGTATGCCAACGCCCTGATCATGTCCGGCGATTATTCACTGGCCGAAAAACTGCTGGAACAACGCCATCGAGCGTGGCAGCAGTTTTATGCCGCCGAGGGTGGCCGCTTCTGGCAGAAAGACACTTTTGAAGTCCAATCCCAGCTGGCCTGGCTGAAGTCCCAGCGGGGTCAGCTGCAGGAAGCTGCGCAGTTGTCCCGGGAACTCGGGCAGGCGATGCAGGAGAAGGGAATCGCCCGGTGGAGTGATACCCGCGGCGATATTGGCGACCTTCCGCTGATGGTGCTGTTGCTCAACGACCAGCATGACCAGGCCGTTGATTGGCTGCGAGAGGCGGAGTCCGACCAGTGGCTGGCATTTCAGGTGCTGCTGACCAGCCCGGTGTACCGGGAGTTCCGGCAAGATCCCGAGGTGGGCGCCATACTCGCCAGCATGGTCGACCGGCGGGCGCAGATTCTGGAAGAAACCCTGGGACTGGACGTGCCGGAAATTTCCGACCCGTCGCTGCTGCTGGCCAGGATCGAGGCGCTGGTGGCGCCGACGCCCCACCTGCTCGCCCGGATTGCGTTGCAGTTCGACAACGACCCCGTCACCGCCCTGGCGCATTACGAGTCTGCTGTCAGCCAGGAGCCCGATAACCCGGCCATCCTGTCGGATGCGGCTGACCTGGTCCGGGATCTGGGATTTGTGGGACAGGCCATCGCAATGGCCGAACGGTCGGTTGAGCTGTCGCCGGACAATGCCGAAACTCGCTACATGCTGGGATTCAACTACGCCTGCGACCATCGATGGGAGGACGCCCAGCGGGCATTCGAGCGATCAGCGGAACAGGGGGCTGGTTACGCTAATCGCTGGGTGGGACAGATGATGATTCTGAAAGGTGATGCCCAGGGCGCGCTCAAGTTCTTCAAGCAAATGCCACGATCCAGCGGCCGGACCATGGGCCTGGCCATGGCCTACCACGCATTGGGACAAACGGCTCGGTCGGACAAAGCCTACTCCAACTGGATCGACGGGCCCGGCCCGGGGCTGCCAGTCCACACCGCGTACCTGGCGGCCTTTCGCGGAAAGGCGGACGAGGCGTTCCAGTGGCTGGCGGAAGCAGAGTCCCGCGGGGACGGCAACCTGGGGTCGGTGCCGTTCAACCCGCTGTTTCAGAATCTGCACGACGACCCCAGGTGGCCTCAACTTCTCGAACGCATCGGGAAGTCTCCGGAACAGCTCGCAGGCCTCCAGTTTCAATTGAACCTGCCCGAGTAATCCCATCGGGGTTGCCCCGATCACCACGCTCCTCAATTCTTGTCGAACGGAGCGAACGTAGACGGAGGGTAGGCCGGTGCGCTTCGACCTATCCGCACTCTCCCAGGTCCGACCGGGCGGCGGCGACGTCCGGGCGGTCTTTCAAACCCGCGGCCTCGATGACCTGCAGCTTTGTCTGGACAATCGATTGTGCTTCCGCGCAATTACCGGCTTTGGCCAGGGTTCTCGCCAGGCCAAGCCACACTATGGCGGCATTGGGGTGATCTGCCGGCAGGGCAACCTCCCCCACGGAAATCGCCACCCGGAACTGTGTTTCCGCCTCGTCCAGGCGACCTTCCTCCAGCAGCAGCCGCGCCAGGCCCGCGTGGATGTTCATCATGTGGGGATGCTGCTCACCCGAGGCGGCGCCGAACACCGAAAGCGCCTGGCGGAAATTTTCCTCGGCCGATTCCGTATCTCCCATGGCCTGCTGCACGTCGGCCAGTGCATTGCGGACGACTCCGGCAAGATGATGGGAGTCGCCAACGCTGCCGAGAATGATCTCCAGCGCCCGCTCGATGGATGTCCTGGCCTGCTCCAGCTGGCCAACCGCTCGCTGCATATTGCCCACGTTCATGGTCATGACACCAATGGTCGGGTGTGCTGCGCCGTAGTTGAAGGTGGCGCTCTCCAGCGCACGCTCGGCGTAACCCAGCGCGGTTTCATTTTCGCCGCGACCCCGATAAAAAACCGCCAGTGAGTTGAGCGCGTTAGCCGTCTCCGGATGATCAGGCCCAAGCATGGCTTCGTAAATGGACAACGCGCGCAGATAGAGTGATTCTGCCTGGTCGGACTGACCCTGCAAACGCGCGATGCCGGCCAGTTCCTTGATGGTCCCGGCCAGATCGGGATGACTGTCGCCCAGCAACTGGAGACGCTGGTCGCGAACTCCCGACAATATCTCCCGCGCCTGCTCCAGCTCGCCGGACTGGATCAACAGCACGCCCATGTCGTGCCCTACCGTTGCGTACTGGGTGCCGTCCCGAGCGCCGGCATTTTCCAGCAGCTCGCGGGCATCCTGCAGGAATGCCAGCGCCTCATCGTTCTTCCCCTCGTTCACCCGCAGGGTGGCCAGGCGATAAAGCACCCGGGCCAGCTCGGCTGCCGGCGCATTTCTTTGCCGGTCAAGCTGCAGCGCGCGGCCCAGCAGTTCGTGGGCCTCCTCATACCGGGCCTGCTCCCTTGCCAGCTCACCCTTCTCCAGCAGCAGATTGACGCGAGCTGCCGGATCGGTTGGCGCATCCACTGCGTCAAGCAGTGCCCCGGCGCCTTCAAAATCGCCCTGCAGCCGCTGGATGCGGGCCATGAGCAGGCGGGTGTCCAGGTCGTTGGTCTCCCCCGCGGCGCTGGCTGCCAACGGCTTCGCCGCTTCGTATAGCCCCAACTGCACGTAGGTGTCCGCCAGCAGATACTGCAGCTCCGCCTTCAGCTCCGGCTGCTCCGCCAGCTCCCGGTTTACCCGGATCGCACCAAGGTCCAGGATTTGCCGGGCCGTCAGCCTTTCGCCCAGGCTTTTGTCCGGGCTGGCGTACTCGAACAGGCTGGCGAGGAATTCTTTGGTTTCATTCGCTTTTTGGGCTTCCAGCCGGGCCTCGCGGGCCTGAATGAGTGCAAATGCGGTGCTGATCACCAGACCCGCCGCTGCCAGAGCTCCCAGGGTGACGCCCGCCCGGTGACGGCTGACAAACTTGCTCGCCCGGTACATGTTGCTGTCGGCCCGGGCCTGCACCGGCAGGTTTTCCAGGAACCGGCGCAGATCGTCGGCCAGGGCCTGGACCGACGGATAACGCCGCTCCGGTTCCTTGCGCAGCGCCTTGGTCACGACTTTTTCAAGATCGCCGAGAAACCGCCGACCCAGGCGATTCCAACTGGTCTGCCGGGCCGCAGCGATGGATGCCCGCTCGGCGGCGTCATAGGCTCCAGTGACCTGGGACCAGCTCGGAGGACGCTGCTCCAGGACCTGTCGCTCCATGTCTACCGGCGACTGGCTTTCCGACACAAACGGACGCCGCCCTAGCAACAGCTCGTAGAGCAGCACGCCCAGGGCATAGACATCCGTGGCGGTGGTGACGGGTTCCCCACGAAACTGCTCAGGCGCCGCATACTCCGGGGTCAGCGCACGCTGGCCGGTCTGGGTGAGCGCCGGACCTGCATCAGTAGTCAGCTTGGCGATGCCGAAATCCAGCAGCTTGGGCAGACCGTCCCGGTCCACCAGAATATTGCTGGGTTTGAGGTCCCGGTGGACGATCAGGTTGCGATGGGCGTAACTCACGGCATCGCACACTGACAGCATCAGTCGCAGCCGCGATTCGATGGAAAAGCTTTGCCCGTCGCAGTAGTCGGTAATGGGCTGGCCGTCAACATATTCGAGGGCGAAGTACGGGCTACCGTCGTCGCTGACACCGCCGTCCAGCAGTTGCGCAATGTTCGGGTGATTCAACGACGCCAGCAGCTGGCGTTCCTGGAGGAACCGCTCCTGCCAGGCGGAATCCGTATGTTCCGGCAGAATCAGTTTCAGCGCAACGGTCTGCTCAAACTCACCATCGGCCCGCTCGGCCCGGTACACAACAGCCATGCCGCCCCGGCCCAGCCGATCCACGATGCGGTAGGGTCCGACCTTCTCCGGCAGTGGCGCCGACGCGGACGCATCTCCCAACTCTGCCAGGCGCTGCGCCGCCGGTGCATCAAGCACCCCGTCTTCCGACTCGTCCTGGGCGAGCATGACTTCGACCTGCCGGCGCAGTACCGGGTCAGCAACCTCCTCCTCGAGCACCCGGCGCTGCTCAACGGCCTCCAGATCCGCCAGCTGCTCGAACAGCCGCAAGGCAGCCTCATCCCGGGTAGCGCTCACGATGGCTCGTCCATATCGGCATACAAAAAAGCCCTGGCCTTCCGCCAGTCGCGCTTGACCGTCATGACCGACACGCCGAGGTAATCCGCCACCTCGTCATTTGTGCAGCCCCCAAAGAACCTGAGCTCGACCACGCGAAAACACCGCTGGTCGGCTTGCTGCAGCCGATCCAGTGCGGCGTCGAGCACCAGGATATCAACCGCCAGCTCGCCATTGGGCTGATCCGTATCCGCCAGGGTCACCCGCTGGAGGTCGCCGCCGCGTTTGCTGGCATTCTTGCGCCGCGCGTAATCCACCAGCACGTGCCGCATGACCCGTGCCGCAGCGGCATAGAGATGACCGCGGTTCTCCAACCCTTCGAGCGCCCTGGGTCCGAATAGACGCAGGTAAGCCTCGTGGGTCAGGTCGGTGGTGGACAGAGTTTCCCGCCGGTGGGCATTCAGCTGTCGATGGGCCAGCCGGTGCAGCGTCGGATAGACCTGGGCGGCAAGTTCATCGGTGGCGTCGGCGTCACCCTCCGCGGCACGGGCCAGCAGTCCGGTGAGGGCCGCCGACGATTCAGACACGGAGCAGTAAACATTGCATGGTCTCTTGTTTTTAGCAGTCCCGGGAACTGATGACAACGGATCACGCTGATCCTACCCCGGGCAATCGCGCAGATGCCCGCGGTGTTTCACGAGGCAACTCCCGGCAGCCCGGATCAATGTGAAGGCAGCAGGTTATGTCCATGCACACACACCCAGCCTGCCTGTTTACGCGGCTAATGATCCATCGTGAGTCGACCTGTGGAAGATCACAATTGGGAGTTGTACTTGGGCCCCGCCACAAAGACCTCAGTCACAATCAGGCCGGCCGCCTGCCAGGCCTAGGTGCCCAGACTGCGATCTCCAGCGCGCGCTGACGCCAGCGATCGACCAACCGGCTCCGCTGACGCGATTGCCTTCCGGGTTTTACCGGCGTGCCAGCCCGCCAGGCAGCCGGCGAGCCCAAGCGCAATCCCTGCCAGGACAACCGCAGGCGCCGGCCAGTTCGCCATCTGGACAACGAAGCTCTCCCAGGTCCCGGTGCGACCGATGGTCATGTAAAACGCATAGCAGGCACTCGTTATGAACGCAGCAAGCAGCCAGGGCCATCCGTCCCTGCGGTTTTTCCAGTAAAGGTAAAGCGCCACCGCCACGGTGGTGGCCATGCTGGCGGCCAGACAGTACTCGAAGCGGTAGAGCGTCTCCGGACCACGAACGGTCATACCGGGCATAAAGGCCGCGTACAGTCGCGCCAGCATGGGCGGCAACAACCCTATCAGGGTGCTCAGCATGAGTGCGCTGTGCAGGCGCACCCGCCTGCGGTATCGAAACGCCAGGTACAGCACCGCGCTGGTTGCGAATGTCAGCCACAGATCCGCGGTCAACAGCGGTTGTCCGAACATCATGTAGAACGGATGGCTGGCAACCGACTTGATGGCACCCGCGTGGGTGGCCAGGGCAAATCCCCCGATCAGCAGCGGCCCAAGCGCAAACGCACTCATTCCCATAACCCGGTGCATGCCGCGCCGACCGCCGTGGATCGTCCAGCTCTGGCCTGCCACCAGCAGCAGCCAGGCAGCCCCGGTCAGCCCATGCAGATGGTCGGATACCGCCGCTTCGCCCAGCTTGCCGAAATAGCTCGGCCAGAAGGCAAGAATGGTCAGCGGAAACAGCGCCAGTACCAGCCAGTGTGCATGTCTGTAGGGCATCTCGATTATCTCCTTGCTGCGTCGGTCGACTGTGATTCTCCCTTTATCCAATGTCCAAATTGGGAAAAAGCGAACGGTCACCGAGCCCGCCCTGGACCCAGGGCCGGTCTCACAACGGTCAATCTGCGCTATGCTTACTGGACAGTCAGAGGGGAATCCGCATGAAAAACCACATCCTGGCCAGCGCTGTTGCCGCCGCCATTACCGTCACGCCCTGCGCACTGGCGCAATCCTCGGGCGGCGATTTCTCCATCACCCGCTCGGTGATCGGCACCGGTGGCGGCGCCAGCTCCGGCGGCGGGTTTTCCCTGGTTGGGACCGTTGGTCAGGCGCAGACGGGCTTTTCCCAGGGCGGCGAGTTCTCGGTCAGCGGCGGCTTCTGGACGGCAGGGGAAAGACCCACCCTGGTGTTCCTGGACGGCTTCGAGGGTGCGCCTTGAGGGGCTTCGACCTGTAGTTTTCCTTTCCAGGGGTCGGCCCAGGTAGCTAGCAGAACCCGCGGTAGAGCCCGCACTGGATGGGCAGCGGTAATAATCCCCGACGCGCTTTGATCATTCCTGCGTAACGTTTGCACGACGCCATCCAGATTAGCCTTGAGTTGGGCAACGCCCTCGGGCGTTTCGAAGGTGATGGCAGTTGCGCTGTTGATGCCGAGCAATCCGACAAGTGCGAGCGGCAATACCGAGATTCGTTTCAACAGCATCAGGCTTCTCCAGTTGAGTGCAATCGAGCAGCAGAGAACTCGATTGACCGAGAGGGTGCTGCCTTGGATCAAACAGTGCACTGTATGCCGATAAGCTCTTCAATATGCAGGAACGGCGATCCACGCTTCCCGACGGTGGTCTGCTCAGTTGGGGCCGTTCTCCCTGAACTGGTCGTATATCTGTCTGAAGTCGTCGGTGTGACGGGCCTCCCTTCCAAACGGGTACCGTGAGCGAAATTCAAACAGCTGCCCCCGCCCACACTGAAAAACCTAGAACCCCGAGTTGCCGATGAATTTGGTGGGAAATGCGGATGCCTGCCTCCGAGGGAATTCGGCAGCATCCAGCCAGTCTCGGCGTGGCCGCCGCCTGGTTATGTATAGTTAACTATACTTTTTGATTGGTTTACCATACAATCATGTTCATGAACAAAACACGCTACTTCCTGGCATTCCTGGCAGCTTATGCGCTGGCCGCGCTTTCCCTCATCGGGCTGAAAGACCTGGGTGGGTGGTGGTGGCTGGTACCTCTGGCATTCGTCGGCGCCATGGTGATCGTTGTGCTGCGCGCGGAGTCAACCGTCGACGAGGTCATGGGCAAGACCGCCCTGCAGGCCTACCGCAGCGGATTCTGGGTGGTACTGCTGCTGCTTTTGGGTGGGGATTTTGCCCGGGCATTCGGCTGGGACGATCTCCGGCTTCCCCTGGTTTGGGCCGTTGGCCTGGGTACCTGGGTGCTGGTCTATGGCCTGGGCCTGTGGAGGATGCGTTGAAAAACCGCATTCGAGTGCTGCGGGCCGAGCAGCGCTGGAGCCAGGCGGAGCTGGCCCGACGGGTTGGCGTCACCCGGCTGGCAATCCATGCCATCGAAAACGAAAAACACGAACCGTCGCTTAGGCTCGCGGCCCGGATTGCCAGGGCCTTTCAGCAGTCCATCGATGATGTATTTGACCTGTCCGAGGTGTGAACCATGATCAGATCCCTGACTTTCCTGTTGTTTTGCCTGGGCCTGGCAACCGCTCAGGCTGCGGAAGTGGTGGCTTTCCAGTCAGACGGCGTCACCCTGGGCGGCACGCTGGAGATGCCCGAAAATCCCGTCGCCGGAGTGGTACTGTTGCCCGTTGCCGGCCCCACCGACCGGGACTTGAGCCTCGGTCCCAAGAAGTTTTTCGCAGACCTCGCCGCGGCTTTCCTGGATCAAGGAATTGCAAGTATCCGTTTTGACGATCGCGGCGTGGGCGAATCCGGGGGCAGCTGGCTGCAGACAGGTTTTGACCAGCGGGGCCGGGATGCCTGTGCCGCCATGGAGCTGCTGGCCGAAAAAGGCATCCAATCCCGGGGCTACCTGGGCATGAGCGAAGGCGGCGGCGTGGCCCTGTATGCCCACGCGAATTGTGCACCGGGAGACTTCCTGGCCCTGCTTTCAACACCGGTGCTCAGCGGCCGGGAAACACTGGATGCGCAGCTGTCGCGAGCGCTTGAGATACTGACGCAGATCCCACCGGATCAGCATCAGCTGCTCAGGGATCAGGCTGGCCAGATGCTGGCGCTGGCCCTGTCTGACGATGCGGACGCTGCACAACAGGGATTGGAGGAACTGCTGGGTGGTCCGACAGGTTCACTGCTGCTTCCGCCCTATGGATTTGTGCCCCAGGACCTGGACAGCCGCGTGGCCTTTGTCCGCTCACCCTGGTACCGGTCACAGATTGCTTACGACGTCTCGGCTTACCTGGACACCGGCTCGACGCCGCTCAAAGCACTTTACGGCGAACTGGACCAGGTCATCGATCCGCAGTCTCACCTGTCCATCATTCAACAGCACCACGATGAGGTTTCGGTGGTCCCGGGCCTCAACCACCTCATGCAGCAGGCCGTTACCGGATCACCCGCCGAATATATGGCTGTCCCCGGAACCATTGCCCCCCGCGTGGTTCGGGACCTGCTGGCCTGGATTCAATCCCTGTGAAGCCGGTTGGCCATTGTGCCTAGAACCGCGCCGTGACGGTCAGGCGTGCGTTGAGCGGCTCCCCTACCGTGGCCTGGTGCGTGCTGTGGGAGTTGGGGAAGTAGAGCTCGTCCGTCAGGTTTTCGATATTCAACTGAACGCGGGTATTGGCCGACAGATCGTAATACGCCGCTGCGTCGACCCGGGTATAGCTTGGCAGGACCGCGCTGTTGCCATTGTTGATGAAGCTCTCGTCCTGGTAAGACACGCCCAGGCCCAAGCCAAACTGATCGGTCACCTGGTAAGTGTTCCACAGTGAAAACATGTGCTCTGGCAGTTCCCGCGGACGCAGACCGGTGGGACCTGAACGATCGACCTGCTCGCCGTCGAGGTTGCTGTACCCGGCTGACACAAACCACCGGTTCGACAGTTGGCCCTGGAGCTGAATTTCGAAACCGTCAATTTCTGAATCGATCACGTCCAGTGTCGAGGGGTCATTGTCAGCAACCTGGGGCGAGCTTTGCTCGATTTCGAACAGGGCAGCCGTCAGGCTGAGGCCCCGGTTGAAATCCCATTTCAATCCAGCCTCCAGATTGGTGAAAGTGTTCGGATCCAGCTGGTTGTTGCTGCCGTTGATATTGGCATACTGTTCTCCGCTGCGCGGCAGGAATGATTCACTGTAGCTGGCGTACAGAGAGACATTCTCCCGGGGTTTGTAGACCAGTCCGCCCCGGGGGGAAACCTCCTCGTCCTCACGAGTCCGGGTTTCGCTGGCCACCACGTTGAGCACCTCGATATCGAAGCTGTCGAAGCGCGCGCCGACAATCAGGTCCAGCTTTTCGGAAATCTCAATCTCATCCTGGATATAAAAGGAGAACACGTCGATTTCCACCCGGGTATCGTCGTTGATATCAGCGGTGTAATCGTTGCTGGTCCTCAACCCGGAGGCGTTGATACCCACGCCACCGCGCAGATCCAGGGGCCGCGCGACGCTGAAGATCTCGTTGTCATCCGATGTCGTGTCCCAGAAGGCGTTGAAGCGGTCCTGGTCCGACGAGGTGTCGATAAACTCAGCGCCCGTCAGGATGGTGTGATTGACGCCGCCCGTGGCAAATTCCCCGATCAGGTTGCCTGACAGGATCAGGTTCTGACGTTGCGTGGTATCGATGTAGCCGTCCAGGGTAACCACGCCCGGCGTGGCCAGCTGATCGTAGCTGGACACGTAATAGTTCTGGTACAGCTTGTCGAAATCGCCAAAAAATGCGCTGACGTTACCCTTCAGGTTGTCCGAAAACTCGTGCTGCACAGCTGCCCGAACCAGATGGGCCTCGAGTTTGTGATTGTTCAGGTCCGGGTCGCCAAACACGATGTCTTCGAAAGCTTCCACCGGGCGTCCATTTGAGCCCGTAGGGATGCCACGATCGATGAAGCGGTCGTGATCCACATACTCATACGACAGGTCCAGTGTGGTGGCGGGGTTCATATGCCACTTGAAGGTCGGGTTGACGCCGAGCCTGTCACCATCGTAGAAATCGCGGTGATTGCTCAAGCCTTCATAAAATGCATTGATTCGCAATGCCGAGCTGTCACCCACCGGGACGTTGTGGTCGACCTGGACGCCAACTTCGCCAAATGAGTCGACGCCTGCCTGGTAACCCGTGAACTGCTGGCCGACCACACCCTTCTTGGTGACACGGTTCAAAATACCCCCGGTGCCGCCACGTCCGAACAGCAGCGCATTGGGACCGCGCAGGATCTCTACCTGCTCGAGGTTGTAGAGCGGACGGTAGTACTGCACATCATCACGAGCACCGTCGATAAAGAAATCCGCCGTTGACCGGATACCCCGAAACACCACCGCGTCTCGGTGACCTTCCCCCTGGGAGGTATTGACGCCCGGGGTGTAGTTGATGATGTCGCTGATACTGGTGAATCCCTGCAGCGTAATTTGTTCAGCGGTAACGATCGAAAGGCTCTGGGGCACGTCAAGGACCGGCGTTGGGGTTTTCAGGGCATTGACCTGGTCCGTGTACAGCACCTTTCCCACCACCACGATCTCTGCGATCTCTTCCGAATCCGCATCCGTGTTTTGGGCAACCGCCAGCGGCGTGGCGACACACAGTGAAAGCAGCGTCGCCCGAGGAAGCTTTGATGAAATGAGAGCCATCTGTTTTTTCCTTGTGTCCCTGTGGCGCGGAGCGTAACGCAAATGATAACGATTCTCAATATTATTAACCTACGTACAAACCGCAGTCTGTTCCAATCAGGAACACTGACGCGGTGACACCAACCCGCTAAGCTCTGCCGATGGCAATTCAGCGCGTATTGGTGGCAGGCGCCAGTGGTTACATTGGACGCGCTGTAGCCCAGGACCTTGGGTCACGGGGGCACGGGGTATTGGCAGGAATCAGGGAATTGCCGGCGGGTCACCGGCCTGACCAGGCCGTGATTGACTCGATGTTGAGGGACGCATCTCGCATCAACCTGCCCCTGCAGGACCCGGACTCGCTGACGGGTATTTTCGCCCGACACAGGCCAGATGCGGTGGTGTCGTGCCTGGCATCTCGCAGCGGCGTCGCCGACGACGCCTGGCGTATCGACTACCAGGCCAACGCCAACCTGCTGTCGGCCGCCAGGGCCGCTGGCGTTCGAAGGTTCGTTCTGCTGTCGGCGATATGCGTGCAGAAGCCGCGCCTGGCTTTCCAGTTCGCCAAATTGAGGATCGAACAGGAACTCACCGAATCAGGCCTGGAGTTTGCGATTGTGCGGCCCACGGCGTTCTACAAATCACTGGCCGGTCAGGTCAGCCGCGTGCGTGAAGGCCGTCCCTTTCTGGTTTTCGGCGACGGTGAGCTGACCGCCTGCAAGCCTATCAGCTCCGCCGACCTGGCCGCGTTCATCGCGCAACAGGTCGAGGCGGCGGATGCCCCAAACCAGATTCTGCCTATCGGCGGCAACGAACCCGCCATTACGCCCCTGCAACAGGGTAAGCTGCTGTTCGAGCTTGCCGGCCGACCGGCCCGGTTCCGGCACGTTCCCGTCCGGATATTCAGCCTGGCCCTGGCCGGATTGAATCCGCTGGGAATGCTCTCAAGGCGCTTCCGGAAAAAAGCAGAGCTGGCGCGCATTGGCCGCTATTACGCCACGGAGTCCATGCTGCTGTGGAATGACCAGGATCAGCGCTACCAAGCAGACCAGACCCCCGGCTTCGGCAGTGATACGCTGCGGGAGTTTTACCAATCGGTGATCAATCACGGCGACGAGGCCCACCAGCTGGGTCAGCACAAGCTGTTCTAGTGTGAGACACAGGTTTGCCTGCTGATACGAGCGTGGCCGGGACGCACCAACCCTTCTATCCGGGCAGTCAGGCCAGACTCTGGCCTGACGCCGTGATCGGACTGCAGCTGTCAGTGCCGCGGCGGCGCGTAGTCCGTCAGGTCGATGCCCTCAACCGCAGCGATGTATTCGTCCATGTTCGGGGTTCTGCCGAGGATGGTCGAAAGCACGACAACCGGGGTTGAAGCCAGCAAAGACTCACCTTTCTTCTCGTCGGAGTCTTCAACTACCCTGCCCTGGAACAAGCGGGTGGAGGTGGCCATGACCGTGTCACCCTTCTCGGCTTTTTCCTGGTTGCCCATGCAGAGGTTGCAGCCCGGGCGTTCCAGGTACAGCATGTTTTCGTACTTTGTCCGGGCCGTACCCTTGGGGGCATCGTCGTCAAACTCGAAGCCGGCATACTTCTGCAGCACGCTCCAGTCGCCCTCGGCCTTGAGCTCATCCACGATGTTGTAGGTAGGCGGTGCCACCACCAACGGTGCCTTGAACTCGATCTGCCCCTCCTGCTTCTCGAGGTTCTGCAGCATCTGAGACAGGATCTTCATATCACCCTTGTGGACCATGCAGGAACCCACGAAGCCAAGATCCACCTTCTTTGTCCCGCCGTAGTAGGAAATCGGCCGAATGGTGTCGTGGGTATAGCGCTTGGACACGTCGTCGTTGTGCACGTCGGGGTCCGCGATCATGGGCTCCACGATCTGGTCGAGGTCTACCACGAACTCGGCCAGGTATTTCGCGTTGGCGTCCGGCTGAAGTGGCGGGTTTTCCCCAGAGCGGATCTCAGCAATGCGCTTGTCGGCCTTGTCAATCAGGCCCTGCAAAACGCCCTTGGCATTGTCCATGCCCTTATCGATCATGATCCGGATACGGCCCTTGGCGATCTCCAGGGATTGGATCAGGGTATCGGGCTCAGAGATACAGATGGAGGCCTTGGCCTTCATCTCCGCGGTCCAGTCGGTGAAGGTAAAGGCCTGGTCGGCCAGCAGGGTGCCGATATGGACCTCGATGATTT
The DNA here is from genome assembly GCA_030065125.1 of Lysobacterales bacterium. Lineage (GTDB taxonomy): Bacteria > Pseudomonadota > Gammaproteobacteria > Xanthomonadales > SZUA-38 > JASJDM01. The sequence continues at coordinate 30,333 of JASJDM010000012.1, read as the reverse complement.
TGCCCTGGAACACGTTGTCGCCGAATTGCTGCAGCATCTGGGCCTGGGTGGCATGGACTACGTCCCGGAAGTCCATGTGATCCTTCAGCGATCCCTTGAAGGTGACCTTGACCGACTCCGGAATCGGCATGGTGGCTTCACCCGTGGCCAGGGCCAGCGCCACGGTGCCAGAGTCGGCGCCGAAAGCCACACCCTTGGACATGCGGGTATGGGAATCGCCGCCGATGATGACGTCCCAGTCGTCCACGGTGATGTCGTTCAACACCTTGTGGATCACGTCCGTCATGGCGTGATACTCGCCCTTCGGATCGCGGCCAGTGATGAGGCCAAACGTATTCATAAAGGACATCAGCTTGGGAATGTTCTTCTGGGCCTTCAGATCCCAGACCGAGGCGGTATGGCAGCCGGACTGGTAGGCCCCATCCACCGTGGGCGAAATGACCGTGGCCGCCATCATTTCCAGTTCCTGGGAGGTCATCAGTCCCGTGGTGTCCTGGGAACCCACGATGTTCACTTTGACCCGGACGTCCGATCCGGCATGCAGCACCTTGCCCGGGGTCACACCAACGGCGTTGCGATTGAAGATCTTTTCAACCGCGGTCAGGCCCTGCCCTTCATGGGAAATTTCCCTGGACGACGCATAAACCTGGGGCGCCTCAATACCCAGGATAGCGGCGGCATTGGTTTGCAGTTTCTTTCCAAAAACAACCGCGTAAGACCCGCCAGCCCGAATGAACTCGAGTTTTTGCGGGGTCAGGGCGGATGCGATATCAACCAGTTCCTGGCTTCCGTCTTCGCTATAAAGCTTCTTCGTTTTCAGGTTGATGGTGAGCACGGTGCCGGTGTCCACCGAAAACAGCTGCTCCAGCACGGGCTCTTTGTCCTCGTCCATGACCGGGTTGCCGTCAGCGTCGAGCTTCTTGACCCAGTTTTGCAGATCGATTCCGATGCCGCCGGTCACCCCAACCGTGGTCAGAAAGATCGGGGAGATTCCGTTGGTACCACCAACAATGGGGGCGATGTTGATGAAGGGAACATAGGGGCTGGCCTGGACACCCGTCCACAGGGCCACATTGTTGACGCCGGACATCCGGGACGAGCCTACGCCCATGGTGCCCTTTTCAGCCACCAGCATGACGCGCTTGCCGGGGTGCTGATCCTGCAGTTCGCGAATTTTCGCCTGGGCGCCTTCGTTGATCAGGCACTTGCCGTGCAGTTCCCGGTCGGACCGCGAATGCGCCTGGTTCCCCGGTGATAGCAGGTCAGTGGAGACATCACCCGTGGCCGCGACATAGGTGACCACCTGGATCTCTTCGACCACATCGGGAAGCTTAGTGAAGAACTCGGCCCTGGCATAGCTTTCCAGAATGCTCCTGGCGATCTCACTGCCATTCTTGAATGCCGCTTCCAGCCGATCGGTATCGGCCTCGTACAGGAACACCTGGGTCTTGAGGACATCAGCCGCCTTCGCCGCCGCTGACGCATCATCCCCCAGGGCCAGGTCCAGCAGCACCTCAACCGAGGGGCCACCCTTCATATGCGAAAGCAGCTCATACGCAAAGTCCGGGGTAATCTCCTCCACCACGGCGGTGCCCAGGATGATTTCCTTCAGGAATTGTGATTTCTCACCCGCCGCGCTGGTTGTGCCAGGCAGCGTGTTGTAAATCAGGAACTTCAGAGAGTCGTCTCTGTTCGGGTTTTCGAGATCCTTGATCTGTTCGATCAGCTCGGCGACCAGGGCCGCGTCCTCGATGGGCTTGGGATTCAGACCCTGCTGTTTGCGACTCTCGATCTCATCTAGATATTGTGTATACAAGCTCATGATTTTCCTGAAGTGTTTATGGGCGTTAATCTGAACGCAGGACCGCAGCTATCGGGCAGAACGGAATACGCCTGACCGAACTCCGTATTATATCAACGGACGATTCCTGACGGCCATGATCCAAAGGTCGCAGTGGGTATCGGCCCGATTCAGATCTGCCTCAATCTGGTGTCGCTGGCGATGTTGCGACCATATCCTGGCTCAGGCTGGCCAGGTACAGCCGTGACCCCCCGGGCGATTCAGGGGGTGAGTTCAATTGGATCCGGTCGCGATGGGATCAGCCTGAACCGGCGGTGCCCGGAATGACGCGAAACCCGGTTACCCCTTCGCACAGACGGCTGGGAAGGAGCTGGGGGAGCAACAGCCGCCGGGTGGCAGTCACGGCGCGATCCGCCACGCCGGCCGAGTAGCGCAGCGGCTCCCTGGGCGATGCAAACCGGGCCATATTGACCTGATACACCGCTTCTTTGGCCGCCGCCAGCGCCGGGCTGGCCAGGCCGAAAACCCCGGCGTCCAGCCAGGTGGTCAGGTCGCCAAAGGAAATCAGCAGCGGCGTGGGCGCTGCCCGGAACCGTTTCAACGGCCGCGAGCGGAACAGGCGTTCGATGTTGTCGCCTGCAACGGCGCCCATGTCGATGGCATTGAAGGCCTGCTTGCGGGCCGGCTGCGGCAGTGCCGCGCAGTCCCCCGCGACAAAGATATTGTCTGCGTGGCGGCTCCTGAGCGATTCATCCACAGGCAGCCAGTCCAAACCATCGGGGTTGAGTCTGGAGCCACTGAGAAAGTCTGGCAGTTTCATGCCGGCGGACCAGATGCAAAGATCCGCGCTCAGCTTACTGCCATCCGCCAACACCACGCTGCGAGGCCCTACCTCCCTGACGGTCAGGCCCTTGTGCAGCGTCACCCCGTGGGGTGCCATGCGCTGGATCGCGTCCCTGGCCAGGCCCTCTGACTGACCTGGCAGCAGGCGCCTTTCCGCTTCCACCAGATGAACCTTGAAATCGTCGCCGCTTCGTCGGCGGCGAAGGATTTCACCCAGCACCTCAACGCCGGTGACACCCCCGCCAACAATGACGACTGAGGCCGGGCGCTTGCGCCGGGCAAGCCGGTCCAGACGTTCGGCAGTTTTAACTGCATCGTCCACCCAGCGGAAACCCTGGGCGTGTCGATCGGCCCCCTCGACGCCGGCAGTGGTCCGGTCGCTGCCTGCAGCCACCAGGCAAGCGTCGTAACAGAGGTGGGCGCCACCTTCGGTCAGCACAACGTTACGTTGATGATCGATGCCCGATACGCGGTCCTGGAGGAAATGATGACCGTAACGCCTGATGCACCGTTCCCGGGACAACACGACGCCTTCCCGGCTCTTCACCCCGGACAGTATTTCGTGGATGTTCGGCGTCCACTCGAATTCAGCGCGCACGTCTACGACGGTCACCTCGTGGTCGCGGGAAAGGCGGGATGCCGCCACCAGGCCGGCGAAGTTACCGCCTATGATCACCACGCGGCGTTTGGGTTGTGTCATCTCGAATCACCTTGCTGGTGTGGACATGCGCCCACAGGGTCAGGCCAGAAATACGACAAGAATAGCGAAATGATCTTGACCTCAGCGTGAAGATGCCAGGATGACTCGGGCCGACTGGACCCGCAGGGCTCAACTAGCGGGATTGATGATCGCTCCAGTGCACGAGCACCACGTCCATCCAGGCTTTCCAGCCCTGGGGCGAGTGGTCTATCGGCATATCCATGCTGATCAAGCGGTCGCTGCGGCCTTCGAGGGCCGACACCAGTGCCCGGCCGTCAGCCACCGGTCATTCCGGTCCTGACTCCGTCAGGACAGCCAGCGTTTGCGGGACTTTATCCTGTGCCATTTCCGGCGTCATCGTTTCACGTCGCCAGCCTGCTGCATATGGTTCAGTCTACCTGCAAGGAATCGGGAAACAGGTTCTGCTAGGCTTTCCTGTATGAAATATCTGCCCGTCGAGCCGCGCGTGTTGTTGACCATCACACTGCTGATGGTGCATCACGCCTGGGCAGCGCCAGCTCACATCTGGCGCGGGGTAGACCTCTCTTACGTCAACGAACTGGAGGATTGCGGCGCCCGGTACCGATCTGGCGGCCGCCTGATGGATCCCTACCAGATTCTGTCCGGCGCGGGCGCCAACCTGGTGCGGCTGCGGTTATGGCATGACCCGGATTGGACCGACTACGGCACCCTGGCCGACGTCAAGCAGAGCATTCGCCGTGCCCGGAACAGCGGCATGCAGGTGCTGCTGGACTTTCACTATTCCGACGACTGGGCCCACCCGGGCAAACAGCTGGTCCCGCGGGCCTGGAGCAATGCCACATCAACCGTTGAGCTTGCCGAAAGGCTGGGCCATTACACCACCGAAGTCCTGACCGACCTGCTCGGGGAAGGCCTGATTCCGGACTACGTCCAGGTCGGCAACGAAACCAACACGGACCTGCTGCTGACTGAAGAGGTCGCCGAGGATGCGCCGGTGGACTGGCAGCGCAACGCGGTGCTGTTGAACGCCGGCATCAGGGCGGTGCGGGAGTTTTCCGCCAAGGCCGGGGTGGGCCCCGGCATTATGCTGCATATTGCCCAACCCGAGAATGTACAGCCCTGGTTCGATGACGCCACCAACGCCGGGGTCGTGGACTTTGACCTGATTGGCATCAGCTACTACCCAAAGTGGTCCAGCACGGATTTCAGCCGGATCTCCAGCGCGGTTCGCAATATTCGAAGCCGCTACGGGAAAGACGTGGTCATCGTTGAGACCGCCTACCCCTGGACTCTGGACGGCGCGGACGCGGCCAACAACATACTGGGCCAGGACAGCCTGGTGGAAGGCTTTCCGGCCAGTCCCCAGGGGCAGGCAGACTTCATGACGGCATTGATGGACAGCGTCATTCGTGGCGGCGGCCTGGGCGTGGTGTACTGGGAGCCCGCCTGGATTTCCACGTCCTGCACCACCCGCTGGGGCCAGGGCTCACATTGGGATAATGCAGCCTTGTTCAACTTTCCCGATGCAGAACTTCTGCCCGGGGCGGGATTCCTGGGCCACAACTGGGAGCATCCTGATCAACCGGCACCGGGCAAGGCAGCCGGCAACCCGGGCGACTGACGCCCGGTGAACCGGGGTCAGGCTGCTGACGCCTGCGGGCGGCAAGTACCCGCCCCAGTTGAAGACCATTTTCATCTCGGGCTAGGCGGACGAGCAGCCGGACCCGGAGTCGGCGCACACGGACTCCCCGCGATTCCTGCCGAAACCCATTACCGCATCGGACGTGGCACGGGTGGTGCGAGAACTGCTGAACGGTGATTTTGCCCGGGCCAGTTAGTCCGCCCTGGCAGACAGCTGGCGCAGTCGCTTCTCCACATCCCGGGTTCGCCAATGGTCTGGACCACGAGTAGCCTTGAGCCGCTGCAGCCCATCCCGCATGAGGGCTTCAGCCTGCTCCAGGTCACCGCTCTCGGCCAGCAGTTGACCCTTGAGCACCCGGGTATGCGCAGTTCGCCAGTCACCCTCGGCCAGCTTGGCCTGACGGATCTCCAGGGCCTGGTCCACCATGGGCATCGCCTGTTCGAACCGCCCCTGGTCGATCAGCAGGCGCGCGTACTCGTGTAGAGTCGCCGCCAGGGCCGGATGATCCTCGGCCAGACCGGCAGTCCGGACCCGCAGCGCCTCTTTGTATTTTTCCTCGGCCTGGGCGAAGGCGCCCATATCCTGCAGAACAATGGCCAGGTTGTTCAAACTGTAACCCAGCAGGGGATGATCAAATCCCCACGCCTTGGTGAAGATCCCGTAAGCCGTTTGAAAGCTCTCGGCCGCGCTGTCCAGGTCGCCCTTGTCCTGGTGAATCAGGCCGACATTGTTGTGAATGATGCCAACGTTGGGGTGACCCGCCCCCAGCGTCTCCACATCAATCCGCATGGACTGAGCGTACAGATCAAGCGCTTCGTCGTAACGCTCCGTTTCGTTGTAAACCAGTGCGAGATTGGTCAACGAGTGGCCCAGCTTTTCTGAATTCTCGCCGAGTACCTGGCGCTGCACGTCGATAGCGTCCAACAGGGTCGCCTCGGCCTTGGCGTATTCACCGCGCCGGGTCTGCACGATGCCAAGCACGTTCATGGTGGCGCCGGTCAGGGTATGGAATCGGCCCAGCGTCTCCAGGCGTTTTTCCAGGACCTGCACATAAATGGCCTCGGCATCGTCATAGTTGCCCTGCTCGCTGTGGGAATCGCCGATGGCCATCAGCGCATCTACGGTCCGCGGGTGACTCGGACCGTAGAGCGATTGTCGAATTTCATGAACCCGTTCCTTCAGCTCCAGTGATTCGTCCAGGCGGCCCAGGTTCAGCAACGTCGCGGCAACGTCGCGCAGGGCATCAGAAGTCAGCTCATGATCCGGGCCGAAAACCTGGGTTCGAATTGCCAGCACCTCGCGTCCCTGCTCCAGGGCCGCATCCAGCTGACCCAACACCCTCAGGTTGGTGGCGTAATTCAGCCGGACCTTGGCTTCCAGGATCCGGTTGGGCTGAGACAACCCCAGAACCTGTTGCATCGCCCTCTCGAAAATGGGCAGTGCCTCCTGGGCGCGATCCCTGCTGATCAGGATTCGGCCGAGCTCCACTTCCGCATCGATGGTCGAGGGATGCGCCGTCCCCAGGTGAGTGGAATAAACCTCGACGGCGGACCGGGCCATGGCCTCTGCGTCATCGAACTCGTTGAGTCGGCCGTATACCGCACCCAGTGTGTTCATCATGGCCGCCTGGACTTCCGGCTGCTCCGCCAGGTCTGTCTTGACGCGCTCGGCGCCGGCATCCAGCAGGTCCCGTACGCTGACCGTATCCTGGTCCTGACGCCAGGGGTCGGATACCAGAAACAGGTCCCGCAGGAATTCCGCTACCTGGGTGGATTTTTCTTTTTCCAGGTTGGCCGCATTCAGGGCCAGCTGCAGCCGGGTTGCCTGCCAGGTCGCCGTGATGGCAAATGCCAGGAGCAGCACCAGGAATGAGGCCCCCGCCGCGAATCCCAGTGGATGCCGCCGGAAAAACTTGGCGCTGCGATAACCCAGGGACTCGGGTCGAGCTAGTATCGTAAGGCCCTCCAGGTGACGCTGCAGGTCGGTGGCCAACTGTTCTGCCGAAACGTAGCGGCGGCTGGGGTCTTTGCGCATGGCCTTCATCACGATGACGTCGATGTCACCCTGCAGCTGGCGCCTGAGCCTCCGGGATCCCCCTGCCTTTTCGCTGGGCCTGACCGGCTCGGTTTCACAGATAGTGGCGACGGTGTCAGACATGTTCCTGGAGTCCACGTCGTAAGGACGGTGTCCGGTCACCAGCTGATACAGCAACACACCCAGTGAGTAGATGTCGCTTGCGGTCGACAGGGTCTCTCCCCTGACCTGCTCAGGACTGGCGTATTCCGGCGTAGCCAGTCGTCCCAGGGATTGTGTGGTCGCGGCGGCAATGTGATCCGGGTCAAGCAGTCGCGCTACCCCGAAATCCAATAGCCTGGGTGTGCCCTGGACATCCACCATCACGTTGCTGGGCTTGATGTCCAGGTGAACGACCAGCTGCTGGTGAGCGTAATGCACGGCCCCGCAGACCTTGAGAAACAGCTCCAGACGATCGTCCAGTGAAAGCTTGTGCGATTCGCAATATTCATCGATGGGCAGCCCGTCGATGTATTCCATCACCAGGAAGGGAACCCCATCTTCGGTGGTACCGCCACTGAACAGGCGGGCAATGTGCCGATGGTTCAGATCCGAGAGGATCTGCCGTTCCACCAGGAAGCGCTGAAGCAGCGTGGGCGAGTACCGGCCGTGGGGCGAAATCTTGATCGCCACATCCTGGTGGAACTCGTTGTCATCCCGCCTCCCCAGGTACACCTCGCCCATGCCACCGCGACCGAGCAGGCGGACGATGCGATAGTCGCCGACGTGATCCAGGTGCAGGTCGGCGGCCTCCTGGTCGCCTACGGCAGATTCAACAGACGCATCCAGTATCCGGCTTTTACCGCCATGGGCCGTCAGCAGCTTGATAAGCTCGTCCCGCAGCGGTTCCGGGCAGTGGGACTGAACAAATGCCTCACGCTGGTCGGATGCCAGTTCCAGTGCCTGGTCAAACAGGCTCCAAAGTTGGTCCCAGTCAGATGAAGACATGCTGCGGATACGGGCGGCCCTCGTCATCCTATAATAGCGGATATGTCAGACCGGCCCGACACCGCTCCGACGGCTCCGGAAGTGACCAATCTGCTGCAGCAAATGGCTGGCGGCGATACGGCGGCAGCGGAGCAGCTGCTGCCCCTGGTTTACCGGGAGCTGCGTGACCTGGCCCATGCCCGGATGGCGCGCGAACGCCCCGGCCAAACACTGACGCCCACCGGTCTGGTTCACGAAGCCTACCTGCGCCTGGTGCAGTCCCGGTCGGACTGGGACGGCCGGTCCCATTTTTTCGGAGCCGCGGCCGAGGCCATGCGCCGCATCCTGATCGACATTGCCCGGCGCAAAAGCGCCATGCGCCATGGCGGCGATCTCCAGCGAAAAACCCTGACCGACGCCCTGGACCACGGTCAATACGGCCCGGATGAGCTGCTGGCGCTGGACCAGTCACTGGACCGGCTCGAACAACAGGACCCGCGGCTTGCCCAGGTGGTGAAACTCCACTACTTTGCAGGCCTGACCGTTCAAGAAACCGCCGAAGCCATGGCGATATCCGGTCGCACCGCATCCCGGCTTTGGACCCGGGCACGGGCCTGGCTCTACTGCGACATGGGGTGACCGCGTCACCCGGCCAGGCAATTGTCAGTCGACGCCCGATTGGGGCACACCCGGGTTCTCGAAGCCGTCAGCGAAAATGTCTTCTGATACCACCGGGCCGACGGTAACCGATATCTCCTGAACGTCCTTGTCGTCTCCGGCCAGGTCGAACACCCTCACCGTGGTATTCAATGGTCCGCTAATGCCGAAATCAAAGGTCGGTGCCGCCGAGATGACCAAGGTGCCAGCCTCCTCACGCAATTCCACTTCGCCCGGAGTGGTGACGGCGATGGCCGTGTTGTCGCTGGCGGCAGTCCAAAACAGGGTTCCTTCACCCGCGTTCGACACGGCGACGTTTGCCGACCGCGTATTCTGGTCGAGAACCAGGCTGGTCCGGTCGACGCTGACTACTGGTTCTCCGGGCAGTTCCTCGGGATCCGGAGCCGCCACTGATCCCGCGTCCAGGGGGCTGAGATCGACATCATCCGGGGTCCCGTCGCCATCGGTGTCCGCCATCAGCGGGTCGGTGACAAACCCATCGGCGCCCCGCTGAGTTTCCTCGCCGTCGTCCAGGTTGTCTGAATCCGAATCCATGATCTGGGGTCTGGTGCCCAGGACCAGTTCCCGTTCGTTGCTCAGACCGTCTCCATCCAGATCAAGCGCCGCATCGTCGGTTCCCACGGTCAGTCCGTTGTCCGTCTCCCAGCGGTCGGGCATTCCATCCAGGTCGGAATCGTAAAGCTCAATGTCAGGCGACAGAACCGCGATTTCGCCGAATGGGCGAAAGCTCACAGGCGCACCGCTGTTTTCCTGGATTTCCACAACCAGCAGGATGTTTTCTTCCAGGGTGGGATCGCCGTTGTAGTCGAACTGCCACTGGAGGCTGGCCTCGTCGGCGCCTCCATCAGCACCGTCATTGGCGGTCAAGGTGCCTGAGCCAGCCGGTAATTCCGCTGCTGTTGTCTGGGTGATGCTGTCCTGTTCAGAGGTGACCAGTAAAACTGCACTGACGTTTTCCACGGATTGACTGCCGAGGTTTCGGACCTGGGCCGTCAAAGTGAATGATTCCGGTGTCGCGCTGATGAAGCTGTCGTCGGTGTTATCGGAAGTCAGTATCAGGTCAGTTACCATCACAGCGGGGGCGGCCGATGTCACTCCTTTTTCAGAGATGTTTCCCGCAAGCAAGGCCAGAGTTGCAACACCGGTTCGGTACGCGTCAAGCACTGCCAACAACCGCTGTCGCTCTGCGATGTAAAGCCCATCCTGAGGCCCGGAGAATTCCAGAATCAGAACCTGACTGAAATGGGCCTTCAGCTTTTGCAGCAGATCACTGTAAAGCACGCGAAGATCCAACTGTGTGTTGAGAAGATCACTAAAGGCCCCGGCATCCTCCGCGCTTGCAAACGGGGCACCATTCTGGGCGTTGACCGCCGCGGTCGCCGCTGCGGCAAAGTCCTCACGCAGACCCAGCAATGAGTCCACGCCGTTGCTGCCAACCAGTTCAATGGCCAATGGGATGTTGTCGCCCTGCAGAGCATCTCGTAACGAAGCGAGGACCGAGTCAAGGTCCGCAGCGGCACTGCCAACCGCGTCCGCCAGGCCCTTGGAGACCTGACCACTTTTGCGTTGCTCCCCGGGATGTGTTGATCGCGCGGTATCTGTCCGATAGCTCTTGCCGGCAGGCAGACTGGCGCCGCCGAAGGCCGCCTTAAAGCCTCTTTCCAGACGACCCATTTCGATGGTGTATGAGGAGAGGCCAGGTAGAAATCCCGGCGACGGAAAATACACCGTCACCTCGGACTCATCACCGGCGATCACGCCATATACCGCGATGAGTGGCACTGCAATGGTTGCACCGTTCGAAAGGTACTTTGTGATGTCGGTGAATTTTTTGACCGCGCGTCCCTGGGGACCCAGCAGGCCAATGAGCTCAGCGCCAAACCCACCCAGGGCGTCCGCGATTTCGGTGGAGAATGCCGTGATAGCGCCGGCGGTTACAAGGACGTCGGTGCCCATCTGGACGTTCTGCCGATTGAAGGCCCGACGATCCGATTCAAAAACCTCCTGGTTATTGGCCACCCATGTCTCCATCAGCAGGCGCGACGACTCCAGCTTGTTGCGGGTAACAGTCGTGTAGGAGTAAGGCGCCGGGCTATCGAGCAAAGTGTTTTTGGAATTCTTGATCGCCGTGGTGACCGCCCGTTTGATCGCCGGCTTGGCCACGCCCCCGACACCCTGGGTAATGACAATGGCAAACATGGTCTCCACAATGTCTTTCAGTAGTTCTGACGCAAGGGCTGCGTCCTGGGGAGGAACACCGGCCTTGAGCAAGGCCAGGTTTGCCAGCGAGTACATGCCGCTGGAGGCTTTCTTGATGAATTCCGCGTACAGAGAGTTTTTGAGGTCCGGGTTGCTTTCGATCAGTTCGAACATTTGCTCACGAAGCGCTTCGTCGCTGGGCAGGTTGTCGAATCCTGGAAATCCGCGACCTCCAAGGGCAGACACGTCCAGTTTGCCTTGAATCTCGGATTGCAGATCCCTCGCCTCCCTCAGCTCTTTTCGACTGCCGTCAATAAAATCGTCAATCAGATCGCCTACCAGGTTTGCCAGCCCGCCCAGCATGGTGCCCAGTAGTTGATCGGCGAATTTGAAGCCACTGACTGCCATCCGCTCGGTAAGCACAGCGCGGTTAACACCTTCGATTTGGGCTTGGGTGGGCGTGCTGCCCAGCGCGGCCAGATAATTCAACACGAGCTGCTCGGTGTCTTTGTAGTTTTCGGGGCCCAGGACAGAAAGCTCTATGGCCAGGTTTTGTTTCTTGATGACGCCATCAATGGGAAGCAGTGCTATCGGATAGTCGATGGAATTGCGAATATTCGGCCGCATGTTGAGGATCCGCCCATCACGGAACCTGACCGTGTCCAACATATTGCTCTGGGTGTCGCGCTCCTCAGACGACGCGTCGGTGATGAAGGCGGCGTAATAGCGTGGTCGAAAGATGCGGTTGCCGCCCACCGTTTCGCGGTTGTACAGCGCCAGGTCATAGAACAGCTTTGACCCCTCATCGGCGACCAGCATGTCGGCCGGCACAGATTCCATCTCAATCAGCTGGCCAAGAACAAAGGCATCGTAATCGCTGTCGCTTTCGCCCTGCTGCTGGGGACGAAGAAAACTCTGTTGAGGTATCACCACGACCCTGGCCTGTTCAACATTGGTGCCCGAGTCGGTATTGACGGGTTGAGTGGAATCCACCACCACCTCCAACTCACCCCTGGGGGAGTCGATAAAACGCGTGCTCGGCGGGCCGCAGTCCGTGGTCAGGATCACCGACTGGCCCGACTGGCCGGCCTGGGATGCGGGGCTGGTGATGGTGTAGCTGGCGTTCCAAACCACCTGGCCGTGCTCATTGATAGCTCGGGGTCTGCCGTCGGCGCCGTTGCTGCCCGGGTTGATCAACGCAAGGTTTTCCAGACTGCCCATTAAGGATTCTTCCGGCGTGGCGCCAGTTTTGAGCGTGATGATGTCACCCTCTCGCCCAATCATTCGAACGGTTCCGTCGGTATTGGCGCAGAAAAATGCCTGGTCATTGGCGTTTGTAACGTTGGTGCCGCTGAGCGTCGCCTCGAAGACAATCTGGCCGGAAGCATTGGCCGAACTCCGAAACCCAAAGTTGCTGAAAGTCACCCCGGGATCTGCATCGGGAACTGGACCGTCACTCAACGCAATGGGCACCACAACATTTTCCAGCCGGAACACACCCACCTGACCGAGGTTTGCCTCGTTGAAATTCGCAAATCCCAGTCCAACGACCTTGCCGTCTCCTGTCAGATACGGCTCCGTGAACTGCAGGTCGTAAGGGAGCTGGAGCCGGCCTGGGCCGGGACGGATCACCAGGAATTCATCGTCCGGGGTAATCGGCGATTCAAACTCGTCAACCTTGGCAAGGTAGGCAACCTGGCCGCGCGTGTTGACCGACGGCATACGAAAGCTGTATTCAATGCCAGATCCCGCGTTGGGGTCCGGGACCTCCCGCGCCGCAAGGGACAGAGCGGTGTCGCGGGAATAAACGTACAGGGCCCTTCGCTCTTCCGGACCGGTCAACGAAGCGGAAAAGAAGACCCGGCTCTCGGGATTGACCAGCACGTCGATTTGCATATTGCCGAATTGATTTCCGAAGACGAACCCTGGAAATCCGGGAGCGGGCTGGCCCTCCTGAAACAGCAGGGTGAGCTCCCCGTCATAAAACCAGAGGCTTTGATCCTGGGCCGTATCCGGCGTGTCCAGACGGGCCGTGAAAGCTGCCGCGCCAAGCGTACTGAAGGCCTTGAGCTGATTGGCAGAATTGTCATCCAGTTCCAGGAAATTCAGACCCGTCCCCGGGGCTGGAGAATTTTCCCTGGCTATGTCCACCAGACCCCCGGGGTCGAGATGGTTTTCCGACTGCTGAATCCAGATCACCTCATCCCCGGTTTGTCTCACTCCCCATACCGAGGCGAGGTAGCCAAACTCACCCTGGTTGCTGAGCAGGGGTTCAATGAAGCTGGGGCGTCCAAAGTCGAGTGGCTGCGGGTCCATGAGGGGAGAGGGGTCGCCTTCACGAATGTAAAGTTGCAGCACGCCATCGCGTTCGATGTAAATCGCCTCATTGAAGCTGCTGCCGACAGCCCCGTCCAGCGTGGCGCGAAAAGCGATACTGCCCATATCGTTGATGGTTGCAAAATCGAAAACGCGAAACGTCAGCCCGCTGGTGTCCGGCGCGATCTGGGACGCGTAGGCAACGACCCGGCCCGGCAGCGGCTCAGCACTGGAAACCCCTGCCAGAAAGGAAAAAAATGCTGCAAACACCATAGGGCCGAAACGCCCCCCAGGCTTTCGTTTGGCAGGAACAGTGCGGAAAAACTGTCGAAATGGACACCTCTGGATTACCCCTGGTGCACTCATGGCATTCTCCTTATCCGGCCGGCCCCGTTCAGGGGCGCTGAATTGACGGTCTGCCTGTTAATGCGGAAACCGACAAGGGAGTTCGCCACTCATGCCGAAGAAACCCGACAAAGTCGCTGCTACTTTGTTCCCCCTATGCTTGGGGCTTCCCGGTGAATGCAAACAGGTTTGTTCCATAACTAATTGATTTAAAGATATTTTCGGTATTTCTGCTTGGTATTGGAAGCGGATTTTCACCTCCGGGCGTGCGCTTTTGTTCTCCATCGTCGTTTCCCCTGCACCGCCACCATCGGAGTCGCCGACGTGAATTTGCCCCGTGTACTTTGTTTTCTCCTTGCCCTGACCGCAACGACACCGGCCCTTGCCGGACGCGAATTCCTTGAATTGTCGCCGAACACGGCATCCCCAGGCACCGAAGTCCTGGCTCGGGGCAGCGGCTTCGACCCAGGGACCAGCGTTCAATTGACCTTGCTGGGCACACCGGAACCGGTGCCGTTGGATGACGTTGAAGTCCTGAGAAACGGAACCTTTCTGGGTCGCGTTCCCGTGCCCCGGGTGGCTGCCGGCAGTTACCAGATCGGCGTGACTGACGGCGCCAGGGGTGTCCTGGCCAGCGCCCCGTTGGAGATTACCGGCGGGACCTCGCTGACCCTGGTTCCGGACAGTGGCGCGCCCGGCGAGAGCATCACGGTGATGCTGGACACACTGCCGGCTGGATCGGTGGAAGTGAGATACGACGGGCTCACCGTGGTGGGACCGGTACCTCACCGCGGCGGGGCGTTTGAACGCCAGTTCCTGGTTCCTGCGGATCGACCCGATCCCCTGGGTGAAACCGCCACGGTAACCGCCACGGTCCGCATGGGCCGCATCATCGTGGCACAGGCCACGGCTTCCTTTACCAGCATCGCACCGGACACGACGCCGGTTCGCGTCATGAATCTGCAGGGCCCCGCGCAGCCGCTGCGCCGGGGCCAGGCGTTTTCAGTCACCGGCAGGCTGGAGATCCCGGCCCGCGCCAACCTGTCCGACTACCGGCTGTTCCTGGTCCGGATCAAGGACGGCGGAACTTTGATTCCCATCAACCATGCGCCCGCTGTGATTGAACCCGACGGGACATTTGAAATGTTTGCCCTGACGCCCAGCGTCCTCAGCGGGTTGGGACACCAGATCGACGACGTCGATGAATACGGTGTCGGCTATGAAAACGTCAGGACCAAGACCAACGGCCTGCTGGGTCAGATACCCATCGAGTACACCGCCCTGGACGTCCAGCAATTGACCATCCTGGTGACCGATAACTTTGGCAACCCCCTGCAGGACGCGCTGGTGGTGATCGACACCAATGCATTCGCGGTACCGCCTGACTATGACCCTGACCAGGACGGCATCTTCAACTTCAATAAGAACGGCGCAATCCGGCCCAAGCCCACCTGGCCCGCCCTGTACTCGCCACCCAACCAGTTCCAGGCCGGCTTTATCGATGCGGCGACGGCCAACGGCGCGCTGGGTCTGACGGTGGCAGGCTGCCCCATTACGCTGGTCCAGGGCCAGACCGACAGCAACGGCGAGTTTTCCATCAACGTGCTGCCCTTCATGAACGAAATGCTGGATCAGACCGCGCAGCAGGTGGGCACTGTAGCGGAAGGAACCCCGCCGGAGAGCGGACCCGGCGCGGCAACTTTCGCCATCAAGGTCAATGCGATTCATCTCGGTCACGCCAACACCAATCCGGAAGGCAACTGCACCGGGCAGCGCTTTGACATCCGCTACGACTACACCCAGAGCCAGTGGTTGAAGCGATCCAGTTCTGACGGCGATTTCGAAACGGAGTTCGACCCTGACCAGACACTGGACGTGGAGATTGGCATTTGCATCGGCGACGTGGCATTTCCCGGCAGCCCCTACATGCCGGGTACCGCAGAGGCGAATGTTCCCGTTTTGAGCGGGAGCCTGACCCGCCTCAAGGGCCTGCAGAGCTTTCCCGACACCAACGGCGCCAACCTGGTGATCGAAAGTCCACCCCAGCTGCGTCTGCCCCACCTCGACACCCTGTTTGGTGCCCCGTCCAATGTCAGACTGGCACTGAACGGTCAGGATATGGGGCCCATGGCCGTCGACGGCGCCTTGTGCGGAGATGGCATCGAATACCGCATGGACCTGCCCGGACTGGTCACCGCACCGCCCCAGCTTATGCAGGGACTGATTACCGGGGAAGCCGGTGAAAGAATCCTGGAAAAACCGTTCCAGATCGAAATCAAGCAAGGGCCCGGCTGGATCACCGACAGCCAGTCCTACGAAACCCGCAGCATCTTCTGGAAACCCGGCGACGTGCGGCTTTATGCCGAAGAGCCGGTACGCGCCCGGGATGCCAGCGTTGACAACGTTCCCCAGGACGTGGGCGACCTGGACAACGACAACCTGACCAGCGGTGCCGTGAGTCAGCGGATCGGCATTGCCGGCTCTTCCCGCAGCCGCATGGGCATGTCCAATGCCACCGCTGCCAACCAGACCGGCGAACCGGCTCCGGCAGATACCAAGGCCACGCTCGGAGCGGCCGTCACCATTGGCGAAGACGAGGTCAAGACCATTGTCGACACGGGCAATATCCCCCTGTTCCGCTATGCCTGGGGTATTCCACCCATCGCGTCGGCCACCCTGGGTGCCGACATCTGGTTCAAGGCCTTTTACTACTATTTCGGTTCCCTGGTCTACGCCGATGCCCAGGTGCTGGCCAGCTTTACGGCTGCGGCTTCCATGAGCGCCGGGCTGGACCTGTTTTTTGACGCCAGCCTGATTCTGGGACTGGTCGAAGCCGACGCCCACGCCCTGCCCGCCATCGGCCTGGCCATGCCCCTGGTCATCGATAACAACCAGTTCATCGAGGAAGAAAGCCAACCCTGCTTCAAATTCCTTCTGGACGTGATGTACCAGGTCAAGACCGGCGCGTGCCCGGTGTGCCTTGAGGTCGGTGGCGAAGCACGCCTGATCGATGAAACAGAACCCGCCAACTGCGGCGCTCCCGGATTCAAGCAAGTGGACAAGGGCCGGTCCCAGCCACCCAGCCTGGGACGGCCGGCAATCACAACAAACGACATGGGGGACAGCCTGGTCGCCTGGGCCGATGACTCGGGTTCCATCAAGGTTCAGAGTTACCTGTATGGGACGTTAGAGGAAAACTACAGCTTTACCGCCGCCGCTGGCACCACATCCCTGGACATCGTCTTTTTTGCCGCCGACAAGGCCATCAAGGTCTGGGCCCAGAGCAGTCTGCCCGATGAAGAGTTCCTTGCCCTTGGCGATCCGCTGCTGGCCACTCCCTACCAGCATCTGGCTTACCGCGTGCTCACCGATGGCGTCTGGAGCGACCCCATGATGCTGACCTCGCCCACCACCGGCGACGGCAACGTGGTTCTGGCGACCTGTCACGACAGCGACGTGAACTGCCCGGTCGGTGGAGAGGTTCTCGCCGTCTGGGTGCGCGACCTGGCCGGCGACATCGCCCAGCACGACACCCGCTTGTTTTATGCCTTTTTTGACGGCACCGCCTGGAGCGCACCCGCGGAGGTGGACCCGGGGTCCTCGGACACCGCCCTTCAGCCCGCGGCAACCTATGCCCGGGGAGAACCGGTGGTGGCCTGGGTGCGCAACGCCGCCATTGACCGCAGCGGACGCTATCCGGACCTGAATCTCCACGACCGCGAGCTGGCCTATCGATTCCTGCGCCAGCCCGCCGGGGCGATGCTGGCCACGACCCTGTTTCCTGGTATCGCGTCTCCCTCGCTGGCCAGCTACACGGACGGGTCACTGGCCCTGGCCTATACGGTGGCCACCGACAACGACAGTTTCCTGGGTACCCGGCGCAGCCTGCATACTGCCCGTGGCCGGAACTGCGATGCCGGCATATGCACCTTCAACAGCGTCGAACGCAGGGACAGCAAAGGCCGGCGCATCTACGCTGAAGGGCCCAAGATCCTGGTGGACCAGGACAATTATTCCCGCGTCCTTTTCCGACAGCTGGGCACCGACTTCCCGCTGCCTCGGGATCCCATCGGCGTCACCACCCACACCGGCGACCTGGCCCAGATCGGATTCGACGGCGACACGATCATCACCGACCCCAGCCCGATGTCCGTCGACGGGGCAGTCAACTGGAAAATTGACGGCGCCATCGATGCCGCCACCGGCGCTTTGCTGGTCACTTCGGTTGCGGGCACCCCGGTGGCCGGGGATGTTCTCAAAGCGGCCAGGCAACCCGCCAGGCACGCGTGGGGCACCACGAGATTCCGGCTCGATTCGGACAAGGGAGGCATTGGCGGCGTTATGCTGACGCAGCAGCCGCTGCTGCCGGACTTCCAGGTGCTGGATGTTGAGCCCTCGGCACAGTGGATCGCCGATGGGGCCACAATCAGCCTGAGCGTGGGCGTCAGAAATAACGGCGAGCCCTGGGAAGAGTTTGAGGACGTCGTCGTGGCCGCGTACTGGGACGGGCCACCCGGGGTGGGTGTCGAAGCGGCATCGGTGGGTATCAGCTATCTCGGCGACGCCCAGACCCTTGATCTGAGCATCGCACTGGCGCCCGGGGCCTTTCCGGATGAGGCCCGAGATCTGCACGTGGTGGCAAACCCGGGCGGTGCCCTGAATGAATCCGATGCCGGCAATAACTCCCGGGTGATTACGCTGGGGCAGCTGCCGCCACCCGAAAACCTGCGGGTCACCTCAGACCGCGCCAGCGGCGTCATCATTATCCACTGGGATGCCGTCACCGATCCCCGAGTCGCGAGTTACCGCGTGTACCGCAGCGACGCTGACGGAACGACCGTTGCCATCGGATCCAGTGAAGTGGCGGGTTACGCGGATTTTTCCGCGGGGTCCGGACAGATGTACCAGTACACCGTCACCAGTCTCAGTGAGCGAATGATGGAATCGGGCCCGAGCGCGCCGGTGGTGGCCGGAACGGAAGACCCGGTGCTGCTGTTCCGGAACGGGTTTGAGCCCTAGACCAGGCTGCCGCGCACCCGCTTTACTGCGCGGTGCCCAACAGCACCGCGCAGTCGTAGTGAACGCGGACTTCCTCGCAGAAGTCCGGCAGCCGGCCCGTTTCCCGCCACAGGTCCGCCAACCCCAGCCGGTCAGCCAGTTCCA
Source organism: Lysobacterales bacterium (assembly GCA_030065125.1). GTDB lineage: Bacteria > Pseudomonadota > Gammaproteobacteria > Xanthomonadales > SZUA-38 > JASJDM01. The sequence continues at coordinate 11,664 of JASJDM010000012.1, read as the reverse complement.
GAATCAGCGGTCGGTCTCGCAGGGTTTTTGCCATGGGCATGTAGATATGGTTAGGCAGGAAATACTGCCCCCGATCCAGCCCGGTCATGACGCGTTCGAATGCCAGCTCGGGCTCGTCCAGCAGCAGCAGGTAGTCAAACAGCTCATGCAGGGGCAGACGATTGTGATCGGCCGCCCGGAGCAGTTCCGCCACCGCCCTTGCCCGTTCTGCCGGATCACGAAGACCGGCGATTACCGATTTCAGGTAATCATGTTCCCCGCCGCCGGGGCGGTGGACCAGCCAGGACTCCGCCTGGTCGAGCTCTCCCTGCAACAGGTGAATAGCAAGAATGCCCTGCCACAGGAAGTACGCCTTCAGGCCCAGGTCATTCCAGGCGCGCAGAAAGGTTTCGCGTGCCCGTTCGAATTCGCCACTCACCAGGTACAGGTATCCCAGTGTGACGTACTGGCCGCCTTCCATTGGGTCGACAATCACGCCGAGTTCGGCGTGGATGGTGGCATCGCGAATCCAACCTGCCCGCCCATAGTCGAAGGACAACGTGTTGAGGACACCCTTGTGCCGCGGACCCCTGGCTCGGGCCTGTTCCAGCAGGGCCAGACCCTCGGCCAGGGACCCGCGGCGGTTTTCCAGCGCGGCAAGGCTGAGGTAGGGCTGGGCCAGTGATGAATCCAGTTCCAGGGCCTTTCTCGCCGCCTCTGCTCCCCGCGCGATACCCTGGTCCAGGTCCACCTGTGAGTAGCGGGGGAGGACTATCCACGCCTCTCCCAGTGCCGCCCAGGCCTCTGCAAAATTGGGATCGTGTTCCAGCGACTGCTCGAACAGCTGAATTGCGGCCCGAACCGGACCTTCGCCTTTGCGTCGCCACAGCTCCATGCCTTCCAGGTAAAGCTGCCACGCCTGGAGATTGCGGGACCGGTCCGACAGAATTTTTATCTCATCGACACCCAGGGATCGGGACAATGACGCCGCGATGTTGTGTTGAATTTCAAAGATGCGGTCCGGGGTTGCTTCAAACACCTCTGACCACAATCGGTTTCCGGACCGGATTTCTGTCAGTTGCGCGCTGACGCGAAGCTCACCGCCGTCACGTTGAACTTTCCCCGTCACCAGGAACTCTGCCCCCAACGCATTGCCGATTTGCCGGGTGTCAGAAGATTCAGCCCGGAAGCGGAAAGATGAGTTTCGAGCCACGACACGAAGATCATCGGACCCGGCCAGCAGGTTCAGCACTTCTTCGGCGACGCCGTCGGCAAAAAACCTGTCCTGCTCGGTGTTGCCGGCCGACACGAACGGCAACACCGCCACCGATACCGGCCCCTCTACTGTTACCGGGGGACGAAGAAACCAGCCCGCCAACCCTGCCAGTGCAACCGCGGCCGGGAGGACCCACATCCAGGGTCGACGTTGGCGGGGGCGAAACCGCTGAAGCCGCTCACGCAAGTGTTCCGCGGAGGGTTGTCGCCGGGATGCATCGGGACTGCAGGCGGTCTCGATCTCGGTGACCAGGCCCGCCGGAGCTCCTGGCAACGGCTGGAACTGTGCGCCACCGGAATCAGGGCGTTTTCCCGACAGGAGAAATCTTAGGGTCAGACCCAGCGCGTACAGGTCGCTGGATGGTCCCGGCGCTTTACCCTCCATCACCTCCGGCGCCAGGTATCCCGGCGACCCGGAGATGAGGTTCGCGTTGTCCAACTCGGTTGCGGAGCCAAAGTCGACCAGCACGGGTCGGCCGTCAGCCGTTAGGATTACGTTGTCCGGTTTGACGTCTCCGTGAATCAAACCGGCATCGTGTACTGACTGCAGGGCAGAGCAAAGAGCGTCCGCTACCGCGATAAATTCCGGCAGCTGGAGCGGCCCATTGCCGTCCACCCATTCGGAACAGGTAACCCCCTCCAGGAGTTCAAACCAGATACCCGCTTCCCCATCATGAACCTCCGCACCGTGAACCGTGACCACGTTGGGGTGGTTCACCTTTGACAGCCGCCTGGCTTCGGTGACCCAGCTACGCGCGCGCTGTTTGTCCCCATGCGCCAGCTTCAGAGCTACGTCTCGATCCAGCATGGGGTCAAACGCCCGGAAAACAGTGCCATAGCTACCAGCGCCGATGGCTTCGTGGATTTCCAGGTGGCCCCAGCGACGCGCGGAGCTCGCTGGATTCCTGGGCGCGGAAACCCGCGCGATGGAGTCCAGCAGTTTCAATGCGGATCGGCGGCCATCCAGTTGACCTTCGATGCTGTCCCAATCAATGGCGTCGCCGTCGCTGATTCGCTGGGCCAGCTCGCGATAGTCAGGCCTTGAGGTCATTGGCGTCGATCAGCTTCGCCAGCCGCGCTACAGCCCTGGAAATTCGCATGCGCGCCGCACCGGCCGAGGACAGGCCCAGGTCCGCCGCAATCTCTCCGTACTGATATCCGAACTCAAGTCGCATCAATACCGCCTCACGGTCCAAGGGCGTCAGCTGAGCCAGCGCCTCCTCATAGACATCCAGCGCTTCCTGCCCGACCGCATCCTGCAGGGGTGAGCCCGGGCCTGCCGGGCCCAGGTGTTCCTCCAGCGGATTACCCTGGGGACGGCGCGATGAACGGCGCAACTCATCGCGCATCTGATTGAGGAAGCTGGCTCTCAGATAGGCAAGAAACGCCCCCTCGCGCTCAGGGACAAACGTGTCTATGTGCTGGATAGACTTGAGCAGGGTGAGTTGTACCAGGTCATCGGTGCCGGCACCGGACCGGGCATGGTGGGGCAATCTGCCGTGGGCCCACCGTCTCAGAATCGGAAGGAACCGCCGCATCAGCCGGTCCCGGGCCGCTTTGTTGCCCTCGCGGCACAGCATGAGGAGATCAGCGGTGGACTCCGTTGGATGAAGCAACCCGATTGCTCCTGCTGATGAGTATAAAAAGTATGCAACGGTTTCGGGGAACTGCCAAACCAGGGGCCTGGTTTTCGGCGATCCAGAATCGGACGCTGGCGCTTTGAAGCTCCGGAAAAGCAACTCGGGAGGTAAGATCAGGTGCATTGCAGACGCTACTCGGGTTGTTCAATCGCCATAACGTATCGGCCGACCAAAAGCGCACATCCCCAGAACGTGAATGCCAACCGGCTCCGTTCGTTCGCTAAGGTCAAGCACCCTCGGCGTCGCTTTCCAGGACCAATAAGTTGCTTCTTTGAGCCGTAACGTCGGCCTCGACTTCCGCCACGAGCGCCTGGAACCGAGGCAGCTCACGGATCGACTGCAGGGCCCCATCGTGTCTCAGGAAATACCACCAGTTGGAGCGCCAGCCCTGGTCAATGGCCTGCTCCAAAGCGTCCAGGGCCTTGTCCGGTTGTCCCAGCTGCGCGTATGCCTGGACGTCGAAAACCTTGTATCCGCGGTGGCCCAGCCGGGGTGCCGACTGAAATACTTCCAGGCTTTGACGCAGCAGCGAATCAGCCAGATTTTGCTCGCCATTGCGCGATAAAACCAGGGCTGCCCCAACGGCTACCTCGAAATTGTCGAAATCGACCCTTGCATCTCCGTTGAGCAGCGACGGATGCGCCTCCTGGTACATCCGGCGCGCCTCCTGGACCTGACCCGTTTCCAGGTAATGGTCCCGCAGGATCGCCAGGGGGCGCCAGAATTCTGGTGCATCATCCAATGTGCGCTGGGCGTACTTCCGGGCCAGTTCGGGTTGGTCCGTGGCGATACCCAGCCAGGACATCGCCCAGGACGAGTACCAACCGTCCGGGCCCTGTTCGTAGCCCTGCTCAATCCAGGTCCGCGCCTGCTCCAGGTCCTGCAACTCCAGGTAATACACCCCCAGCCGGGAACGCACGTCCGCGCCCAGCTCCATGGCTTTGCGAAGGTCGAAAACTGCCCGGTCCAGCCGTCCCCGGGACACGTGATGCAACATGCCCATACGAGTGTACGCGACCGCAAATTCGGGGTTCAGCTCCAGCGCCCGAGCGTAATACGCCATGGCTTCATCCAGTCGCCCCGCAAAATGCAGGGTTTCCCCAAAGTCGACCAGCAGAATTGGCGACCTGGGATCCAGCTCCACAGCCCGGCGAGAAATCTCCACGGCCTCGTCGAATCGATACTGCCAGGCCAGAAACTCACCGTACCACTGGTAGGCGGGCGCATAGTTGGGGCTCAGGGCCAGCGCCCTGAGATAGGCATTTTCCGCAGCCGCATTATCCCCCCGAGACTTCAGCACGTTGGCGATCGAGGTATGCGCTTCACCCAGGCTGGGATCAAGAGCCAGCGCCCGGTTTGCCGCGGAAAGGCTGTTCGATTCAAATTCCTCGATGGTGATTTTGCCGGTATAGCTATTGATCAGCCGGTAGGCGTCGGCCAGCCCCACGTAACCCAGCGCAAATTCCGGGTCGCGTTCTACGGCTTCCTCAAAGTATCCCTTTGCCGCGAACAATCGTTGCCCATCGCGGGTTTCCAGATTTTGCCGCCCCAGGAAATAGGCCTCCAGTGCCGCCATGTCGCTGGTGGGCAGACGTTGCAGGCGAGTCCGTTCCTCTTCAGTCAGAGCCGTTGCCAGGGCCGCGGCCACCTTCTCGGCAATGTCGCTTTGGATGCTGAACACGTTTGCAGCCGTTAATCGCCGGTCAAAGGTCTGCGCCCAGACGTGCTCATCGGTGGCGGCATCGATCAGCTGCACGTTAATCCGAACCTGCTCGCCCGATCTCTGTACGCCCCCTTCCAGGATATGCCCCACCCCGAGCTCCCGGCCGATCTGAGGGATGGTTTTTGTCGTGGACCGGTACTGCAGAACCGAGGTCCTGGATATGGTCTTTATGGACCCGATCCGGGAGATACTGGTCAGAAGATCGTCGTGAACCCCGTCTACGAAAAAGCTGTCCGCGTCGTCGGCGCTCCTGTTGGCGAACGGCAGCACGGCCACCGACGGCCGTTCTGACGAGACGACGCCCGCAGGCGGAGGCTCCGGTTTGAAAGCGAACAGTGCCAGGCCTGCCAGGACCAGCACAGCCGCGACCACCCCGACCCCTCTGCCGATGGCGTTGGCCTGATCAGCGCCAGCGGTCGCCGGCCGACGCGGCAACAGCAATCGATAACCGTGTCCGCGAACCAACGCGATGTAGCGCGGATTCTGGCTGTCGTCGCCCAGGGCTTCACGCACCATCTCGACACGCTTGGTCACGGTGTCGGGGTTTACCACTTTGCCCGTCCACACCTCGTCCATCAGCGTGTCCACGGAGACGGAATCGGGCGCCTTTTTCGCCAGGGCCAGCAGCAGATTGAAAGACAAACCGGGCAGATTGAGGGTCTTGCCAGACCGCGAAACCTCCCGGCGGCCCACATCCAGCAACAGGTCTCCCACCCGAAACCGCTGGATTTCACTAGTTTCCGCGTTGTTCTGCGGCTCCCCCATGTCATTGATTATAGGCCGGTCTCAACAGATTTCGGAGAAATTTCGCCTCACTTTCGCCCGAGTTTCAGGCATCCGGGAGCCAGCCCGATTAGCGTGGATTCCACCTGCCAGACAACACAGGAGAATATCCATGAATCGCACAGTTCAGCACCCTCATCACCGTTCCCGGGTGGTGACGTCAAAGGCGAAGGCCAAGCGAACGAGCCTGATTCACTGTTGCATAACCTTGGCCCTGGCCGGCACCGCCGCCTGGGCCCAGTCCAGCGGCGGTGACTATGAGGTGACCCGAAGCGTCATTGCGTCCGGTGGCGGCGTCAGCAGTGGTGGCGGCTTTTCTCTGCAGGGCACCGTCGGCCAGCCCCAGTCCGGGACCTCCACCGGTGGTGAGTTTGCAATGCGCGGCGGTTTCTGGGCGCCAGTGGCGTCCGGGCCAGCTGCCGACCCCCTGTTCAGCAACGGATTCGAATCTTAGGAGACAACCATGAAAACATTTCCAACGTTCATTTTGCTGGTGCTGTCATCGACGGCCTTTTCCGAACAGCTTGGAACGGCATTCACCTACCAGGGGACGCTGCAATATCAAGGGCAGCCCGCCAATGGCATCTATGATCTGCAGTTTGATCTGTTCGACGCGGACATCGGCGGGCTTGCCGTTGTTGCGCCGGTTTTTCTGGATGACGTGGTCGTTGAAGGTGGCGCTTTTTCAGTGGAACTGGACTACGGCACGGCCGCTTTCGCCGGCGACCAGCTGTGGATTGAGATTGCCATCAGAGAAGGGTCCAACAGCGGCGGATACACCGGGCTGCTGCCTCGCCAGAAGCTCACTGCCCAACCCTACGCACTTCACGCCGAGATGGTGGCCGTGGGCGCGGTTGGAATCGAAGAAATCGACCCGTCGGAGGTCCAGGCACGCATTGACAGGGCCTGCCCCGATGGATCCCTGCTGAAAGCTGTGGCGGCCGACGGCGGCGTCACCTGTGAAACTGACCTGGACACCACCTACACCGCCGGCGCCGGTTTGACTCTGGACGGAAATCAGTTTTCTGTTGCCAGCAATCAAATCCAATCACGCGTTACCGGCACCTGCGCAAGAGGGTCATCAATTCGGTCCATCGGATCAGATGGCGCCGTGAATTGCGAAACTGATGACTTCAACACCAACGCGGGCGCGCTGACGGAAGGCACCTTAGGCACCGGACGATTCGACGCCTATGCTGATCTCCTTGCATCGGATCGGCTGGATAACCGCGGCCCCAGGGATATCCTGACGAGAGAACAGGCAGACGGACGGTTCTTGCGGTCAAACCTGACGGACCTGTCGGTTCCCGGATCGGTAACGGCGGCATCATTCACTCTTGAATCGCCGCGGACCTTCAAACGCAACGTTTCGCCAATCAGCTTCATCAATAACGGCCTGGATTGGAGGTTGTCATCAGATGGGGCTTATCGATACTGCGATGCCCGGCGGGATTTCCCCGGCATTCAGTCCTCTGTGGCTGCGCTGCAGCTCCCTGCCGGCAGCGTGGTACAGCGTTTCTCCTGCTATTTCCGAGACAACGATTCAGATCACAACATCCAGCCGCTGACGGCAACCCTGGTTACGCGGGGGGTCACCGGCACCGACGTGAAGCCCTTGGCGAGCGTCACGACATCGTCAACCGGTGCATCCGATAACGTCAGGACCGCCACCACAACCGAGATTTCGAGAGCCAACATCATCAGCGACGCGATGTATTGGGTGCAACTCGATTTTGGAACCACTATATGCGGTCGAATCAGACTGCAGTTCCGTGGTTGCAGCGTCGAATACACGCGCTCAGACGTAGTCGCACAGTAGCTGCGGTCCGGCGGCGGGAACCAGATGGTTCCCGCTGCTACGCTGATGCTGTTGCGGCCTGACTCAGCCTGCGCCAGACCGATTCCACAGGCCCCTGTGGATTGCGCGCCAGCCACAGGTTCGCGGCAATTACCAGGGAAGCCAGGATGACCAGGGCGATCAGCATGAGCTGACCACGGCTGAATGCGCCATACAGTCCAAAACCCCAGCCGTAAAACAGGATAGTCGCGATGATCGTCTGGGAGAGGTAAACCGAGAGCGCCGCTCGGCCGGTAGCGGCCAGCGCCCGGTGAATCCCGAGAAACCCGAGAAGCCGCACGCTCAGGATGATTGCGGAGACCCAGCCCAGGGCGCTGAGTATTCTCAGGGGCTCGTAGCCCACGTAGTACCAGTGATCCAGGGGATACACACCCTCCACCCACCCCGTGGCCGCCCACACCCGGGTCAGCAGATGGCTGCATAATGACGCCGCAAGACCGATGGCGAGCATGATGACGTAGGTTTGCGTCGCAGCGCGCCCCGCCAGGAAGCCCAGCCGGTACAGGGCCATGCCAAGAAACATCACGCCGGCGATGGCGGCCAGGTATTCGACGCTCTGGGTCACGTTAAGGCTTTCGGCCATGTCGTCGGTCCACAGCACCCATGTGGCGGTCCAACTTCGGGCCTCACGAATGTCCTGGATGCGCTGCCGGGCCTTTTCCCGGGCGCCGGCCAGGCCCGCTCGCTCCGGTTGCTCCAACCATTCTGCCAGGCGCTCCCGGTCGTTCTCCGCCAGCGTCTCGCCGGCGGAGACAAGCTGCTGCAACTCGGTCATGTCCCGCAGGGTGCGTTCCGAAGACAGGCTGTTGCTGAGATTGAACGCCGCGACCAGTGCCACCATCACGATGCCGGCTGCCAGCAGCCGTGATGCCCGGGCGCCGGCAAAACTCCAGATCACCAGCGCAACGACACCGTAGTCAAACAGGATATCTCCGGGCATTTGCAGCAGCACACAGTGCAGCAGGCCGATGACAACCAGCCAGAAATTGCGCCGGTGCAGGCTGATGATGCTGCCGCCAGGGGCCCTGGCTCGGTCGAGGCTGATAGCCAGGGACGCGCCAAACAACAGGCAGAATATCGCTCGCATGCGACCGTCGAACAACGCATCCTGCAGGTAGAAGGCCACCCGGTCCCACCCCGCATCACCCCCGGCGACAGCGGGATTGCCGTAAGCATCCAGTGGCAGTGCAAACCCCATCAGGTTCATGACAAAAATGCCCAGCACCGCGAATCCGCGCAACAGGTCGATTTCCGCGATTCTCTGCGGCGTTGGTGCAAACGCGGATGAGGTCATGGCTGATTCTCCCGGCTGGTCATACTAGTAAAGGCCGCCAGCGGCAGAATCGCACAGCTCAAGCCACCGGATTGATTCAACCGGCTGCGAAAAAAGGATGAGCGGGATCAGGTTTCAGCAATCGTGAAACCCTCAAGGTCAGCCTGACATCGTTACCAGTCTACCGGCTCCCCCTGGTAAGACTTGTAGGTTCCGTTGTCTTCAGCCGTTAGCCTGTCGATGACTCTCCGCATGGCTGAAACCGATTCCGGCGGCTGCAGGTTCGCATTGGGTCCACCCATATCAGTGGCTACCCAACCGGGGTGGATCGCCAGCGCAATGAATCCCTCAGGCCCCAATTCCGCAGCCAGGGTTCTGGTGAACATGTTCAACGCGGCCTTGCTTTCCCGGTAGCCGTAGTAGGTGCCGCGGGTATTGCCGGCGATGCTGCCCAGGCCGCTGGTGATATTAATGATTTTCTTCCCGGCGCCAGCGCGCAGATTGGATATCAGGGCCATGGTGACGCGCATGGGGCCTGCCGTATTGACGTCCAGCGTCCTCAGGTAGTCGTCAATGCTGACCTCTTCCAGCTTGCGGACCCGAGGAAAAATCCCAGCGTTGTTGATCAGCATGTCCAGCGGGCGGTTAGCCAGTGCCCCGGCCAGGGCGTCCACGCTGGCCTGGTTGGTGACGTCTAACTGCAGGACTTCCACGTCCAATGCGTTCAACTCATCAGCCCGCTCCGGACTGCGAGCTGTGCCGATCACCTGCCAGCCGTCTGCGGCATACTGGCGGGCGAACTCCAGGCCGAGGCCGCGGTTGGCGCCGGTGATCAACACCGTCGATGCCTTGGCGGCGCTGGTCTCGTGGGAGTCGGCGGAAACCGCAAACGAAACCAGGGACAGCAGTGCAGCACAAAAAACGGACGGGTGTGCAATGAGATTCAGCGACATACGGATGCTCTCCAAGCGACGGGCGCCCGATAATAACGGTTCATCACTCCCAGGTGTACCCGGTTCAAATGGACCGAGACCCAAGCATCAGTCAATCGGGTCAAAGCCCCGGAACCCAGGCTGCCGGAAGGTCATTTGCGCATCCGGGCGCGGTGACGTCGGGTAGACCCGGCGCAGCCGATAATTCGGGGTTTCAACGGCCAGCCCTTCCACCAGCCGCGGGCGGAATCGCCCGCCCCGCATCAGGCCCACCGCGACCTGCCGGGTCGGCACCGGAAGGTTGGTGTCGAGCACCTCGATGTACCTGGGTTTGCCGTTGCGGCCGATGATGAACTCGAATTCGTAGAACACCTCTTCGCCTACCCGGTCGTACCCAATGCTGTTCATGCCCAGGCTGGGGCCCATGGTGATCAGGTGGGGCCTGTCGAAAAAAGCCGGCCAGTCGCGGCCGCTTTTGATTTCGTCGCGGGACAGCCGCCAGGCGGATTCGAGATGCTCCCAAGCCAGTTTTTCCTGGCTGTAGTGAATGGCCCAGTCCGCCAGCTCGATGTGGGCCATAATCTGCTGTTCCAGCGAAAACTGGTCGGCGTTGGCGTCGACGATGTCCACTACCCTGGAAAGGGCCTGCAGACCCTTCGACCGGTGGGGTCCGTTTTCCCCCAGGTAGGTGGCCGCAATGCCCCGCAAGGCCGGAATCAGGTCGGTGGTTTCCCGTCCGTTGTTATTTGCCAGCGCAATTTCGAGCCCACGGCGATACACTTTTCGCGCTTCGTCGAAGTTGAATGCCTGCTGGTACCACTCGCCCAGGCGGTACAGGCCGGGCAACGATTCCACGCTGCCCTCGCCGTAATTGCGCCGGTATATCTTGTAAGCGAAATGCTGAAGGTTTTCGGCGTCTTCCCAGCGTCCGCTGGCCACCAGGCTTTTGCTGGTGGCCTCTACGATGGGCAACTGATCCAGGTTGTTGACCCCGGCGTGCCGGTGGGTCACATGCTGGGCGTTCTGAAAACTCTGGATTGCCTCCGTGTGCTGGCCCAGCCTCTGCAGTGCCCGGCCCAGCCCAAAGTAAGGCTTTACCGCCCGGGTATCGAACAACCCCAGGTTGTTTCTGACGATGGACAGGCTCTGCTCGTAGTGCAACCGGCTGTTTTCCGCGTCACCTGCGAGCAGGTAATTCCTGCCCAGGTCGTTCAGGAACGGAACGGTAGCGATATCACCCACCCCGTGCTCCGCCTGGGTGAGTTCCAGCGCGCGGGTCGCTTGCTCTATTGCCTCGGCGTAGCGTTGGACCGCCACGCTGCCGCCCAGCCGCTCTTCCATGTCCACCGGACCTGGCCGCAGATCGGCGCTGTCGGCCGGACCGGCAGTCGTCAGCGCAATGACAATTGTGATCAGGGTCACTCGCATCTCAATCCCCCCGTCCCGATTATGAGACAGGCAATGCTTTAACTCTCTGTGCCATTTGAACTAAGAGGCCTATATTACACGCCCCGCGATCGTGATCAGGCCCGGAAACTGCTGGCGACGGTGGACCAAACCACACGGACCCGGCTCTGGTCCCCTTACACGCTGGTCGCCAGGGCTACGAATCCCGCCGCCAGCAGCCAGCCAACGAGGAAAAACGGCCCTATCACCCTGATCCACCGGCTGAAGGGAATCCGGGTCATGGCCAGCCCGGCCAGCAGCAGGCCGTTGGTGGGGGAAACCAGGTTTGTGAGGCCATTGCCGAACTGGTAGGCCAGCACCATGACGTCGCGCTGCACCCCCACCAGGTCCCCCAGCGGCACCAGCACCGGGGTGGTCAGGGCGGCACCGCCGGACGATGATGGAATCAGGAAGGTCACCAGGTTATGGACCAGAAGGACCACGGTTGTGAAGAGATAGGTGGGCAGGCCATCCAGCAGGATGGCCATGCCGTGCAGCAGGGAATCGATGATCAGGCCGTCTTGGGCAACCACCAGGACGCCCCGGGCCAGGCCGATGACAAACGCGGCGAATATGAAGTCGCGACAACCCTCTACGAAACGTTCCGCCATGTCGCTTGGGTCCATTCTTGCCGCGGCACCGGAAAGTATGCCGCAGGCTAGAAAAGCTGCGGCGATCTCGCCCATGTACCAGCCCTGGGTCAGAACGCCCCAGGCGACAGCGCACAGGGCCAGCAGGAATAGAGCAACGATGAG
>JASJDM010000126.1 GCA_030065125.1 Lysobacterales bacterium | reverse complement strand
AATGGGCGCTCTAAGGCATCAAAATCTTGTGCCTGGGAATGGAAAGGATTTGATTACGGCAGGTTGGCGTGGTCCGACCCTGGGAATTCGCAAACAGAAATGGTCATTGGGGGGGTGGCTGAGCGTTCAATTACCTACTCCGTTTTCAATAAGCCAACGGAGATTACAAATCCGGACGGTAGCGTTGCGACTCGGTTCTATTACGGGCCCAATCGGGAACGGTACCTCCGTGAAGACAACTACGGCGGCGCCGTGACTCGGACCTACTACATTGGCGGCACGGAACGGGTGACAGATGTTGCGCCCAATGGCGATGAGATAGGGTTCTTTTTCCGCCGTGACATTGCAGGATTGGCCACTGTTGTGGTCACCGACCTGGGTAACGAGAGAGTCCGCTACTTGCATCGCGATCATCTGGGTTCCCTGGATGCCATTACGGGCCTCGATTTCTCGGGTGAAGCTAGGTTAAAGCAAAGGTTGAGCTTCAATGCATTTGGGCTGCGAAGAAACCCAGATGACTGGTCATTAGAGTCTCCGTTCTCATACACCGGCGTGAACAGAGACACTGAAACGGTTACCAGTCGCGGGTTTACCGACCACGAGCATGTTGATTTGCAAGGTGTCGTCCATATGAACGGCCGGATCTACGATCCGTTGGCTGGCACGTTCATGCAGGCGGATCCCATCGTGCCCTTGCCGGGGCTTGGCCAGAGTTATAACCGGTATAGCTATGTTCTGAATAATCCGCTGAGTTTGATAGATCCTAGTGGATATGACCCGGACGGGATCGGGGACGACAACCAGTGTGGCTACTTTTGCTACCTAGGGTCGCTATTTGGCGGTTTTTTGCGTGCAGGAACGAACCTAGGTGAAAGGGACTATTCAGACCCTGAGCCCGACGCACAGACTGCGCCAGTGCCAATTGACGTTCAAACTTTGCCCGGAACGATCGAAATGGGCACGCCCAATTTTTCTGGCTTCCCCGAGGTTACAGTCAGGATTCCGTTCAGCAATTCGACTTTCAACTTGGCAGAAGCGTCAGCCTCTGCGCAGGAATACGCTGGTGCTGCGGTACAGGCAGCAGGGACTGTAGCACCACATCTGCTGGAGCAAATCAGAGATCCTCGTTTCAGTGAGGCTACAGTTCCTCAGATGCTTCTGACGGGTTCTCAGGAACTGGCAAACCAAAGTCTCGGTCTTCTCGAACTAGGCGTTCAGATCGAAGGAGTGACAGATTTTCGTTTCCGGTTTGAGGGTGCCGACCAAGTCGGACCGGCATTGGTTGAGACGGCTTCAATATTCACTCTCACTGGAGTAACTCGCAGTGGACTTAGGAAAGGAAGTAAACTTTTTCCAAACAGCAAACCGCCGAGCCTAAGCCCACCCGGCGCTGGCCGGAGTGGAGCATTGAATGAGGCCAAGCGGCAGGCGGGAATTCCAACGAGCCAGCAACCTTATCGAGTGCTGCCTAATGTTGATCGTCGCGGGAATCCACAGCCCGGCCGCATCTACGAATATGAAGTTCCTGCTCCTGGCGGAGGGACACGGACGGTGAGAATTCGAGATGACGCCGGGGGTTCCAACTACGGCCCTGGCGACCCGCAGAATCGTGGCCCCCATTTCAATGACGAGGTAGGCAATCACTATGACTACTAACATTCAGGTAGAGTGCGCGCCTGACCTATCCGAAGAGAATTCGGTAATGAATTTTGGCGGCGTACGTCTATTGTCGGGCAATCCGTTGGCCGGGGCGACTTGGCTAGTAGTCGGCTCTGCGCCCGTGGAAGCATTGCGATCTGTCTTACGATTTCTTCTCAGAAAAATATCACGGAGCCTTCCTGCTCACAACTGCTGGCTGCTGATCGGAAGCTCGACGTGGCAACCCAAGTCGCGGTTGGTAATCCATCACCAGCTATGGGGAGCACTGAATGCACGCGGCCTCGAAATTCCTGGTGATAACCGTATGGAGCGCGCTGAGGAGAGTCCGGAAGGGAAGCTGAGATTCTTTGGCGCTGTTCAAATCTCAGAGTTCTCCATCGACGCTGTCGCAAAGGCGCTGCTAGAAGAACTGTGCGCATATATTGCTGTACTTCCTGACGACTTCTCTCCTCGTGGAATTCTAGAGATTGGATGGTCTGGCAGATTCTTTGAGGACCTTCCGCTCTTGGAGGGAGTGAGCGAGGTCGATGGGCTGCTGTTGAAGAGGATCGGCGAGTTCGACGACCAAGAGTGGGGCCTAATTGCCGTTGCTCGACCTCCCCTCGTGAATACGTTGCTAAGCTAAGCGTCTGATTTTTTGACCCAACCGGAGCAGCACCCTCAGAGTACGGGTCCAAACCAGTGCCTTGATTTCAAACAAAAAGCCCGGACGAAATGCGGGCAAAGTGTCGCTTAAACAGCCCATTTTCGGTTGGTTTTCGAGTCTCTAAGGAATTGCAGCCGCAGCCTACAACGTAAAGCCGTCATCGCTCTCATTAGCCTGTCGGTGCATCACCGCATGTCCCAGATCTCGACGGACCTGGTCTATAAAGCGCTTTGATCCCACCGCCACACTGTCGGTCCAGCGAAGTCGACGCTGCAGATCAGCGGTTTCAATGGCCTGATCGATCCATCGGCTCCGCAACTGCTGGAGCTGTTTCTGCCGGGCAAGTCCCAGTAAGGCCATCAACCGGTCCGTGTCGGTAATACGGTACCGCTGCGGCGGATTGATCAGTTCCCAGTATCCGCCCTCGCGCCATTGCTGCGGGTGGTCCACCGCGCCGGCGCGCACCATGTTCAAATCGATATAGGTCAAACAGGCCGCAAGGTAGGTGTCCGAGTCAACCAGAGTGGCATGGTAGCGGTCTTCCCAGAAAGCGCCCCGGCGTTTTTTTCTGCGGTTGTACTGTTGGGCCACACAGCCCCCGACCAATTGCAGGCTGCGGGCGATTTCAGCGCGGCCCTGGTCCTCCACCAGCAGGTGAACATGGTTGGACGTGACCACGTAGTTCAGGACACACAGGCCAAATCGCTGTCGCGCACGATACAGCCAATGAAGCCAGCACTGGCGGTCGCGGGCAAACTTGAGCAGGAACTCCCGACGATGGCATCGGTGGGTGATGTGATAGATGTAACCGGGCAGGAAGAAGCGATGGGCGCGTGGCATGAACGGGTGACCGACAATAGGATAACTGAAGACGCGCAACAGGGGCGACGGTGTGGTCATGCGGATGTGAATGACCTTGATCCGACCAGACGGATTTTGGCCTCAAAATGGGCGCTCTAAGGCATCAAGACATTGTGCCTGGGGGTGGAAACGGTTTGATCACAGCAGGTTGGCGTGGTCCGACCTTGGGAATTGGCTCCAGCAGGTTGGCGTGGTCCGACCTTGGGAATTGGATCATCGGGTGCTGGCTGAGCGCAGTGCGGCAGAGTCTGACAGCACTCGGAGCCGAAATACCATTCGCTGTTTGAGCATGGCTGCTTACCATCATGGACTCTGAAGCTGATCGGAGTTTTTTGCCATTGGCGCTAGCAATTTGCTAGCATTTTGGGAAATCAATCCAACACGCTCATGGCAATGGCTACTTTGACAATCAGAAATCTCAGCGACGAAACCATCAATCGCATCAAAGCTGCTGCGAAGGCCAGGGGTTGCTCAATGGAGCAGGAAGTCCGCAACCTGGTCGAGGCCCGATACGCAGATCGCAGACTGATCATTGAACGCATCAGAAAGCGCCGCGACGAGCACGGCCCGGGGGCCACTGCTGAACAGATTGACGACTGGATTTCCGTGGGGCGGAGATAGGTGCCAGTTGTTGACACCAACGTGCTCGCTTATGCCGTTTTTGGCCAAGCCGAAGTTTCAGACGCCGCGCTAGGTCTGCTGAAGAGGAAAGGAGAGATCACGGTCCCGGATCTCCTGTTCGCCGAACTTGCCAACGTAGCGTGGCAACAAGTCCGCCACAGCAGGTTTGACCCAGGTGCTGCCCAAGCAGCTCTGCTGGATGCACATGCACTGGTGGATGTCAGTCTTCCAACGGCTGATCTGATGACCCGGGCACTGGAACTGGCGATCGCTGCGGACCATTCGGCCTACGACGCGGTGTTTGTCGCCGCGGCGGAAGCACAGAACACGCACCTGCTGACATTTGACCGACGCCTGGTTGATCGATTTTCCCCGGTGGCACGGCTTGCAGGACCACATTAGTCATTCAAGGACTATCATTCGGGGCTATGCACATCCCCCCGCACCCAGGACAGTTTCTTGAGGAATCATACCTCGAGCCCTTCGGTATCAGTGTCCGGCCCTTGGCCGAGAACCTGGGTGTCGCCGCCTCTACGCTGGCGCGTGTTGTGGCAGAACGCAGCGCCGTGAGTCCCGAAATGGCATTGCGCCTGTCCCGGGCGCTGGGCCGATCGGATTTTGGGGACAGTTTACTTAATTGCCCGCACTGGCAATTAAGTAAACTGTCCCCACTGGGCGCGGACGTCAACTGAAGGCGCGCGCTGGCGCTATCGCAATCGCGACGGCGGTACGCCGAGGTGCCGGCGAAACTCGCGGCTGAGGTGACTGTGGCTGGAAAAGCCAAGCTCAAATGCCAGTTGCGAGAGGTTATCGACTTTGTCGCTGGCGATGCGTTCCACGGCGCGTCCGAGCCGCTGCCGCGTGCGATAGGTATTCATCGTCATGCCGGTTTGCTCGCGAAACAACCGACAGAGGTGAAAAGGAGAGGCGCCGGCGGCGCGTGCAACGGCATCCAGTGCCATGGGCTGGGTAAGGTGTGCATCCAGGAACGCCCTGGCACGGTCGGCCACCCGTCGGCGTCGCGCCCTGGTCTGGGGGCGTCCGGCGACAGATGGCCGATGACCCGCGCGGCGCTGGCAGATTTCCGAAAACAGATTCAATACCGATTCTTCCACCGACAGAGTCTCCACAGGCTCACGCTCGAGAGCATTGATCAACAGGGTCAGTCGATATCTCAAACGCGGATCAGGGGTGAGGGGCTCTGCTGCTGCGCGGGTGGACAACCCTTCGCGATCCAGGCCCTCGACGAACAGATCCGGATGCAGGCCGAACCAAATCGCATGGTCACCCTCGACGGCAGCGGCCCGGCGCTCCAATTCGGAGCCGGCGCGGTGCAGAACAATGGCGCCGCCTTCGATGAACCGGTAGTCGCCGTGGCCCCGACGCAACCACAGTGACCGCCTGGCGAAGGCAAATACATCGTTGTCCAATGGGGCTGTGCGGCGAAAGCAGGGGTGTTTGGGCGGACATCTGAAGTTGCCTACTTTTACCCGTCGGCTGCAAAACCACAGGTCTTCAACCGGTTCCAGGTGGTCTTGGTCCCAAGGCATCCCGAACCTCCTTCGTTCTTCTTCGCCAACAGCATACAGCCGGTCCGGCAACAGATCAGGCAAGATCGTGCAAGCGCCGCCTGATTTGCCGGCTCATGCTGGTGTCCTTTCAGTTTGCTGAAGGAAATCTCATGCGTGTCGCATCTATTGCTGTTTTAGTGACGGTACTTTCGGCTCCGGCGTTTGCGGATACAACACAACTTCGCGAGGCCGCCAACGCTGCTGCCCTGGAGGGTGATGCCGCCACGGCCAAGGCCCGCTTCGAGGAGATTCTCGCATTGGAGCCGGAAGATGGTGCCATTCACTATCGTCTGGCAACGCTGCTGATGGACCACGGCGGCGCCAGCGAGGAAGTTGAAAAGCATTTCCTCCGCGCGGGTGAACTCGGTTTTCAGCCCCTCGGCGTGGCCTACCGCCTGTCGCGACTTTATGCCCGAACCGACCGGCGGGAAGAGGCCCTGGAGCGAATAGAGGCCATGGCGGCGGGCGGGTTTACTTTGGTCAACCTGATCGAAGGTGAAGATGACTACGACAGCGTTAAAAACGACGCTCGCTTTGTCGCGGCCCTCGAGTCAATGCGTGCCGCCCGTTATCCCTGCCAGGCCGACCAGCGTCACCACGCCTTCGATTTCTGGATCGGAGAATGGACCGTCACTCAGTACGGCCAGTTCGCCGGCACCAACACGATCAAACCCATCCTGGGTCATTGCGCCCTGTTCGAGAACTGGACCAGCGCCAGTGGTGCGCAGGGAAAAAGCTTCAACTACTACGATCCGGGAAAGGACCATTGGCGGCAGATCTGGATCTCCGATTCCGGCACATTCATTGAGTTCGTTGGCGAGGCCCGTGACGGCGGCATCTACTACACGGCAGAAACAGCCAATCCCGCTGACGGCAGCATCACCCACCACAAGTTCGAGTTCAGCCGCAACAAAGACGGCTCGGTGCGCCAGTTCTGGCAGACCTCAACAGACGGCAGGAAGACCTGGAACACCAGTTGGGACGGTCACTACGAGCGCGTGGAGACCCAGTAGTAGGGTTGGGTGACTGCCCGGCCGGTGCGCAGACAAAAACCTTTCAATTTAGCTCGCGAAGGCGTTTCTTCGCATTGTTGGAAGTCATGGTCTCGTGTTGCAGAAATTTGCGTCCGCGATGCGCGACCAGGCCCACACCCGGCGTTAATTGCTGTCCGAGTTTCCGATTTTCAGTGGCTTAGCGTGTTTCCAAGGCACTAATTGTCACCGGCCTGAGGGTTCACGCCTGGGGGTCTGCAGGACGCGATTGAGCAATATGCGCATAGCCATCGGCGCAAACTACGAATATTTTCATACTAAGTTCTTCGTAGCACGGGAAGTTTGCTGACCCGGGCGAGCCGCGACATGGACCACGGCAGCCCCCTGAGAGAGGAGCACAGTGATGCACTCCGCAAAACCATCCAAATGCCAATGCAGCCTGTCGGGGCTTGCTGCGGCAATCAGCCTGGCCCTGGCTTTTAACGTCAACGCCCAGGACACCGCCGCCGACGACACCGCGCAACTGGACGATCTCACCATTACGGGATCTCGCCTGAAACGTACGGACATTGAGGGACCCACGCCCGTGGTCGTCCTGGAACGCGCCGAATTTGAAGAAATGGGCTATCGCACCGTTCAGGACGTACTGGACAGCCTGACCCAGAACACCGGGGGGTCGCTGACCCAGCAATTCGTCTTCGGCTTCACGCCTGGTGCGTCGGGCGTCAATCTGCGGGGTTTTGGCACCGGCCGCACCCTGTTCCTGGTGGATGGTCGGCGCATCCCGGTCTATCCCCTGGGGATCGGCGGCACCACGCAGTTTTATGACACGGCTTCCATTCCCACTGCCATCATCGAGCGCATCGAGGTCCTGACCGACGGCGCGTCCGCCATCTACGGTTCCGATGCGGTGGGTGGTGTGGTCAACATCATTACCCGGAAGGAATTCGACGGCATTTCGGCCCGTCTGCGTACCGGCGATACCGATGACGGTGGCTACCAGACTGAGCAGGCTGAAATGGTGGCGGGCCAGGCCTACGATGACACTTCGCTCTACATGTCGCTGCAGTACGACTATAACGAAGCGCTCATGTCCAGCCAGCGCTCATACGCCGAATCGGACATCGCTGACCCCCTGGGGCGCGGCGTGTATTCGACCTTTGGCGCCAACATCGTTGAATTGGTCGGCGGCGGCATCGTTGTTACCCCTGATCCCAACTGCGGTACGGCCGGCGGCGCCATCGGCACCGAGGGCATCGCGCCGGGTACTACCGGGGGCGGTCAGCTGTTTGGCCAGGCGACCTGTGGATTCAACCGGACCCAGTTCCGGCAGCTTTTTCCGGAGAACCGCCGCTTGACCTTCACCGGCCGCGTGCAGCACGAGTTGACCGACGACATCTCGTTTTACGCTTCCGCGCGCTGGAACCACGCCAATTCATTTGTCCAGATCGAGCCGTTTGCCTACGCTGGAACCGCGCTGTTTGGTGGTGCCTCCGCCAATCCGACCACGCCGAACAACGGTGGTCTGCTCACCGGGCCCAACGGCGGACCGGCGGTGTACATCCGGCGGTTGTTCGAGTTCGGTCCGCGGACCACCGACATCGAAACCGAAAGCTACGGCGCGCTGTTTGGGGTCAACGGCACCTTCGGTGACTCCTGGGATTGGGATGCCTCTTATTCCCTCAACAAGCAGAGCCTTTTCTCCCAGCGCGGCGGTTCAATCGTCTTGTCCGCCTTCGAGGCCCAGGTAGACAACGGGCTTGACCTGTTCCAGCCCATTCCGGCCTCCGTGGTGCAGGCGACTTCCTTCAGACCGTTCACTGATGCGGAGTCCACCAATCGCTTTGCGGATTTCCAGCTTTCCGGTTTCCTGCCGCTGGAACTGGCCGGCGGGCCCATGGCCCTGGCCGGTGTTCTGGAATGGGAAGACCAGGAGTTTTTTGATCGGCGCGACCCCATTACCCTGTCTGGTGATGCATCCGATGGCGGCGCAGCGGGTGGTGGCCAGCGCGACCGCGTTGCTGTGGGGGTTGAGCTTGCCTTCCCCATCACATCCCAGATCGAGTTTGATCTGGCCGGTCGCTGGGACGACTACGACGACGCCTCGCAGACCGGCAGTGCCACCACGGGGAAGGCGTCTCTGCAATACCGACCCCTGGACAACCTGCTGATTCGCGGCAGTTTCGGAACCACGTTCCGGGCCCCGGACCTGCAGCGTCTGTTCGGTTCCACCACCCGGGCGTTTACCAGCGTGGTGGATTCACCCCTGTGCGTGCAGGCTGGCGGCGATCCCAACACGCCCGGAGGCCTGGATCCCAATAACTCGAGCGATCCCTGTGACGTCGTCCAGAGCGTACGAATCCTGGTGGGTTCCAACATCGCGCTGGAGGAAGAGGAAGGCGAAAGCATCAACCTGGGCGTGGTCTGGGAGCCCCTGGACGCACTGTCCCTGACCCTGGACTACTACGACGTGGAACTGGAAAACATCATCGCCGCTCCCAGCGGCCAGTTCATCCTCAACCAGTGCGCCGGGCTCAGCACCGGTACGCCGGACCAGGCGTTCTGCGGACTGATTACGCGGGACGCGGCTGGCCGGCTGAACGGCGGCCAGATCTCAGCCCAGGCGCTGAATCTGTCGTTCCAGGAAATCCAGGGTGTCGATCTCAGCGCCCGGTACTCACGGGACACGGAGAGCCTGGGGTTGTGGGCGGTACAGTGGGAAACCACCTGGGTGGAAAGTCTCAAAACCCAGTTCGCCGAAGGTCAGGCGGAGGTGGAAAACCTGGCCCTGGCCTCGTTGCCCGAATTCCGACACAACATCACGCTGAACTGGGAGTATGGCGCCATGGGGGCAACACTGCGAGCAAGCTACGTCGACGAGCTCCCCGGCATCAACGCCTTTACTGACCCGGACACAGGCAACGTGCCCAGCTCACAGTTCATCGATGACTACATCAACGTCAACGGTTCGTTCCGCTATGACTTCGGCAACTACGGTGACATCCAGGTCGGCATCAACAATCTGTTTGATGAAGAACCCCCGGTGGACCCCACCAACAGCAACTGGCCATGGTTCATCAACGCCGGCGGTTACTACAACAGCTTTGGACGCGAATGGTACGTCCAGTGGCAGAAGCGCTGGCAATAGACTGAAGCGGCTGTGAAAGCGCGGGGTCGGACCATGCGGTCCGACCCCTTTTTGCTTGGGGAACGCTCGCTTTGCGAGCTGGGGAACGGCCACTTCGTGGCGTTGGCGGCGCACCCTGCGGGTGCTAAGGGCTGCTTTGCAGCCTGGGGAACGACCGCTGACGCGGTCTGGGGAACGCGCTTCGCGCTGGGATTCATCTCCGACGAAGACCAGATACTCTG
>JASJDM010000125.1 GCA_030065125.1 Lysobacterales bacterium | reverse complement strand
GACACGCCGCCGCCAATGCTCGCATGATTCTGAGTGACGGTGGTGCGCTGCAGTGTCACTTCGCCATCGGGCAGCGTTGAAACAATGGCGCCTCCGTTGCCGGAATTTGCCGTATTGGCGCTCAACACCGAATCAACCACCAGCAGATTGCCGCCAGGATTTGAAATTCCGCCGCCGGATGTGGCGGAGTGGTTGCCGGTGATCACCATGTCGCGGAGGGTCAGGTTTTCTTCATTGGAAATGGCACCGCCGGCGCCTGCGGCACCGTCGGCAAACCCCTCGGTTAGCGTCAGCTTCTCGATCGTAACGTTACTCCGATTGGCTGTGCCGTCGGAGATCACGAATATCTGCTGGGTGTCGCCGCCGGAAACAGTAAGGGAAGACGCGCCAGGACCTTCGATGGTGAGGTTGGAGGTAATGCCGATGGGGTCTTGTGACAGGGTCAGCGTAGCGCCCACGAGTGACGGTGCAAATACAATCCGATCGTCGCCGTCACCCGCTGCGCAATCCGGGGACCCCGAATCGTTGTTCGCGTTTGCCACGGCGACACGCAACGAGCAGGCATTCAAAACGTCGGCGGCTTCGGTGACCACGATGGTGGCCGCGGCAGCGCTTCCCGCCGTCAGCAAAGCCTGGAGAATCGCCAGCGCCAATGCGACACATCTCAGCGTGGCGCCGCCAAGCCTGCTGCGGGAAGGAAATTGCTGCTGGCGGGGCATGGATCGGCGAGTCATAGGTCTCACTCCTTGAAGAGATTTCTGACTGCAAAAACGAAATCGATGCCAAAAAGCCGACACGCCCCGGAAAGCGGATTCTGGTTACATCACGAATATTGGTCACAAAGTGGTAATCTGAAGCACGCACCTCGATAAAGGTTTCGTTCTTTGGGGGACTCTCTGTGAAGATCACGCGCTGCACAGCGCCTATTTTGGCTTCCCTTCTGTTATTAGTTGCCTGGGGGTCCCAGGCCCAGGTCCTCCAGGCCGGCGACGCCAGCGAGGACTATGAATTCAACTCGTCGGACCTGGTTCAGGTATTTGCAGCCGGACGTTACAGGACCGCAAACACGGCCAAATGGGCGGATGGTGACTGGAATGGGGCACCGGGCGGGTCCGCCGGCTCGCCACCGTCGGGTGACGATCTGTTTGACGAATTCGATGTGGTCGCCGCGTTTTACACCGGGCTGTACGAAACGGGCTCCTACATTGGCCGTGGACCCACCGAGCCTGCGCCCTTGCCGGCACCGGTTCTTGGGGGCGGAAGGACGGGAGATAACCAGACCTCACTGATTTACGACGCCCTCACCGGCGAGGTGTCGGTGGATCCGCCCGGCCGCGACGATCTCACCACCATTCATCTGATTTCCCGGACGGGTATCTTCGACGGGTCCCAGGTGCCTGCGGGGACCCTCCCGGGATTGTTTGACGTCGCCCAGGACGACAGCATTTTCAAGCTGGAACCTGGCGGCTTTGGCGCCATCAGCCTGGGCACAATCGCCCCGCCGGGGCTGACCGAGGGCCAGTTCCGGACCGATGTCAGCGTTCACGGGTCGCTGGGCGGCGGCGGCGGTCTGGGCGCCGTTGACCTGGTGTTCGTTGCTGCGCCGGATCTACAGGCGGGTGACGCCAACGAGGACTATGAATTCAATTCGTCGGACCTGGTACTGGTATTCGCGTCCGGTCTTTACAAGTCTGCGGGTCCGGCCAACTGGAGTGAGGGCGACTGGGATGGCGCACCCGGGGGATTCGCCGGTTCGCCGCCCCCGGGTGACGGTTTCTTTGACGAAATCGACATCGTCGCCGCGTACCACACTGGATTGTATGAAACAGGATCCTACGTGGGCCGTGGACCCTCCGTGTCTGCGCCCGGACCCGCGCCGGTTCTTGGGGGTGGGGTGCTTGGCGATGCCCAGGCGTCATTGGTCTACGACACGTTCACCGGCGAGGTCAGCGTGGATCCGCCCGCCGGCGTCACCCTCACGACGATTCATCTGATCTCCGCGACGGGCTTTTTTGACGCGACGCAGTTGGCTCCACAGACTCTCACCGGCCTGTTCGACGTCGCCCAGGACGAAAGCATTTTCAAGCTGGAACCCGAGGGTTTTGGCGCCATCAGCCTGGGTACCATTGCCCCGCCGGGACTGACCGACGCCCAGTTCCGCGCAGATGTCAGCGTTCACGGTTCGCTGAGTGGCGGCGGGAGCCTGGGGGCCGTGGACCTGGTATTCATCGACGCCCCGGTTCTGCAGGCCGGCGACGCCAACGAGGACTACGAATTCAATGCAGCAGACCTGGTGCTGGCATTTGCAGCCGGGCGTTACAAGACACCAGGACCGGCTGCCTGGGCCGAGGGTGACTGGGATGGCGCACCCGGGGGATCCGCCGGTTCGCCGCCCGTGGGAGACGGCCTGTTTGATGAAGTCGATCTAGTCGCGGCTTTCGTTACCGGGCTGTATGAGACCGGCTCCTATGCACGTCTCGGACCGGCTGAGCCCGCGCCGGAACCGGCACCGCTGGTTGCCGGAGGAATGCCCGGCGATGCACAGACCTCGCTGCATTACGACAGGGAAACCGGAGAGGTAAGAGTAGATCCGCCCGCCGGCGTCACCCTCACGACGATTCATCTGATCTCCGCGACGGGCTTTTTCGACGGTCTCCAGGTGCCTCCGGGCACCCTGACGGGTTTATTCGACGTCGCCCAGGACGACAGCATTTTCAAACTGGAACCCGACGGTTTTGGCGCCATCAGCCTGGGTACCATCGCCCCGCCGGGACTGACCGACGCGGAGTTCCGGGCCGACATCAGCGTTCACGGATCGCTGAGCGGCGGCGGCAGCCTGGGCGACGTGGACCTGATCGGGCCTGCCATTTTCCTGGACGGGTTTGAGGATGCGGTGCCCGTGAAAACGCTCTGGCAAAAAATCCTTGGCGCTGCGGGGAACAGTGACTGAACATCCAAAGGAACCAGGTTCTGATCCTGCAATGCAAGGGAGCATGCCCTCCAGGGTTCGTCGCGCAAGCGGGTTATTCGCAGGCCCGGCTACTTGCCGTCAGCGGAACGCGGGGGAAAATTCACCAGGTTCTCGCGACCGGATCCCAGGATCTCGCCCACCTCCCCGGCGTCCAGGGATTCCCGATCCTCCAGCGCCCGCGCCAGCTTTTCCAGGTTGTCCAGATTCTTCTCGAGGATCTCTGAAGCTTTGCTTTCGGCATCATCCACCAGCGATTCGATCGCCTGGTCCACGGCCTCCGCAGAATGTTCGCTGAACAGCCTGGCGCGGGTGATTTCCATGCCGAGGAACGGCTGGGCCTCACTCTGGGTCAGGTCTACTGCACCGATCTCGGGATCCATGCCCCAGCGGGTCACCATGGCCCGCGCCAGGGCAGTGGCTTCATGGATATCGCCTTCGGCGCCTGAGCTCAGACTGCCGGTGAACAGACGTTCCGCCACGCGCCCAGCCATCATGATGGTGAGCCTGTCGCGAAGGTAGTCCTCCGCCAGCGTGTAACGCTCCCCTTCAGGCAACTGGTGAGTGACCCCCAGCGCCCGGCCCCTTGGAATGATGGTGACCTTGTACAGGGGGTCAGCATTGGGAAGACTGTATGCAACCAGGGCGTGTCCGGCTTCATGGATGGCCAGCCGACGGCGTTCTTCGGGCTGGATGATCAGGGAGCGGACATTGCCCAGCATGATTTTATCCCTGGCTTCCTGCAGGTCCTGATCCTGGATGGCCTCGGCGTTGCGCTCCGCCGCCTTGACCGCCGCCTCGTTCACGAGGTTCTTGAGCTCAGCACCGGAAAATCCCGGGGTCCCTGACGCAAGCGCTTCCAGGTCAACATCCTCGTGCAGGGGTGATTTCTTTGCATAGAGCTGCAGAATCGCCAGCCGGTCCTTGCGATCAGGCAGATCCAGCGTGACGTGCCGGTCGAAGCGCCCAGGCCTCAGCAGCGCGGGGTCCAGGACGTCGGGCCGATTGGTGGCCGCCAGCACGATCACTGATTCCTTTTTGTCGAACCCGTCCAATTCCGCCAGGATCTGGTTCAGTGTCTGTTCCCGCTCGTCGTGGCCGCCACCCAGGCCGGTTCCCCGGGTCCTGCCGATGCTGTCCAGTTCGTCCACAAATACAATGCTGGGCGCGCTCTGCTTGGCCTGTTGAAACAGATTCCGGACCCGGGCTGCACCCACCCCGACAAATACTTCGATAAAGGCCGATCCCGAAATGGAGAAAAAGGGAACCCCGGCCTCGCCCGCCAGGGCCCGGGCCATGAGCGTCTTGCCGGTGCCCGGCGGTCCCATCAGGAGAATTCCCCGCGGTACCTCTGCCCCCATCCGCCTGAATCTCTCGGGGTGCTCCAGGAATTCGATCAGTTCCGCGACTTCCCGTTTCGCATTCTCCTGGCCGGCGACGTCCGCAAAAGTCACCTCGGGCCTTTCCTCCACGCGCGAGGGCGTGGAGACGAGCTTTCCGATCCCCCTGGGATCGCCGCCGGACAGGCCGCGAAAGACCCCCCTGGACATGAACCAGACGAAGTAGACCAGCAGCAGCAGTGGCAGCAGCGACAGCAGAATGCGCCACCCCTGTCCCGATTCTTCAGCCGGCAGCACGTCGACAGTGACCCGATGCTGCCTGAGAATCGGCAGGAGATCCGGGTCTCCGCCCTGGGGAATCCGGGTCCTGAATCGGCTGTAGTTCTGACCCGTGGCGCCCAGGGCCCGCGGGTTGCCCAACTCACCTCGAATCACGTCCCCGGAAAACTCGACCCGGGTAACGTTATCAGCCTCAACCAGGGCAATGAAATCCGAGTACGGGATATCGGGGGTCTCCGGAACATAGTTCCGAGACATCCAGAACAGCATCAGAAACAGTATCGGCAGGATCCAGAGCAGGGTGTTCCGGATTTCTGTGTACGGCCCGGTGTTCCTGGGAGAATCCTTCATGATGGGTTCAGGTTAACAACAGGGAACTCACCGTCTTCAAGTCCCTGATCAATAAGATGATGGCAAAATTGCGAAAGACAACAACCGGCGGTCGACGGGTGGCGCAAGGAATTCGGTCAACAGGTCAGTAGATTGACGATCGATCTAGACAGATACAGGGCTGTGCAGGGCGCGGCCAAGCAAGTTCTGGCTGAACTGTGCGACATGATCGGGTCGGACTCGACAGAAGAAAGCATCGCGGCTTTCGCGATCCAGAGACTCTCGGAGTTAGGACTTCCCGATACCTGGTACCACTCATGCCCAGCATTCGTGTTGGCTGGTGATCGCACCTGTTTGTCGATCTCCGGGCGGGAATACACTCCAAACACGGACCCAATCGGCAACGAAAATCTGGTAACGGTTGACCTCAGCCCTTGTGCGGGAGAAGTTTGGGGTGACTGTGCAAGGTCATTCGCCATCGAACGCGGACGCGTTGCCGTTAATCCGTCACGTCCAGACTTTCGACGTGGAGCAGAAGCACAGTTTCGACTCCATCTGGAGATGAGGGAGTTCGTAGAGCCCGAGACCAGATTCAGTGAGCTGTACGAATTTGCCAACAACCGAATCTCGTCTCTGGGGTTCCTCAATCTGGATTTTCTGGGCAACGTCGGTCACAGCATTGAAAAGAACCGTGAAGATCGAGTCTTTGCTGATGCGCACAATCACCTGGAAATCGCGTCCGTACCATTCTTCACCTTTGAGCCGCATATACGCGAGGCGAATGGGGTATGGGGATTCAAGCACGAAAACATCTATTACTTCGATGACAACGGCGACTTAGCCGAACTTTGAAGAATGCTCAGAATTGGGTCTTTCAATGCCAACAATTGACGGCTGCGGCAGGGTGCTGATGTGGAAACTCAATACCTGATCCCGATTGCGCTTGGCGTTACCGCGGAAACATCGACTGTTGCGATGACTTTTCAGCCCGGGCAAGAGGCGCGGCTGGTTCGTTTGGCTGGAAACGTGTGGCAATGCAAGACCCCGATTCGGTGTGACCCCGATTCGTTTGATCGAAATATCCTTGAACCTATTCGATTGACCTAACGGGCGCCGGTGCGCAGAATCGAACTTCGGACCTACTCATTACGCGCAGAAAAGTGACGGGCCAATCGGATTTCGGAAATAGGACAGTTATTCCGCAATGAAGCCATGCCAGATCCGAGATTGCGCTGCCAGCAAGCGTGGGAGAGTTTGCGCCGGAATCCGAAACCCAGGAACTTTTGGCGTCTTGCTCGTTTCTTTGGCCTTGTCTTTGCCACCTGGTGATGGCCGGACAGTTGAAGTGCTCTACGGCCAAAAACTGAGGCCCGTGCCCGCTGGAATTGGCATCAGCGCTGGCAGCGACGTTGCTATTGACGGCGATTTTGCAGTGGTTGGCGCAGAGGCACTTGACGTAGGTGGTAGGGCCTTTGTTTTTCGCTACAGCGGCGGCGAATGGGTGCAAGACGGCTCGCTCGCGCCTTCCGACGGAAATGACGGTGACAGATTCGGCAGTGCGGTGGGAATCTCCGGCGCTTATGTCCTGGTTGGCGCTCCTTCAGACGATGACTTTGGACAGAATGCAGGGTCAGTATATATATTTGAACGTGCGTCATCTGGCTGGCGCGAAATTGGCAAACTGACCCCGGCTCAGTCCACCGCTGAACAGAGTTTTGGCTGGGCCATTGATTTTGAAGGCGATCGAGCATTGATCGGCGCCAATTCCATCGGGTCCGATACCCTACCCGGTGCCGCATACGTGTTTGATTTGCAAGACGGTCAGTGGCTGGAAACTAAAATTGTTCCCGATGATTCCCAACCAAAAAACCTGTTCGGTACATCGGTTGCTTTGGACGGCGGTACGGCCGTCATTGGTGCGCCTCGCTACGACGTCGCCACGGGTTTCGCCTACATTTTTGAATATGCCGACGGCCATTGGTCTCAATCCACCAGACTCGAACCCGCCGATACTCAGGCTGCGTTTTTCGGCGGCGCTGTCGCGATCGACGGCGGGCACCTCATTGTCGGTGCGGACCAGACTGACGGGGGCGCCCATAGTACCGGGGCCATCTACATTTTCTCGAAGAGCACCGGGTACTGGCAGCAGACCCAACAGATCGCATCTCCGGTCCAGGAGGCGAACACCAGCTTTGGGCAATCTATTGATTTGCAAGGAAATCATTTAGCGGTTGGCGGCAGAAGCTACGAGGGTGATCCACCAGCCGTTTTCCTGTTTGAGTATGACGGAAACGCCTGGCATGAACACAGTACCTTCCCGATGGCATCTGCCGGTTCCGGCCTCAACAAGGTGGCTTTAATGGATGCGCGGCTCCTGGCAGGCGTCAATCCTTCCAACGAGAATCACACCGGAGTTGTCGCTTACCAACATGATGGTGCAGCCTGGAGCATGGCCTCATCGTTCGTGTTGGGTGACCCAAACTCCTCACGATCCAGCCGATTCGGCCAAACCATTGCTCTAGATGGGACTCGCGCACTGGTCAACGCGTTTGCAGCCAGAGAAGTGTACGAATTCCGAAATGACGGCCAGCGATGGGTGATGGAAGAACTGATCAGCAGCACGACGCCGCGGTTCGGCTTCGGAATTGGCATTTCCCAGGATAGAGCCCTGATATCAGGCGATTCTGGCACAGAGACGCCAGGGGTGACATTTTATGAACGCACCAGTGAGGGTTGGGTCGAACGCCAACTGCTCAAAGATCCTTCTGGGCGCCACGCCTTCGAGTGGTACTTTGGCGATTCCATCAGTATGACCCACGACCTGGCAATCATTGGCTCCTCGGGTTGGAATCGCATTAGCGGGGCTGCCTATCTTTACCAATTTGACACCGGCGCCTGGCAGCAGCTTCAACGCATTCAAGCCAGCGACGCAAGCGACGGCGACCGGTTTGGCGAATCGGTAAAGCTAAATGGGACGCGCGCTGTCATCGGCGCACCAGGGAATTCTAATGCGGAGTTCCGCGCCGGGGCAGCGTATTTGTTCGAGTTCGACGGAAGCAGTTGGGTCCAGGTGCAGAGATTCCAGGCCAGTGATCCTGAGCCCTATGCGGCGTTTGGCCAGTCAGTAAGTATGTATTCCGACACCGTGGTCGTTGGTGCGCCTGGCCGTCACGGTGCCGTTTACGTTTTCACGGACGATGGAGCAGGCTGGGTTGAGACGAAACTGTCGGACCCGTCACTGGGGCGTTTGGCAAACCTTGGCGACGCTGTAGAGATATTGGGAGATGTGTTGATAGCTGGGGCAGGGGGTGCGCGAGGATTTGGGGTCAACGGCGAACTGTCCGGAGCAATCTACAGGTTTCATCGGGATGGAGTGGATTGGACGGGAACAAGGATGGCCCCGATAGATTCCGCTTCTGAAGATGAATGGGGTGCTCGAATCGCACTTTCCGGTCAACAATTGCTGATCGGAGGACAAGGAGATGACGACCATGGCAGAGATTCCGGATCGGTGCTGGCGGTCAATTTGGATGTCGTCATGGGAAACGGATTCGAATCGGCGTATTGAACCAAAAATCAGGTCGGAACCTAGTTGTAGTAGTCGGTAACTAGTTGAGATAGTCGCGACTTGATCTGACACCTGGCTTGAAGAAAGCGAGGGTTATCGGTTTTGATGGAAGTGCGAACTTTCAATCAAAACCATAGGAGATAACCCTCGTGAATCAGTCTACACAGAGGATCATCGGAAACAAACTCGGATTGCTGAACCTGGCCGAAGAGCTGGGCAATGTATCCAAAGCCTGCCAGATGATGGGCGTGTCACGGGACACGTTTTATCGTTACCAAGCTGCCAAAGACGAAGGTGGCATCGAGGCGTTGCTGGACAAGAGCCGGCGCAAGCCTAATCCCAAAAACAGAGTAGAGCCGCAGATCGAGCAGGCGGTGCTGGATTTTGCTCTGGAGTTTCCAGCTCACGGCCAGGTGCGAGTCAGCAATGAGTTGCGCAAGCAAGGCATCTTTGTCTCACCCAGCGGGGTCCGCAGCATCTGGCTGCGGCATCAGCTGCAGAGTCGTAAGCTCAGGCTTCGGGCTCTGGAAGCGAAAGTGGCTGAGAAAGGCCTGGTGCTGACAGAAGCCCAGGTCATTGCCCTGGAGCGCCAGCAAACCCTGAATGAAGCCCACGGTGAGATCGAAACCGAGCACCCCGGCTACCTGGGATCCCAGGACACCTACTACGTGGGGACCATCAAGGGCATTGGCCGGATCTACCAGCAGAGCTTTGTGGACACCTACAGCAAGGTGGCAGCCTGCAAGCTCTATACGACCAAAACCCCGATCACTGCAGCCGAACTGCTCAATGATCGGGTGCTGCCGTTGCTGGAGTCTGAGGGTGTGGATCTCCTGCGTATTCTGACCGACCGCGGCACCGAGTTCTGTGGCAAGCCCGAGCGGCATGATTACCAGCTGTTCCTGGCCATCAACGACATCGATCACACCCGGACCAAGGCCTACAGCCCGCAGACCAATGGAATCTGTGAGCGGTTCCACCGAACGGTCAAAGAGGAGTTCTACGAGATCGCCTTTCGTAAAAAGGTCTATGCCGAGCTCGATGACTTACAGGCCGACCTGGACGCCTGGGTGGATCGTTACAACAACGAACGCACGCATCAGGGTAAGATGTGCTGCGGCAGGACACCCATGGAGACGTTGCGTGATGGACGGGCTCTGTGGGAGGAAAAGGTCAGTGCTTTGAACTGATCTGACACCGGAGGCACTTCGTCAGAACCGGTAACTGTCAGATCGGGTCGCGACTACTACACGTAGCAGCTTCGAGGTGCCAGCTAACAAATCGCTAAACTTCACTCCGGCCGCTACGCGGCCTCCGGCGGACGCGTGCTTCGCACGGGCCGGTTAGCTCAAACGTTAGGCGGCTTTGTGCTAT
>JASJDM010000124.1 GCA_030065125.1 Lysobacterales bacterium | reverse complement strand
GTCGCGGGCGCTGTTGATACGCAGGCCAGTGGACAACCGCTCCAGTGAACGGTTGAGCACTCCCTGGGAAGTGTTCAAGTTCCGTTGAGCGTTCAGGGACGCTACGTTGGTGTTGATGATTTGAGGCATCGTTAAATCTCCATCAAAACGAGGCGCCCTCTCGGGCGGTATCTTTATTAACTGACCATTCCGCGGTCAGTGTTTAATTACGGCGAGGGGATGGAAATCTTTAGCCCGGTACGTAACCGAGCGTAACGGGGATGAGGATTGATGGCGGGAGCAGGAGAGCCGGAAACTTTTCCGGCTTACTTTAACAGTTCGACGGTGGCCTGGATCTCGGGATGATCGCGCATGAGCACGAGCTGACCGTCGTCATCGATTTCGGCATTCGCCAGGGAGGCAAAAGCTGAGATGGTGTTGAGCGGAGGCAGGTTGGCCCCTTCATCCTCGGCCAGCAGGGCCTGGTGTTTGGCGATGTTGATCACGTCGCAATAGGGTTTCGCCGGATCGGTGTAGGTCCAGCGGCCGGCCTTCTCGGACGCCGCGATAAACTGTTCATCAAGGTGCCACTTCTGCAGCACCATGCCCGAGACCATGGTGCGCAGCTTGGCCAGCGAGCCGCGTACGGTGAACTCGCTGATGGGCGTATCCAGCTGGTCGAAGTACGCCAGCAGTGAGTCCGCGCCGATGTCATGCAGCAGCCCCACCAGGAAAGCCTTGTCCGGGTCCACGTCCAGGCTGCAATGGCGGCCCACCAGCCTGGAGCCCGCCGCCACGGTCACGCTGTGTTTCCAGATGTCCATGGCGGTGTTTTTCAGCGCCGGGTTGGAAAACTTGAACAGCTCTTTCAGGGACAGCGACATGACGATGTTACAGCTGGTTTTCATGCCCAGCCGGACCAGGGCGTCCCTTACCGTTGAGATCGTCGCCACGCCGCGAACCAGGGCGCTGTTGCCCGCCGCCAGGACCTTGCCGGCGATGGGCGGATCGTTTTCGATCAGCGCCGCCAGGTCGTCAATGCCGACGTCGGGGTCCTCCACCAGCTTGCGGACCTTCATGGCGGTTTCCGGAATGCTGGGCACCGGGATCTTGCCGGAGCGGTAGTCTTCGAACAGCTGGCGGATAATGTCGGCCTCGACGTCCACAACGCTGATGTCGTCGACTTCGATACCGTCCTCGTCGCCCTGTTCTTCCTGTTCCTGGATCAGCAGGTTGAACTGATGTTTGTCCACCTTGATGATCTGGCTGGTGGTCTTGGTGATGGCGATCTCAGTGAACCCGGGGTCGTCGAAAACCGGGCGCAGGGCACGGTCGGAGTCGGCTTTGAACCGCTCGGTTTTCCTGGACGGGGCCTTGACCTGGACCTCGCCGTCAACCAGGTAAACAAACCAGTTGCGTTCGTCCAATGCGTTGATGCGAGAGCGCTTGTCCAGGTGCTCCTGGTTGCATTTTGACATCAGCCTGTTGAGGCGGTCTTCATTCAGGGCTTTGAGCGGCTCAAGGTCTTTAAACGCCACTTGACTCATGGTTCACCGGCACCTGTTGGTTTTGTTGTGGGGACCATTATGAACATTTTTAACGACGGAATCCGGGATTTCTTGACCACATCATCAATCCCGCCCTGGAGGGTGGGGTATCGATTCCCCCTCAGAGCTTATCGCAGCAGTCGGAACAGACTCAGGTCCTGCAGGGCCAGGAACGTCTTCTGGGCGGCCTCCAGAGTGGTGGACTGCAGCTCGAAGTCGCTGATGGCCTGGGCGTAGTCGAGATCTTCGATGCGAGAGACCAGTTCCGCGGCCTGGACCTGCTGCCGCTCGTTGAGATCCCGGTAGTCGTCAATCTGCTGCAGTCGCGAGCCGATATCGGCCCGGGTGTTCTGATTGACAATCAGCGCCTGATCGATGTTTTCCAGGGCCCGGTATATCAGGTTGGTCCGTGCCGCGTCGGTCAGGCCCACCGAGGTGCTCAGGGCCGTGGAAAGGTCCTGGTAGGTGGTAAAAATATCCTGGGTGGAGCGCGGCGTCACGGTAAAAACGTCTCCCGCGTCCGGCGTCCCGGTCAGTTCAAATTCGGCGCCGGAGAAACTGATCCGGGCAGGATCCTGGTAGACACCGGTGGTGACCAGGCCACCGCCGGAATCCCGTACCTCGTAGTTGTCAGGGTCGAGAAAAGTCACGGTATAGGTGTCCGGGGTCCATGCCGCCGGGTCAAACACCGAACTTTCCCCAACAATGCCGGTGCCCGTGTTGGCTGGGTTGGCATTGGCCTGGAAATCCCCGTTGCCGACCAGCAGGTCAAAGAAGATGGCTGATCCCGGGTCGGTCATGGCAACGGTACGGTTGTCCGATATATTGGCGTCCCGGCGGTCTGTATTGCCGAAATAGGCAAAGCTGCCGGTGGGTGAAAACCCGAAGGGCTGAATATCCGAGGCGGTACCTGCGAAGATGAATTCCCCGTTGGCATCCCTGGTGTTGGCCAGGCCCAGCATGTCGCCCAGCAGGGCCTGGATTTCCACACCGTAAATCTTGAGGTCTTCAGAATCATTGATGGCGTTGACCGAAGCCACAATCAGTTCCCGCGCCCGGTTCAGGTTTTCGCCGGCCGAGGCCAGGATGGATTCTTCCTGAATCAGCCTCGCCTCCGCGGTGTCCATGTTCTTGGCGTATTGCTCGATCCGGGTGTTGAGGGCGCGGGCTTCCAGGACGCGACTGGCGCCCACCGGGTCATCCGACGCCTGATTGATTTTTTTGCCGCTGGCCAGAGCGCTTTGGATTTCAACCAGGCGGGACTGTTTCTCGCGCAGTGTGGCCAGGGTGTTGGAAAAAAGCTGGGCTGTGGAGATCCTGGTCATGGCAATTACCTGACGGAGGCCAGCAGCGTCTGAAACACTTCGTTGGACACACGGAAAATTTCGGCGGCCGCCGTGTAGGCCTGTTGATACATCTGCAGGTTCAGGGCCTCCTCGTCGAGGTTGACACCCTGGACCTCCGACATGCGGTTGTTCAGGTCTTCCACCAGGCTGGTTTGGATCTCGGTAGCTGCCTGGAAACTTCGTCCCTGCACACCGATGCTGCTGATCAGTCCGCGATACAGGTCGGATGCGGACAGGGTGCCGCCCTCCAGTGCTTCCAGGCGGTCAACCACGCTCAGGGCCAGCGCGTTGTCGCTGTTGCCCTCGGCGCCGACGTTGGAGGTGATGTCGAAGGAGTCGCCGGTGACCGGGGCTCCGGAAATCTGAATCTGCCACGGTCCCACCACGATGTCGGCGCCCGGGGTGTAGGCCTGGGACGGACCGCCGTTGACGTGGAAGGTCGTGGGGGAATCGAACGTGATGTTGACCGGGTTGAGCAGTGTCGGATCCGTCGGGTCCAGTACCTGGACGCTGGAGGCCGACCCGCTGCCCGTATTGGTGGCGGCCGGCGAGACCGACAGTGCGCCGGCGGCGGCAATCTGGCTGGGTTCCGTGATCAATAGATCCAGCCTGCGTGCCCCGGCCCGGGTGGGGCGAACCCGGTAGCTGTCGCCGGCCGCTGCGCCGGGATCTACCGAGATGCGCAGACCATCCGCCAGAAAATCGGGTCCAGACGGGACCAGCGCAACGCTGGTGCCCTGGGTAATGTTGGTCAGAGACCAGGTGGCGCCGTCGAAATCGAGCTGGTACTCGTCACCGGTAAGTTGACTGAAGTCATCGATGCTGACGCTGGTCGTGTCGGTCAGCAGATTGCTGTTGGTGCTGGCCGGCAGGATTTCGGGCGTTGCGACATTGAAAAAGTCGGTTCCCAGGTTGCCGTTCAGGTCCAGACCCCGGATGTGCTGCTCATTAAACGAGTTGGCGAAGCCCATGGCGATGCGGCCGATCTCGTTCTGGGTCGGCGTCAGTACATCGCGCAGAAACGAGATAGTACCGGCCAGTTCACCCCCCGCCAGGAAATTGCTGATTCGCTGGGGGCCGGCCGGGGTGTCCAGGGCCACCACCAGTTCTCTCGGGTCGTACTGGGACGGCGCGGTGGTGAGCGGAATGGTGTCGCCGCCCACGACCAGGTTCTGGCCATTGGACAGGGTCACGTTGAGGACGTTGCCGTCCACCTGCACCACGGAGATATCCACCAGTTCCGAAAGGCGCCGGACGGCCTCGTCACGCTGGTCCAGCAGGTCCAGGGGCTGGGCGTCGCTGGCGGGACGCTGGCTGATGCGGACATTGAGGTCCGCGATCTGTTCGGTCAGCTGGTTGATTTCCCGGGTCTGGGCCTGCAGCGTGCCGTTGACGTCGGTGCGAACATCTTCCAGTCGCGAATTCAGCACGTTGAACCGGTCAACCAGCGCCCGGGCGTCGCTCAGCACCTGGGTGCGCGCTGCCGTGCTGGTGGGGTCTGTGGCCAACCCGTCGAGGCTGGCTGACAGCTGGTTGATGGACGTGGACAGGTCAAACCCGTCAGCGCCCAGGTAGTTGTCCAGCAGTTCGGTCAGGTTGGACATGACCCGGCTCTGGGCAAGCCCCGAGTTGGTATCGATCAGCTGGGTATACAGCAACTGGTCGAATGAGCGCCGGATCTGGGAGACCGAGACGCCGGCCCCCAGGGATCCCACGGGTAGCACCTGTCCCTGCACCGACGCCAGGGAGACGCTCTGCCTGGAGTAACCGGGCGTACTCGCGTTGGCGATATTGTGTGAAGTGACCTGCAGGGCGCGCTGATAGCTCAGCAGCGCACTGAGGCCGATGTTCTGGAGTGCATCACCGGCCATGTCGCATCCTCGCCAGGGCCATGGAGGTCCTGAGTTCTTCTGTGGCTTTTTCCGCCCGGGTGTCCGAGGTCAAACTGCCTGCTGCGTTGCTGATGGTCGCCACGGCCTGCTGGAATCCGGGGTCGCGCAGCACGCCCAGCACCTTGCTGGCGTAGTCCGGGTCGGTGGCGTAGCCGGCCTGCTGCAGCGAATGGACGTATTCATCTTCGCTGCGGGCCTGGCGGGCGTCCTGGTAGCGCTTGCTGCCGGCGATCAGTTTCACGTAGTCCGCGATACTCTCGGCAGGGCTGGCGTAGCGACGGAAACTGGCGACCTCGGTCTTCTGCTGCCCATTGACCACTTCCCGGGTAGCCGCCTCGGTGGAGGGTCCGCGCCAGTGCCTGCCGGCCTTGATGCCAAACAGGTTATTGCTGTCGCCGCCGGGCATATGTTGACCCCAGCCCGATTCCAGCGCGGCCTGGGCAATCACCACCGGAACGGAAGGCGCGATTTTGGGTGCCAGCCTGCTGGCGATGGGCCAGAGTTTCTGCACGAAATCGAGCTTGGTGTCTGCAACCGCCTTGCCGGTTGGGTTCACCGGCGCCGCGTCGGTGGGCCGGAACCTCATCGACCCGGATGGCGCCATGGCCGACGCGGCCGTGGCAGGCCGGAACTTCAGAGGCCTGGCCGGTGAAGGCTGGGTGTCACTGGCGCCGCCGGAAAGCTGTCGCACCAGCATATCGGCGATGCCGATGGAACGCTGTTTGGCCATGGACGTGGCCATCTCCGCATCCTGCATGTCCTGGTAAGCCTGCATCTGGTTGCTGTCGAACAGGCCGCCCTTGGGGATGGTGTCCCGCATGGACTTGAGCATCATCCGGATAAACATGCCCTCGAACGCTTCTGCCGCCTGCCGCAGTGAATGACCCGCGGGCGCGCCGTCGGCGCGCACCAGCGGGTTAGGGGGCATTGCAACCTGGGAGGGCAGGGCAGCCATGGTCTCAGTGCACCGTTCCCGAGGCCAGGGTGGGTCCAAAGAAATCCCACTCCTGCCAGGTCGAAAACGCGGGCTGTTGATTGCCATGGGTCTCGGGCGGGGCGGTGGGGACCAGCACTTTGCGGCCGTCCTGGTCCTGCACCATGAAAAATTGTATGTAGTCCTTGTTACGCATGGGTCAGATCACTTTGAATCGGTCAGATCACTATGAATTCCGCCTTCAGGGCTCCAGCCTGTTTCAGCGCTTCCAGGATGGCCACAATGTCCCCTGGGGCGGCGCCGACCTGGTTGACGGCATCA
Source organism: Lysobacterales bacterium (assembly GCA_030065125.1). Classification (GTDB taxonomy): domain Bacteria; phylum Pseudomonadota; class Gammaproteobacteria; order Xanthomonadales; family SZUA-38; genus JASJDM01. The sequence continues at coordinate 3,942 of JASJDM010000124.1, read as the reverse complement.
ACAATGTCGCTCAGGCGGGCGCCCGGCTCCATCAGGAACATGGTGCCGTCACCCTCGCTGATGGTGATTTCCGAACGCGGTTCCACCGCGGTGACGCCGTCGCTGAACGGGCCCGGCTGAACTACGCTGGGCGATTCCGTCACCGTGACGGTCAGGCCGCCGTGGGAAATGGCCGTGGGCAGAACCCGGACGTCACTGCCCACCACCACCGTTCCGGTGCGGGCGTTGACCACGACCCGGGCCGGCGGTGTGCCGGCCTGCATGCGCAGGTTCTCCAGTTGCGCCACGAACTGCACGCGTTGGGTCGGATCCTCGGGAGTCCTGACGGACACCGTGGCCGGATCCATGGCCACTGCGAAGTTGGGGCCAAAATGCTGGTTGATGGTGTTGGTCAACTCGGTGGCCGTGGTGAAATCAGCGGTGTGCAGGTGCAGCTTCAGCGGGCCGCCGGCCATGGCAGGCACTGCGCGTTCCACCGTCGCGCCGTTGGGTATGCGTCCGGCGCTGGGCACGTTGAAGGTAATTTTCGATCCGTCGGATCCCTGGGCGCCAAAGCCGCCCACCACCAGGCTGCCCTGGGCCACGGCATATACCTGGCCGTCGGCGCCCTTGAGCGGCGTCATCAGCAGCGAGCCACCGCGCAGACTGGTGGCATTGGCGATGGACGACACCGTGATGTCGATAGTCTGGCCGGGCTTGGCGTAGGGCGTCAGTTCGGCGTGCACCGCCACGGCGGCCACGTTTTTCAGCTGCAGCCGGGCGTCGGCGGGCAGGTTGACGCCCAGCTGGGTCAGCATGCTTTTCAGACTCTGGATAGTGAACGGCGCCTGGGTGGTCTGATCGCCGGTGCCGTCCAGGCCAACCACCAGGCCGTAACCCACCAGCTGGTTATTGCGGAACCCGCCGACCTGGGCCAGGTCCTTGATGCGCTGGTCAGCCAGGGCCTGGCAGAACATGAGCACCAGGCCGGCGGCAACGAGGATTCTCGATAGATTGATAAATGTCATGTCTCAATATCCTTGGCGACTCACAGCGGCGACAACAGGCTGCCGAAGAAACGGGTCAGCCATCCTTCGCGGTTGGCATCGGCCAGGGCGCCGGTGCCGCTGTAGGCGATCTGGGCGTTGGCGATCTTGGTCGAGCTGACGGTGTTGTCCGACTGCACGTCGGCGGCTCGGATATACCCGAAAATACTCAGGTACTCCCGGCCCTGGTTGATGGTGATCCACTTTTCACCCTGGATGGCCAGCAGGCCGGTGGGCAGCACGTCCACCACCACCACGGTGACGGAACCGGACAGCCGGTTGTTCTGGCTGCTGCTGCCGGACCCTTCAAATTCCTTGCTGGAGCCCATGGTGCTGCTGGAAATGTCCGTTCCGAACAAGGGGCCGGCATCTACGCCGAATCCCGTTTCCTTCTCGGAACTGGTGGTTGCCGATTTGCTGGCGTCGGTCCGTTCGCTGAGGATCACGGTCAAAACCTCGCCAATCCGGCGGGCGGTGACGTCCTCGAACAGGACCATTGAAGTGGCCGGTGAGTACACCGCGCCATCCTGGTAGGTGTTGTGCGGCACGTTGAGTGCCGGCGGTGCCGGCTGAGCCGGCGGTGTTTTTACGGGCCGCGGGCCGGCACAGGCGACCAGAGTCAGGAGCAGCAACAGGATAAGGACGTGTTTCATAATTACAGGTTCTGGTTGAGGAACTGCAGCATCTGGTCTGCGGTAGAAATGGCCCGGGAATTCATCTCGTAGGCGCGCTGGGTCTCGATCAGGTTGACCAGTTCTTCCACGGAGTTGACGTTGGAGGTTTCCAGGGAACCCTGCAGCAGGCTGCCGAGTCCGTTCTGGGCCGGGTTGCCGGTTTGGGGTGCACCGCTGGAGCCGGATTCCTGGTACAGGTTCTGGCCGATGGACTGGAGGCCCACGGGGTTGACGAAGTCTGCCAGCTGGATGGTGCCGACCTGGGTCGGTGCATCCTCTCCGGCGACCTTGACGGTGACGGTCCCGTCCGGGGCGATGGTGACCGACTCCGCACCCTGGGGCACGGTGATGGCCGGCTGGATCTGGTAACCCGCTGACGTCACCATCTGGCCGTCGGCATTGATCTGCAGGGTGCCGTCGCGGGTGTAGGCCTGGCCGCCGTCGGGCAGCAGGACCTGCAGGAAACCGCGGCCCTGGATGGCCACGTCAAGGGCGTTGCCGGTATTGACCACGTTGCCCTGGCTGAACAGTTTCTCGGTGGCGACAGTGCGCACGCCGGTGCCCACGGAAAGGCCGGAAGGCAATTGGGTGCTCTCCGACGACTGGGCGCCCACCTGGCGAACGTTCTGGTAGATCAGGTCTTCGAACACGGCCCGGGCTCGTTTGAAGCCCGTAGTGTTGACGTTTGCCAGGTTATTGGAAACCACCGCCAGGCGGGTCTGCTGGGCTTCAAGTCCGGTCTTGGCGACCCAAAGTGCGTGATTCATATCTCTCTCCTTAGCCGCGCAGCCTCAGCAGCCGGGCCGCGGCCTGATCGTTCTCTTCGGTGGTTCTCATCAAGCGGACGTGGGTTTCAAACTGCCGCTGCATCTCGATCATATTGACCATGGAACCGATGGAATTGACATTGCTGGTTTCCAGCGAGCCTGCCACCAGGGTCACGGACGCGTCCGGCACCGCCGGGCTGCCGTCCCGCAGCCGAATGGTGCCGTCCTCGGCCTTGTACAGGTTGGTCGGCTCCGGCTTGGCCATCAGGATCCGGTCCACCACGGCCAGTGGTCCCTCGGTCTGGCCGGGTGGCCGGATGCTGATGGTGCCGTCGGAGCCAATCTCCAGGGCGTCGAAGGCGGGCAGGGCGATGGGTCCGCTCTCACCCATGATGGAACGGCCGCTGACGTCGGTCAGCAGGCCGGCCGTATCAATTCTCAGGTTCCCTGCCCGGGACAGCGCTTCCGCGCCGTCCCGGGTCTGGATCACCATGAATCCCTCACCCTCGATGGCTACGTCGAGTTCGCGGCCGGTAGAGATGAGGGATCCCGGGGTCAGATCGGGAATGCGGGCCGTGCGCAGCTGGGCGTAGGCCCGGTCTTCGTGGCCGGGGCCATAAACCGGGAGACTCTTTGCCGCCATCAGGTCGGCCCTGAATCCCGTGGTCTGGCTGTTGGCCAGGTTGTGGGACTGTGCGCCGTGGTTGGCCAGGGCTTCCCGGGCTCCACTCATGGCGATGAAGAGTACGCGGTCCATTCAAATTCTCCCGTCAGCGCGACCCCTTACCGGATATTCAGCAGGGTCTGGTTGAGGGTATCGGCGGTGCTGATCACCTGGGCGTTGGCCTGGAAGTTGCGCTGGGCATTAATCAGGTTGACCAGTTGCTCCGACAGGTTCACGTTGGAGTTTTCCAGGCTGCCCGACTGGATCACGCCCAGCCCTGCACCGCCGGGCTCACCCAGGATGACCTGGCCGGAGCCGAAGGTTTCCACCCAGGAGGTATCGCCCACGGCGCGCAGGCCCTGGGGGTTGGGGAAGCGGGCCAGGGCCAGCTGCCCCAGGGGTTCCGATTCACCGTTGGTGAAGCGGGCGAACACGATGCCGGACTCGTCGATATCGACGTTGCTCAGCCGGCCGGCGGCAAATCCATCCTGGAAGATCGAGGTGACGGTGAAATCCGAGCCGTAGGCAGTACTGCCGGTCAGGTCAACACCGATATCCAGTGGGTCTGCCCCGTTGGTCGGTGTAAAGGTGCCGAAGTTCAGTGGCATGCCCGTGGTCAGGGCGCCGGTGGAGTCGAAGTTCAGCGTATTGACCGTGGTGGTCTGGGCGACGTCGCCGTCGATGACCATCCGGGAGTCGTAGGTCAGGTTGGAGGTCTGCCGGAAGTAGATCGTCGCCGAATGAGACACGCCCAGCGAGTCATACACGGTCAGCGACGATGCGTAGTCATAGGTGTTGGAGTCGGTGGGGTC
>JASJDM010000011.1 GCA_030065125.1 Lysobacterales bacterium | reverse complement strand
ATTTCCAGGCCATGTGGGGGATCACCCAGAAATTCATGTCCATCTGGCGATGCAGCAAGCCCGTCATCGCAAAGATCCATGGAGCGGCCGTGGCGGGCGGCAGTGACATCGCGCTGTGTTGCGACCTGATCGTCATGGCCGACGATGCCCGTATCGGCTATCCGCCGGCTCGCGTGTGGGGCGTCCCGACCACCATGATGTGGGTGTATCGGCTGGGCATCGAGAAGGCCAAGCGAATGCTGTTTACCGGCGACCTGGTCACCGGCAGGCAGGCAGAGGCTGACGGCCTGATTCTGAAATCGGTACCCGCCGCTGAACTCGACAATGCCGTTGATGAGCTGTGCAGCAGGATTGAGGGTGTGCCACGCAATCAACTGATGATGACCAAGATGGTGGTCAACCAGGCCTATGAAAATATGGGTCTGAAACACACCCAGATGTTCGCCACCATGTTCGACGGCGTAGCGCGGCATTCCCCGGAAGGCAAGTGGTTCGAGGAACGCGCGCGGGAAGTGGGCCTGAAGCAGGCCGTGGCCGAACGCGACTCTGGAGCGCCCATTGCCGAGGGTCGCAGCAGGCGCTTCCCGCCGGATGACCTGGGGTGAACGAAAGGCCCCAGGTGCGTCACGCTGGGGACTGTGGTTGTCCAGCCACAAGATCCATAGAGGGTCGCAAGGATTCAATCCGGTGGTGATGGCCTCCAGGGAGATCCTGGCCGGTGGGCCCATCAAAACTGAATCTGTCGCTCAAGAAAGTCACCATCGCCGATCTCGATGTTGCGCAGCCACTGTGGCTGAAGCTTTCCGGCTGAGACTTCGAAGTCGTAGACTCCGGGCCTGAGGGTAAATGTCGGCCTGTTCCCAGAGGACCGGTGAATCTGTTCGCCGGCGCCTGAATCAAAGGCTGTGACGCCGATATAAACCCTCTTGCCATCGGGGCCGAGGGCGGTGATCCTGAGCTTGCCAAAGGCGAAGTGAACCCTTTGCTCCAGGTTGTCCCCGGCTTCGAGCCGGACATCGCGCAGCCATTGTTCTTCCCTGGTGAGTCCGAATAAAACCTTGACGTCGTACAGGCCCGGCAGAAGGGTGAACACCGGGGCATTTCCGCTGCTCTTGTGTACGGATTCCGTACTGCCGGCCCGATAAACCTCGGACGTGGTGTAAACGCTCTTATTGTTGCCGTCTATGCCACGGATCCTCAGCCGGCTCTCCGCGAACACCAGCTCTTTCTCGATCAAGCGGCCCTGTTCAATGATGACATCATCCAGTACTACGGTTTGTTTGAGCGGCGTGTACCGGACCTCTGCCTGGTAGCGCCCTGGCGGCAGAGAGAACCGTTGATTGTGTCCGGACCGTTTTGCAACGGGCTGGTTGTCCTGGAGGATCTGAACGTTGAGATACAGGATCTCGCCGTTGGCATCCAAACCTCGGATCAGGAGATTATGTGGAAGCGCTGCGACGATCACTTCGCCCAGGGCCGCCTTTAATTCGTCGGCATTGCCAGCCCCCACCAGCAGTCCTTCCGAGGGGGCGCTGACACACTGGAGCGTCGCCAGGGATTCATCGTCCAGACCGAAACCAACCACGTGGATCCTGCTGATGACGCCGGCCTCTGCCAGCCCCCGGGCAACCGCGCAGGGGTCCTGGTCACAGGATTCCACACCGTCGGTGATCAGCAGCACAACCCGTTCACCGGGTTGCGCCTTGAGTGCCTCGGCCGATCTCAGCAGCGATGCAGCGATGGGTGTCTTGCCTCGGGGAGTGATTGCCTGGATTTCTGATTGAATGGCCGCGGCATCCAGGCGGCGTACCGGGGTCACCATCTCGATATCGTCGCAATCCCCTTTACGCCGGTGACCGTAAACAGTCAGGCCGGCGTTCAGATCGGCGGGGAGTTCGTCCAGTAGCTCCGTCATGACTTCCTTGGCGATGGTGATCTTGGCCTTGCCGTCGATCTGTCCCCACATGGAGCCTGAGGCATCCAGGATCAGAACCATGGACCGGTTTTCAGCCGCCGCTGGAGCCGTCTCGGGAGCGGCTCCCTGCGGCCGGTTTTCGGAAAAGGAACTCGCCAGGCCGCATGGCGCGACAACAAGCGTCAGCAGAAACAGCGTCAAAGCCTTCGTTCTTGGCTTAATCATCATCAGCCCTACCCCAATGCACATTACCTAGTGGGTGGCCCGGTGATCTCAAACGCACACAGCCGCGCCTCCCGATCACTAATATGACTGGGGGCGACGACCGCGGTTTTTGATTCGGGGTTTCCGAAGTCGAAAGGGTGGCTCAATCCCTGCTCTCGTGAGCCTCATGACGGGAAAGGGCCGTGATACGTTCCCTGGCAATGAAATCCAGCAGCGCCTGCTGTCGCCCGGGTGAGAGATTGGCGGGATCCAGGAAGTGAGTGGAATCCCCGGACAGCCGCACCAGGGCCTGTCCTTCGGGACAGATCACGTCCATCAGGCCACGTTCGGCGCCCCGGGCGTGAAACGTACAGCGCCCCGCGTTGGTGCCCGGCGCGAACACCAGGTCGTCGTGACTGTCCAGGCAGGTGCCCAGGCCCAGCCAATGGGAAAAACTGGGCACCAGGTCGCTTTGCTGCAGCAGCGCGTCGATCTCGCCGGGTGGCCGGCGTGGGTCCAGTATCAGCATGGGCACGCGGGAGTAGGCGGCGGTGCCCAGGGCATCCAGTTCCTCGGCCAACATAGGGGTCATGGCCCGGTGATCGCTGAGCAGAACCAGGAGACCGTCTTCAAAAAACCCCATCGCATCCAGTTGGTGAACATAGTCTGCGGCAGCCTGGTCGGCGAACCGAATCGCCGCTTCCAGGCTGTGTTTCCGGGTCACCGGGTCGATATATGGCTGGTGAGTGGTGACGGTTTCAACGACCAGGAAGTAGGGAGTCCGGGCTGCTGACTGCCAGCTGAGTGCACGCGCATAAAGCTCGTTATCCGCCGGCGCGCCGAAAGAGAACCGCGGTTTGTTTTGATAGTGCGGGTGCGTCCCGTCCTCAAGCTCCGCGAAACCAATGTCGCGAAGCCAGCGGTCCTTTTCGGCGAAGCTCAAAGGGCCGGATGTCAGAAACGCCGTGTGGTAGCCGGCTTTGTTGAAGACCACGGGCAGGGTTTCCGTTATGCCCCACTGGTATAAAAACGGGGTGGCCTGAACCAGGTGTACGAAGGGCACCCAGATCGGCACCCCCGCCAGGATGCCCACAAGGCCTTCGTTGGTTGAGAAGCCCCCGGCATGGAATGCGGTGAAGCGCTGCCCCCTGGCCGCCAGGCGATCCAGCGCCGGAGTCCAGTCGTGAATTCCGCTCTCCAGCTGGCTGTGATAGGGAGACCACGACTCGATGATCACCATAACGACGTTGCGCCTCTCCGGGGAATCTAGGCCCCCAATACATTGGGGCGGGACCGCGGTTTCCTGTATCCGTTGGGTCGTCTCGTCGGTGTACCTTTGCCGGTCGCTGCTGGCCAGATTGGCCGCCAGAACATTACGGTAAGCCCAGCTGTTCACGTAGTCCGGCGCCAGGGGCAGTGATGCCGTCACGCCTGCCAGCACCATGATCCCCACCAGGCTGCGACGACTGGTTGGGTCGCGGATCGGGCCGATCCACTGAAGTCCGATGGCCACCGCCAGGATCAGCAGGGCCAGGCCAATGGTCAGCCCCAGGCCGCCGGCTCCGGAAATCAGTTGGTCCCATATCACGTCGTAGTACTGAACATAGTTGGTGGCCTCGACCAGAAACAGGCGGGTGTTGAATCGCTGGTAGACCATGACGTCGGCGATGGCGGCAAACAACAGGATTGCTGCCGCCAGATGGAACAGCCGATACAGCTGCAACCGGGCAAACCAGCCGCCCGCCCACAGCAGGCCCGCCAGAATCAGAAACAGCCGTGCGTCCGCATTGATGACCGCCCAGGTAAAGCAATCCGTGCAGTTGATCTGCCGACCGGCGCCCGTGTTGACCAGCCAGGCTCGAACGAAGACCAGGATAATCGACATCAGCAGCAGTACAGACAGCGCCACCCGCGTCTTGGATTTACCCGGTGTCGAGGGTTTGTTGGGGTAGCTCGATTGGTCTATGGGATTCGAGATATCTTGCCCCCTACTCGCTGGACCGCCATATTATCCCACCGCCGGTGACTGACATATCAGCTGAGTCTGTCGCTGCTGCGTCGGGTAGTCGCCCAGTCGGTGCCAGGACCCACTCTCTGAAGTGGAACGGTTTTGCTTTCGGATTTGACCAGAGATCAGAAAGGGACGTCGTCGTCGAACTCTGGCGGTGGTTCGTCGCGCAGCTCAGGCGGTGGCCCGGCATCGGCCGCATCGCCGGGGCCATCATCGCTGGCCGCCTGCACCCGCCAGGCTTTCACATCGGTGTACCAGCGTCCGTTGTACTCGCGGCTCTGCAAATCAAAGTGGACCGTCAATTCCTGGCCCTCCTGGATGCCGAACTCGTCAATCTTGTCCCCCCAGGCCATGAAACAAACCTGCTTGGGATAATCACCCGGGACTTCAATGATGTACTCCTGCTTGCGCCATGGACCTCTTTGAGACGTGCCTGATTGCTCTGGCAGCACCTGGATAATCTTGCCTGTCAGTTCCACGGTTGTTCGGGCTCCTGTTGCCTGATGCCACTGCCTGTCGGGGCCGGTAGCCGAGGTGGGTATCCTACCTGATAGCGGCAATCGGGGGCAGGCCGAACCAGGCGGGTGTCGGCCGGCGCCGCTTGGGGCGAGTTCGAGAATCAACGCTTCGTGCAATATCCTCGACGTGTACGGCAAACCCGGCGGCACTCTGCTGTGATTACCCAGTTAGTGGGAGTATTATCCGAGAGAGCGACCTGGAGCGATTCGCATGAGCAAGGTCGGTTCGGTCTTTCGGGATCTTCGGCGTCGCGGCATATTCCACACCGCCGCCGTGTACATCGTCGGTGCCTGGGTGGTACTGCAGGCATGCGATGTGTTGTTCCCGGGTGCCGGCATACCCGACTCAGCCATCCGCTACGTGTTGGTCGGCACCGTTCTCGCCTTTCCCCTGGTCATGGTCTTTGGCTGGATGTACGACTTCAGTTCGAAGGGCATCAGCCGGACTGCATCCCATGGTGACGCGGATCAAGACAGCCTGCCGTTGGGGCGCTTCGACTTCGTCCTGTTAAGTGTTCTTGGCCTGCTGACGCTTTCGTTGTTCGCGGGAGTTTTTATTAAGGTCATCGGCGCGGCAGGGCAGGCGGACTCCACTGACCGGTCACTGCCCATGGCGGCCAACTCCATTGCCGTGCTGCCGTTCGTCAATCTCAGTGATGACCCTGCCAATGAGTACTTCGGTGACGGGATCGCCGAAGAAATCCTCAATCAGCTGGCGAACCTGCAATCACTGCAGGTGGCCGCCCGAACGTCATCATTCTTCTTCAAGGGAAGGAATGAGCCGGTCCAGAACATTGGAAGGCAGCTCGGTGTCAGCACGGTTCTGGAAGGTAGCGTGCGGAAATCCGGAAATCGCATCCGCGTCACCGCACAGCTGATCAACGCGACAGACGGATACCACCTGTGGTCGCAGAACTTTGATCGAACCATGAGCGACGTTTTCGCCATACAGGAAGAGATCGCTCGCGCCATAGCGAATGCCCTTGAGGTCGAGATTCAGCGCAATGAGTCAAGTCGACTTGCCATGCCGCCAACGGACAGTATCGATGCGTACGATTACTATCTCCTGGGTCGGCATCATCGGGAGCGGCGAAATCCGGAGTCGCTTGAAAAGTCCATCGAGCTGTTCCGGCAGGCGCTGGATTTGGACGAGCGTTTTGCACTGGGATACTCGGCGCTGGCGCTGAGCTACCTCTACCAGGTTTATCACGCCGACATGTCACCGGAGCGCGCCAGCGAACTTGCCGAACCGCTGATCGAGCGATCGCTGGAACTCGATCCCGGGCTTTCGAACGTGCACGCAACACGTGCCTCCATTCGACTGTCATTAGGCGACTACAAGGCAGCTGAGGCAGGGTACAGAGAAGCACTCGAACTCAGGCCCAATCACTACGGCGTATGGTCCAGTCTCGGTTTTGCGCTTGTCCTGCAGAGCCGCCTGGAAGAAGCAGACGACGCCTACGCGAAAGCCAGGGTCATGGATCCGATGAACAGCAATCTGTATTTCAATATCGGGGCCCTGAAAATGCTGACAGGTCACTACGATGAAGGCCTTGACGCATTCGGCCGGGTCGCCAGGCTGGCGCCCGATCGAGCCGGAACTGATCGAGCGGTAGTCCACTGGTCGATAACCTACGGTCGTTACGACGAGGCGGTACGCTGGTTAAAACGCATGCATCAGCGTGACCCTGAATCCGCAGCTTTCTCGGCGGCACTGTCAGGTGTTTATGACAAACTGGGTTACTGGAGCGAGTTATACCGGGGGGCGTCACACGCTTACGAGGCTGCGCCGGACAATATGCTCAACCTGGGTCGCCTCGCAGACTTCTACTATCGGACCGGCGATCACGTCGGATTTGCCCGGTTTGTTGAGTCGGAATACGAAAAAGTCGACAAACTGGCGCCGTCCGCTGACTCACCGACCAATCAGCGTCGCTACTTCTGGCATGGGCTGCTGGCATTGAAGGACGGCAATACCAGTCAGGCCATCGATGACTTCATCGACGCCACCGGGGGCGACACGGGTATCGAAACCGCCGTATACGACGACATCTGGGAACTGAAACACCTGGCCCTTGCGCTTAAGCAGAATGGTCAGGACGAGCGTGCACGGACAATCCTCGTCAAGTGTCTGGATCTAGCAAATGGCGCAGCGGAACAGGGGTGGGCTACCCCGGCGATCAGCTACCGAACCGCCCAGGTGTACGCGTTGCTGGGTGACAGCGAAAACGCGCTCAAATACCTTCGCGAGGCAGTGGATAAGGGTTGGCTGGTCGCGGCGGATCTGGAGTCGGACCTGCTCTGGTCGTCGATGCGGGGCGACTCGCGGTTCCAGGCCATGGTGGCAGAAGTTAACACCGAGCTCGAGCGGATACGGAAAGGACTCGATCCGGTCCTGGCGGAACTGACGCTTTCCACGGGTGCGCCGGACTGAGGATTTGACCCGGGTCTGCCGGCTACGCGGCCTTTGGCCACCCGGCGGCATGGGCCAAACCCAGCAATAAGGTATCCTGCCTCCTCCGCCGACGCAGGAGGGCAGCGTGATCGGATCAACGACCTACCAGGACACCGTTGTCGTTCGTACCCGCGGCGACGGTGACATGCACGACATTACCCAGCACGTAGCCGGAGTCGTGACCGCCGCCGGCGTCACTGCTGGCCTGGCCCATGTCTTCAACATCGGCAGCACCGGGGCAATCGGGACCATCGAATTCGAGCCGGGCCTCCAGCGCGATCTCCCGGCCCTGCTGAAGCGGCTCATTCCTCCCAGCCGGGAATATGGCCACGAGCAGACCTGGCATGACGGCAACGGTCACTCCCACCTCCAGGCGACCTGGCTCGGCCCCGACCTTACCGTACCGATCCGTGACGGAAAGCTGGCGCTGGGGACCTGGCAGCAGATCTTCCACCTCGACTGCGACAACAAGCCGCACGATAGAGAGATTCTGGTGACGGTCATGGGCAGCCACGGCTGATGAGGGCGAGCGGGCGCCAGGAAGGCATCGTCAAGGCGCTCGCTTCATTGACAGACCTGATCCCGAATTCCCCAGTTTATGAATGAAGACCGAATCAACGATCTGCTGGACCGCGCCGGCGAGGACCCCGAGGCGCGGGAGGCGTTGTACCAGCTGGTTTACGCCGACCTGCGCGGACTGGCGGGTCATCGCCTGGCGGTATCGCGTCCAGGCGAAACCCTGTCCGTCACCGCCCTGGTCAATGAGGCCTACCTGAAGCTCACCGAGCGCACCGGCCGGCAGTGGGCTGACAAGACCCACTTCCTGCGGGTGGCCGCCCGCGCCATGCGGCAGATCACCATCGATTACATGCGCGCCCGACTGGCTGAAAAGCGCGGCGGCGGTCAGACGCCGGTGTCCATCACCCAGGTGCCGCTGGCCGCGGACCTCAAGCCCGCCATGGTGCTGGCGCTGGAGGAAGGTCTGCAAATCCTTGGGCGTGAGCAGCCGCGGCTGGTGGAGGTGGTGGAGTGCCGGTTCTTCGCGGGCATGAGCGTGGCCGAAACGGCTCAGGCCCTGGGACTTTCTACCCGCACGGTGGAACGTGACTGGCTGGCCGCGCGCGGTTGGCTGGTGGAGTTTCTCGAGTAAGCCGCGCCAGGAATGGTCTGCCAGCTGATGACCATGGCGGGTTTTTCAGTCCGACGCCGTTCTTGACGTACACATGATGCCAGACAGGCCTGCGGGGTGACGCGCTACCATGGACCCCGGTGAAAAATGCAGGCCAGGAGATGATGGGATGGGCGACGACCGCAAGCGACCCCATTTCGGTCGCGAAAACGCCGAAGCGCTGCTGGGCACCGGTGGCGGGTTGCTGACGGGGCTGGCGGACGGGCCCACGGCACCTGAGCCTGACCCCTGGCTGGGGGTCCAGGTGGGTCCCTACCGCATCGATGAGTTTCTTGACGCCGGCGGCATGTCCCTGGTTTTTCGGGCAGAGCGGGTGGATGGTGAGTTTGAGCAGCAGGTAGCGGTCAAGATTCTGCGTGCCGGTGATGCGGCACCACTGTCCGAGCGTTTTGAGCGCGAGCGCCAACTCCTCGCCCGGATGGAACACCCGGGCATCGCCCGTATCATCGACAGTGGCCAGGCCCGGGGCCATTCGTGGATTGCCATGGAGTTGGTGGCCGGCGAACGCATTGACTTGTGGTGTGACCGCCAGCGCCTGACTCTGAATCGACGGCTGGCGCTGTTCTGTCGCGTGGCCGAAGCGGTTCAGTTCGCCCACGGCCGGCTGGTGATTCACCGCGACATCAAACCGGCTAACGTGCTGGTGACCGACGATGGTGCGCCGCGGTTGCTGGATTTCGGCATCGCCAAGGCGTTGTCGGAATCCGATCAGGCCGGCTTGACCGGCCCTACAATGCTGCTCACACCCCGCTACGCCAGCCCCGAACAGGTGTTGGGTGAACCCACCGGCGTCGCGTCGGATATCTACCAGCTGGGATTGCTGCTGTACCGCCTGCTGACCGGTCAGGATGCCCAGCATCTGGAAACGCCGAGCCTGGCAGAAATTCAGCAGGTTGTTGTGGATCAGGAGCCGCTGAGCCCCAGTCGCCAGGTTGAAGACACCGGTCGCCAGAGCGGCAAGGACAGTGGCCGAATTGCCGCCGCCCGGCAAATCACCGTGGAACGCCTGGAGCGCGCCCTGTCAGGCGATCTGGACGCCATTGTGCTGAAGGCCCTGGAAAAGGAACCGCAGCGGCGTTACGCCACGGTGCTGGACCTGATCCGTGATGTCCAGAACTATCGGTCCAGCCGGCCGGTCATCGCCCGACCGGCCACGCGGGCCTATCGGGCGTCGCGTTTCGTGGCGCGCCACCGCGGTGGATTCCTGGTGGGCATGGTGATGGCGATGGTTTTGCTGGGCGCGTTGCTTCTGTCCTGGCAGTCCTGGCGCCAGACCCTGTCGGCCAACGCCGAGGCGCAGAGGCAGGCGGCAACCGCCGACGCTGTGGCCAGCTTTCTAGGCGATCTGCTGGCCAAGGCTGATCCGCGTGATACGGGCACCCAGGAATTGACCGTACGCGAGCTGCTGGACGGGTCGCAAAGCCAGCTGGATGACTTGTCCAACCAGCCGGCGGTACAGGCCCGTCTTCGGGTAACCATGGCCGAAGCCTATTATGCGCTGGACGCGTTCGACCAGGCCCTGACGCTGATTGAACCCGCCATCGATTATTACCAGCAAGTGGACGATACCCGTGCCCTGGTCCGGGCCAAGTCCCAGCAGGCTGATATCCTGATGTACCTGGCCGATTACGCCGACGCCGAGGCGGTTGCGCGCAGCGCACTTGAACTGGCCGGGGCGCATGCGCTTGAGATGGAGCGCGCCCGGGCACAGACCACCCTGGCGGCCATCCTGGCCGATACCGGTCAGTACGAGTCGGCCTATGAGTTGGCCCAGAAAGCGGTAGCTGCGGAGATCGGCGACAGTGCCTACGAGATCCGATACAACCGGGCCGTCCTGCATACCATACTGGGCATTACCTCCAGCGCGCTGGGCCGCCTGGAGCAGGCTGAACAGCACTTTCAGGACGGGCTGGCGGTGACCGCGGGCGCCAGCGATCAGAAGACCCAGGAACAAATACTGCTGTCTCGCCTGGGTACTTTGTACGTTCAGCAGGAACGCCTGGCCCAAGGTGAGGCGACACTGATACGGGCGCTCGGCCTGGCCGAGGAGATTTACTCCGGCCCGCACCAGACCATGCTGACACCACTGATCCTGCTGGGCCAGGCCCAGGTGGCCCTGTCGAAGCTCGATGCAGCCCGGGACAGCTTCGATCGGGCGGAAGCCGTGATCGAAGCTACCCTGGGTCTGGACCACCCCAATCACGCCATGCTGCTGTATTACCGAACGTCGCTGCTGGAAAGGGAGGGCCGGCTGGCCGAGGCAGAGGGCGTCCTGGACCAGGCCCTGGCACTGGGTACAGCCACCCTGGGCGCCGACCATCCTGTGGTATTGCGTTTCGGGTTTCGACAGTCAGAGCTCGCCCGAGCTGCAGGCCGCGAGGCTGAAGCCCGCACGTTGCTCCTCACCCTGAGGCCGCGGCTGGTTGCTGCCCTTGGAGAAGACCACCCGCTGGTGGCCCAGGTAGACCGGGCCCTGGCCGTCGGCCAGGGCCTCCCGGAGTGAATCCATCCCGTCGTCTGCATTCAATCTCGCTACTCAGGGCACCGCGCTTCGGGCTCAGTCGTCCGCCTCGAATCCTCCCGCAAAAATCCTTACGCCAAGAACCCTGAACTCTCGCAGGGCCTGGTTATTGCCGGATTCCGGATCCGCTGGACCGCTTGATGTGACCTGGGCACCAACAATGCGATCGCCGGCATCGCTGTCAGTCGCACCAAATTCGAACGACGCCGCGGCGAAAACGGGCAGAGATCCATTGAGATTGCAGAGCAATTCCGGGCCCTCCAGCGGCTGGCAGAACCAGCCCGGCGTACCGAACTCGTCGAACCACAGGCTGCTGTGGCTGGAATCGATGCGCACGACGACGCCTGTCCCCGATTCCGGGCCCTGGTTGGTGACAGAGACCTCAAAATGCGCCAACTCGCCGGGCGCCACCTCATCTCCGCCGGCCATGGCAATTTTCAGGTCGGCGCCGTCGCCTACCGTGACCGTGTCGCTGGCTTCGTTGTTGGCGGGCTCCAGGTCTCCCGGAATGGTCACCGTTGTGTTTTCGACGAATGCCCGAATGGTTTTGATGCCCATGGAACCGTACCGAACCCGTCCATTGATCTGCGGTGTGGCGGCGCCGGGTGCCAGCGGTGGGCCGATGTAGGTACAGCCAAACGGGTCGCAGTCCCAGTGCTGGACCAGCCCCATGCCGCCGGGCACCACCTGGCCGGAAAGTGAAACCACGGCTCCATTAAGCATGTCCACGGTCATTGCTGACACAGTGCTGCGGCCCTGGTTGAATACCTGGAGGGTAAACCGATGATCCACGCCGATGGGGGTTGTGCGGGGCAGGTCGGACTGCAGCACCAGCGCCAGATCCGTGGTAACGGGAACGGGGTCGGCCTCTGCCATCAGTTCGATGGCGCCGGTATCCCGGGTGCCATGGACGTTGCTCACGGCCACGTCGATGGGGCGAGGATTGCCCATGATGTCGTAGGGCAGCACAACGGACCCGCCGCCGCTGTCACAACGGTCCACCGCCGGGGAGAGCGCCAGGTCCGGCCGGTAGTCACCGTTGGCAGGATCCACCAGGACCGGGTCGACGTCGATGGCTGAAATCACGATGTCTTCCGATGTTTCGTTAAGCTCGCCCGCGAAATTGGAGATCAGGCAGGAACTGCTGATGCTCGGAGTGTTGTAGGTGCCGGCATCCAAAAAAACAAAGTTATCCGTGGACGGCGCCCAGAGGATGCTGTTGTAGAACTCAACCGGGTCGCCACGCCGAGCCCTCAATATCCCGTCGCCGACCGTTGTGTCGTGTAGCGTGTTATACAGCCACTGGACGCGGCTGCTGCTGAAATCGAGCTGGGAAGTGTATTTCTCGCAGGCGAAACTTCCGGTCAGAAAGCAATCCTCGGAGTCGCCCAGTCGGTTGTCCGTGAAGAGGTTGCCCGCCAGCACAAGTCTGGCGGAACTGGACCGGATCGTGCTGGAAAAAGATACCCGTTCGGGGTTGCCAATCACGCCACCTATTTCAAGATCGCACTCACCCTCGAAGTCCGATTCGTCCGGCTCGAAGCACCCCGCGTGATTGCCGGCCACCAGGCTGCGCTGCAGTTTGATTTCGGGTGTGGACCCCTCCAGTGGCACCGCCAGCAGTGCCGAACCATCGCCGGCCTCGTCGGAATTCTGCTCACGGCCGCCGCGGGCCCGATTAAAGGCCAGCACCGAGCAGTCATAGTCATCGCCGTCGTCTGCTCCGCGGCAGGGCCCGGTGCTGCGATCCACCAGCAGCCGGCTGTCTCCTGCTACAGCAATCGCACCGCCGTCTGCCGCTTCGTTTCGCAACAACCGGGTATTCAGAAACACCGCGTCGGTGTGGGCCAGGTAGACGCCGCCGCCCTGGTTGGTGCCCGGCTCGTCGTAGCGGTGCTGGTCAAACTGTGGCACCTCACCGGGCCCACTGGTCAGGCGAAAGGTCTCAACCACGTTGTCGCGGATTTCTGTGAAGCTGTAGAGCGCGCCCAGCCGCACGGACGCGCGGCGCGCAAAGACCCCGGCGCCGCGACCCTGGTGCAGATCAGACACCGTGTTGCCGGCCACGGCGCGATTGGCAGACTGAAAGGTACTGCCCGGCGTTGATCCCACCAATCTGCAGCCATCAACAACCTGGATACCGCCGCCGGACAGCTGGGCGAGGTTGTTTTCCACACGTCCCCTGCGCAGATCGACCAGCCCGCCGCCGACACAGTAGATGCCGCCGCCCTCCGCGGCTGTATTGTCCTGGATGAAACTGTCATCGATCACCAGGCTCGGGCCGTCACCGGACAGGAACACGCCACCGCCCAGGGCAGCCACGCCGTTGGCTACCACCGAGCGGTCCAGCGTCACGGTGGCATCGCCGGCGGCCATGTGGATCACTCCGCCCTGGAGGTTGCCCTGAGCGGGGCCGGATTCTCCGCTGCCCTCCAGTTGCACGCGGGTCAGTGTGACCTGGATGGAGCGGCTGCCCGGGTCTACCCGGATCAGTGAAGTACCGGGCCCGGCGCCACCCAGCACCGTTCGCGGCCCGGCCGAGGTGTTGCCGCACTGGCCCGCGTATCCGCCCACGATGGTCACCGATCGGTTGAGGAGGATCTGCCCGGCGTGGTTGTACCCTGCGGACAATCGCAGCTCGTGCTCCACCGGCGGACAGATGGCGCCGCCACAGCTGTAGATCTCCGCCAGGGCAGTTTGAATGGTGGCATATTTGCAGGACGACTCCGGTCCGACCCAGTGCACCTCGGGCGGATCGATGACCTGGGCCTCGGCCCAGCCGCAAAACAGGGCCGTGATGGCCCCCAGTTGGAATCTTGAACAGGCCGAAATGATGTCCACGATGGCGCTCCTTGGTTGCGTCTTGTGGCAAAAACGCAACGGCGCCGCCAAATCCGCCATCTAATTTTCATCAAATGAAAGCCTGGACTCGATAAGCCTCTCATAATCCCTGGGATGGAGCCGGCCACAGGGCAGCGTCTCCACTGCATGAAGCGCGGGCCAGGTGGGTAAAGCCAACAGCTTGGTGCGCCGCAGATCCAGCCCGCGGTTTAGGGCCTCAGTGATGGGGTCAGGTTCAACCTTCCGTGCCAGACATGAACCTGACCCCCTGTTTCAACCGGTCGAGTACCGGCTATCGGTTAACCCGATCAACCCAACGGCGCATCACGCCGAGGCTGCAGCCGAACTTGACCTGGCCTTTGCCCAGTCTCTGGGCATCGATGATCTGTTCGCAGGAGCAGCCGGCCGTGTCGACGATGTCGAAGTCTCGCTGATTGCTGCCGCCATCGCTGTCGCTATCATCGTCGCTGTCGCTGTCGCTGTCGCTGTCGCTGTCGCTGTCGCTGTCGCTGTCGCTGTCGCTGTCGTCGTCTCGGTTGTTACCCATCCCCACGTCAAAGATCAGGTCGTCATCAACCAATGCGTATCGGTTGACGCCTAATCTGACCGTTGGGACCCCCTCGGGGATCACCGTGCCCATGCATTGATCCAGGTCGTCGGTAATCGAATCGCCGTCAGAGTCCTTGGCCAGGTATACAACCAGACCATCGTGGTCCGAGGAACGCAGCGGCGTGGAGGCATCGTTGACCAGATCAACCGCCGCGTCTGCATTACCCCGTCCAAAAGCGACATCACGGATCAGGCTATCCAGCGCGCTGCTGGTCAAGGCATGGTCAAGCGCCTGGGCGTTTCCGCGAAAGATAAATGAATATCGCTCCTCGGGCGGTAGCAGATTGACCTGGCTGATCAGGTCTGGCTCGACCAGGTCGGGGCCTGACAGCAGGTTTTCCACGGGGTTGACGCTGCCTTTGATCTGGCCCACCACATCCACGTAGCCGTCGCTGAACTCAAACGCGTTGAAATCCCCGATGGCGACCAGACGAACGTCAGGATCCAGGGTCTGGATATCCTGCACCATGCGGGCGATGGACTGCGCCTGCTCCAGTCGCTTTTGCCGGACTCTCGGGCCATCCGACGGATCATCAATTCCGCCAAGGGAGCGGTTATGGATCGCCAGTGCAGCAAAGGAAAAATCACTGCCCTGGGCGATGTTTCGGCCTTCCAGCAACAGCGGCGGCCGATCGTGCAGCGGCGAGCCGTCAACACTCAGAAGCTCTGCCGCACCCATTTGCGTGACGGCGTCAACCACTACCGTGTCGCGCACCAGGAAACCCACGTCGATACCGCCGACGTCGTTACCCTCGACCAGGTAGGCCGAGTAGGCGATAGCGGGGTCGTCGGTGGAAATGATGCCGGCGAGATCCTGCAGCACGCCGAGCTTCTCGACCTCCTGCACCGCCAGCACGTCGGGCGAATCCAGCACTTCCCGGATGTGCTGGGAAAACTTGTCCAGACGACGCTGGTACTCGGCGGTGCTGACCACGTTTTCGCCACCGTCGTCCATATCGTCGAACAAACGGAACAGGTTGAGAGAACCCACCGTCATCTCTCCTGGTCCGCGCGGTCGCACGGGTCGGGGGATGGTTGCCGGACTCACGGTGAGGGAACTGGGCCACAGCTCGTAGCCGCCGAACTCAAAGCCGATGACACCAACAGCGCTGAATGAAGACCCTGCAGGGATGGCCTGGTTCGGCAGCCCCAGTTTGTCCGGATCCAGTTCAAAGACCTCGGGGTTACCATCCCAGATCGGCAGTCCGGCAATTCCCGGCGATTCGATGCCTGGCTCCCTGAAGGTTCGCATCGGTGCCGCCGTGATATAGATCTCGGCAGTAGGGTCGCTGCCGAATCGCTGGTTGGGTCCGGTGACGGAGCCGTCCACGATCTCAACCAGCATGCCCTCGTAGCATTCGAACTCGATGCTGCAGCTGGGCAGGTCGGGGTCCGGGCTGGGCACGACCTCGTCAAGCAACACCGCAGCCGGCACCGCCTCCGTTCCGACCACGGTCACTGTTGAGCCGAGGCCGAATTCCGTGAACCCGAAAAACTCGATGACCGGGCCGCGGACATCCACCAGGTCTCCAACCGCAACGCCTGGAGCCGATCCGGTGAATACAAAGATGCCATCCGAAGTATTGACGTCACCATCGCTGCGGGCCGTCGGCGTTTGTATGAACACGCCGTCGGGTGCCAGGGCGGTGACCACGTTGTTGCGGGTTCCCAGGCTCTGGCCGTCAAAGGGCGAAGCCAGGCCACTGCCCTGAATCTCGAAGATTTCCAGCACTGGCCCGGTAGCGGTGCAACCGCTGTCTATGGCGGTGTTGGCAGATCCCGGCGTGACACAAACGGCGGCCAGATCAGCATTGTTCCGGTTGGTGTCCCTGCCGTCGGGCAGCCTGGAAATCCCTTTGAAATCCTGGCCTGACGAGCCGGAGTCGACCAGGCCTGCGCCCGACCCTTCGGTGTACGGTGCCCCGGTATCGCCTTCGTAGCTGACGGCGTCAACAATCACGCCACCCAGGCTCAGGGCAACCGCGTCCGGTGCCCCGTTCTGGATGGAGGAAAGAACGGCCAGGTCGCACTGGGCCACCGTCAGGACATCCGCACAGACCACGTAGTATTCGCCAGGCAGGAGCGTCACGGCGGGCAGCGTGAAGGACCCATAGACGCTTGTCCCATTGCCGTTGATCAGTTCGAGGGTAACGGTCGACAGATCACCCGCCTCGGTTCCGCGGTTCTTGATTTCGATGAACTCCGCGGTGTCAGCCCCGGGCTGGTCGTAGTCAATTTCATTGATGACCGGCCTGAAGCCACAGTCGTTGACCTGCCCCGGGGTTCCCGCGTCGCCTGCCCCAAACTCCGAGGCCGCGGTGCACCAGTTGGCACCGTCGTTATTGTCCAGCAGCGGATCGATCAACGACATGGAAGCACCCGACGGGTCCGGGAAGGTGGCTCCGTTGTCCCATTCCACCCGGTCGATTTCGATCAACAATCCGTCAATCAGGACGAGTTCATCGCTGCCGTTGCTCAGAAAGGTGCCGGAGTATTCATAGTCGACGTCGACGCCACCATTGGTGGCCGGGTCGGCGTTGTTGCCCAGGATCACGAATCCGCCGGCGGCGATCACCAGCGAGCCGCCGATGGTGAAACTGTCATTATCATTATCGGCTACGGTCCAGCCACCCAGATCGATGTCGGAATCCGTGGTGTTGAACAGTTCGAACCACTCGCCGTTGCTGTCACTGACGGCTGAGGGGTTCTGCAGGATCTCGTTGATGATCACGGTGTCGGCCACCGGGGCCCCTTCGGTGTCGAAGCTGAACACGAAATCTGCTTCCATCGTGTCCGGAGGATCGTCGCTGTCGACGTCGCTGACCTGGCTGGCAATCACGGTAACCGTGCAGGTCTCGCTGTTGTCAAAGTCCACGTCGGGATCCAGCACGAAGGTCTGTGGGCCCCCTGAAACCGCGGCACTGACGCCGCCGCTGGCGGTACAGGAGATGTCGAACCAGGCCCCGGTGACGATCACGTCTTCACTGAAGTTGATTTCGATGGAGGCATCAACGGCTACGCCGCCGGCGCCATTGGCGGGGCTGGTGCTCACCACCAGTGGCGCGCTTTCACCGCCACCGCCGCCCAGGTAACTGGCGATAGGGAATGGCGTCGCAGCGGTGTCGTTGGTGGACTCGCCGTCCAGTGCGTTGGGGCCGCTGAAACTCCAGTTTCCAAGGACGAACACGGTGCCGTCAGGACCTGTACCGTCAGTCCTGTAGGCCCAGCCGTCGGTGTATTCCCAGGGCTGGCCGCTGCCGTCGACGTTGATCTCGCCAAAAACGTCCACCACCACACCGTTCTCGAACAATTCGATGGCATCGTCGCCGTTGATGGCGGTGGCCCCGCTGGTGTAGTCGGCATCAAATCCGAAAAACGCGGTAAACCCGGCCGACTGCGAAGTCACATAAAGGAATTCACCGGCTGCTGCTCCGCCTCCCGGAAACGTGAACTCTTCGCCATCGCTGCCGCCACCGTTGTTGGCCGAACCAAAGCCATAAATGCTCAGGTCCGGAATATTGTTGACGGCATAAAACTCGACAGCCTTCGGCACGCCACCGCTCAAAGGCCCGTCGATGACACCGGTCAGTATCAAATCCGACCCTGAGGCAGGACCCGCCAGTCCGCATGAGACCAACACGGCGGCGAGCAGCCTGTTCTTGGCGACGGCACCCACGGTAGAGCGAACCTGGCCGGAAACTGGCCTGGAATTGAATAGCATTGCGATTTCCCCTGGAAAAACTCCCGGCCCCTAGGGTATCGCAAAACCCCTTGCCAGGGCGACAGAATCTCCAAGGCGTCCACTCGAGCATGCCCTGACCGCTTCATTTCCCTTTGTTCCCGGGAATCAATCGTCTGGTTTTCGATGGCCTGATGACGAGATTGGCGCAGTGCCACAGTACCCCGGCAGCTTGCCTTCGCAATTCTTCGAACATTCTTCGCGAGTCCTTCAAGCACTTCTCTCGCTCAATTCCTAGCCTGAAATCGTTGGTCACCAGAAAAGGCGAGCAAAATGAACAACCTATCCATTGTGTTGAGCGGGCTGATTGTGGTGCTGGCGGTGCCAGCCGGCGCCGAAACTTTTACCGTGGATCGAATCGACGATCCGGACCCAGCTTCGATTGGCGCCTGCGATGACGCCATCGCCCTGGACTGCTCCCTGCGAAAGGCGGTGATGATTTCACACATTGTGCCTGCGGGACCCCATACGGTTTTTGTGCCCGAAGGTATTTATCGTCTCACCCTGGAAGGATCTGACAACGTCGGCGAATTCGGCGGCCTCGACATCAGTACTCAAGTCTTCCTTCGCGGCGCGGGGGACGGACTGTCCGTCGTCAGCGTAAATGACTTCTCGGTGATTGACGTTTTTGAAACTGCTGTTGGCGTCGAGATCAGCGATATGACCCTTCGCGACGCCGCTGTGGGGATTCGAAACAGTGGTGAATTAAGAACCGATCGCCTCACGCTGACCAACCACAATTCCCGCATCATCTCAGGGGGTCTATTCAATATGGGAACCCTGGAGGTTTTCGATACCAACATCTTTGGCAACGCGGGCTGGGGCGTTCGCAACGATGGCACCCTCAGGATCACCGACAGTGTCGTGGCAGAAAATGGAGGGGCCGGAATCAGGAGCGTCGCCGGTGGGGTGCTGATCGTGAATTCGACTATTGCATCGAACTCGCAGACCGACCTTGGTCCGGGAATAGACGTGCAGGAATCCTCCCTGACAATTGTTGGCAGCCTTGTGGCCGACAACCAGGGATCCGGTGTCAGGCATTCCTCCAGCACGCTGACCATTACCGACAGTACGGTCAGTGGCAACGGCCTGGCACCGGGTGTTCGCGGTGGCGGGGTTCGTTCCTTATCCAGTTCCTCCAATAGCGTCGAGATCGTCAACAGCACCTTCACGGGCAACGGCGGGCAAGACGGTGTGATAGACGTGGATGGCGGCACATTGCGCGTTGACCGCGTGACTATCGTCGGGAACATCGGTCTCAATTCCATCTCCAGCCCCCTCGGAACCAACGTCGAAATCCGCGGGTCGGTGCTGGACACAATCTGCTCGGGGCCTGCGGCGAGCTTTGTTTCCCTGGGCGGCAACGTTGGACGATTTATAGGTTGTGGTTTTGACCTGGCCATCGACAGTGCGGTTATCGGCAGTCTGGGGCTGGCCCCGCTCGGCCAATACGGCGGGACAACGCCAACTATGCCGCCCTTGCCCGGCAGCCCCGCTATTGACTTCGATCCGCCAGGCGGTTGTCCGCCGCCCGGCACCGATCAAAGGGGATTACCCAGGTCTGCTGGTCCGGCTTGCGATGCCGGTGCGGTGGAGTATCAGGGCAGCGGGGATCCGGCCAACAGAATCTTTGCCGACAGTTTCGAGTAGGCCAGGGCAATCACACTTGGCAGCATCCATCGTATTTAGTCGCTTGTTGGAGTAAGCGAGGCAGCAATCAACGTGGACCACTCTCCCGTTGTCGCCGTCGTCTCGACCTTCCAACGCTAGCCGGTATCGAGAGCAAAAACCCATACGAAGCTAACGTAAGCCCACGGTATGATGCCCTCATGGATGCGGACTCAAAGTCGAGCGAATCCGCCGACAAAATTCGTCTGGGCCAGTTCAATGTGCATCGCCGCCGCTGTGAAATCGTCGGACGCGGCGGTGCCGTCAAGGTATCTCCCAAGGCAATCCAGGTTCTGGACTGCCTGGTGGCAGCCCGAGGGGACAGCGTTACCCGGGAAACCTTCATCGCGAGGGTATGGGATGACAATTATGTCGTGGGTGATCACGGCCTTCGCGACGCTGTCTGGGAATTGCGCAAGGCGCTGGGCGACAACCCGCGGTCCCCCCAATACATCCAAACGCTTCCGCGAAAGGGCTACCGGCTGCTGGTAACCGCCGGCCAAAACCGCTTTCCCTATCTGAAACACGTTCTGGGGGCAGGCGCCACCGCTGCGGTTTTTCTGCTGGTCTATTTCTCTGGCCGGCCCGGCGCCCCGCTGGTCCCGGAAAACTACGCCTGGCTGACGCCGCCGCCTGAAATCAGCGGTGACGGGAATTGGGCCGCTTTTCTGCGAGAGGTGGACGGTCAGGAAGACCTGTTTATTACCACCGGCTCATTTGAAGATGCCGGGACGAGAATGCTGGAGGCCGCGCCGGATTCGGGCCAGGCGATTCAGCTCACCCACTCCAGCAATCGCGAGCTGAGCCCGGTCTGGGCACCCAATCACCGCGATCTGGCTTTTCTTGAATTCAATCCGCATACCCGAAGCTGCCTGGTACGGGTGTACCGGGCCGATTCCCGGAGCGTCGTGACCATTGCCGATGACTGTCACGTCGTCACCTCACCTATCGGGGTCATTCCGGCCCAGCTGGCCTGGCACCCCGATGGTCACAACCTGGTCTACCAGGCCCGGGGGCAGTACGGCGAAGTCAACCTAAATACCGTGTCGGCCAAGACAGGAGACCGTCAGGTACTGACCCGGCCCCACGGCGGCATTGATGCGTTCCCCCGCTGGTCGGAAAGTGGACAGCTGGCGTTTCTGAGGCTGCAGGATCCCATGATGGGCTATGCGCAGCTGCACGTCGTCAGTCCCCGGGAAAAGCGCCACCTCAGCTGTGGCACCTTTCCGATGTGGGCGCTGGCGTGGACCGACGACCGCCACGTGGCGGTGACAGCCGCGGTCAACAATCCGTTTGAGCTTTGGCTCCTGGACACCAGCACCGGAGCGGCGTTCGCCACCGGCATTACCGCGCGTTATCTGCGCTCGAGGCCGCTTGCGGGCGCCTTGCTGATAGACCTGATTCGCCAGGACGGCCCCCTGCGCCGGTTGGGCCTGGATGGTTCGGCGCCCCGCGCGTTGGCGTTGCCGGGTCGACCGCTGTCGGTGGACGCCCATCAGGAAACAGGCGTCCTGGCAGTGGTTGATGCATCGTCCGGCCAGCAGCACCTGCGCCTGGTCCGCGAAAACGGGCAGCCGGAACTGCTGTTCAGTGCAGCCGAAATTTACCGACCCCGCTTTTCGCCGGACGGACATCAACTGGCCTTCACCACGCGAAACTCCCGTCAGCAGAACGTGTCCCCCATGACGATCGATCTGGAAACGGGCGCCGCCCGCCCGCTGACATCGCCTCCGTTTCCAGGATTTTTTTCCGCCTGGTCACGGGACGCCAGATCCTACTTTGGCTTGATCGGCGTACCGGCGCCCTTTGGACGCGGGGCCGATCTGGTGTGGTTCCGCGACAATGGCCAGGTCATTGAACACATCGCCAGGGATGCCGCGCTGAATGTCGCTGTCGATGGGGCAGGCGGAGTGTGGTGGTCCAATGACAAAGGCGAAGTTTTCCGGCGTCCGGGACCGGGAACGGCTGATCGGTTGATCCACAAGCTCAGCTCCGTTTACGAAGCGTGGACGGTGGATTCCCAATCGCAGACGCTCTATTTTTCAGAAACCGAGCCCTGGGGGACCGAAATCCGCGCCTGGGCCGGCACGCCTTTTCAGGTGCGCTCCGTCGCGTCGCTGGAACACAACCTGGACCCCCGCGTCGGTCTCACGCTGGGCCCTGACGACTCGCTTTTTTTGCTGCGCAGCACAGCAATCTGGCAGAAGCGTGAGGCTTTTGCCATCGGGCCACTCATGGACGCCGCCAATTTCCAGCAAAGCTGGAACTGCAGGCTGCTGCCACCCCAGGATCTGACCGCTTTTCGCGGCTGAAAGCCGGCTAAACGACAAAAAGCGACAAGTTTTTCCCGGGCCCAGGCCCCTGGCGCTCGTATATTTCCTGGCGATGCTTTCGCAAACGGAGGACCGTGACCGGTGCCATCTGGACGAATCTTTTTGCTGCTGGGTCTTGTCTGTTGCTCTTCTGCGCAGCCTGCATCGGCCCAGCAGGTCTCAACCCTGGTCAATTCCATCGATGCCAGCGGCGATGTGAGCCTGGGCCCGGACGGCAACCTGTACGTGGCCGACTTTGGGGATCGCCTCAACAACGCCAACGGCAATACGGTGTACCGGGTAACCCCGGACGGCACGGTATCGGTTTTTGCCACTGGCCTGGCGGGGCCCTCTGGCAACGAATTTGACGCCCAGGGAAATCTGATCCAGGCCAACATCCAGGGCAACCGCGTCGACCGCATCGACCCCTCCGGCAACGTGACGACACTGGCCAGCAGCGGGTTCTCCAGTCCCGTGGGAGTCGCCCTGGATGCGGATGGCACCATCTTTGTGGCCAACTGCGGCAACAACTCGATCAGCCGGATCCAAAATGGTGCTGGGGTGAATTTCGTCAGCGGGTCACCGCTTTCCTGCCCCAACGGCCTGACCATCGACACTGCGGGCAATCTCTATGCCGCCAACTTCAACAACGGGGCGGTGGTGAAAATCACACCCGGTGGGCAGATGAGCATCCTGGCGCGAACGCCCACCAGCAGCTTCAGAGCCAGCGGGGGGAACGGACACATCACCTTCAACAACGGCAGCCTGTTTGTGGTCAGCAACGCAACGGCCCAGATTTTTGAGCTCACCCTGGATGGAGAGTTGACGGTGATCGCCGGAGACGGCACTCGCGGGCACAACGACGGAGCGCTGCTGGAGAGCAGCTTTTCCTCGCCAAACGGCATCGCGCTCAGCCCCGATGGTCGCTTTATATACGTCAACGAGGCGGAATCAACGGCCGGAACCACCCTGGTGTTTTCCCAATTCGATCTGAATCCCAGCCTGGTCCGGGTCATCGATCGGGGCGCAGGCCAGCCGGCTTTTGCCATCAATGCCGGCCTCAGTGGGGCCTGGTTCAACCCTGAAACCGCCGGTCAGGGCCTCCTGTTCGACGTCATCACCAGCGATCGGACCCTGTTTGCCGCCTGGTTTACCTTTGAGGCACCCGCGGAGGCCAAGCTGGGCGTTCCTGAGCATCGCTGGCTGACCGCCCAGGGCCCCTATGTGGACAACAGCGCCGCCCTGGACATTTTCACCACTGCGGGGGGCGCGTTCGACCGCCCCGATGCGGTCACCACCAGCCCTTCGGGCAGCGCAACGCTGTCGTTTTCCAGCTGCACCGAGGCCATCTTCGAATATGCGCTGGACGACGGGCCATCGGGGACCATTGCGCTGCAGCGACTGTCGCCGGATGTATTTTGCGCGAACTTGAGTCGCTGAGGGTGGAATCAACCGGGGTCAGACGCGCGTCTCGCTGCTGATTCTCCTCCTGGTTTGCCCGCCTCCAAGGCCCAGGTGCGCGCTCAATGCCTGTCTGGTTTGTCCGTCACGTCCCCCAAGGATCGTCATCGGCCCTGATTATTGATCAGGGCGAGCGCCGCCTTGAGCACTGGATCTTCCTTGCCTTCGATCCGGGGAGTCTGGATTTGCAGGTCCGGGATGACGCCGCGGCGTGTCGCGTCACCGTTTGGTCGCACGATCTGTGCCTTGGGAAAGCCCACTCGTATGCCCGTCTCATCCAGCGTGAAATGTTCCATGGCACCCAGGGTGGAAGCGAGATCAGCGGTTTCTTCGCCGAGAACAACAGCAAATTCGTAATCCTGGAGTATGGCGGCCGTGGTGACGGCGTTGGAATAGGAATGTCGATTGACCAGCACGTAGACGTCTCCCTGGAAGCGCTGGCCCTCCCGGGGTTGCACGAAGGGCATTTCAAACGAGAAGGTCTCGCCGTCCTTGCGTGACGCGAATTCCCGCGCGTATGCACGGCTGACCCAGTGGACGTCGTCGCCCACCAGTCGGGTCGCGTTGGAAGCTTCGGCTTCCGGGCTGACCCGGACCCGAAACTCGGAGTAGAACCGGAACGGTCGATCCGCGAGCCAGGCGATCATCAGATCACTGAACGAGGCGTCACCCCCCGGGTTGTTGCGAAGATCTATCAAAAGCCTGGAGCTGTCAGCTTCCATGAACTTGCCGAAGGCATCGTCGACGAATGTCCTGAAGCCGGCGGTGTTCCACGGATCATCGCCCTCCGTGCTGTAGAACGGTCCGGGACGCAAGTAGGCGATCCCGTCCGGCAGGACCCTGGCTTCGCGGTCGCTCCAGCTGAGTTCCAGTCCGCTGGTGTGCCGGCCTGCGGCTCCCTGGGCCACCTGGTACGAAACGGATTCGATGGTCATGGCGACTTCGCGGCCATCGGCGTTCCGGAGAACCACATCAAATGACGCTCTGTCGCCGTAGGCGTGCCAGACCAGGCGGGGAAGTTGGATCTCTATCTGCGTATTGGCGAGCAGTCTGGTGTCCGCCGACACGTGGGCGCGAAATCGCTGCAGCATCGCTACGGTGGGTTCGCTGTTGAACCGGATGATTTCGTCGCCGGGGGACGGTTGAGGTCCGTCCCCAAAGAAGTCCGTCACGAACGCCCGGTCGCCCTGGATTCGAAGGCTGAGTGGCAGCATGGTGCCGCCGGCCGCCAGATAGTCCGAGAAGGCCGCGGCCGCGGATTCGACCCGGGCATGGGCCACGTTGCCCAGCGCGACAAACCTCTGGAATTCCGCGATCACATCCGTCTGGGGCATGGGTTGGGTGAAGCGCTCAAGGGTCTGTCGAAAGGCCCGGTCGTAATCCGACTCGGACATCGAGACGTAGAGATCCACGTGTGCCGACTGGAGCGACTCGTAAAGCTGGGTGAAGTCCTTGCGGATGATGTCCGGAGACAACATTGAGCCGGACAGGGCCGGAGTGCACAGGGTGATCAGGCTGATGTAGAGAGCAAGGTAACGAGTAGCAGTCATGGTCGTGGCCCGGTGTTCAGGTGGCTGCTAGACTCTCCGCTGGCGTTTCCGTTGCCCATGGCCGGGGCCTCCTTTTTTCCTGACCAAAAGATGACCGTCTTTTTTTGCTGAAGAATCATACATTTATCCTGGGCCCCTGGACCGTAAATGTTCACGCTGGAACACTCGTCCGTGGGTCGGAATCGATCCGCCTGGAGCCCAAGGTGATGGAGCTGCTCAGGGTTCTGGCTGATGCCAGTCCGGACATGGTGGCGCGCGAAGATCTGATGGCGGCGTTGTGGCCCGATTCAGTGGTGGGTGACGATGCGCTGGCTCGGTGCGTGCTCAAGTTGCGCCGTGCGCTCGGCGATGAGGCACGAGAGGCACGCTTCGTGGAGACCCTGCCCAA
Organism: Lysobacterales bacterium; assembly: GCA_030065125.1. GTDB lineage: Bacteria > Pseudomonadota > Gammaproteobacteria > Xanthomonadales > SZUA-38 > JASJDM01. The sequence goes on along the minus strand of JASJDM010000011.1, from coordinate 55,533 downwards.
GCGTGGTTACCGCTTGCTGCAGCCACTTCAGCCTGTGCCTGAATCATCAGGGAGGAAGATGGGGTGGGCCGTGGCCGCCGTGATGGCGGTGTTGGCGATCTTCGCTGTTGGAATTCGCTCGGTGACAGGACCCGATGGCACGGACAGCCCAAGCGCTGATCCTGATGATGCGGTGTTACTGGAGCGGGCGCATGATCACTACTACCAGTTCACCCGGGAGGGCAACGAAGTTGCAGCCGCTCTTTATCAGCGGCTGCTGGCACGACAGCCTGACCTGGCCACGGCCAGAGCCGGCATGGCCAACGTGCTGGTCCAGCGCATCATCCGCTGGCCTGAAGACGGGCCAGAGACGCCCTCTGATCAGGCCAGTGTCGCGGCAATGATCAAGAGCGATCGACGGGGCACGCCCTGGTCCCGGTCGACCCTGGACCGTGCTGTCGAACATGCAGAGGCGGCGGTCGCCGTAGATCCCGATGATCCAGGTCACCACAAGGCGCTCGGCCTGGCGCTGTCACTGTCGGGTGAACTGGACCGGGCCCGTGCCCACTATGCCAAGGCCCTCGAACTGGACCCGGAAATGTGGGAGGCGTTGATCAACCTCGGGGAGCTGGACTCGATCGACAATGACCCGGACGCAGCTATCGACAATTTCGTGCGTGCCTATGAGGCAATGGGAAAGCGCTATGCCAGGGACCCTCAGCGCATTGGACGGTGGCAGGCAGAGCTGGGGGCGAGTATCGGTGACACCTTTTTCACTGCCGGACGCATCGAACTCGCAGAGCGGTGGTATCGCCGAGTGCTGGAACACACCCCCTTGCATGTTGGTGCCACCGTGGGTCTGGCGAGTGTTCGAAATCAGATGGGGGATCGCGATGGTGCGCAATCTCTATGTGCAGATCTTACCTTGCGCATCGGTCCGAACAGGAAATGTGGCCCATTCCTTTCGGACGAGTACGAGGACGCGGGTCAGGTCCCGAACTAGCCACGAGAACCAGCTTGCCCTGAAACAAACCCCTTTCCTCGACGATGCCGGGTTTTCCAGAGCTGACGCGACCACAAATTCATTCGCCGAAATCGACCCGAACGGCAGCACTCCAGCGTGATCCCGTCGTCGCCGGGTCAAACAACTCCGCCCCGGCGGTCGTGGTGAAACCTAATGTCCAGTTGAGCTGCTGGATTCGACCGGCCAGCGTCAGTGAGCCATATTGGTAGCTGTCGCCCAGTGCCTGGTCCAACTCGTAGTGTCCCATGGTCAGGGCCAGCGACAGCTCCCGGGGAAGCGACTGGTGAAATCCGGCCTCGGCGTACCATCCCGATTTATCGCTGTTGAACACATCATTGGAATAGCCGGCAGCCATCGATATGCGTTCGCCGAGATAAACGGTGGCCAGCCATTCTGAGTAGTCGTAGTCGATCCCCTGGTAAGTTCCGGGGTAGCGGTACTGCACCCAGCTGATGTCTCCCGCCACATTTGACCCCACGTCAAAGCGGACACCCAGGTACAGGTCCACCTCAAGATCTGCGCCGTCAGGAGGGCTGCCGTCAGCGGTGAAGTCGACGGTCGAGGCCCAAAGCGATCCATAGATGCCACTGGCATGGCTGATATCCACGGACCCCTGGACCGCGGCTTTTCCTCGGCTTTGGGACACGCCCCGGAACAGGTAATCCGAGACCACTGCAACACTGTAAGCGGTGTCGACCGCAGGCCATTCCGCCGCCGCCGGATTACGCACGCCAAACAGGATCGCAAAAAAAAGCGCACCTCTCCCAACATCTTTCATACTCATCGTGACCTCCCCTAAGCGCTATGGCGCTTCAAAACTGTCTGAGAAAACCGGATCGACCAGCGGATCGTTGTCGATGATTGTGATCAGAAATTGCGTGACCGGACCCAGGTTTGCGCCGCCTTGAGGATTGGTCAGCGCCACTCGAAAATCCTGATCGGGTTCGTGTTCGTCGTCGTCGATGATCTGAACGGTGATGCGCTGGTCGTTGTCGTCGGCGTCTCCGAAAATCAACACCCCGGACGTGGCGGTAAAATCAGCACCGCCGATAGCCGAACCGTTGGTCGTGTCATAGTCGATGCTGACGGCGTCCCGTGCGCCGTTGTTGCGCTGCACGACCAGTTCGACGGCGCCAACGCTTTCGTCAACGACAATTTGCGATTGTTCGAAGCCCAGGATGCCCGGCGGGCCGCGCAGGTCTGAAAGGTAGATATCGAAAAAGCCGTTGTAATCATCCGGGGTCAGACCATCGTCTTCGCCTCCGAATACGGCGTAATGTGCGCTTTTATGAATTGCCGCGCCGTCGATCCTAGCCTGGCTTCCCACGCCCACCGAGGCGCTGCTGACCTGCACCAGCTGCGCCTCGCGGTGATCGTATCGCCACAGGTTTTGAAGCATCTGAAGCCCGATCTCCCGCTGCGATGAGAACACCACGTAGCGGCCGTTGTCGCTGATCCGTACAACGTCTGCGGTTACCGCTTCGTCCACGGGCAGGATGGCGCTGACGTTTTCAGCAAGCCCGGTAAATCGATCCCAGCGAAGAACGTCCAGGCCGGCACGATCCTCACCCGCAAGGTTGTCGGCGTGGGTTACGTAGGCCACATAACGCCCGCCGGCGGCGACGTCGGCGGCAAGGCTGTCGGCGTTGGCCTCGATGCCGCCAGGCTGCTCAGAAACCCGCTCGGTGGCGCCGCTGGCGATGTCGCGCAGGAAGATGTCGTCCAAGCCGGCGGTGTCGCCGTTTACCAGATTTGTTGCGCTGGACACAAACACGGCAAACAGCCCGTCACTTGAAAGTCTCGCCGCTTTGCTGTGGTCGTCGCCCTGGGTCTCCGTCGAAGACACGCTGATGCGCTCCAGGTCGGAGCCGGACCGCCACAGGAAAATATCGGTGGACTGATTGCTGTCGCCGGCCACCAGTAACTCCGAGGTGCTGCGAAAGATCACGCGGTTACCGGACCCATCGATCTGCGCCTGGTCCGAATCGCCGTCAGCGATCAGCGTCTCGCTGATCAGCGTCATGTCGCCGGTCAGTCGGTCCAGGTGAACAACGTCGAGATTCGCTTCGAGGTCGGCAGCAAACAGATTGGTTGCGCGGGTGGAGAAAGCGACAAAACGCGCGTCAGCCGAAACCGTGGGGTCAATGCTGGAGGCGTTGGCCGGCGCGCCGTTGCCCGCGTGGGGATAACGCTCGACAGCGCCGGTTTCGCGGTCCAGAAAAAAGATGTCGGTATGCTGGCCGTCATCAATCAGTTCGTCGTCGAGGATGGAAGCCTCGGAATGGAAAACGACAAAGCGCGGATCATCGCTGATGTCGGGACGGCGGCTGTGACCGTTGCTGGCGGTGGGCACCGGGTCGGTGGCCACGCTTTCGGTTTGCCAGGTGCCGTCGGCGCTGGCCCAGGAGTGGATGTCATTGATGGTGACGTTCTGGTCCGCCACGGTCAGCTCGCTTTCGCTTTCCACGCAGACCAAAGACCCGTCCGGACTGATGGCCGGGCCGGTGGCCTGAGTGCCGGGCACCGTAAGCAACGGCGTCAGGGAGGCGCTGCCCCGATCGTAGAAAAACGGCTGAATCTCCGCGACGATTTGCGTGGCCACCAGGTTGGTGGCGCGGCTCTCAAAAACCGTAAATTGACCGTCACCGCTGATGGCGGGCGCCTCGCTTTGACGGTTAGCCTCCCCGCCGGCCTCGGGCAGGTTGATGCGGACAATCGGTGGCGCCAGCAGCGGATCGTGAAGAAAAATGTCCGTCTGGAGGAAGTTGTCGCCGGTGACCAGGTTTCTTGCCCGGGAGGCAAACGCCACAACCTCTCCGCCATCGGTTATTGACGGTCGCTGACTGCTGCGGTCCGGGTCACCGCCGGAGGGGTCGACAGACAGCCGGTCAACCACGCCGGTAACGAGGTCTTTGCGAAACAGATCTCGATGGAAGTTGTTGTCGTTACCCACGAGATCGCTGGCGTCAGACAGAAAAACCACCGTTCGGCCGTCGTCGGCAATATCCGGGTCGTGATGGCAGTTGTTCGCCTGACCACCGGTTGCGGTGGTTGAGGCTCTCTGAATGCTTTCCGTGGCAAGGTCGTAGACAAAAATGTCGGTGCAGTTGTCCGTGTCGCCGGTCACCAGATTGGAAGCCGCCGACCGGAACACCACCTGCGTTCCGCTGGCGTTGATGCGCGGCTGGCTGCTTTGTGCGTTGCCAACCTCTGTGGCGGTTCTGGAGATGAGTTTTGTTGTGCCCAGCGTCCGGTCGCGCAAAAAAACGTGGACCACGCCAGTGCCAGGGGCGCCCGGCGCGAGGACAGCGGCTGATTCGAAAACCACGAAACGGCCATCGTCACTCACATCCGGGCGGAGGCTGTTGCCAGGCGCCCCCAGACCGGCGTCGTCCACGCTGACTCGCTCGAGCGTTTCCATCGCCCGGTCCCGCAAGAAAATATCCGCGCTGCCATTTTGGTCGCCGGGGACGAGATTTTGCGCGGTTGAGCTGAAGACGACGTAGCGGTTGCCGCCCAGCCGGCAGCTGCTGCTGTCCGCGTTGCCCTGAACCCCCAGTACCAGCGGATCCTCAGGTGTAGAGATCAGACTGATTTCCTGAGCCTGGACGCCTGCCCCTAAAAATAGAGCGATCAAGGTGATGGACCGCAACTTCATCGCGGCGTCACCGGTTGTTCGAACCCGTCGGCGAAGGGCAGTCCGGACCCGGACGCTGTGACAGGTTCCAATTGGTAACGATAGACGTCGGTAAATGCCCGGTTGGTGTCTTCGGGAACCAGCGCAAAGCCGGTATCAACAACCACCTGGGTGCCGGTGTCGTCAATGGTGAACCGGTGCGGAAAGACCGGGCCGTGGTGGAAGCCGTCGGGCAGCTCCAGCACCTGGGCCTGCTGGCCTGTGACGTCATAGCGAACCAGATCGTTCTCGCCTCCCCCCAGCATTTTGAAGACCACGTGGAGTCCATTGTTAGACAGCACCGGTTCGTAGGCTTGATCGAACGAGGTGGTCCCACCCGGGCCGGTAATCTCGATCGTGGTGTCGGCCAGCCGGTCATACAGGAAGACATAGCGCTCGACTCCGATCAGCTGATCGAACACCACATAGGTGCCGCCCGTGGAGACCTGGGCACGATTGGCGTCTGCCCGGGCCATGGGGTTCGATACGAGCGTGGTTGTGCCCGGCAGCAGATCGCGAAGGAATACCGCTTCCTGGGCCGAGTGCGGCGGATCGACAAGATTGTCTTCATCGGAAAGAAAAACCACGTAACGGCCGTCGCCGGACAGGTGCGGTCGCTTACTGCGTCCGCTGCCGAGTTCGCCCGCGCTGGTCACCGATACCAGCTCAACCTGCTGCGGGCCGCGCCAGTGGTAGACCTGGTCAACCCCGTTGGCCAGCCCTTTGGCTGACCCCAATTTGGCCGGTGCAGGCAGGTTGGCTTCATCGGATACATAGGCCACCGATCCGTCGTTGGCCACCGAGGGAAAGTGGCCCTCAACGCCCGTGCCGTCGACACCTTCGCTGACCAGTACGATCTCCATTGAGTCCAGGTCCACGCGGTAGATCTTCGAGGTACTGGAATTGACGCCGCTCACCAGATCCGTGGCCCGGGAGCGGAACGCAACGTAGCGACCGTTCGGGCTGATAGCAGGCTCATCGCTGCGGCCCTGGCCGGGTTCCCCGCTCAAGCCGCGCGACAACAGCACGTTGTCGCCGCGGTCATGCAGATAGACCTGGGTCAGCGAGGAAGGAGGCTCGGAGATGGAATAACCCGCGTCGGCGTCGATAAAGCGGCCCTGGGACACGAAGACAATAAGAGACCCGTCAGCGCTCACTGCCGGCGCGTAGCTGGCAGCGAGGTCGGTCGAGAGCGGTACCGGGGCACTCGCCACGCTGACGCGTTCGGCCATCATGCCGGGCTCGACCACAAAAACGTCGTTGGCAGCATTCGTATCGTCTGCCACCACATCGGGCGCGTCGCTGGTCAGGCAGACCATGCTGGTGTCAGCGCTCGTTGCGCTTACCACCAGCGGCTCGCTGGCCTGGGCAAGCAGCAGTAATTCACCGGTCTGCAGGTCTTTCAGATAGGCGTTGAGCAGACCATTGAGCGACCCATTAAGCGACTGGGCGAGGCTGTCGGCGGCACTGGAAAAAGCGACCGATGTGCCGCTGTTTCCTAAAAAGCCGCATTCGGTCTCGCCATCGCTCAGTTCGCCCATGCTGCCGGTGTTGGCCAGCATGGTGTCCCCGGAGGTGAGATTGTGCAGGAACAGATCAGCAAGGAAGTTGCTGTCGCCGGGCACAATCGTCGAATTCCCGGTTTGGAACAGCGCTTTTTCTGCATTGCCCGAAAGCGCGCAGGCTGAGCTGCTCAAGAATCCTTCAACGCCATTGCTGTCCACCGAAACACGCGTCACCGCGCCGGTGGCGATGTCCTTGATAAAAACATCGGTCATGTTGTTGTTGTCACCAGCGGTCCAGGCCGCGGCGGTAGTGAGGAGCGCGTGACTGCCGTCGTCCGAGAGGTCCCAGCCATCCACGGGAAACACCGTGTGTGCGCCGCTGGCGTCGGTGGACACCAGCTCGATCAGCCCGGTGTCGGCGTCGAACCGAAAGACGTCAGCCGCCCCGTCGGTATCGCCGGCCACGAAACCGCTGTCGGCACTGTCGAACAGAACGTAACGGCCGTCGGCCGACACGCTCACACCGTCCATGCTGGAAAGGTTGCCGGGCGAGCCGTCGGCGAGACGGGTCACGAGCTTAAGCTCGCCGGAATCCCAATTCAGCCAGTAGAGCACCCGTGACCCATGCTCGCCGCCCTGCAGAAGATCATCACGGGTAGCGAACACCAAAACCGGAACATCGCTGCTCATGGCAAGGTCGCTGAACGCGCTGCCCCACACCGGCTCACTGCCGTCGGCGAAATGGTTCACGCGGCGGGTAACACCTGTCAGCCGGTCGTGTACGAAAACATCGCGCAGGCCGTTGCTGTCACCGGGCACCAGGTTTGAGCCTTCGGAGGTGAAAGCGACATAGCGCCCCTGAGCGCTCAGCGCGCATCCGTTGGCATCCGAGTTACCCTGGGTGCCGAGGACCAGTGGATCGTCGGGCGCTGATATCAGTGAAATTTCCTGTGCCGAGCAGCAGCTCCACACCACCAGGATGGCCGCCAGCCACCGCGGAACGGTCGTTGAATACATCGTTGTTGCCTCCGCCTGGAACTGACCCTGAGGATTGTTGAAGGTCTGAACGGAGTCTTGAGAAAGGATTGAAACTTGCCTGACAATTCCTTGAAATTGCCATGAAAAAGGCTTTATCTCATTGGTTTTTCAGTATTTTTTTATGAGATCACCGGTCGCCGCCCAGCACCAGGCTGGGTCCCAGCAGATAGGCCAGGCCTGACTCTCTAACCTCGGATTCCCAGGCCAGTTGCTGCTCGATCGGGCCGTCGCGCAGCTTGAATCCGCGAGCTTCCAGTTCGAAAAGCCGGTAGCCGCGAGGTGCGGCCTGGGCCAAAACCCAGTCCAGCCGCTCCGCGCTGTCATCGGGGGACGTATCGGCTCGGGCTTTGAGAACCGCCGCCTCCAGACCATGGACAAACGATGGGGCCTTTGCCAGGAGTTCGCTGACCGTGTCGAGCTCCCCAACGGCTCGATCGTTCCGCCCCTGGCCGATCAGGGCGGCCGCCAGTATCAGCCGGGCGTCGCGCTCGCTGGCATCGGCGCCATCGCCCCGGGCTTCCGTGGCGGCCTGCCGCGCGATCTGTTCTGCGCCGGCGTAACGGCCTTCGTCGATATCGAGGCGCGCGAGATCGAGTCGCGAAGCACGCATCAGGCCAAGATCATCGCGGCGGGTGCGGGCCTCAAGGGCCTGCTCGAAACGGCTGCGAGCTGTGGCCCAGTCCGCGCCATATCGTGCCAGCGTGCCCTGCATGGTGAGCACGGCCGCGGCGGATTCATCACTCAGCGTTTCCGTCGGCTGGGTCTGCCTCAGCATTTCCACGGCTCCGGCCAGGTCGGCCCGGTACAGGCGGATCCGGGCGCGCAGTATGGTCGCCATCGTGCCGCGGTTGTGGTTTTCCAGTACTCGATAAGCCTGCTCTGCTTCCTTGCCGTGGAATTCCGCCAGGTCCAGGTCACCGTTGGTCATGGCAATGAAGGCCAGCATCATCGATGAAAGCGCGATCAGCGGCTTGCGGTTGAGTTCATGGAAAATCTCAAGCGCCTGCTCGGTGTGTTCTTTCTGGGCGGCAACGTCCCCTTTTTGTGAGTGCGTAATCGCCAGATTGATCAGCGCAATGCCCTCCGAGTTGCGACTGCGAAGCCGTCTGAACTCTGACAGCGCCTGCTCGCCGTATTTGATCGCCTCGTCGTAGCGGCTTTCGTCGGTATACAGGCTCGCCAGGCTGCCGAGAATCTGCCCGCGGATTACTTCGTTATGGGATTGGTCGGCAAGCGCCAGGGCGCGCTGCAACACCTCGCGCGCGTCGTCCGCCCTGGACAGGCGGCGCAGCGGTCCCGCTTGGGACATCAGCGTCGACGCCAGCTCGCGGTCGTTACGTTGGCGCGCAAACTCCGTGGCCGCTGCCGAGAAATAGTTCAAAGCTTGCTCTTCGGCGCCACGTTGACTCGCGATGTGGCCGCGAAGTCTTTTCAGCTCGGCCCGCAGGTAAGGATCGCCCAGCGCCTGCAGACGCTGATCCAGGGACTCGATTCCGGCTTCCGCTGCGTCGAGATCGCCGCTACGGATGGACAGGGTGGCCTGCCACCGCCACGCGTGGGAGGCGGGGCGCAGCAAACCCATTCTCTCCAGCGCGGTGCCGGCCCGGCCGAACTCGACTATGGCGTCTTCGATCTGGCCCAGATGGCGCAGCCCAAGTCCCAGCTCATATCGGGCCAGGGCGGCAAGCGCCGGGCATTCCGACTCGCAGGTCAGCATGACGGCTCTGGCCTGGCTCACCTGCTGTTCAAAGTTGCGCTGTACGCCGGCCAGCTGCGCGGACAGCAACAGCTGACGCGGCGCGGGCACCCGATTGGAGTCGCTCAGGCGCCCGTAAGTCGCTTCCGCCCCATCCCAGCGCTGGGCACCCAGCCGCCGCTGGAGCCCAAACAACGCCATGGCAAAGTCGACATCCTGCGGGAACATCTCCGACAGCACGTGATACCGATCCAGCGCCAGGTGATCGCGCCCCGCCAGGCGGTGTTCGGCGGCCTCCAGCAGGATCTGTTCGGTTCGGCTCAGCTCGGGCAACCGCGCCCGCACTCCGGCAATGGCCGCTTCGGCGAGACTGCGCTCGCCGCGAATGGTATGCACCATGGCCTGGGTCAGGTCCAGACGCGGCGTGGACTGCAGCTCCCTGGCGCGTTTCAGGGCGGGCAGGGCGTCGTCAAGGGCGTAGCGCCGCACCGCGTCCATGGCAAGTTCCGTGCGTTCTTTGGCGACAGGGTTGATGGGCCAGCCATTATCGAGGGTTGGCGTGCCCGCTGGGCCGCGCGGCCATCCAAACCATGCCGCTGCTGCCGCAACGGCGAGCACTCCGGCAGCGAGAGGCATCCACGCGATGTCACGGGCTTTTTTGTTGCCCAGGGCCGGTGGATCTCCCAGGGGGGGCGCAAACTCTTCGGGATCGATCTGCTCAATCGCCGCGGCAATCTGATAGCCGCGTCGATGCCGGGTCACGATGATTCGGGGGTCTTCGGCCGATTCTCCCAGCGCGGCGCGAAGTTCCTTGATCACCTGAGCGAGCGCACTGTCGGAAATCGCCCGGTGGCCCCACACGCTGTCCAGCAACTCATCCTTGGACACGACCTCCGGAGCGGCCTGCAGCAACCTCAGGAGAACGTCATAGGCCTGCGGACGCAGCGCAATCAGTCCCCCGGGCCCCAGCAGCTCCTGAGACCTGGTGTCGAGTAAAAAGTCGACAAAGCGATACCGCATTTCTCCCCTCGTCACCGACCGCCTTCCGGGCCAATCGATCTTCATTAAGAAAAAGAATAGCGGGAATCCAGGGATCGGACCAAGCTGACCTGCCTCGCGATGCAGGCTGACCCACGGTGAGCCGCTTCCCCAGAGCTCGCAGTCGCGCCCACCGCCAGTCCTGTGCGCTTTTGCCGTGTGCCGTCGTTTGCAGCACATAGCCCGGAGAATATCCATGCCGCACCTGCCAGGAAATCAATTTCGAACCGGCACTCGCCCGTCGGTTTCCCGAACCACGCCCTTGATTGTCAAACTCATCGGCGTGCCTTTGCTCTTGATCGGCGCTGCCCTGGTATGGCCGACACTGACGGGCAGCGTGACCGACGGCGACGGCAACGCTGCACCGTGGTGGCTCAAGACGGCCATCCTGGTGATGGGAACGCCCCCGCTGCTGTTTGGGATTTACTGCATCTTCGGCCGCCAGGGGGTTGTCCTCGATCGGGCCCGCGATCGCCTGGAGGCCTGGTGGGGCCTGGGTGTTCCGATGTGGAGGAAACGACACAAGCTCGGCAGGGGACGAAAGATCTCCCTGGGCATCGAACGCACCAGCAGCGGTGAAGGCGTGGGGGAGCGCACCCGTCGGAGTTTTCGCGTGCGCCTGACCGGACGTGGTGGCCCGGTGATCGACAAGTTTTCAAATGCCCTGGCCGCCCGTCGATTCGCCGAGCGCTGCGCCCGTACCCTCCAGTTGCCTATGCTCAATCGCCTGGTGGAGCCGCCGGACCTGCGTCAAATCGAAGAACTGGACAAACCCGTTGCCGCGAGGATCCGGGAGCATGGAATTCCCCCCGAACCGCTGCCGCCACCCGGCACTCGTCTGAGTCTGACACGTGGTTTACACTGGGATGAAATGCTCCTGGACAGGCCCCGCTTCATTCCCCATTGGCCCGGCCTGGCGCTGATCCTGGGGTTGCTCGCCGTGATGTTCTGGTACACGGTGCCGGTGGTTCTGGACAGCGCTACACCGGTGGTATATCGGTTGGCGGCCGGGACGGTCCCCGTTGCCACCCTGGTGGCCCTGTCATTCGACTTCGTGGTGAAAACCCGGGTCACCGTATCCGGCGATGACCTGCGCATCCGCAAGTTCCTGGGACCTCTGGGCTGGGGCAGGCGGTTTCCCCTGGCCGAAATCGAGGAGCTGTTTTTTGACGGCGTGCTGGTCTGGGTGGTCAGTGACCGGGAAAAGTTTTCGATTGGCGGCGGTCACACCGAAGCCGACGCCGCGGCGACTGATGCCCTGCTGCGAGTCTGGGTGGCCCGCCGATTTAAACTTTAAGGCTGCTATGGTGCGCCGCCCGGTGCCGCCCGCTCTCCGGTCGTTCGGCTCCACTGGAAAGCGTGGAAGGCCTAAAATATACGGTGAAAACTGAATCCGGCCCCCTTTCTCGGAGTCTGCCATGTTATTGAATCCAAAAAACTACCAGCCACGCTGTCAGGACGATGCCTCTGAGCGGATCATGCGCAAGACGATTGAGTTCTTCGAGAGAAAGGGCAGGCGCCGCATCAAGGAAGACGACCACGAGCGTGTCTGGTATGCCGATTTCCTGGACTTTGTTGGCCGCGAGCAGGTTTTTGCCAGGCTGCTGACTCCGCCGGCCTATGCGGACGGGGCCGACGGCCATCGCTGGGACAGCCATCGAATTTGCGAGCTCAACGAAATCCTCGGTTTCTACGGGCTGGCCTACTGGTATACATGGCAGGTCAGCATGCTGGGCCTCGGGCCGATCTGGATCTCGACCAACGAGGCGGTCAAGACCGAGACAGCGCAACTGCTGAAACAGGGAAATATCTTTGCCTTCGGGCTGTCGGAAAAAGAGCACGGCGCCGACATCTACTCATCGGAAATGACGCTGGTGCCGCAGCCCGACGGTAATTATCTCGCCCGGGGCAGCAAGTATTACATCGGCAACGGCAACGCGGCTGGCCTGGTCTCGACCTTTGGCAGGATTGACGGCACGGACGACTATGTATTTTTTGTCGTCGATCCGAAGCACGACAAGTACGAATGCATCAAAAACGTCTGCAACTCGCAAAATTACGTCGCCGAGTATGCGCTGCACGACTACCCGATTACCGATGCGCAAATTCTGTCACGCGGCCGCGAGGCCTGGGACGCATCGCTCAACACCATCAACTTTTGCAAGTTCAATCTGGGCTGGGCGTCCATTGGCATCTGCACCCATGCGTTTTACGAGGCCATCGATCACGCCAGCCAGCGTCGTCTGTTCGACTCCGTGGTCACTGACTTTCCGCACATAAGGCAGCTTTTTGTTGACGCTTATGTCCGCCTGGTCTCGATGAAGCTGTTCGCACTGCGCGCCACGGACTACATGCGCGCGGCCTCTGAGGAAGATCGCCGCTACCTGCTGTACAACCCGATGGTGAAGATGAAGGTGACGACCCAGGGCGAAGAAGTGATCAATCACCTGTGGGACGTGATTGCGGCCAAGGGATTTGAGAAGGACATGTACTTCGAGATGGCCGCTCGCGATATTCGTGCGCTACCCAAACTCGAAGGCACCGTGCATGTAAACATGGCCCTGATTATCAAGTTCATGGGCAACTATTTCTTCAAGCCGGGCGAGTTCCCCGTGGTGGGTCAGCGCGATGAGCCCGTCAACGACGATTTCCTGTTCAACCAGGGTCCCACAAAAGGGCTGGGCAAGATCCAGTTTCACGATTATCGCGAGACCTACGCCGGCGTCAGCCTTCCCAACGTCAAAGTCTTCAGGAAACAGATCCGAATCCTGAAGATTCTGCTGGCGGTGGCGCGGCCGTCGAAGGATCAGGGCAAAGACATCGATTTCCTGCTCAATCTCGGTGAACTGTTTACGCTGGTGGTATACGGCCAGCTGATTATTGAAAACGCCAGGGTCCACGCCATCGGTGACGAGTTGCTCGACCAGATATTCGATGTCATGGTGCGCGACTTTTCACGCTATGCGCTGCAGCTTTATGGAAAATCGGTCACGACCAAACGCCAGCAGCTGCTCCTGCGCAGAATGATCAAGCGACCGGTCGTCGACAACGCGCGCTTCGACAGGGTATGGAATGAGCACGTTTCGGTGCTGCACGGCACTTACGAGATGAACGAAGAGCCGGAGGCCGAGGCACGCGACTCCGTCGCAGATGTCGCGTGATCGGCGTCAGAATCAGGCCAGAAAAATCGGATTCACGGCAGGCATGAACCCTAGCTGGATGAGCCATCCTCGGCAGAGTGTTGTCTCGCCAGGTGTGACTCCTGCAGGCGCGAGATCCACTGGTCAACGCGTGTGGACTCCGATTCCAGTTGCTCCGAAAGCATCCGGTACCTGACCACAGACTGAATCCTCGGGTACCTGCGCATCAGGTCTGCAGCCTTAACACGAGCATCCGCCAGCAGCGCTCGCCGCTGCTCCATCTTTGCCATGAGATTTGTGTGCACACCGAACTCCCTGACCCGGGCCCGCCGGGCCTCCTGGTACAAGGATTGAAGCTGGTTGAGTTCCAGCGCAACGTCCCGGGGAATCTGGTTGTTGCCTGACCCATTGCTGCAACCGCAGAGCACCACCATCACCAAAAAAACCATCGTATTGCGACCCATTGAATTCCCTTCCTTCGGGTACTGCTGATAAATTCAATAGATCGTATAGAAGTTTTTGCTTCTCTGTTGTAAACAAGTGTCATGTACGATCGGGGCCGCTTATGGCGGCGGGGCTTTTCTGATTGTCCTTCGACGCGAGCCGCTGGCCGAATTGTGCCATCCGCATGCACACGTACCGCGCCCTGTGATCGACCTGCAGCATCGCATATCGTGATGAAGCTGAAATCACCGCCAAGAGCCGCTCATGACGCAACAACCTGATTCGCCGTCCGGCGCTGCCAGCCCAGAAGCCCTGCTGGAAGCCTTTGTCGATGCGCTGGCAGCCAATGACGCTGATCGCGTGGCGGCGTGTTATGCCAACGACGCGGTCTGCTTTGCCATGGATGAGATGGTTGGGCTTGGACCGGAGTTCGTTCGCGAGTCATGGAACGCGTTTTTCAGCGTCTACACCGTCCGCGAAGTCCGGCTCACCAACACCCGCCTGGAATGTTTCGGGGATACCGCGGCGGCCTGGGGGCTGTTTCAAATGCTGGTGGACACGGTTGACGAGGCCGAGGAAATCGAGCTGCACGGGCGGTTTACCGACGTGGCGAAGCAATTCAACCAACGCTGGCTGTTCATTGCCGATCACGCATCGGTTCCCCTGCCTCCCGAGTGAAATGTACGGCCTGCCATCCCGGGCGGCGGAGCAGAGCCGGCCAGCCGGCGCCGGACAAACCGGTAGCGGGCGCTCAAGCGATAGAGGCAGGCATCAAAGGTTCTGCTGATCTGGGTTGCATTCCTGATCCTCTCGATGTGAGGCCAGGTCGCGCGCCGGCCCTCCTGCAGGAGTTTCGCCACCTGGGTGGGATTGGGGTTGGCGAAGATCCTGCCCAGACCAGGGGCGCGCCGAGCCGGGTAGATGGTGATGTCGCCGCTGTAATCCTGCCGCACCACCGCGTGGGCTGCCCTGACTATCGAGTTGACCCCCGGCAGGTCGAAATTCCGGTCCACCAGATCCAGCACGTGCTCCAGCTGGATCATGGGTGACCTGACGAGCAGGCCGTGAATAAATGGCACCACACCCGACTGCTCGATTTCCTTGCTCAAGAACGGGACCACGTGGGGATTGGTCTGGCTGACAATGTAGTGATTCACGTTGTGCTGCCGGTTGACCCGATCTTTCGGAACGTCGTCATGCACCGATCCATCGATCCACCGGCTTTGAGGCAGGTGGGCAACGGAACGGCCGGCGTAATTCCGGGCCCTGAGCTGCACGGGTGGAAAGACTCCCGGGATGGCGCAGGATGCGAGTACGGCGTTACGGATCAGCACGTTGGGCGCCGTGAGGTAATTCAGCAGCCGGGGAAACTGGTGCCGGTCGGAGGGCGACACGGAGATATTCAGGATTCGCCGGGTCTTTTCGTAAGCTTCGATAAAAGTCAGGTCCGGGATGTTGCTGTCGATGGAGCGGCGCAGCACGCTCTGATCCATCAGGCTACCAGCCTTGACCGCGTCCTGGACGCCCATCAGGCGGTTCCACTCGAAGTCGACGTTCTCCGCCCGCAGACGTTCCGCCAGTTCGGTATCCGTGTGGGTGGCGATAACGCCGCCAATTATGGACCCCACGCTGGAGCCGGCCAGCACCCGGGGCAACAGACCCTGCTCGTGCAGTTCCGCCACAACGCCCACGTGAAACAGCCCCAGCGAGGCGCCGCCGCTGAGCAGCAGCGCGGACCGGCCGAAGCTTCTGGCGGCGCGTTTGAAAAAGCGGCGCTTGATCATCGGCGGCAGGAGGGTGAAGTCCGCATCACACATATCCGTCAAGGCGCCGGTGACCTCATTGACGAAATCGTCGATCAGTTTCTTGGTGCCGGATTTTGCGTGGCGGTAAAGAACCGGGTTGTCCACGTTGCCCAGGTTTCGGTGCAGCTCCTCGCGCAGGCTGAATGTCAGCTGGTCGTAGTCCTTCTGACGCCGCAATCGCCGGATCAGCGCAACCCGCGAGGCGATCAAGCGGTAATCGTAGTCATCACACTGCTTGTCGCGTTGCCAGCGGTTCAGGCCGTATTGCGCGTCGAAAGATCGGGCCGCGTCCAGCCACTCCTGGTAACTGGCTGCCTGGGTCATGGCTTGTTCCGCGGCACCGACTTCGCTTTTCATCCCGGGCTTTCAGCCTGGTGGACAGGCATAGGCAAAACAGAGTCTGATACTGGCGCAGGCGTCTTCAATCACAATCGGGGCTTGTACTTAAGCAGCACTGTGTGACCTGCCAGACAGGCATAAGTATTCAATTCAGCCAATTCAGGCCTGGCCGGTTTCCGCGAAAACTTCGATGTTGTATTGCAAGACCTCACCCCTCCATTTGAGAGTCCGTACCTCCGGGGGATAACGCCTCGCTAGCGATCCGGCGGCGTGGCTTCAAACCCATCCCGGAACAGGCTCTTGCTGGCAATGGGCAATAGCTGGGGTGAGGTGTAGAGGACCTGGCGCCTGGCCGGATCCACATTGTCGATGTTTTCCAATCCGCCACACATCATGTCGGTGGAGCACGGCAGCGGCAAGCCACTCTGAACATCGGTCAGGGAGCCCGAGGGTACCACTTCCCACTCGGCGTTATTCAGGTTGCATACGTTGTTCGCGCAGATTGCGAAA
Organism: Lysobacterales bacterium; assembly: GCA_030065125.1. GTDB lineage: Bacteria > Pseudomonadota > Gammaproteobacteria > Xanthomonadales > SZUA-38 > JASJDM01. Next base: position 39,339 of record JASJDM010000011.1, on the reverse strand, counting down.
AGCTCGTTGCCTCCCGGCACCGCCGACATGTCGATGAGGATCTCCTGGTCAGTGGCAATGGGTCCGCGTACGCCAAGAATGACCAGAATGGAGTCCATCTCGGTGACCGGGGTTCCGCCGATATTGAGATCCCAGCGGAGGAAATTGTTAGCGTTGAGCGTGCCCAGGGTGCCGTCGGTGGTGACGGTACCGGTGACCGTCAGGTCTTCAATCACGCGGAAGACCTCAAAGGTCTCTTCCTGGGCCAGCGCTGCGCCGGGCAAGCCGGCCAGCAGCAGGGTCAAGGCGACGGCACGCGCTGAGAAACTCTTAGTCGCTGGCATTTTTGAAATTCTCCCTGTGTTGGATTTCCGCTTGATGAGAACGGGTCAGTCCGCAAAATTTGTACTTCTTCTGTGACAAGGCGTCAAACAGACCGGATTCGGATCACGCGGGAAAGCTGATGGTCGAGGACTCGTTTGAAACCGATCCGTTGATCATCTGGGTCGCCCGTTTTTATGATACGGCGGCCGTAACCACGACACAGAGAGATTGAAGCCACCATGCCAAAGAACATTCTCATCACCGGCGGTTCGTCCGGAATTGGTGCCGCCTGTGCCCAGGCGGCCGTCAGCGCGGGTCACAAGGTTGCATTGGCTGCCCGGTCCAGCGAAAAACTCCAGGCGCTGGCAGGACAGCTTGGCAGTGACTCAGCCATCGCCATCAACTGCGACGTCACAGACCCGCAACAGCAGGCCGAGATGTTCGACCGAGCGGTTGACGTCCTTGGCGGGCTGGATGTCGTTTTTGCGAACGCCGGGCTGGGCGCCAGTGCGGTCGGCACGGAGAACGGCGACATCGACAACTTCCAGCAGATGATCATGGTGAACAATTTCGCCGTCACCGTGACCTGCAAGTACGCGATCCCGCACCTGAAAAAGTCCCGTGGAAACCTGGTTCTCATCGGTTCGCAAGCCGGCCACGTGGCTCTGTCCGGTTCCGTCTACAGTGCCACCAAGTGGTTCATTCGCGGTTATGCCAAAAACCTGACCAACGAGCTCGCCCCCCACGGCATTCGCGTCACCAGCATTGACCCGGGAATGGTGGAAACGCCGTTCTTCGACAGTCCCCAACCCCAGGCGCTGCGCACCGACGATATTGCCCAGGCGTTCATGTACATCGTTAAGCTTCCAGTCCACGCGAGAATTGCCGAAATCGAGATCAACCCCATGGTTGGGGCCCATCCCGCTTGATCATTGCACTGGTATGTTCGCCACATTCCTGCCTGTCGAGGAAAGACGTTGTTTTCATCGCAGAGTGCGCTGAGGAGGCACCTGCATTGCCAGAAATCCAGTTCAAGCAGATACTGGATGGTGTCATTGGGCAGCACGAGTTTGATATTTGATGACTGACGCAATGCAATGCCTGTATCCGGCGATCGAGCCATACAGGGTCGAAAAGCTCGAAGTCTCCGACCTTCATACCATCGTGTACGAAGAGGTTGGCAATCCGGCGGGACGGCCGGCTCTTTTTCTGCACGGTGGTCCCGGCGTTGGAATCATGCCGGACTATCGGCGTTTTTTTGACCCGGAGCATTATCGTGTTGTGCTTGTTGACCAGCGAGGAGCGGGCCGCAGCACTCCCCACGCCGAGACGCGGGAGAATACGACCTGGAACATAGTCAGCGACCTGGAAAGCCTGCGGAAACACCTGCAGGTGGACGACTGGGTCGTCATGGGCGGCAGCTGGGGCAGCCTCCTGGCTTTATGTTACGCAATCAAACATCCGGACAGTGTTGCCGGCATCATCATTCGAGGCATATTCCTTGGACGGCAGTTCGAGATCGACTGGATCCACGGCCCAGACGGGGCCGCACTGGTTTACCCCGACGAATACGAAAATTACAGGAAGTTGGTGCCGGGTGCCGAGGATAGCGTCGCGGCATACTGTCGTTTGCTGGCTGGCGAAGAGGATGAATCGGCGCTTACGGCTGCGCGGGCCTGGACGCGCTGGGAAGCTTCGATGATGACGTTATTCCCGGATGAGGACGCGCTTCAACACATGTTGAGCGATCAATCTGTTTTGTCTATCGCGCGGATCGAATCTTACTTTACTGCGCAAAAATTTTTCCTCGACAATGACAACTTCGTTCTCGACAACGTTTCCGCTATCGAGCAGATTCCCACTCGCATCGTCAACGGGCGCTACGACACCATCTGCCCGTCCGTATCTGCATGGGATCTGCACAAGGCACTGCCAAACTCCAAACTGACCATCGTTGCTGATGGTGCACACTCGCCCCTTGATGGCGGCATGGCGCAGGAGCTGGTTGCTGCAGCTGACGAATTTCGGGACGCCAGGCTCTAGGGATTTCCGGCAGTAGTGGGTGGAAACGCCGTTTTTCGACTGTCCCCAACCCCAGGCGCTGCGCACCGACGATATTGCCCAGGCGTTCATGTACACCGTTGAGCTTCCAGCCCACGCGAGAATTGCCGAAATCGAGATCAACCCCATGGTTGGTGCCCATCCCGCTTGATCATTGGCATGCCGCCCTGCAAACAGCGGGGTCAGGTGTCGCATGGCCACATGGCCGTTTTCCGCGACCCGACAAGCTGATGATCTACCGCAACACCCGTACAGGTGACCTGACGTTCTACATCCGGCGCTACCGGGCGACCTCCGATGGAGTTTCGTTAGAATATGGTCAGAATTTGGTCAAGACCTGTGGCCCGTTGGATGCGAGCCTGCAAGCCCGTTCCAGCTGAGGTCCAGACCATGAGATTCATTAATTTGCTACTGACCCTGATCCTCACTGGGTCCACATTTTCCGCTATTGCTCAGACGGCGTTTACCTACCAGGGCAGCCTGGTTGCCAATGGCGAGGTTGCCCAGGGCAGCTTCGATTTTCGGTGTGACCTGTTTGATGACCCGGAATTTGGCCTGATGCTGGGCACGGTATCGATCTCGCAAGTTGCGGTTACAGAGGGGGTTTTTACTGCTGAGCTGGATTTTGGCAATGCGGATTTGTTTCGTGGCGGCCCGCTGTATCTGGAGATTCGAGTGGGACAGGGCGGCCAGGGGGCCTCAACGGTGCTGGCACCCAGGCAGCTGCTGACGCCAGCGCCGCTGGCAATCTCAGCCCAGTTCGCCGAGCAGGCAGTCCTGACGCAGGCTGGTGCAGTCAACAGCCTGAGCATTGTGGACGGATCGATTGTCATTGGCGATGTGGACTCAACTTCCATCCAGGGCCGGGTGGCAGGCAGCTGCGCTGGCGGGGAGACGATAGCAGCGATCAACGAAGACGGCAGCGTTGTCTGCTCCGCGCCTCCGCAGCTTGAAACGGGTGAGGGGCTGACGCTGTCCGCAAACACGCTGTCAGTTGATTTTGCCGGCGACGGCGCGGCTACGTCGGCGTCCCGCAGCGACCATCGACATGACGCCCTTTACGGCATTGGGCCGTTGCAGATCAACATTAACGCCACAGGTACGGCGGAGGAAAACGGCACGGCACTAAAAAACGCTGTGGCCGGCATCTCAGACGCCGCTGCCGACCGGCCCTATCTGCTGGCACTGAGCCCGGGGGTGTTCGAGGTGGGCGCAGAAGGCCTGGCGCTGAAAGACTTTGTCAGTCTGCGCGGCGCCGGTGAAGAAAGCACCGTCATTACAGGCCCGGGCCAGCCACAGAATTTTCTAGTGGACAACGCCGTCTTGCGGATGGCCAGCGACCTGACGGTGGAAAACCTCAAGATCAGGTGCACCGGCGGCATTATCACCGAGGCTTACGCAGTGCTGGGCTTGGGTGCCCGGTGGAAGTTGCGGGACGCCGCAATAGAAGTGCAGCGCAACGGCGCCAGTGCGTCGACGGGATTTGCCGGCGGCGTCACGCCGTCTCCCCAAGAACATTCGGGAAGCCTGCAGCGGTTGCGGATTTCCGTTGACGGCGGGTATGGCATCGGCCTGGGCAGCGGGGCCGGGAATCTGGATTTTCTGGAGCTTCAGGGTGTCCACATTCTGGTCAGTGGCGATGGCGTCGGTATCGGTGATGCCGGCGCAGATTCCAATAACGCCAGGCTAATCGTCACCGATACCCGGGTTGAATTGAGCGCGGGCGGGCGGGGCATTGCTGGCTACGGCGAATTCGACGAGGGTCGTTTTGAACAGGTGACGGTGGAGGTATCCGGAGGTGGCTCTGCAAACTTCGGACTGCGTGGGGCCGGCTCCGGCTTTCGGCCGCTGCTGATTAACAGCAGGGTATCGGTCAATGGCGGCACCGATCCGGTGGGGATCAGGATCAACAACGGACGGGTAACCCTGTCAGGGTCGCATATTGAGGCTGCGACGGGCCTTCGCGGCAACGCCACCGGCACTCTGGTGGGCTCCTTTTTCCTGCGTCACAGCGTCATCAATGCGAGCACCGCAATTGAGTTGGTGTCCAGTACGACCGGGCACCGCGTAGAAGTTGATCATTCGGTAATCGACGCATTCCGAATTATCCGAACCGAAACCACCAGCGGCCAGTCCATAGCCCGTTTTGGCAACAGCAAACTGGACGCCAGCGGTGGCACCCTGATTGATATCACCTCCGGACTGGTCGATGCGGTTTGCACAGGCAGCTATGACCGAAACTATCAGCAGGTGTCGGCAACCTGCGACCTGTAGCCGCCGGTCAAAGCTCGCCCAGCAAAAATGGCCGGGTGGCTGCGGCATTGGCTGAATCTGTTTCTTGGAGTGTTAGCGGAAACACACGCAGGTTGAGTCAGGTGCTGCAGGAGCGGACCTCCTTATGACGTTGTGAATGTGGAGACAGTGAAGATTCCTGGGGCACTCGGAATGCCTGAAGCGCTGAAGTGAAGACAACAGCGTCACGTCTCGCGTTGCCACATTGCAAGTTTCCGCGGTAATTTCAATGTTGCATCGCATGAACTGACCCGCTTTCGGGCGCATGCCAAAGTACTGCGCTCTGTGATCGACGTGCAGCATGGCATATGGTGATCGCGGTGAAGTCGAACGGGCCTGTTGGCCGGCCGCGTTTCCAACACATCCTGACAGGGGGTTTTCATGAAAAAGCTTGAAGCTAACCGTCATTGGTTCTGGATATTGCTGCTGGCAACCGTCCAGGCGGTTGCAGCCCAGGAAAAAGCCGATGATGTCCATCCGCTGCTGCCCGCCTACCAAAGGGCTGCCGCCCTGCAGGCCTACGCAGAAGACAAGTGGGTTTTGAACCAGAACCTGTACCCCCGCTGGATTGACGAAACCAGCTTCTGGTACGACCGCGAGACCGCGGACGGCACCGAGTACGTTCGGGTCGACGCAAAGAAGGGCAAAAAGGAGCCGGCGTTCAACCACAAATCCCTGGCCAAAGCGCTGGCCAAACAGGCAGAACAAGAGGTTGACGCCGCCGACCTGCCCATCAGCGCCCTGGTGATTGATGCGTCCTCCGCGACGTTCAGCGCCTTCGGAAAATCGTGGGAGTTCAAAAAGGGCCGACTGACCGAACTGACAGAGGGTGCCATCGATCCCGCGTGGCGGGTCTCACCGGACGGAAAACGGGCCGTTTTTTCCAGGGATCACAACCTCTGGCTCAGGGACCTCGAGTCGGGTAAAGAAAAGGCGCTGACCAGCGACGGAGAAGCGTTTTACGCCTACGGTGCGGTCCCCAACGCCACCGGACGCCCGGCTCAAAAGCCCGAATCGGTCTGGTCACCGGATTCCCGCTACCTGCTCACCGCCCAGACCGATGAACGCAAAGTGAAATCCCTGCCGGTGATCGATTATGCGCCCGCGGACGGCAGCATCCGGCCCAGGGTCGTCGACTACCGCCAGTCCCTGCCGGGCGATGAGCACGTCACTCGCTTCCGCATGGCCGTGATCGATACCGAAACCGGCGGGCAGACCCGCATCCACTATCCCGATCTCGCTGCGGTGCGCATGAAAGACACGCCCCTGGGCGGTAACCGCGCCTGGTGGTCAGCCGATTCCAGCGCCGTTTACTTCGTCGATATCCTCCGAGGCGAAAAAGAAGCCCGGGTGGTCAAGGCCGATCGGGATTCCGGCGCTGCGCGGATTGTGTTTACCGAGACCACCGACACCTACCTGGAACTGGGATTGAACGTTTACATGCCCGCTTCCATCGTGCCGCTGCCGGAAAGCAACGAATTCATCTGGTACTCGGAAAAGTCTGGATGGGCCCACCTTTACCTGCATGATGCTGACACGGGCAAGGAAAAGCGGGCGCTGACTTCTGGCGACTGGCGGGTCAGGGACGTCCTCGGCGTAGACGCCGAAAACCGACAGCTGTTCATCAGCGTGGGCGCACGCCGGCCCGATGTGAATCCCTACTACCGGGAAATCGCCCGCGTGGACCTGGATAGCGGAGACCTGACGATCCTCAGTTCGGGAGATGATGATCGCCTCGTTCTTTCCAAAGGGGATTTCTCCCTCCTGTTGCTGACGATCTTCGGGATGGATCCGGATTTAGTCTCAGGTGTAGCCCCAGGTGGCGCCTACTACGTCGAGACGCGGCAGCGCCCGGACCGGCCCAATACCACTGTGCTGATGGACGCCCAGGGCGAAGAGGTCATGGTGGTAGAGCAGGCGGCGCTTAACACCATGCCGGAAGGGCAGCCGTGGCCGGAGCCGTTCTCGGTAACCGCGGCCGATGGCTCAACGGATATCCGCGGCGTGATGTACCGCCCCCGGGACTTTGACGAAAACAAGCGCTACCCGATCATCGATTACATCTACGGCGGCCCCCAGGTGGCCGTTGTCCCGAAAGCCGCCTACACCGGCAGCTCCATTGGATTTGACGCCGCGGCATCGCTTTCGGAACTGGGTTTCATCGTGGTGACCCTGGACGGGCGTGGCACCGCCGAAAGATCCCGGGCTTTTCACGAGACTTCTCACGGCCAGATCCACACCGCCAGCAACCTGGAAGACCATGTGGCGGGCATCAGGCAGCTGGCTGAGCGCTTCCCCTACATGGACATCGATCGCGTCGGCATCACCGGGTTTTCCGGCGGCGGCTACATGGCCGCACATGCCATGCTGAAGTTTCCGGATTTCTTTAAGGTGGGCGTATCCGGCGCCGGCAACCACGACCAGCGGTTGTTCTGGCACACCTGGGGCGAGCGCTACCAGGGCCTGCTGGAGGGTGACAATTACCTGGAGCAGGCCAACCTGACCCACGCCGAAAATCTCCAGGGCAAACTGATGTTTATTCATGGCATGCTGGACCACGGTTGCCATCCCGGCGGTCTGTTCCAGCTGACCCAGGCCCTGATGAACGCCAATAAAACCTTTGACCTGGTCCTCATGCCCCAGGCGAGGCATGAACTCCCCGGCTACGCCATGGTTCGAAGCTGGGATTACTTCGTCAGACACCTGGCCGGCAAGGAACCCCCAGTGGGTTTCAGCGCCAAATCCTCCGGTGATCTGACCAAGGAAAAGGTCATTGCCATGCAGATGGCCGCCCAGGGCGGCGACGCGATTGACGCGACTGAGCCGATGATGGCCCCCCATGGAAAGAAGGCGCTGGGTAAGCCCGTTGGCGTCATCCTGGAAACCTCGGCCGGGAAGATTCATATGAACGTGTATCCGGAGGCGGCTCCAAAATCAGCTGGCAGCTTCCTTGACCACCTGGACCAGGGCCTTTTTGACGGCGCGGCTTTTTACCGTGTGGTTCGCAAGGACAACGACAACGGCTCTCCGATTATCGAGGTTATCCAGGGCGGACTCACCGACCCCGCCGGCGCCCTGCCTCCAGTCGCACACGAAACCACCGAGCAAACCGGTCTCCTCCACACCGATGGAACGGTTTCCCTCGGCCGGGGCGATCCCGGCACGGGCAGCGGCGCGGCCTTCTTCATTACCATCGGCGACCAGCCCAGCCTGGATTTTGGCGGCATGAGAAACCCGGACGGTCTTGGATTTGCCTCCTTCGGTAAAGTCACTTCGGGTATGGACGTGGTGCGCAGGATTCAGCAGATGGACTCCACCGCGCCGGTGGAAGATGACTATGCCAAAGGTCAATTTCTCAGCGAACCGGTGATTATTGGGAAGGCCTACCGCACAACGCGGTAGCCCTCTCAACAGGCCAGGAAGGAGGCTGGCCCTGGTCGGCCGCGCAGCCGGCTGCTGGGGGTGAGGCGCGGCTTTATGCTACGGTCAAAACCAGTGTCCCTGCCTGTTGCGGAGAATGACCATGCGCTGTTCGCTGACTGTTTTCCTGATTGCAATGTCCCTGGCCCTGGTCCTGAACATGGCCCAGGCGGACACCCTGGCTATCACCGGCGCAACCATTATTGATGGCACCGGCGCTGATCCGCTTCGCAAGGGCACGGTACTTGTCGAAAACGGCCGCATTGCCGCCGTTGGACGCTCGGGGGACGTTGCGGTACCGGATGGCGCCAGGGTCATTGACGGGAAAGGCAAATTTGTCATCCCGGGCCTGATGGACGCAAACCTTCACCTTTTCCTCAACCTCGACACCGAAACCCTGATCAAGTACGAGGACCGTTATGACGAGATCATCGTCGAGGCGGCCCAGATAACCCTGAAATCCGGCCTGACAACGGTGTTCGACACCTGGGGGCCCAGGGCTGCCCTGGTCAAGGCCCGGGATACCATCAACGCGGGTGAGGTTCCGGGGAGCCGGATCTACCTGGCCGGGAATATCATTGGTTTTGACGGGCCGCTGTCAGCAGATTTCCGGGGTGACGCGGCCGCCCATTTCAAGAAGTCCGTCGTCAAACGGATCAACGATACCTGGGAGGAGGGAACCGGCCGCAGGTTGACGTGGATGGGTCCTGACGAGGTGGCAGACGTGGTGAAAGACTACGCCACCAGGGATATGGACTTCTTGAAATATGGATCAAGCGGACACACGGAGATGAGCTTCATCTCGTTTTCGGGGCGAGTACAAAAGGCGATCGTAGATGCGGGGCACGACGCGGGTATGACGGTTCAGGTACACACCACGTCGGTGGAAAGCCTGGATATGGCCATCGAGGCGGGCGTGGACATTCTGACTCACTGTGAGATTACCGGCCCAACGGTGGGAATGCCCGACGAGACGGTTGGCAAACTGGTGGAACGCCAGATTCCCTGTTCCGTTTTACCGGTGACCAAGCGCCGTATTGATGCGTTGAAGGCGGACAAGCCGTCCAACTTCCTGGTGCCCTTTATGGTTACGGGCAGGGCCAACACCAAAAAGATGATCGACGCCGGCGCGATTCTCCTGCTGTCCACCGACGCGGGTATTGAACATCCGGTAATGACGGCTGAATCCGAGGTAGACAGCATTACCGTAGATCAGCGAACCGCGGTGGGTGAAGGGCATTTCAACGCACTGGTGGGTTTCGAGGAGATGGGCATGGACCCCATGGAAATCCTCAAGTCCACCACCAGCCATATCGCCCGGGCCTACCAGCTGGATGACGAGATTGGAACGGTGGAACCCGGCAAGATCGCAGACCTGGTCATCCTCAGCAGCAATCCGCTGAAAAGCGCGACCAATTACCGGACCATCGACACTGTCATCAAGAGCGGCAATATTGTGGACCGGGATGCGTTGCCGTTGGCGCCCCTGATCAGCAACCAGGTACCTCCTGAGCCGACAGAAGAATGAACGAAGCATCGATGGTGTAAGTCCCGCGACTCTCTTCTCTCAGTCGACAGATTCTTTGGTCTTAACGAACCTGATCAGCTGCAAACCCCGTCCCGTCAGGGGTTGCACCTGGTCCAAAGCGTCCCGTTCGGGGTGAGCAAAGAAGATTTCCTCGGTCATGCTGCGTCCGTCAATGGCGTGGCGGACGACCAGCGTGCGCTCCCCGTATTGGAAAGCGGAGTAGATCACGTCGCCGAAGACCGAGAGTTCGAGCACGATTCCGTTCTGCTCGTCCAGGACAAAACGACCATCGTCCTTCCGGCATAAGCGATAGTCCTTGACCTGTCGCTGTTCCCCGCCCTCGGAGTAAGTGGACCGCCAGATGAGACAGTCATCATCCGCGTCGTCGCCGACGCCCACCTCAAGTATGACCTCTACCTGGGGAGGGTCCGGGCGAAGCGGTAGATTTTGCAGGCTGCCCGTCCAGACGCCGTGCCACCGCGGGAGGATGGAGGTATCGCCTGCAGGTTCCTGCCGGGCCAAAGCTCCCCATGACAGCAAAGACAGGACCAGCAGCGAGATCGCGAACCACCAGGGTTCGCGATCTTTTTGCGTGTGAGCCCGAATCACAAGTCGGAATCTCGAAGGAAAGTTGCGCTGCCCAGGAACCCCCGTGCAGCGGCGACAATCGAGCCGAGCCCTTACAGATCAGGCATCAATTGCGTATATCCCATATAAAACGAGCGTCCGGCAAACCCCTGCCGACCCGACAGTCCGTTGAGCGATCCTCGAACCAGATCAGGGTATTCATCCGTCAGGTTTCGGACACCGCCGTAGATTCTCGCGTTGTCGTTGAAACTGTACCCGACCTGCAGGTCATGGTTGATGAATCGGTCCACAAAAGGATCGTCGATAAACTCAAAAGCGGTATCACGCTGGGCGTTGATCAGCGGCGGCCGCAAGGTCTCGGAGCTGTAGTTGACGCCCCAGTTGGCGTCCCACTTGCCCCAGCGCCAGGTCAGGTCAAAATTCGCCACCCATTCCGGTGCCGAATTACCCAGGAAGGTGTTGAACAACCCTACCTCGTCGGTCAGTCCGGGTAACGGCGTGCGCTGAACATCCAGCTTCTCCAGGCGGGTGGCATTCAGCGCCAGGCTGATATCCCCGAAAGACTCGAATGGCAGCTGATAGAAACCGCTGAGCTCATAGCCGGAAGTACGGATTTCCGCGACATTGACCGCCACGATCTCTACGAAGTTGGCAAAGCCGGTGGTCGGGTCACGCCCGATCAGGTCGCAGAAGACGTTATCCAGGGACGCGGAGTCGTAACAGGCGTCAAAAATGGCCTGTTGATTGGGGCTTAGCACAGCGTCTTGAAGCTCGATGTCGAAGTAGTCCACGCTGAGCGTCAGGCCGTCAACGAATTCGGGCTGCCACAGCAGACCAATGGTTTCCGTATCGGCGGTTTCTTCGTCAAGGTTGGGGTTACCCCCGGTGATGCCCGGAAAGAAGGTTCCGAGTTGCGGCATGAAACTGTCAGGATCCACGCCGAGCGCTGACAGATCGGTGGCACAGTTTTGACGACGGAATTCCGTGCCCAGATCAAGATTGTCTACGTTGCAGGGGTCAAACTGCCCCAGGGAGGTCGAAATATTGCTTCTTTCCTGGAACAACTCCTGGACGTTGGGCGCCCGCACGGCTTCGGATACGGTGGCGCGAAGGGTCAGGCCCCCAAAGGTCTCGAAGGTAAATCCGCCCTTCCAGGTTGTCGTCCTTCCAATGGTTGAATAGTCCGACCAGCGCACAGCTCCGTTGACGGTCAGACCACGCACGAAGGCATTGGTGTCGCCAAGCACCGGTGCCGAAAATTCACCGAATGCTTCCAGCACATCGAACTCGCCAGCGAGATCACGACCGTTGAACTGTGCGATTACCCGCTCTGTTCCGGAAAATGCGTCGAACCGGATGTCTGATTCTTCCTCGCGGTATTCGGCACCCACGACAAAGTCGATGGGTCCTCCGGGCAAATCGAACCAACCACTGGTGTCAGCGGACAGATAACCCTGCACGACGAACTGGTCGTTCTCGGTCGAGTTAGTCGTCGGTATCCAGATCCAGTCGATTGCGGCGGCATTGGACGCACTGTCGGTGGTGAAAGGATTGAACGGGATGCATCCACTTCCCGGTCCGGCCGTGAAGCTGACCGGCCCGAGGGATCGGTCAAAAGAAGTCTGCAGGAAATCGGAGGGCAGCGTGTTGAAACTACCGGGATCCAGGTCGCTGCGGCAGACGATATTTCCGGTGGCTGGATCAACCACGCTGTCCATAGCGGCGATGTAGCGGTCGTACATACGGTTGTTTCGGACAGTAATATCGCGGTCGACTTTGCCAAGATTCACGGACACGTCGTAGCTGAAGCGATCATTGAGTTGGCCCTCCGCCCCGGCAACGATGCGAAAGGTCTTCTTTTCGATTCGCTGGTCAATCAATCCGGAGTCCAGGTCCCAGCGATTGAAAAAGATCGGGCCGGGGTAACCCACCGCTTCAGCGGCGTCCAGCACAGCCGGAGGCAGAAAAGCGTTGTCCCGCGCCGCCTGGCTGCCCACCGTCAGCGAATGCTGCTGCAATGAGCGCGCATCGACATTTGAATAGTGCAGATCCACATAGGGCTGGAATCGATCGCTGACATCGTAATGGGAAGTTGCCGTCAGGATAATTCGCTCATTCTCGGGTCGGGCGCCGTGGCCGAACAGGATCCAGTTGGGAATCCCATCGCCACCAATCTGCCCGGTACCGGCAAAACTTCCGACCGGAAGGCCGTTTTCGAATGGTGTGCCGTCACCGTTGAAGCCCGTGGAAAAAATATTGAACGGGTCGAAGCGTGCACCGCCTTCGGTAAAAAACGCCTCACGCGTTCCCGCTTCGAGCACGAATCTCGGGGTAACGCCATTGACCGTGCGGTTGTCATAATTGTTGATCTGCTCTGCAATGCCGATGCTGGATTCGTCCCTGGCCGTTGCAGGAGTCAACGGACGTTCCCCGTACAGCAGATTGGCCGTAATGTTCCCTCGACCGTCAGAGAAATTTCTGCCGTATGTGATGGAGTACTGCTGATCCCGGAAATCACCGTCCTGGGCGTCGCCGTACTGGGCCTCAAGCGCCAGTCCCTCGAAGTCCCTCTTGAGAACAAAGTTCACCACCCCGGTTACCGCATCCGCACCGTAAATGGCCGACGCGCCGCCTGTCAGCGAGTCGACCCGCTCAATAAGAGCAAGAGGAATCACGTTGGTATCGACGGCCGTCGTACCGCTGAAGCCGCCCACAAACCGCCGGCCGTTAACCAGCACCAGCGTTCGGTTGGTGCCGAGGTTTCGGAGGTTCAACTGATTTTCACCGTTACTCTGTTCCGACTCGCCGTCGGAACCCACCAGCGCCCCAACTTCGCGAACGATCTCCTGCACGCTGGTATTGCCAATGTACTCCAGCGCCTGTTCGTCCAAAGTCGTGACAGGATTCAGCGATTCCAGGTTCTGCGAACGTATCCGGGTTCCTGTGACAATCACTTCCTCGATAGCCACGCCTTCCTCATCGGAAGCCTGTGCCAAAGAAGGTTGTCCCACAATGAGAAATGGCACACCCGTCAGAAGAGCCAGCCAGATGGATTTGATGCTCATGATTCCAACCCCCTCGTTTCAAGTTTCTGAATGGTTCAGCGCGACTCCCAGTTTAATTAAAAACTTTCGCTGTTCCACTTTTCGGGAATGCGCAAAGAATCGCGAGACCGTGCAGCGTGGACAGCCAAACAATTCTTCAACGCATCTTGCCGGTCTATGGAGCGACGCTCAGACCCGAAAGAGAAGAAACTCGCGCCGATTCTTCGGCCCAAAGGTCAGGTGGTGTGGGTCGCGACGGTCGCGGTAGTTCTGTCGCTCCTGCTCCACGAAATCGTTGCCCGCGCGGAGTCGCGCCTCTTCGATATCGATGCCGTAAGGCTTCATCGCATTCAGTCCGAAGATCTTTGCGCGCAGCGAGTCGCTGATCTCCGGATAGCCATAACGCTCGCGGGTTTCCGTCGAAATCTGGAACGCGCGAAACGCCTGGATCTGATCCTGGGGCGAGCCGTACCAGATGGAATCGGTGCCCCACAGCACATTGTCCTCACCCAGGTGCTTGACCAGCTTGCCGATACCGTGCGCCGCGCTGTCGACGTCACGCATCAGGCCGCGCCAGGTGCTGCCGAGTTCTGCGTAGACGTTGGAGCCTTTACCAAGACCCGCGGCCTCCACCGAACGAATCAGCTCGTCGATGCCTTCGCCGCGATCCGGATCGTAGGGCCCTTCCGGCTGATTGGGAATCCAGCCGGAGTGATAGATGAGGAAATTCACGTCGGGGAACTGCCTGGCCACAGGGCCGATGTCCGTGCACAGCGAGTGCTCGTAGGAACGACGCCCGAAAGGGATGCCTTTATGGATACAGATGTTTTTCACGCCGAGGGCACGCGCTTTCTCAATGAAGGCGAGCCCGATGTCATCCGTCAGCCAGAATCCCTTGCCGTCCGGACCCCACTGGGTGTAGGTCTTCCAGGCCGAAACGCCGTAGGTTTCGGCCAGCTCATCCATACCTTCGATGTCACCCGCCTGATTGGGATTAACGCGACCGTGAATCAGCAGCCGATGCGTACCCTCCAGCTCATCGACGATTCGCCGGGTCGCGTCTGCCTCCTCAATGGTCAGCGGCTCGGCGTCGCGGCGGGATGGAACGAACGACAGCACCATCATGTCCGTATCGGCATCCAGGAACACGTCCTTGACGAAGTCGTCGGCACCCAGACAACGCATGTAGTCGCGGCTGACGTAGTCGAACTTCGAACACTCTTCCTTGCGGCTTGCCGCTACGCTCGGCGGCACGTAGTGCCCCTGCACGTCAAAAATGAATTCCTTTTTGCCGATGGCCGCGTCCGCCAGCTCGATGTCCTTGCCGGCTTCTTCGGGTAGATCGAAGCCGCCCGCATCGCGGCCCGCGTCGGCGTTGGCGCGATTGATGGACAGCAGGGTCGTCGCGGCGCCTGCCGCCGTGACCAGAAAGTCGCGACGCCCCATGCCCAGGCGCTTTGCGTTCTCGCTCACGGCCTGCTGGGCCAGCACGTTCGCTCGCTCGTTGCGCGACTCAAGCGGGATGGGCTCGTATTCGGCGTTGGATGTGGTGTCCAGTTTGATTGGAAGGCGTTCTCCTTCCGGGTCGAAGCGGTATTTCATGATGGTCCCCTCTCAGGCAGCTGAAGCACCCGGCAGTTTGCGGTAGGCCGATATTGCCAGTATAGAAGCTTAGAAAGAGAATTCCGGCGCAGGTTCATGTGCAGCTGCTCTTGTGCCCGGATAAGGGAAGTGTTGCGCATTGCCTGCCAGGCCTCGGCGTTCTCCTCGTCACCGGTCACCCGGTAGAGTTCTACCAGATCCGGGACGACCAGCTGGGTGTGTCTGCCATCGGGTCCGACCGCTTCCACCAGAATCTCGTAGGCCTTAAGCAGCTCCCGGGCAAGGCTCAAGATGCCTGCGAGCCCGTGAGAGTTGATTTTTCCACCGCGCGACCAACACGCCACAGGCTGCGTGTCCGGATTTCAGTCGTTTTCTCGTTTTTTCCTCTCGTGAACTGCTGCCTCGGCGGCGCAGTGCGGGTTTGGAGGTGACAACCCGACCGTGCTGTTTAACCGGCGTTGGCGGGTTTTTTCTCGAATTCCGATCTGAATGGACAAGGGAGTTTTTCCCGGGTTGATGAGGGAGGCAAACCGATGAATCTCTATCTCCGACTGCTGATGGTGATGCTTCGGACAATGGCCGGAGAAAAGCTGCATTACTCGAACCCTGCAGAGAGCCGGTTTCGCGTACTGCCCCACGACCTGGACGCATTCGGCCACATGAACAACGGCCGCTATCTGCAGATCATGGACGTGGCGCGGACCGAGTGGATGATGCGTACCGGGGTGATCGCGGCCCTGCGCCAGAATCGCTGGGCGCCGCTGCTTGGCGGTGGCTTTGTCCGGTTTCGCTATTCGCTGCGCCTGTTTCAGAGCTACAGCGTGCACACCCGGCTGCTGGGCTGGGATGGGCGCTGGTTCTACCTGGAACACGGCTTTGTTGACCAAAGAGACCGCCACGTTTCTGTGGGTGTGACCCGCGCAGCCATTCGCGACAAGGATCGCTGGGTCTGCACTCACAAGGTCGCAGAAACTGTGCACCCCGGCGCGCAGTCTCCGGAAATTCCCGGCTACGTGCTCGACTGGATGGGAGTGGAGGCGGAGATGTTCAGGAACGCCGGTGACCGGACCGCCCAGGGAAGGGACGAACCGCTTGCCCCGTATGGCAGCAGTCAAATCGAAACTTCACCTGGGAGTCAGTCCTGATGTTTGTGTCCCGCGAAACTTCCGAGCGCTTTTTCATGCGCATTACTGCCCGGCCCCTGCTGGCCCTCATCATCACGCTGATCATCATCGTATGCAGCGCCGCAGGCCTGAGCCGGCTGGTGAAGGACACGTCGGTCAAGGCATTCATACCAGCGGGTCACGCTTCACTGGTAGCCGATGAGCGGGCCACGGAAGTCTTCGGGCTGTCGGATTCCATAGCCGTTGCGGTTTTGACGGAAGAGTACGACGGGGTTTTTTCGCCGGCAGTCCTGGAGCTGATTGGCGAACTCACCCGGAGCATTGAAGCGCTGTCCAACGTTCGCGCCGACCGCGTGGCCAGCCTGGCCACCGAGTCGTCCATCGCGGGCCGGGACGGCGAGCTGTTGGTGGACCCGTATCTGGAGCAGGACCGTCCTGACAACGCACAGGCCGACGGCGCGCGGGTCCGCTGGCAGGGGATGTCTCCGCATCGCGGGACTCTGGTCAGTGAAGACGGCCGCGGCGCCGTCATCATGGCTGAGCTGATCGATACAGACCTGGCTGACGAAACTTATCAGCAGGTACGTGGGCTGGCTGCAAATGTCGATCTGGCGGCGGTGGAGATCCACGTTGCTGGCCCGGGTGCGGTGAGCGGCTACCTCAGCCGCTACATCGATCAGGACGCGCGTAAGCTGCAGCCCCTGGTGTTTGCCCTGGTGCTGGGCTTCATATTCCTGGCTTTCCGCCGTCTGGCCGCCCTGCCAGGGCCGCTGGTCGTGGTCCTGGGCGCTGCGGGCGGAGCCCTGGGTGTCATGGCCTGGGCCGGGGTGCCGTATTTTGCCATCACCAATGCACTGCCTGTCATCCTGGTTGCGATTTCGGTGGCTGACGCGATCCACGTCCTTTCCACCTACTACCAGTATCGTGAACAGGATCCGGATGCCGACGAGCGCAGCCTGGTGGTGCGGGCCATGATCGCCATGGTTCGGCCCATCACGCTGACGACGCTGACCACCGTTGCAGGGTTTCTGGGCATTGCCGCCGCGTCCATCATGCCGCCCATCACCTGGTTTGCCTGGTTTGCCGCGCTTGGCGTAGCGCTGGCCTGGGTGTTTTCAATTCTGGCGCTGCCGAACGTGTTGCTGCTGCTGAAGCCCGGTCACAGTCCCGCCTTCCGCAGCTGGCGTCGGAACCGGCCCAGCCATCTGGGCCTGGCGCTGGCCCACATCGGGTCATTCTCCATCCGCAATCACCGCAGGGTGCTGGTCGCCTTTGGATTGGTGGCCCTGGTGGCCCTGGCCGGCGCCCTGCAGCTGCGCGTGGACCGCTCCCAGGTCGATAACTTTGCTGAAGGAGAGCCGATCCGCGTGGCAGATCAGTTGCTCAACGAGCGCTTTGCCGGCACTGCGTTTCTTGACGTGATTGTGGAAACCGACGAGGTCGAAGGGCTGCTCGATGCCCGGCGAATGCAGAAGATAGCGGACCTGCAGGGCTACTTTGAGCGCTTGCCCCATGTTCAGAAAACAGTTTCCATCGTCGATTACCTGGGCCTGATGCACGCTGCACTCAACGAACAACCGGCGGCTCCCGGCGCTGGACGGGCACTGCCTGAAAGCGACGCTGGCATTGCCCAGTATCTGCTGGTTTACGAGGTCTCCGGCGACCCGGCGGACCTGGAAGAAGAGATAGACGCCGGTTACCAGGCGGCCCTGGTGCGCGGCATCCTCAATTCGAACTATTTCAGCCAGAGCCGGGAAGTGGTGGAAGCGCTGCAGGATTACCTGGACTCGAGTTTCAACGAACCGGGCATGACGGCAACGCTGGCAGGAGACGTCAACGTCAGCTACCACTGGATGAACAGCCTGCAGCAATCACACTTCAAAGGTGTAGCGCTGTCCCTGGTCCTGGTGCTGGCCACCTCAATCATCGTGTTCGGCTCGGCCTGGGCCGGCGTGGTCTCGGTGGTGCCCGTAGCATTTACCGTCCTGACCCTTTACGCGGTGATGGGTTACCTGGGGATTTACCTGGAACCGGCAACGTCAATGTTTGCGGCCATCGCCCTTGGGGTGGGCGTGGATTTCGCTATCCACCTGGTCGACCGCCTGCGCGTCGCATACCAGGAGTTTCATGGCGATCTTGACCGGGCGGTGGAAGAAGCCCTGCCGCCGGTAGCGCGGGCCTGCTTTTACAACTCATCTGCTCTGGGCCTGGGTTTTGCCGTGCTGATGGTCAGCGATCTGCCAACGCTGCAGCGGTTTGGCGGCCTGGTGACCGTGGCGGCTTTCTCCAGCTACCTGGTCGCCCTGGTGATCGTGCCGGCCATGGTTGCAGCCGGGCGGGCGGTGCGTGGCCGGCAGGTGGCTGCCCGTCGTCGTCTGCATGTCTCCATCAGCCTGCTGACTCTGGTCCTGGCAGCCACCCTGCTGTTGGGTGGTGAGGCATACGCTGACCCGGCAAAAGCCCAGTGGGTGGCCGAAAACGTGGCTGCCCGGCAGGAAGGGCAGGCCGCCAAACGGACCATCCGCATGACGCTGACCGATCGCCGCGGCCGGGAACGGCGTCGCGAGGCGCTGGTGCTGAAGCAATCCGACGATGAAGTGCGCAAGACCCGGATCACGTACCTGACCCCCAAGGCGGTGCGTGATGTCACCTTTTTGAGCCATGACCATCGTGAGGCCCAGGGACGGGATGACCGCTGGCTGTATCTTCCGGCGACCCGCAAGGTACGCCGCGTCCCGGCATCGGATCGTGGCGACTATTTCCTGGGCACCGACTTCACCTACGAGGACATCCAGTCTGAGCTCAAATTTGACCTGGACGACTATCATTTTGAGTACCGGGGGCTGCAGACCGGGGGTGGCCACCTGCTCTCGGGAACCCCGACAAGTGAAAAAACAGCCCGCCAGCTGGGTTACGGGGCGTTTGACGCAGTGGTGGCGGAAGGCTCCTGGATGCCAACCCGGGTGGAATTCTTCGACCTCAAGAAGAAACCGCTGAAGACCATCTGGGTCAGGCAGATCGAGCAGATCAACGGCATCTGGACGGCCACGGAAATCCTCGCCCGCAATCACCAGACCGGTCACCAGACCCTGTTTCAGCTGGAGGACATTCGCTACCCGGCAGAACTTGCCGCACAGCTTTTTGATGCCCAGGGCCTGAGCCGTGGCTTGCCGGCGACGCTGGAGAACTGATCATGGTGAAGCGAATCAGGGTGCTTTGCGGCCTCCTGGCCCTGGCCATCGGCAATGCACACGCCGCCGATAGCATTTCATTGACCATGCCGCTGGGTATGGCCTACGGCAGCGCTACCGATTCCAGCGACACGGTGCAGGGGCAGCTGGAAGGCAGGCCCAGGCTGGACGTGCAGTTTGCGCCGGCGACCAGTCTGGTGCTGTCCGGCCGTCTGCGCCTGGACGCCGAGGACCGCCTCGAGCCGGGAGAGCTGACCCGTGACAACTATGCCAGCCTGTCCCGCCCTATCGCTTTTGGCAGTGCCGGATCCCTGGAACTCCGGGATTTCTACCTGGAGCACCGGACCGACCGGGGAATTATTCGATTTGGCAAGCAGCAGATCGTGTGGGGTCGTCTGGACGGCCTGAAGGTGCTGGACCTGGTCAATCCCCAGGACTTTCGGGAGTTCATCCTCGATGACTTCGACCAGTCACGCATCGGACTCTGGAGTGCTTACGCCGACTACAGCTTCGGGCCCTGGCGCGCGGAGCTTGCGCTGGTTCCCGATGGCACCGGTCATGCCACCCCGGAATCCAATGCCTGGTTCGAACTACGGGCTCCGCGCTTTCGCTATGGCGCGCCCCCCGACGGTGCCAGTCCTCCGGTTACCTCGCTCAGGCCGGGACATGGAATCAACGACGCCGCGGCGGGGCTGCGCCTGTCCCGTCAGTTCGACCTGCTCGATCTCAGTCTGGTGGCCTATAGCGGGCTGGACCCGGAGCCCCTGGGCCGGGTTCTGAATACCGGTGTCCTGGAGCGGTTTTACCGCCGTCGGGACGTCTTCGGATTCAGTGCGGAAACCGCATTCGGATCCCTGGCACTGCGCGCTGAATATGCCTACCAGCCCAAGCGGGTATTCAACACCCGCTCTCCACTCGGACTGGTATTGCAAAGGCTGGGTCAACACCGCGCCGGCGTGGGACTGGACTGGAACGCCCCCGGGGACTTTTTTGTCAACGTTCAATACCTGGTGGACTCGGTTAACGATGCCCCGGGTGACCTGGTCCGTCCCGCAAAAGACCGGGTGGCCACTGTGTTTCTGCGCCGCACTTTCGCTTACGACACCCTGACTGCGTCGCTGCGCTGGTACCGCTCACTGGAAGACCGTGACCACATGGCCTCCATGACCCTGGAGTACGACTGGACCGAGGAGACCACGCTGCGGATCTCAGCTGAAACATTCGGCGGGTCACGGGAGGGACTTTTTGGGCAGTTCAGCGATCGGGATCGCCTGACCCTGGGCGTTGAATACACCTTCTAGGGACCAATGACCAGGCTGAGCAAAAAGAACAGAAAGTCCGCTCAATTGCTCAGTCCCGGCGGCGGGGTGTGCCGTGATGTATTTATGGATGTGGACGGGTCCGAGCGCCGCCGCCTGGCTTACGAACTGTTGCTGTCCATCAGTTCCGCCATTCGCGACCGCGCGGATGACCACAGTCTCTCCACGGAGCGTGGTGATGTGTCCATGGCGTCGGCGGTCGAATCGCCTGGATCCAGTCCACCTGTAACACGTACAAGGCAGGCACCAGCAGCAGAGTGATCAGCGTGGCAAACACGATGCCGAAGCTGATGGAGATGGCCATGGGAATGACAAACTGCGCCTGGACGCTGGTTTCAAACAGCAGGGGCAGCAGGCCGGCGGTGGTGGTCAGGGAGGTGAGGACGATGGCACGGAAACGGCGGGTGCTGGCTTCGATCACAGCCCGCGCCACTGGCTGACCTTCGGCACGAGCGCGGTTGATGAAATCCACCAGGATCAGGCTGTCATTGACCAGGACACCGGAAAGTGCAATCACGCCAAAGAAAGAGAACATGGACAGTGCCTCGTTCATCACGACATGTCCAAACACTGCACCGATCAGACCCAGCGGAATGACCGACATGATGATCAGCGGCTGGATATAGGATTTCAGCGGAATCGCCAGCAATGTGTAAATCAGGAATAAGGCGATGACGAAAGCCACGGCCAGTTTCTCTATGAGTATCTGCGCTTCCTGACTGCTGCCTTCCAGTCCGAATTCAACACCGGGATACCGTTCCAGGATGTCCGGGATCGTGGTCCGGGTCAGCGTGCTGATCACAGCGCCGGGTTCAACCCGATCCAGGTCGGCATTGGCCGACACCGTGACGGTGGGCATGCGGTGCAGGCGCTGGATGGCCGCGTAGCCCTGGGATAAATCCACCTCGGCCAGGGTCTTGAACGGCACCGGCCCACCCAGGGGCGTCTGTACCCACATATCCTGCAGGTGGCGCAGCGACCTGCGCTCCTCTGCCGGGTAGCGCACCATGACTTTGACTTCGTTGTTTCCACGCTGGATTCGCTGGGCTTCGTCCCCATGGAACGCCTGGCGCACCTGGCTGGACAGGGCAGCCTGGGTGAGGCCCAGTGATTCGGCCTCGGGTTTCAGGCTGACGCGAATCTCGTTGTCCCCGGCCACCGCGGAGTTTTGAACCTCGTAGACGCCGTCGAATCGGGCCAGCGCGACCTCCAGCTCATCGGCGGCCTGGCTGAGCTGGGTATAGTCACCACCGCTGAGGCGAAAGCTCAGGGACGAACCGCCACCGATGGGCGATGCCCCGGAAAAGGTCATTTCCCTGACGCCCGGCAGGTCGCCGACCCGTGCCCGCCACAGGTCGCTGATCTCATCAGCTTCTAAAGGGCGGTCCGCGTCCAAGGGCAGTTCCACGAAAAGCCTCGCTCCGGCGTCACCTGCGGAAAACACCCCGATATGGGACACCATGGGCAGTGAACCGGGATGCTCTGTCGCGTAGTCCGCGTTCAGCGCCAGCAGGGCCTGTTCCAGGGTTTCGACCGTCTGGTCACGCAGGTCGGTTGAGGTTCCGGGCTGCATCTGCAACTCCACCTGCACAAAATCGCTGGGTACTTCGGGGACCATGACGATTCGAACGGCGCTGGACAGCATGAAACCGACGGTGAGCATGAACACCGCCAGGAAGGCAGCCACGGTAACGCCCCGGTACCGGATCGCGGTTTCCAGTACCGGCCGGTAAACCTGGTGAATCACCGTATTCAGCAGGCCCTGCACCTGCCGCTGAATCTGCTGCAGGGCGGTGGCACTCTGGCGCCTGTCGCCATCACCGGCACATTCGCGCCGCCGCGCACGGGCCAGGTGCGCCGGCAGTATCAGCTTGGACTCGATCAGCGAGATGCACAAACACAGGATCACCACCATGGACAGCGCTTCAAAAAACGGGCTGAACGTGCCGCCGATAAACAGCATCGGGGCGAATGCGGCCATGGTGGTGAGCACGCCAAAGGTAGCCGGCAGGGCCACACGTTGAGCACCGTCGATCACGCTGCCGAGTGAGTGGCCGTGGGTTCGGGTTCGCGCATCCACGCTCTCGCCGATGACGATGGCGTCATCCACAACGATTCCCAGCACCACGATGAAACCGAACAGGCTGATGGTGTTGATGGTGACCGGGTTCGGCACCAGCGGCATCAGCCACAGCGCGCCGAACAGTGTGACGGGGATGCCCACCACCACCCACCAGGCGATCTGGGTGCGCAGGAACACCGACAGCACGACAAAAACCAGGACCGCGCCCTGCAGCAGGTTTCGGTTCATCATCTGCAGCCGGTCCTTAAGGTAGTAGGAGCGATCGATCCAGACATCCAGGGAAACACCGGCCGGCAAACCGGTCTTCTGCGAAACGTATTCACGCACCGCGGCGGCGGTGGCCAGCTCATTCTGCTGGCCTCCGGCCAGCACACGCAGCGTGGTGGTGGGCTCACCGTCAAAACGCCCGAACTCCCGGGACTCGGTAAAACCATCGTCAATGTGGGCCACATCACCCAGGGTGAGTCGCGTGCCGTCGGGATAGGTCCGCAGCGTCAGCCGCGCGAACTCTTCGCCGGTGGTGGCCCGACCCTGGCTGCGCACCAGCAGGTCGCCGCTGCTGGACTGGATGACGCCGCCCGGCAGGTCAACCGACGATTCCCGAACCGCTTGGGATACCTCGCCCAGGGTCAGACCGTACTGGCGGAGCGTCATTTCCGAAACCTGGATACTGATTTCATAGTCCCGATCGCCCAGCAGTTCAACCTGGGTCACATCGGGCAGGCGCAACACCTCGTCACTTATCTCCTGGGCAATGGATTTGCGCTCGGCCTCGCTCGCCGACCCGTGGACCGCCAGGAATACCACGTGAGCGGGCGCCTCGACCTGGCGAATGACCGGGTTTTCTGCTTCTTCCGGGAAAGCCGCGATGGCGTCAACCCGGGCCTTGACCTCGTCCAGCACCAGCCTGACATCGGAATCCAGGTAAACCGTCGCCGAGACCACGCCCAGTCCTTCACGGGCCACAGCACTGATCTCTTTGATGCCCTCGACGTCCCGGATTGCATCCTCCACCTTGACTACTACGCCACTCTCCACCTCGGCGGGGCCCGCGCCGGGATAGGCCACGGATATTTCTACCCTGTTGAGTTCCTGGTCGGGCGTGGTCTGTTTGCGGATGGTGAAGGCCGACAGGACGCCGGCTCCCAGCAGGAACAACATCAACAGGTTGGCCGCCACGGGATTACGTGCAAACCAGGCAATCAGCCCGCCTTGTGTTCGGCCGTTGGTCATGGCGCATCTCCCGCATTCGCGGCCACGTGATGCGCGCCCGCATCGGGCTCGATCCGTAGGGCCATCCCGTCACTGGGTGCCGACAACGGTGTCAGCACCACCCGCCGATAAGGGATCTCGGCCAGGTCGATGTAGGCGAACTCGGCATTTTCAGCAACAATATTCACCCGGTTCACGGCCAGCTGCTGGTCTTCGTTGAGCCACAGCACGCGGTCGGCGTCGTGCACGGCACCGAGCGGGACCTGGCCCAGGCCGCTGACTTCACGGCCGCTAATTGAGGCCTGGACAAAACTGCCTACCGGCAGTGCCGGACCCTGGCTGGCCAAAGCATAGGGATCATCAATTCGCGCGACCGCGTAGGTAACCCGGCTGCGTTCATCGATGACGCCCTCCTGACGCACGATCACCGCATCCCAGGACTGGGGGCGTCCGCGCTGGATCGCAGTCAGCCGAACCGGGATTTCGCCGTCCCGGTTTGAGTCCGCCGGGCCGGGCAGCTCGAGCAGCGCCAGATCCTGGTCGGTCAAGGGCAGTCGGACCTCGGCGGAGTCTGTGGCAAAAACCACGCCCAGCGGTGTGCCCGGCGCGACGAACTGGCCCAGGTCGGCTGACTTGCTCCGCACCAGCCCCTGGTAGGGCAGCCTGATTTCCGTGCGCTCCAGGTTTCGGCGTGACCGCAGCAGATCGGCTTCAGCCGCCGCCAGGGCGGCGGCGGAGGCGGCGAGGTCGGATTCGGCCCGGTAGCCTTTTTCTTTGAGCTTACCGATACCCTCGAACTCGATGCTTCGCTGGTGCACCAGGGCCTCGGCCTGGTTCACGGCGGCCCGGTAGTCCGTTGGGTCGATTCTGATCAAGACGTCACCGGGAGCGAACAACCCGCCTGCGGCGAACGCCGGGGACATTTCGACGATGGTCCCGGACACTTCCGCCGACAGAATCGTTTCAATAACCGGTGTCACCGAACCCTGACTGCGGACCGTGAACCGGGTGGTCATGGGGTAGACCTCCAGCACGTCCACCAGCGGCACGGCCAGCGGCTCCGCGCGCTGAACCACCTCTGTCCGCAGGTTGGACAGCGCAATGCTGGCCGCCGCGGCGCTGGCGAGCATGGTGGCAATCAGGATTTTTCTGAAGTTTTTCGGTGACATTGTGCCCTTCATCCGGCGGCTGCTGTAATGGATTCAGTCTACGGATGGGCGCGCCAGGGAGATCTGCGCTAATGGAAAGAAACGTAAGGAAAGGCCCGGAAAGGCCCGGGTCAGACTGTGGGCAAAACCATGTGAACCCGTAACCCGCCGCCGTCGGCATTATCCGCGGCGATGGTGCCCTGGTGGAGCTGCATGGCGCGGCGGGCGATGGCCAGGCCTACGCCGGAGCCCAGGCTTTGAGGTGGGCGGCTTTCGTCCACCTGGAAGAACGGCTCAAACAGACGCCCCAGGTCACCCTCGGGAACGCCAGGACCCTGGTCGGTCACCGTGACCAAAACCGATTCGGACTGGCTGGTCAGCGTGACTTGAACCGTGGTTCCATCCGGCGTGAACCGGACCGCGTTGCGCACCACGTTTTCCACCGCCCGGTGAATCAGGTCAGCGTCAATGTTCAGGGTCAGGCGTTCCGGGCCGATGTAGCTGATGTCCTTGCCGCTGTCGCCGATCTCCGTGAGTGCGTCATCCACGATCGTTTTCAAAAGGTCCGCCAGGTCGGTGTTCTGGCGACGGATCTCATGGCGTGCATCGAGCCTGGCATAGGACAGGATTTCCTCAATCAGTTGATTCAATCGCTCGGATTCACTTTCCATCCGGTCGAGAATGTGGGTCTGGTCATCACCCTTGAATCGCTGGCGGGCCAGGGACTGCAGGGCCTGAAGCCTTGCCAGCGGCGACCGAAGCTCATGGGAGACGTCCCGCATCAGGCGCTGCTGGCCGGTGAGCAGGGAATCGATGCGTTCCGTCATGGCGTCAAAATCCCGGGCCAGCAGGGCAATGTCGTCCTTGCGTCCCTTGACGGTGTGGCCCACACGGACCGACAGGTCCCCCGCTGCGACCCGGTGTCCAGCCTGCCGGAGATGGCGGATGGGCAGAACAATAAAGCGCGCCAGGCCATAAGACACCACGGCGCTGACCAGCAGCATGACCAGCAGCAGCGTGGGCCGCTCCGCGGGGTTGATCAGCAGCGACCCATAGGCCGTCAGGAAACCGACCACCATGTATCCTTCCAGTCCGTCGCGGTGAACGATGAGACGTGGGTCTGACCAAGGCGTCCCTTCCCGGTCCGCGGTCAGCAGCCGGCTGACCGGGCGGGGCAACTGTCTGTCATGGACGTCCCGGCCGTGCGGATCCAGCAGGTAAATCTCCAGCAACTGGTCGAAGCTCAGTTTGAACTGGTCTGCAACCGCCTGGGTTGGGGCTGGGACACTGGCCTCCAGCGTCCCTTGCAGTTCCCTGGCCACGGCTGACACCAGTTCAGCCTGGTAGAGCGAACCGTCGTCGTTGGATCGGGGAATCAACACGCTGCTGAGAAAGGTCAGCCCGCTGGCGACGAACATAGTGAGCCAGACCGACACAAGGATGCGTCGAAAAAAGTGGTTCACGGCACAACGTAGAGATAGCCGCGTCCGCGCTGGGTCTTGATGCGCTGCAGCCCGTTGGGTAAGGGCCCCAGTTTTTTGCGCAGCTGCGCGATGTGTGCATCCACGCTTCGATCGTAGGGCATGATGCGACGGCCCAGCGCCTGTCGGGCGATGGCGTCCTTGGACACCACCTCGCCCGCGGATTCCACCAGGGTTTCCAGCACGCGGTACTCAGCGCCGGTGAGGTTCACCAGTTCGTTCTCCAGGTAAACCGATTGGGAGCCGGCTTCCATTCGCAGGTCGCCGACCTGGAGTCGCGAAGACTCCGAATCCGATGAGTCGGCGGCCTTCTCCACCCGCCGCAGGATCGCGCGGATCCTGGCCACCAGTTCCCGCAGGTTACACGGCTTGGGAACGTAATCGTCCGCGCCAATCTCCAGGCCCAGGATTCGATCCAGGTCGTCACCTCGTGCGGTCAACATGATGATGGGCGTGTCCGATACTTCGCGAATGGCCTTGAGGGCGTTGAAACCGTTCAGCTTGGGCATCATCACGTCCAGGATGATGACGTCATGACCGCCTTCGACCGCCGCCGCGACGCCAGCCTCGCCATCATGGCGGGCAGCAAATTCGAAGCCGCCCTCGGCCTGCAGAAATTCCTCAAACAGGGACGTCAGGCTGACATCGTCGTCAATCATCAGGACTTTTGTCGGAGACGTCATCTTGGGCTCCACTCCCACATTAGAATGCGTCGGCAATCGCGCGCCGACGCCGAATTCAGCTGTGATCATACCCACACCTATCTGCCGGTCACACTACTGAAGCTGCCGCACGATATCCTGTGCACGGCGCCGGTGGGTTTCCCGCTCCGACTGGAATTCGCCCCGCAGGTATTGATCCAGCGGAGCCAGCTGGATCCGCAGGGGATTGTTGCCCATCGCCTCGGAAACAACGCCGTATCGCACCGGCTCCTGTTCTGGCTGATAAGTGCCAAACAGCCGATCCCACAGAATCAGTACGCCGCCAAAGTTCTTGTCGATGTACTCCGGATTCCGCCCATGGTGCACGCGGTGGGCCGAAGGCGTGTTCAGCAGCTTTCCTTCGAACCAGCCCAGGCGGGGGATCGACTGGGTATGCAGGAACAGCTGGTAAATCAACCCCAGCGCCAGGGACGCGGCAATCCAGAGCGGATCCAGTCCCAGCAGCACCAGCGGCAGGAAATACACCGGGCTCACGAAACGCGCGATCCAGTTGAGCCGGATCGCCGTGGTGAAATTGAACCAATGGCTGGAGTGGTGGGTGTGGTGCAAGGTCCAGAACAGCGGCAACTGGTGGGAAAGCCGGTGGTAGCCATAGTAGGCCAGATCCACCACCACGAAAGTCAATGCATAGACCCGCCATGATCCCTGCACATCCATCAGTTGATAGGGCTGGACCAGCGCCAGCACCGCGAAGGTCCAGGCCACGGAAAGGGGTCTGATCAGGGCACCCACTACTGCAATAGTCACGTTGGCCGCCGAATCACCCAGGCTGTAACTCCCCTGGCCTTTAGCGTGGGACCACCTCAGCTCGGCGATCACCAGCAGTATGAACAGGATGAGGAGAAATCCCTGCAGGACTTCCATGGTCATGACGCCTGACGACCGCTGTTAGCGGCCCATGCGCCTTTTGATGTCATTGCGCATCCTGGCGCGACGCTCGTCCTGGATGTCCCGGTACTGGTCCATCTGCTCGTCGGTCAACACTTCTGCCAGATCCCGCTCCGCCTGCTTGCGACCTGGCTCAAGCTCCTTGGACATGGATCGCATCTTGCGCCGGTCGACGTTGCCGCCACTGGTGCCGGGGCTGAAGCCGTAGTCTTCCATGATCGCACGGGAAGTTTCCAACTGTGCCCTGAGGATGGGCTCAACCAGCGCCTGTTGCTCTTCGGTCAGCTGAAGCCGGTTCTGCAGGTCCGTCACCTGGTCCTCGATAGCCTGGGCACGATCCGTGGATTGCCGGGCCATGGCGGTCGGGGCAAGGGCAAAAGAAGAGATCAAAATCAGAGCAGCGAATATTTTCATCGTCAAATCCTTGGTAACGCTTCGTCAGTGAGAACGCGTTTCATGGTACGGACCGGGCCGTAATCCAGGGCCAGGAACTGCAAAGAAGCGTAAAGAGCGCTTTTCGACACGGCCGCGGTCCACGTTTCCTCACATTTCTTCGCATTCCGGCAGAGGTTCCTGACCCGGGCATCGCTAGTCTGCTGGACTACACGTATAGACCGGAGAACTGGAATGACCAACATCGCTTACTCACTGCTCTGCGCCCTGGTGCTGCTGCTCGCAACGCTGGCGCATTCCCAGCCCCTCGAAGGCGCCAGGGTCGTTGACCCCAGGGGACTGGGAATCGCGGGCCTTTGGTACAACCCCGGCCTTGATGGCGAGGGTTTCAGCGTGGTCCAGTCCGACGCTGGCATCACCGTCTACTACTATGGCTATGACGCCAGGGGAGAGGCGCTCTGGCTGGTCAGCGACACTCTTCCCGCAGCGGCAACTCCCGGCATACCCGAGACGGTGACTGCCTATCGCGGCACCCAGGGCAATTTTGAAGGGGCAGCTCTGAGCGCCAGCCTGGAGACCTGGGGCACGGTTACCTTTACCGTGCAGGACTGCGACACGGCGCTGTTCCAACTGAACGGCAATGACGGCAGCAAGAGCTCGGACACCATCAGGCTGGCTGGCGTGTCCGGAAACGATTGCCGGGTTCGCGGCGAAAGCCGGAGTGGTTTTCAGTATTGCGAGATTCTGCTGTTTTACCCGGAAGACGATGGGTTCACGGCGGAAGTCTGGGGTACCCAATTCATCGGTGATTGCCCGGACGAGGATTTTGCGGCCCTTGACGCCGAAGCCATCCGACAGCAATACGGCGCGTCGTTTATCAAGATGAACGGCCCACGCCAGGCCCTGGCGGACTATGGGCAATTTGCCTCGACGGGTGACCAGGTCCGCCGCTACGGTGAGCTCGACATGGCCCAGCACGCATCCCTGGTGTTGACCCAGGATGCCTTGAGCGGTGGCGGCGCCTACGTGGAAAACACGGCGGTGCGCGTAAACCGGTCGGAGAACTGGGCAGGCAAGGAGATTTACCTGCTGACTTCTGACACCGGCGCACAGTACTTTATGCTGTCCATGGCCAAAACCGTGGATCCTGATCAGTCCCTCGACCAGCTGCCAACCCTCGGGAGCCGCCTGCAGCTGCCGAGCGGATGGCGCTGGGAAGCAGTCACCCTGGAAGAGGATCTGATTGTTGAGGTCAACGGCACGGCAACGGTAATCTCCGACGATTTTGAGAATACATACCAGCGCCTGGAAGAGGATAAACCCTTTGGGCTGGCAGGGCTGTGGTACCAGCCGTCGCGGGATGGCGAGGGCTTTAACGTGATCCAGTCAGACGCCGGAACCACGGTTTACTTCTACGGATACGACGCTGCGGGCGAACCGTTGTGGCTGGTCAGTGATACGGATGAGCGGCCGCTGGGCTCTGGCGATGCGCGGGTGCTGTCCGTGTTTCGCGGGGACGGGGGCACCTTCGACAATCCGGTCCCCGGACCTGATCTGACGGAGTGGGGCTCCCTGATCCTGGTCGCCGAGGACTGCGGCAATGCCTGGTTTGAACTCAATGGTGCTGATGGTCTGAAGACCTCAGAGGCGGTCAAACTGGCGGACATTCGCGGCAGCGGCTGCACGGACACCGAGATCCTGGAAACACCCGGGGGCGTCAAGTTTGTGCGCACGCCGGACGAAGCCTTCGAGAACCTGCCGGACTGGCCGTATGAAGCCCGCTATGTGGAGATTGACGGGCTGCGCCAGGCCTATGCCGAGACGGGCCCCGCCGACGGTCCGGTGGCCCTGCTGCTGCACGGACAGCCCAGCTGGTCTTACCTGTACCGGAAGATGATGCCGGTGCTGGCCGAGGGCGGCATGCGGGTGATTGCCATGGACCACCTTGGCCTGGGCCGGTCAGACAAGCCCATTGACGTGGAAGCCTATTCCTACCTGGGGCACTCCGACCGGCTGGAGGCGTTTATTCAACAACTTGGTCATGAGGACATCAACCTGTTCGTGCAGGACTGGGGCAGCCTCATCGGGTTGCGGGTTGCCGGATTGAACCCGGACTGGTTCGCCAGCATCACCGTGGGCAACGGCATTCTGCCCGACCTTGGCGAGGGAGAGCAGCCATATCCGGTGGTGGAAGATACCGATCGCGTTCTGGACCTTCCCTCTCCCTATGCCATCATCCCGGACCAGCAGGTCCCCTTCTACAACGGCTGCGAGCCCCGGTTTCCGCGGGAGGACGAGAGCTACTTTGGGGTCTGGATGGAATACGCCATGAAAGGCATCTCGTTCCAGGCCAGCGACACCCTGGAGGCCAATACCTGGTTCGACATGCCCGCCGAGGACGAGGCCGCGTATGACGCACCCTTTCCCAGCCGAATCTACATGGCGGGTATCCGCAAGTTTCCCTCCCTGATTAACGAGGTGCCGGGACAAACCAGTGAAGCGCTGGACGGGCTGACCTCCTATACCCGTCCGTTCCTGACGATATGGGCGACAAACGACCCCGGCGCTCAGGGCTCCTGCGAGGCCCAGCAGTTCTTCATCGACAACGTTCCCGGTGCGGCCGGCCAACCCCACGACCGCCTGCCTGAGGCCAGCCACTTTCTACAGGACGACCAGGGCCAGGAAATCGCCACGCGCATGCTGGAGTTTTACGACGCCAATGGCATTACCGGCAGCGTCAAGGCGGCCGCCTCCCGCACCCCTTGAGTTGCACCGCCTTGATACAGCGAGCCGCGTCCAGGAGGGCGCGGCTGGCTTTCTGTTCAGGCTTTGCCAACGATTTGTGGCTGGGACTTCAAACCCGTCCCGATTCGGGCTATTGCCGGCAATGGGCAAAGCAGGGTGCCGCCTTAAAGATCAAGCGCCGGAGCTGCTGTTTTCTGATCAATTCAGTCCGCGTCACGGACCTTTCCTCGGCCGCAGCCCTGGGGAAGGGTGGCAAGCTCTACAAAGCCCGGCGAGCGCCAGTCGGTATAGCCGTCGGTTTCTTCCACCCAATCCCGGATCTGGCATCCACCCGTCGTCCAGTCATAAACAGCGATCGCGGCGCAGGCAGTCCACATCAGCTCGGTTTCGAGATCCACGACGACGTTGCCGAGGTCCATAAATCGTCCCGGCTGTTCGTCCATCAGCTTTTCCCAGCGGCAGGATTTGTTGATGGTTATCGCCTCGTAGCTGTCGGCAAAGAGGAAATCCAGCAAATCGGCGAGGGTTATGGTGGCAACGTTCTGTGCCCCCTGAAAATAGCTGCCGCTCTGAATCGACACCTCGATGGTTTCATCACCCTCATCGTCGGGATTGTCCGACCTTGGCCTGATGGTCAGGTCCGTTGTCAGACTGCCGCCGGGAATGGAAACTGAAAACGGCGAACCGGCAAATAACCCCTGCGCGGTATAGTCGGCGTTGAGTGAAGCCGTGCCGCCCACGTCAACGTTGATGCTGAGGGGCGCACCGGTGTTCCCGTTTGGGCTGCGGCTGATGGTGAACGTTCCCGGATCCAGGCCGCGCTCCGAGGCGTCAGGATCGGTGGCTTCGATGGTCACGACGGGTACGTCGTCCGCCAGGGTGATGACCGCCTGGGTTTGACTCCCAACGGTGTAGGTGGCGCCCGGCTGCAGATCGAACTGGATGTTTTCCTGACCCTCGACCAGGTTGTCGAGGCGCGGCGTTAAATTGAATACCCTGCTGAGCTGATTGGCGGGAATCGACACCGCAAAGGGGTTACCAGCAAACAGCGTTGGCGGGGTGTAATCGACATTACGATCGGCGGTGCCGGCGAGATCGATATTCACGATCAGCTGCTCGGTGACATCGCCGGCGTCGGTGCGTGTCAGCATGAAACTGCCCGGGTCCTGGCCGGCTTCATCGGCAGTTGAATCCACCACCTCCAGGGTCACTTCGGCCACGTCATCGGTGAGCGTGATTTCGGCAGTTGTCTGCGCGCCCAGCGTGTACCCCGATGAGGTCGGCGGCTGCAACGCCACCGATATGGATTCGGTTCCCTCGATCTCGTTGTCACGCTCGGGGGTGAAGATCACGGTTGTGCTCGACTCGTTACCCGGTATCGAAACCGCGAGAGGTGCGCCGTTTAGCAGCGTGGTGGTTCGGTAGTCGAAGTTGCGCGTGGCGCTGCCGGTGATTTCAAGATTGACTCGAAGCATCTGCGTGGTGTCACCGCCGCCGTCGCGGCTGACGGTGATTGCGGCTGTGTCCTGACCCGCTTCGGCGGCGGCAGCGTCATCAAGGGACAGCCTCACCTCGGCCACATCGTCATCCAGGGTTATGCTGCCCTGGATCTGCGGGCCCAGGTTGTAGCCACTGCCTGCCTGCAGGGCTACGTCGATCGTCTCCTGCCCCTCGATCAGGTTGTCAGTCACTGGCGTAATGAGCAACGTGGTCTCGAGTTCGTTCGGATTGATCCGAATGGCCAGCGGTGAACCATTGAACAATACGGAGGTGTTGTAGTCGGTAATGCGCGTTGCGGTTCCTGCAAAGGACAAATTGACAAACAGCGCGCTGCCCACGTCGCCGTCGTTGCTGCGTGTGACCGTAACCAGTGCCGTTTCCGCCCCAGCCTCATCAGCTGTTCCATCGGTGATCGCGAGATTGACTTCCGGGCTGACGCCAGCTTGAGAAAGCACCGGCCACAGCATCATCCCGATTGCCAGGCCGCATACAATGAAGAATCGATTCATGACTGTTTCCTGTTGTGAGGTCAGCGGCCCCCGCCGCTGCAACCGTCAGCCCGCCCAAGGCAGGCCGCTGGAAAGAGGAGACGCACCTCCGACCGATTCCATCTCACTCGCCATGAATCTGCGGCAGGTTGGCGTGCAGTGGCTTTCGCACCCCGCCGGAGTCGCACCACACCAGCCTCACGCTACCCGAATCTCCCACCTCCATCAGGGTGGACCGCTCCAAAATACTGATTTAAAAGGGTTATTTGAGGAGTGTTGAACTGTGGCTGTTGAACTGTGGCTGTCCACGGTTGTTCCCCGTGACCAGCGGGAGGTACCCCGCAATGTGGGCTAAACCAATGCGTGGCTGAAACTGACCGACTACGGCAAAGGACCAACCACCTTTAAAATGCCGGCGGGCTTGCGGCTTTCCTGAATGGCGGACAGGTTATTCGATCACAATCGCCCCAAACTCTTCGGGCAGGAGACGATTGAGATAACCATCGATTTTGCTGGCGTTGGGTTCATAAATGAAGGCGCGGCGTGGATAAAGCCGGTCGTTCACCCAATGCTTCGACCAGCCTCGGGTGGTGGTGATGCAGGCCTCGACAAGATCGAAGTCGGGGTTGGCGGTCCGTTCATTGAGTTCCAAGCAGCCATTCATGAAGATGTCGACGTAGGACTGTACGATGGGCCAGCGCGCATCGGGTGGAAAAGTGCTGTCGGGTTTATTGACATAAATCCAGACGTGCGAATCCGGCGGGAACACAAAATCATCAACCAGCAGTTCGATGTTCGACTCGGGTACCGCCACGCGGCAGTAGTAGGTTTCCCGGCCATCAGTACCTTTGATGTCTCCGGGATTGGGATCCCGGTAAACGGTGGCGACGATGTGGGCATTCGCATCGGTCTTGACGCCCAGGAAAGTGGTGCTGAAACCGACCGTATTGCCTCGCGTATTCCACTCCCGCGCAAACCCTTTCACCCTGACCGGAATGTTGGGTCCGGCGGTCGGCGAAGAGCGTTTTTTGGAAGCGGTTTCCATCAGGCTGCCATAGCCCACGATGTATTGAGGTGCATCCTTGTCAAAATCTGGGTGGCAGCTGTCGCCCACCGGCGACGCCGCAATACCGGTGGCGACGCAACCGGCCTGGGTGCACAGAACCAGCAACACAACGGCCTTAAAGGGAATAGTGGTTGGAAATTGCATGACGACCCCCTTGACGAATGCAAACCTGCTGCAAGATCGCCAGTGGCTCGGCGAATGTCAAACGCGGTGTCCAGGCACCTAAGCTGTGTTCCAGGCAAGACCAGGGTCTGAGGGGACGACCAGGGTGCCGGGGAGAAATAGCGGGGTCAGGTTCCTGCATTGCCACATCAAAAGTTTCCGCGGTAACGTCGATGTTGTTGGACGACATGGCCCTTTGCGTTGATGAATCCGACCAGTCACGCATCGGGCTCCGGAGTGTCTGCGCGGACTACAGTGTCGGGCGCGCGGAGCCGGCGCTGCGGCGGCCCCCACACAACCGGCTGCCACCCAGGCTACTGAAGCATGGACAGACAGGCCGCACGGCATTCCACGTTGGCGTCGGTATTGGCAAACGCGTCCAGAAACCAGCTGGTGCCGGCGATCACCACTTCACAGCTGCCTTCCTCGCCGGAGCTGTCCATGTCGCTGTGCTGAACCTGGGTCAGGAAACAGAGGTTGAAGGCGGTTGAGGCGAGCAGAAAACGGTTCAGGCCGCCGCCGTCGGTTACCGATGCTACGAAAAACCGCGGGATGCCAAAGCCCGAGATGCCCTCGTCGTCGGGTTCGCAGGTGACCGACCCGTCAACCCCGATGGCGCGCATCTGGGTTCCCGGCGGACACTGCCCGGTCACCCTGAGCTGGATTTCGTTGGCGTCGACGTCAACCGCCCCTACGCTGCCGTCCACAAATTTGTTGGAGGTGACGGCGCCTGGGGCAATTTTGCCGGCGCCCACCGAATCCGCCTGGAGCTCGCTGGAACCCACGGCGCCGTCAGCTATTTCTGCCGAGCCGACGGAATTGATGTCAAGCTCCGAGGTGCCGATGGCCGATGGGGCAATCTCCGCAGGTCCCACGGCGTTGGGGGCAATTTTCCCGCTCACCACAGCGTTGGGGGCAATTTTTGCGGTGGTCACGGCGCCCGCCGGAATGTGATTGGATCCAACGGCCCCGGCCTGAATATGGTTGGTTTCCACCGAACCATTGAAGATGTTCCGGGTGGCCACTGCGTCGGTTGCCAGATCGTCCGTGGTCACCGCGTTCAAGGCAATGGCCGCTGAATCCACGCTGTTCATGGCCGCCACCTGGGCAAACCCCGCCCGCAGGACGGCGGTGATTCTATGCCGCGGGGTCAGCGCTGCAAATTCACTCTGTCCGGTTGTTCGAACCCGGGTCTCGAGCCACAGCTCACCCTCGGCAAGCACCGAGTCGGCGAAGTCGATTTCGAGGGTGAACACGCCTCCCGAGACCAAAACGCCGGGTTCGAACTGCTCGGGCGCCAGCAGCGTTCCCCCCGTTTCGGCGTCAAACAGTCCAAACTCCAGGTCAACGGTGCCGCGCACCGGATTGCCGTTCTCACGCAGTTCTCCCTGGTAGGAGAATACGGTTGGCTGCGCCTGCACCCCAGCGCAAAAAAAGGCGCAGAAGAACAATAACAGCGCAGCTCTCATGACCACCGGACCCTCACTACGATCGAATAATAGAAACACAGGCAGCACTGCACCGGGCCTCAGGATCCTGCCCCTCCTCAAAGGACTCCAGCATCCACCGATCGCCGTCGACGTAAACCCGGCAGCGGCCGATCTCACTTGCCTGGTTGGCGTCATTGATGCCGACCCGGGATAACATGCAGATATGGCTGGAAACCGGTGAAAGCGCAGTGACCTGGCCGAAGATGGCGGTTTGGGACACCGGCGCTCCAAGGCGCACTACGCCGCGCAGATCGTTCATGCAAATGACCGATCCGTTGCTGTTGATCGACCTGACGACGGTGCCCAACGGGCACGCCCCGGTGACCCTGCGTTGAATTTCGGATGTATTGATTTCCGAAGAACCAACGGCCCTGGTCACAATTGCGTCGGCGCCCACGGCTCCGCTGGCTATTTCGCTGGTCCCCACGGCACCCACCGCCAGTTCGGCGGTGTCCACACTGGAATCCACAATTCGGTTTGAAACGACTGCGTTTGCTGCGATCTCGGAGGCACCCACGGCATTGGCGGCAATTTCGGTGGATCCCACGGCGTTGGCGCCGATCTGCACCATCCCTACAGCGCCGGTGGCCAGCTGAACCGACCCCACTGCGCTGGCGGCTACCTTTTCGCCGGACACGGCCAGGTCGCGGATTTTTTCCGCGGTCACAGCGCCGGGCGCGATCCGGGCGCTGTCCACCGCTCCTGGCGCCACATCGGCAAAGGCAACGCCATCGGGCGCGATGGCAAAACTGTCCACCCCGTTTGGTCCTATAACGTCAGCGATGGCTGCTCGTGGCACCTGGCGGACCCGCTGTCGGGGCTGCAGCTGCGTAAATTCGGTCTGGCCTTCCCCACGGACCTGTATGTCCAGCCACAGCTCCGTCGATGCCAGGGTGCCGATGTCAAAATCCAGGAGCAGGTGGATCAGACCGTCATTGACGGTTTGCCCCGGCAAATCATGGGAAGTCTCCAGTTCAGTCCCTCCGGTGGCGACGGCATAGGGCGTGATCCGAAAGTCGAAATTGCCGTTGGCGCGGGTGCCGCCGTCCAAAAGCGCACCCTGGTAAACAAACGGGCCGGCGCCGGCGCTGAGCCCGACCAGGCTCAGCAGCAATCCTGCAACAGCGCTCCGTCGCGTTTTCCTGATCAGTTGGGGTTTCATGGTGATACTCCGTCCATCGGCAGACAGATGGCCCGGCAGGTGGCGTCCGCCTGGTTGTTGGTGATGGCCTCCAGCGTCCACGTCCCTCCCGTGTTTTTCAATTCGCATGAGGCCCTGTCCGTGCCGGAATCTGCGCCGCTCAGGTTGACGCCGGAAAGAAAACACAAGTGATCGGAGACCGGTCTCAACGTCGCCGTGTCGTCGTCGCCGTTAAACACCCCCACCTCAAATTCCAGGTGCAGCCCAAAATCACGGAAGCCGGGGTCATCCGGCACACAGTTGGTGGTCCCGACCAGGCCGACGCTGAATACGCCAAAGTTGGGCAGGCAGGCAACGCTTACCCGACGCTGAACGGTGGCGTTGTTGTAATCCGGCGCTGTGATGCTGCCGTCAAGGATTTCCTCAGACCCCACAGCATTGGTTGAGATCTTCGCGCTGGTTACAGCCTCCGGAGCGATGTCGGAAGGGCCGACGCTGTCGCTGCTCAGCTCGCTGGCGCCGACGGCGCCGCTGGCGATTTCCGCAGCACCCACAGCCCCGGCGATGACCTCGGAAGAG
Organism: Lysobacterales bacterium; assembly: GCA_030065125.1. Lineage (GTDB taxonomy): Bacteria > Pseudomonadota > Gammaproteobacteria > Xanthomonadales > SZUA-38 > JASJDM01. The sequence goes on along the minus strand of JASJDM010000011.1, from coordinate 1,769 downwards.
CCGACGGAGTCGGTAGCCAGGTCCTGTGCCGTCACGCCGTTGGCGGCGATATGGCCTGCGCCAATGGCCCCGCCGGCCAGTTTGTCGGTATCGATGGCGCCGGCTGCAATGTCGCTGCCACTGACGCCGTCGTCTGCAATCTGCAGGGCCCCGATGACGGCGGCGGCGATGTCGCTGCTGACCACAGATCCGTCCGCAATGCTGGCGCTGTCCACGCTGTCGGTCTCCACATCCAGGGCCAGAACCGTCCGCGGCAGTGCCTGGATCTCAAGTCGCGGGGCCAGTATGGAAATGGCCGTTTCACCGGCCGGGCGTACACCGATCTCGAGCCACAGCCGGTTCGCCAGGGCCGACGTATCGCCAAAATCCAGGTGCAGGCTGAACACTCCGCGGGAGACGGACTGGTTGCTTAGTACCAGGTCCGGCGCGAGCGGGATGCCGCCCTCCGCCAGGTCAAACAGCGACACCTGGAAATCGAACGGCCCCTCGGCGGCGACGCCGTTTTCAAAAAGTTCGCCGGTGTAAAAGAAGTCGGTGTCCTGGCCTTTGGCAACGCAGGATATCAGCAGGAGCGCCGCTGCTGCGGCCGCGCCTGGTGAGGGAATTCGGCAGCCAACGTGCATGGTCAACCCTCAAATGAATTTCTGAAAATGGGGTCGGGGCGGGTAACGTCGGGCAGGGGGTGCCAAAAACCTCCGTACAGCACGAAGCTGCCACCGCTGATGGTTCCCGCATCCGGCTGGCCGATGGTGCTGCGCAGCTCGAACGTGGAACCCCCGGTGCTGCCCGAAGCAATCCCGCCCCCGGCATCCACGCTGGAGCGCCGAATCTCGAAAGGTCCGCTGGACAACGACGTGCCGCTGCTGGCGGGGATCCCTGACCCACCCAGGGTCAATAGCCCGATAACGATGGATACCCTGGTTGCTGCCACGTCCGCCTGCTCCTTTGACCCGAATTGCGACTGAGCATAGCCAGCGGCAGTGCAGCCACGATGATGGCAGCATGATTAATTCTTGATATTTTGATGATGGGGCGGTGGGTTTTTGCTAAGGCGCTGTTTCAGCAGTCATTTTTTCAACGTCCAGCCGGACTCCCTCCAGAATGTCGGTAAACGGCTGCTGATGGCGGTAAGGCGTCCAAAGCGGATCGGTTGAGGCGTCCCAGTAGGCGCGCCACCCCTGGTCCACGGCCTGCTGGAGGTGTTCGGCTGCGCTGTCCAGGTCACCGGCCAGGGCCATGGTCAAAGCCATCCGGTAGGTGGTTCGGGGATAGGTGCCGCCCTGGGCCTGGATCCTGGCGACGTCGTCCAGACATTCGGACAGCAGCGAAGTGGCCTCATCTTCCTGTCCGCTGAGCCGCAGCGCATAAGCCAGATAAAGCCGCGGCCCCGGAGCCCCAAAGGCGTTGCAGCGGAGGTTTTGCTCCACGTCCGGCGTGGCCTGGGCGATGACCCGGTCCGGCGCGCCCGCCAGCAGATCGCGGATCATTGCCCATCGCAGCAGGATGCGCCGGGTAGTGACGCTGATTGTCTCGGCTTTCATGCGTTGCTGGAATTTGTCATCGAGGGCGCTCAGGTCGCCTTCCATGAGATGAAACATCAGGACACGTTCCAGTACGTAGTCGTCATGAGGGATCAGATGGTAGGCCTTCTCAAAGGCGCCGCCGGCTTCATCCCAGAGCCCAAGAGCGGCGTAGGTATGGCCAAGGACGGCGAGCAGCACAGGGTCTTCGCCGAACCGCTCCAGCCCGTCTTGCGCCCAGCTCAGGGC
>JASJDM010000010.1 GCA_030065125.1 Lysobacterales bacterium | reverse complement strand
AACCGCAATGGCGACCAGTAATCAAATTCGTCAACAGTTTCTGGACTTTTTTGCCCAGCGGCAGCACCGGGTAGTGGCCAGCAGTCCGCTGATCCCGGCCAATGACCCGACCCTGCTGTTCACCAATGCCGGCATGGTTCAGTTCAAGGATGTGTTCCTGGGCGGCGACAAGCGCTCCTACAGCCGTGCCGCATCCTCCCAGCGCTGCGTCAGGGCCGGCGGCAAGCACAACGACCTGGACCAGGTCGGCTATACCGCCCGGCATCACACCTTCTTTGAAATGCTGGGCAATTTCAGTTTCGGTGACTATTTCAAGCAGGACGCCATCCAGTTTGCCTGGGATTACCTGACGGATGTGGCCGGCCTGCCGGCCGACCGGCTGTGGATCACCGTCTACGAGACCGATGACGAGGCCTACCAGCTGTGGACCTCCACCATCGGTGTGCCCGCCGACCGGGTGGTGCGCATTGGCGACAAACCCGGCGCGCGCCAGTTCGAAAGCGATAACTTCTGGGCCATGGGGGACACCGGGCCCTGCGGGCCCTGCACCGAGATCTTCTACGACCACGGTCCCGAGGTGGAGGGCGGTCCACCAGGCACGCCGGAAGAAGATGGCGATCGATACATCGAGGTCTGGAACCTGGTGTTCATGCAGTTCGACCGCGACGCGGCGGGCAATCTCAATCCGCTGCCCAAGCCCTGCGTTGACACCGGCATGGGGCTGGAGCGCCTGGCCGCCATCCTCCAGGGCGTGCACAGCAACTATGAAATCGACATCTTCCAGCACCTGATCCGGCGCGCCGGTGAGTTGACCGGGGCGGAGGACCTGTCCGATGACTCCCTCAAAGTCATTTCCGACCATATTCGCGCCTGTGCTTTTCTCATCGTGGACGGCGTGCTGCCCTCCAACGAGGGGCGCGGGTACGTGCTGCGCCGGATTATCCGCCGAGCCATCCGGCACGGGTACAAGCTGGGTCAGAAGGGCCTGTTCTTTCACCAGATGGTGGAGGCGCTGGTGGACGAGATGGGGGATGCCTACCCGGAACTGCGGCAGAAGGCCGATTTCGTGGATCGCGTGCTGCAAACCGAAGAAAAGAAATTCGCCGCGACCCTGGACCAGGGCATGCGGCTGCTGGAAGGATCGCTGGAGGAATTGGAAGACGGTGAAATCCCCGGCGAGTCCGTGTTCCGGCTCTATGACACCTACGGCTTTCCGGCCGATCTGACGGCGGACATTGCCCGTGAGCGCGGTCTGAAAGTCGACATGGCGGGATTCCAGACCGAGATGGAAGCCCAGCGCGCCCGGGCCCGGGCAGCGAGCCAGTTCAAGGAAGGCGAGCAGATCGATGCCGACGTGATCGCGGGACTCGAGCCCACGGAGTTCCTGGGCTATCAGCACCTGACCGGTGTCTCAGCGGCGGTGCTGGCCATCCTCACCGAGTCGGGCTCGGCAGAGACGCTGCAGCCGGGGCAAACGGCCACCATCATCCTGAACCAGACGCCGTTTTATGCGGAATCCGGTGGCCAGGTCGGGGATACCGGGCAACTCACGGCCGGCGACGCCGTGTTTCAGGTCACCGACACCCAGAAAGTTGCCGGCGTGTTCCATGGACATGCCGGTACGCTGGCAGCGGGAGAATTGTCCGTCGGTGACATCATCACGGCTGACGTGGACGCCGCCCGACGCGGAGCCATCATCCTCAATCACTCGGGTACGCACCTGCTGCACGCTGCGCTGCGCGAGGTCCTGGGTGACCACGTGGAGCAGAAGGGCTCCCTGGTGGCGCCGGATCGCCTTCGCTTTGACTTTTCGCATTTCCAGCCGGTCACACCGGACGAGCTTCGGCGGATTGAACAACTGGTGAACCGGGAAATCCGTGCCAATGCGGGGGCAGATGCCGCGGTCATGGGCTACGACGACGCCATCGACGCCGGCGCCATGGCGTTGTTCGGTGAGAAGTACGGCGACGAGGTCCGTGTCATTCGCTTCGGTAAGTTTTCAGTGGAGCTGTGCGGTGGCACCCACGTAGATCGGGTGGGTGATATCGGTTTGCTCAAGGTGATGTCGGAAACCGGCATCGCCTCCGGCGTCCGTCGCATCGAAGCGGTTACCGGCGCCGGCGCGCTGGACTGGATCGATGACCACCAGTCCCGCCTTGCCGGAATCGCCGAGGCGGTCAAAAGTTCTGTCAATGACGCGGACACCAAGGTTCGCCAACTGGTCGACCGCAACCGGGAGCTGGAAAAAGAGCTCTCCTCGCTTCGCTCGAAGATGGCCAGCAGCAGCAGCGATGACCTGGTGGACCAGGCCTCCGAGATTGACGGCATCAAGGTAGTGGCGGCGAAGATCGACGGCGTCAACGTCGGGGAACTGCGCGACATGCTGGACAAGCTCAAGGACAAGCTGCAGAGCGCGGCGGTGGTCCTGGGCACCGTCAACAACGGCAAGGTCCAGCTGGTGGCCGGGGTCACCAAGGCAGAAACCGGCCGAATCAAGGCCGGTGAACTGGTCAACTCGGTGGCGGAAAAAGTCGGCGGACGCGGCGGCGGGCGCCCGGATATGGCCCAGGCCGGCGGTGATCAGCCCGACCAGCTGGACAGCGCGCTGTCAGGCGTCGCCGACTGGGTCCAGCAGAAACTGGCCGGCTAGCAGGCGACCTTTGGGGGTGAGTCGCTGCTAGAGGAATGGGTTGGCAGCGGGGTCCACCTCGCTGCAGCTTGGATTCAGCGCCAGGTACTGCTGCTGGTCCCAACGTTCCGAACCCCAGAACACCTGGGCATAGACCCGGCACTGGTCAGCCGGGTCCGTCCAGCCATCGGACTGTACGATGCGCTCCCGCAGTCGCGGGTAGGTCACGGTGTCCGAGGCCATGCGGATGCCTCCGCCAGCTTCAGAATCCAGGATGATCATCTTGTCGGCTGCGGGGGCGCTGTTGTCCCATGGGGTCCAATGCGGCAGATTCCCGTTGCGGCCACGCCCAGGGTCGCCGTTGTAGGCGAACTCCGCCCAGTAACTCATCATGGCCTGGCCCAGTGTTTCTCTGGACTCCACATTGTCGCCGGTAAATATCAGGGGGATGCCGAAAAAGCCGCTGAAGTCGCCGAACACAAACGGAATCTCAAGCCCGTGAGCTGCGCCCATCAGGTCCGGCATGCTGGCAAACAGGTTGGCGCCCGTCTCATCCCAGTCGAACCGATAGGCAAATACAGTTGGACCCTGAACCCGGCGCATGCTTCGGGCGGGTTCGTCCACGGCATTGGCTTTCCAGTTGCGGGACAACAGGTCGGCTTTCATGAAGTATTCGTCCGGGTTTTTCAGTCGCACAAACATCCCCAGGGTGGTGTTGGTCATGCTGGGGTCCTGGGACATGAACAGGCGCATTTCATCGCGGTTGCTGCCCAGTATGACGGGCACCTGGTTGTAAAGGTTGGATTCATCGAACAGCTTCTGAATGCCTTGCCGGGGCAGCACTTCGCCATCCCTGATCAGGAATGGCGCGGTGTACATTCCGCCGAGATTGGCAGCGGCAAATGGAGCCAGTAACTGCTGTGGGCTGAGGCCGCGAAGAAACGCTGCCTGCTGTTGCCTGCTCCACTGGTTCAGCAGGTCGGTGGCCGCATCCCTGGTCTCGGCCTCACCGGCATCGACCAGCCACTGCCGGACCAGTTCACTGGAACTGGCCGGGTGGCCACCCTCAGCCAGGGGCAGTTCAGCGGCTTCAACGCTCTCCGTCACCGTCGCGCCGCTCTGGGAAATGGCCCGGTGAAACAAACCGGCTGCCCGGGGTGAGGCGAGCAGCGCAAAAACGTTCATGCCGCCTGCGGATTCGCCAAAGATGGTTACCCGGTTTGGGTCTCCGCCGAATGCTTCGATGTTGTCCTGCACCCACTCAAGGGCCGCGATGGTGTCGAGGGTGCCCAGGTTGCCGGAATCCGCGGGGGAGGGTGCATTCTCCGAGCGCAGGGACTCGTGTCGAAACCACCCAAGTATGCCCAGCCGGTAGTTGATGCTGACCACCACCAGGTTTCGCTCACCGGCCAGTCTGCTGCCGTCATAGTAGGCGCCGTAACCAATTGAGTTGCCTCCGCCATGGATCCACACCATGACCGGCAGTTGCTCGTCGTTCCGGGGAATTGATCCCGGCTCAAATCGTGGCGCCCAGACGTGCAGCATCAGGCAATCCTCAGAACCGATCACCTGGCCAAACTGGCTGCTGCCCACGCCACCCAGCGGCCCGCCGATCTGGGGGCAAACGGCGCCGGGTTCGAGCGCCTGCTGAACTCCTGTCCACGGAATCGGGGGCTTTGGTGCGCCCCAGCGGTCTTCTGCAACAGGCGGGTAAGCGAAGGGTATGCCCAACCAGCCGTGGGTATCGTAGCCGGACTCGAAGCCGACGATCTGGCCAGAGGTGAGTTGTCGCAGGGAATCCTGGGCAACGACCTTGGGTGGCTCATCCGTGGTTTTTGTGGCCAGGAAAATCATGATTCCTACGACCAGGAGCAGCGCGATCACCAGGAATTTTTTCATGGAAGATCCGTTTCGCGGAAAGCGTTACAGGATATCAGATTCAATTCCCGCCTACCCGGCTAGACGGCGGTCTGGCAATGGCCAGCGGGGTCTATCGAATCGGTTTCACTTCTGGCTGTATGAAGTTGAAAATGGTGTGCGGGTCGCGTCCTGAGAACAGGAACTTGATGACCATGGCCGCGGCAGCTTCCAGCTGGTAGGCATGCCGATTGCCACCCAGATGGAGCGGTTCGCTGCCAGTGTCGCTGATCAATTGGCCAATCGTTTCTATCGCCGGACTCCGGTCGGCGGTAAACAGGGTGACCATGGTACGTCCGTCATAGGTCATGTCCCGGTCTTCCCACACCGCCACCTGGGCCATATTGAAGGCTTTGCCTACGGCGGCGTCGGGCAATCGCCGTTGGATGGCTTCGGTGAGTGAATTGCCGTCATCGCGGGTGGTAAGAAAGGTCTCTATGTCGACTGGATTGTTGATATCGATAACCACTTTGCCGGCAAAGGCGCTGGCCCCTCCGGCCTGGTCGATAGCATCGAATACATCTTCCCAGCGAGTGGCCAGCACCACCACGTCGCCAAACGCAGCCGCTTCGGCAGCGTTGCCGTGACCGGCGCCGAACCGTTCTGCCACGGTCACTGCCTTTTGCGGGTCGCGCCCACTGAGCAAAAGCTGATGGCCGTGTTGCCATTTGGAAGCCAGGGCCTGAGCCATGCCGCCATTTCCGATGAATCCGATTTTCATGAGTTCTCCAAGTCGGGCTGTCTCTGATGATGGGGCTATCTTGGAATGGCGAAAAAATAAAAACAATCGATGGATATTATGTTTATCATCCACTAAATGGATGTTTCGAAACTGGATCTGAACCTGCTGCAAACCCTTGACGCATTGCTGCTGGAAGGCAGCGTGACCGAGGCGGCGCATCGCATGGGCATCAGCCAACCCGCCATGTCCGCCCGCCTGGCGCGACTGCGGGAACTGTTCGGAGACCGATTACTGGTGCCGTCCGGTCGCAACCTGGTGCCCACGGCAAAAGCCGAGGAGATCGGCAGCCGGCTCCGGATTCTGCTCCAGGATCTGCATACTCTGGTAGGTGAACAGTCGAGCTTCGATCCCGCAACGGCCAGGGACGTGTTTCGACTTGGCGGAACGGACTATGCGCACTCGGTCCTGACCCTGGAGCTGATTGATCAGCTCCGCAGGTCCGCGCCCTTCGTCAGCCTGGCTGCGATGCCATTTGAAACCGGAAACCTGTGGGAAAGCCTTGAACAAGGACGGCTGGATGCTGCCGTGGTGACCAGTTTCGTGACTCTCAACGACGCCAACGCCCGGCACCTGATAGACGAGGACTTCGTTATGGTTCAAAGGCGCGGACACCCCCGGGGGCTGCGTCCACCTGATGTCGATGAATTCTGCAGCCTGGACCATGTGCTGGTATCGCCCGAGGGCGGAGGTTTTGTCGGGGCGGTCGACCGCGAACTGGGGCAGATGGGGTTCCAAAGGAATGTGGCCGTCTCACTTCCGCATTTCCTGCTGGTAGCGGCGCTGATTGCCGGCACGGATATGGTTGCGGTCGTGCCCAGGCGCCTGGCGGAAATGCATGGACGAGAGCTGGACGTTTTGCCCCTTCCAATCCCGGTTCCGGGATTCGGCCTGCAGCTGGTCTGGCATCCCCGCCGGCGCAGTGATCCGGCGCATGTTTGGCTTAGAGGGCAGGTTGTGTCGTTGGTCCAGACCGACTGATACAGGGCGCAAAAAAACGGGCACCTGTCGGTACCCGTTTCTTTTTTGAACGGCGCGCCCGGAGAGGTGACTCGGCCTTTGGCCTCGCCCCGCAAGGGGGCCGCTCACTCGCTTCGCTCGCTGCGCGTTTGTCGCCCGGCATTGCCGGGCTCGGATCGAACTCTTACGGCGCTACGCGCCAGAGTCCTCAGCTCAGCTGGACGCATCAGTCAAAAAAAACGGGCACCCGGCGGGTACCCGTCTTTTTTTTGAATGGCGCGCCCGGAGAGATTCGAACTCCCGACCTTCTGGTTCGTAGCCAGACACTCTATCCAACTGAGCTACGGGCGCTTTGAAAGGCGGCGAATTATCCCAGTGGTTTTGCGTTGGGTCAACAGTTTGGGGGAGGGCGCGGGGCGGCGATGTCTGGTTTCGAAACACTGGACATCCCGCCCGTCAATCTCCGTCACAACAAAAAAACCTGCATTTGCGGGGCGGGGGGCTTCAATGCGGCAGCGGTTTGTTAAGGTCGGGATTGCTGGACCCATCCCTGGATCCAGCCCCTTCTGGGCCTGTTTCCTTAAAACTCGTCATCCTGAACTCGATCCCGGATCGGGGTCCGGGATGACAAATTTTGAGGCCCCTCGGGCGGTTGCCTTGATTCAGGATCCATCTGAGATTGGGTTCAGTATCAGCTTCGGTCGGGATGATTAGTTTGATCAGGGGTTTAGGTAATCGGCCGGGACTGATTTGAGTCTTGGGCTTCGGGAATGACGATGGATCCTGAATCGAGTTCAGGAAGACGGTTTAAGGAGGGCGCTGCGCGCCGTTGTCTGGTTTCGAACCACTCGGCTTCTCGCCCCTCTCTCTCCGCCAGACATAAAAAAACCCGCAAGCGCGGGTTTTTTTATGTCTGGCGGAGAGAGAGGGATTCGAACCCTCGATGGGCTTTTAACCCATACTCCCTTAGCAGGGGAGCGCCTTCAGCCACTCGGCCACCTCTCCGTGATTTGATGACCAGTCGGATTACTCCTGTTCGGATCCGTCGTCGTCGGTTTGTTCCTGGCGAATTCTTTCGTAGATTTCCTCGCGGTGGACCGCAACGTCTTTTGGTGCATTAATTCCGATTCGAACCTGGTTTCCCTTAACGCCGAGTACGGTGACGGTTACATCGTCACCTATCATCAGCGTCTCTCCTACCCGCCGGGTCAGGATCAGCATATCGGGTTCTCCTTGCTCAACGGGACTCTTGCGGTCCCTCCGTTTGACGCGGAGCTACATGCTGCCCGCGGTCGCCGGGTAATCCTTACCCGCGATCCCGTTGGGCGTCCCCCCTGCGTCGGTACGTTCAGGGGCGAATTGTCACTCATCGAATGGGTTCACACAAGGCTTGTGGGAGAAAACGCCGTTTCGAGCAAGATGTGCCGCCCCGGTTTTGTCATCAACCCGCTAGTGGCCGCCCATCATGGAAGACAGCCCGCCTTCAATGTAACTGGACTCGAATCCTCGCTGGATCATCAGAAAGGCAGCGGTGGAGCTGCGGGCGCCGCAATCACAATAAAGAATGTATTGGGTTTCCGGGTCCAGCTCGCTCAATTTTTCCCGCAGCTGATACAGGGGGATATTGACGCTGCCGCGAATGGCCCTGGCGCCGTGCTCGTTTTCCAGCCGAACGTCTATCAATTTCGCCTTGCCCTGTTTGACCGCCTGGGCGGCACTTCGGGCATTCACGCTCTTGACCGACGGGCGATGCAGCAGGCGATCGAAGTTTTCCTTGGACAGGCGCATCAATACCGTGGGCTCCGTTGCCGTAACCGTGGCATTGCGAGGCATGCCCGAAATCAGCGCCTCCTCTCCAAAAGCCCCTCCGGATTCCAGGGTGGTGATGGGAAAGGCATGGCGGCCCACCTTGCGGGATACCTCGCAGCGGCCGCTGGCAATCATGTAGTAGTAGTCACCGGGATCACCCTGTTTGACGACGACGTCGCCCGGCTTGAACTCCACCCGTTCCACGGCGGCGAAAAACCCTTCGATGTTTTCCGTAGGTAAATCGCGAAAGATCTCGCTCTGGACGATCTGGAACATCCAGGCGCCGTCCAGTTCGCCGCCCTCGGCCACGTCGGTGACTCTCACGGCGGGCATTTCCCCGGTGACCATCTGGCTGCGAGTAGTCAGCTGCTCCACCTGCAGTCGGTCGGCCCGAACGACCTGAGCTTTTTCCGAAGTGACCTGGGCGGTGTGGGGTCGGGGCTGCAGGTTTCCCAGGGCATAGCGGGCGCCGTCATCGTTGTGGGTCAGGGGCTTGATTGCGCCGTCAGAGCTTTTGCGGTTGATGGCGCCTTCCACCAGGTAGTACACATGGTCGTCGTGATCGCCCTCCAGGTAAATCAACTCGCCCTGGGTAAATTCCGCCAGCTCCGCATTCTGCTGAAAGGTCCTGAACTGGTCAGGGCCCAGGGAGGACAGGGGGCTGATTTTTCTGAGTTGGTCTGTGTATTGCTCCATGCGGTCCGTCGACCCTGCTGGCTCTCAAGTGGGTGTCAATTCTCCAGAATGCTCCGGTTGGCTCCCCGAAGCACAGTCGTCCATTGTCCCACTTCGGCGGGCTCTGGAACAAGCCGCGCGGCAGGCGGCTGATCTGCCGGTATCCGTTGACTGGACCGTAGGCTCCACGTAACATTCGACCGCTTGGCCTCGGGGTATAGCGCAGTCTGGTAGCGCGCCTGCTTTGGGAGCAGGATGTCGGGGGTTCGAATCCCTCTACCCCGACCAATAGACTGGTCAGGATTTGCCGCGGTGAGCGGCTGGACCTGAGGTGCCGGGAGCGCCCGTAGCTCAACTGGATAGAGCATCGGCCTTCTAAGCCGACGGTTGCAGGTTCGAGTCCTGCCGGGCGTGCCACCCGGCGCTGCTGGCGCCAGGCACAAGTTTTGGTTCCATGGTGGACGTAGCTCAGTTGGTAGAGCACTGGATTGTGGCTCCAGAGGTCGCGGGTTCAACCCCCGTCGTCCACCCCACTATTTGGCCCGCGGCCGCCCATCGGCGGTCGTCGACCCAACCGGTCGTGCGAAAGTGGCGGAATTGGTAGACGCGCTGGCTTTAGGTGCCAGTGGGGCAACCCGTGAGAGTTCGAGTCTCTCCTTTCGCACCATTCCGAAAGCCGGGTTTCGGGACGACCGAAAAACTGATGACGACCGGCGTTCAGGCGCCGGTCTCGTTTTTTGCCGGTACCGTTTTCCGGCAGATATTTGGAGACAACATGCAGGTTTCAGTAGAAAACACGGGTGCTCTTGGGCGCAAACTGACGGTCCAGGTGCCCTCGGAAGAGATTGAATCCAAGGTCAGCGGCCGTATTCGCGACCTTGGCAAGCAGGTTCGGTTGAAGGGATTCCGGCCTGGAAAGATCCCGGTGCAGGTGCTGGAGAAGCGCTTTGGCCGCCAAGTGCGGTCTGAAGTGGTCAGCGAAGTCATTCAACAGACCTTCCAGGACGCCATCACAGAGCAGAAATTGCGCCCCGTGGCGGCTCCGGAGATCAACACGCCTGAGCCGACGCCCAATTCAGACCTGGAATACACGGCCTCCTTTGAGGTCTTTCCCGAGCTGGAGAGCCTGGACGTGGCAGGTCTGAAGGTCAGCAAGATGGTGGCCAACGTTGTTGACGGTGATGTGGACAATATGATCGATACCCTGCGGCGGCAGCGGCAATCCTGGACAGATGCCGACCGCGAAGCCGCCGACGGCGACCTGGTATTTTTCCATTACCAGTTCAAATCAGACGATGCACAGGTTCCCGAGGAGGGCGAGGAGCGCGCCGGGGCCATCCTGGGCCAGGGAGCGTTTGACCCGGCCATCGAAGAAGCCCTGACCGGCATGGGTGGCGGTGCTGAAAAAGAGATTGAAGTCACCCTGTCTGAGTCATTCCGGGAGCAGTCGGTGGCCGGAAAGTCGGTCGAAGCCAAGCTGCGTGTAGAGAAGGTCCAGGAGGCCCAGTTGCCGGAAGTGGATGAGGAGTTCATCGGCAGCTTCGGCATCGAAGGCGGAGACATGGATGCTTTCCGCGATGACGTTCGCCAGAACCTGGAGCGAGAACTCAAGCAGAGCGTCAGTCGCCAGCTTCGCGGCGAGGTCATCGGAAAGCTCATCGACTCCTTCCCGGAGCTGGAAGTGCCGGCCGCCATGATCGAGGCTGAGCAACAGTCCATGCAGCAGCAGGTCCAGTCCCAGATGCCCGAGGGCGCTGAGTCGCTGCCGATGGAGAATTTCCGGGAAGCCGCCGAGCGGCGCGTGCGCGGTGCCGTGCTGGTGGGCGAAGTGGCCCGGCATGCCGAGCTGCAGATCGACCAGGGGCGTGTGCGCGACATGATCAATGACATTGCCTCCACCTACGAAAACCCCCAGGCTATCGTCAACCTCTACATGGGTGACGAGAGACTGCTGAGCGGGGTCCAGAACATGGTGCTGGAAGAGCAGGCCGTGGACTGGGTGGTGTCCCAGGCGACGGTGGAGGAAAACGAAGTGTCGTTTGATGAGGTCATGCAGGCCGGCCAGGCTTGAGCCAGGGCTCCGGCGTCCCAATCTATACACTTCCCGAAAAGCCAAGGCCGATATGAACGAGATTACCAACCTCAACCTGGTTCCCATGGTGGTCGAACAGACCTCCCGTGGAGAGCGCGCCTACGACATCTACTCCCGATTGCTCAAGGAACGCCTGGTTTTCATGGTCGGGCCGGTTGACGACCACATGGCTAACCTGATCGTGGCCCAGCTGCTGTACCTGGAGTCGGACAATCCCGACAAGGACATCAATTTCTACATCAACAGTCCCGGCGGCTCGGTGACGGCAGGCATGTCCATTTACGACACCATGCAGTTCATCAAGCCGGACGTGAGCACCATCTGCGTGGGGCAGGCGGCCAGTATGGGCGCCCTGCTGCTGACGGCGGGGGCCAAGGGCAAACGATTTTGTCTGCCGCACTCCCGGGTGATGATTCACCAGCCCTCCAGCGGTTTCCAGGGCCAGGCGTCAGATATCGATATCCACGCCAGGGAAGTCCTCAAAATGAAGGCCTACCTGAATGAGATTCTGGCCCGGCACACCGGCCAGGACGTAGAGACCATTGAGAAGGACACGGACCGGGATAACTTCATGAGCGCTGCAGAGGCCTCGGAATACGGTCTGGTGGATGAAGTAATTCACCAGCGGGAATCGGAACAAACCGATTCCTGACAGTAGGTTGCAGCCCCTTGTTAAGGTTGTAATGGAGTTCCGCATTACAGGGTCTACTGTGGTATCCTCGCGCCATGGATTGTCGTGGGGTAATTGCACGGAATCGCGATGAGTGACGAAAAACAAAACAAAACTGACGGCGGCAAAATCCTCTACTGCTCTTTCTGCGGTAAAAGTCAGCATGAAGTCAGGAAGCTGATTGCTGGCCCCAGCGTCTTTATTTGCGACGAATGCGTCGAACTCTGTAACGACATCATTCGCGAAGAGCTGGAAGAAAAGTCCGCCGCCGCCCGCAGCAAGCTGCCCAAGCCTCGGGAAATCAACGAGGTCCTCAACGAATACGTTATTGGCCAGGACCACGCCAAGAAAGTCCTGTCGGTGGCCGTGTACAACCATTACAAGCGGCTGGAAGTGGAGAACCGCTCCGACGAAGTGGAGCTGGCCAAGAGCAACATCCTGCTGATTGGCCCCACCGGGTCGGGCAAGACGCTGCTGGCCGAGACCCTGGCCCGCCTGCTGAACGTCCCGTTCACCATTGCAGACGCGACCACCCTGACCGAGGCCGGTTACGTCGGGGAAGATGTGGAAAACATCATCCAGAAGCTGCTGCAGAAGTGCGATTACGACGTCGACAAGGCCCAGACCGGCATCGTCTACATCGACGAGATCGACAAAGTGTCGCGCAAGGCCGAAAACCCCTCTATCACCCGGGACGTATCCGGCGAGGGCGTGCAGCAGGCCCTGCTCAAGCTGATCGAAGGCACGGTGGCGTCGGTGCCGCCCCAGGGCGGGCGCAAGCACCCCCAGCAGGAGTTCCTGCAGGTCGACACCACCAACATCCTGTTCATATGCGGTGGCGCCTTTGCCGGCCTGGAGAAAATCATTCAATCCCGTTCCGACAGCACGGGGATCGGTTTTGCCGCCACGGTGCGCTCCAAGGAAATCTCCGACAATCTCGGCCAGGTTCTGCTGGACGTGGAGCCGGAAGACCTGGTCAAGTATGGCCTGATTCCTGAGTTCGTTGGCCGCCTGCCGGTGGTAGCTACCCTGCAGGAACTGGATGAAGACGCCCTGGTTCAGATCCTGACCGAGCCCAAGAACGCCATCATCAAGCAGTACCAGAAGATGTTTGAAATGGAAGGCGTTGAGCTGGAGTTTCGCGAAGACGCGCTGCGTGCCGTGGCGCGCCGTGCAATGGCTCGCAAGACCGGCGCGCGCGGTCTGCGGACTATTCTTGAAAACGTGCTGCTGGCCAGCATGTACGACCTGCCGTCCGTTGAGGGCGTCAGCAAGACGGTGGTTGACGAAGCCGTGATCAACGGCGAAGCCGATCCCTACCTGATCTACGAAAATACCCGCGCCGTCGGCGACTGAGGCGCGGCTCCCCCTGGCTCCACCGCGCTTGAAAGGCCGGTGGTGCGCACCAATATTTGAATTTCTGTCAATGGACCGGGCAGCCTGAGGCCTACCGGTATATCCTAAGTAGAAGCTCGACGCTCAAGGAACACCCAATGGACGAATATCAGACCTCCGGGATCTCGGGTCACAACGCTGTACCGGTACTGCCACTCAGGGACGTCGTTGTATACCCCCACATGGTGATTCCGCTGTTTGTGGGCAGAGAGCGGTCCATCAAGGCGCTGGATTTCGCCATGAGCGTGGACAAGCAGATCATGCTGATCGCCCAGCGCAGCGCCGAGGTGGACGATCCCCAGCCCGAAGACATGTACGACGTCGGTACCCTGGCCACCGTGCTGCAGCTGCTGAAGCTGCCCGACGGCACCATCAAGGTACTCGTGGAGGGTGCCAACCGGGCGCGGGTGGCGGACATTGTCGAGGAACACGGCCACTTCGTGGCCGACGTCGAGGTCCTGGACCCCGTCAGCGAAACCAGCGAGCGGGAGCTGGACGTTACTGCCCGCTCCCTGGTGTCCCTGTTCGAGCAGTACGTCAAACTCAACCGCAAGGTGCCGCCGGAACTGCTGGCGACGCTTTCCGGCATTGACGATCCCAGCCGGCTGGCCGACACCGTGGCAGCTCACCTGGCCATCAAGCTGGAAGACAAGCAGAGCATTCTTGAAATCTCGGACGTGGCCGAACGTCTGCAGGCCCTTCTGGGTCTGGTGGAAGGCGAAATCGACGTCCTGCAGATCGAAAAGCGTATCCGCGGCCGGGTCAAGAGCCAGATGGAGAAGAGCCAGCGGGAGTATTACCTCAACGAGCAGATGAAGGCCATCCAGAAGGAGCTGGGCGAGCTGGAAGACGCGCCTGGTGAGATGGAGGACCTGGCCCGCAAGGTCAAGGAAGCGGGGATGCCCAAAGAGGCCGAGGAAAAGGCCACCTCGGAGCTGAACAAGCTCAAAATGATGTCGCCCATGTCCGCGGAGGCCACCGTGGTTCGCAACTACATCGACACCCTGGTGGGAGTCCCCTGGAAGAAGCGTTCCAGGACCCGCAAGGACCTGGCTGCCGCCGAGGCGGTTCTGGAGAAGGATCACTACGGGCTGGAACGGGTCAAGGAACGGATCCTGGAGTACCTGGCGGTTCAGCAGCGTGTGACCAAGATGAAAGGCGCCATTCTTTGCCTGGTAGGCCCCCCGGGTGTGGGTAAGACTTCCCTGGGACGATCAATTGCCCGGGCCACCAACCGCAAATTCGTCCGCATGTCCCTGGGGGGCGTTCGTGACGAAGCCGAAATCCGTGGCCACAGGCGCACCTACATCGGTTCCATGCCGGGTCGGATCGTGCAGAACCTGACCAAGGCAGAAACTCGTAACCCCCTGTTTATGCTGGACGAGTTGGACAAGATGTCCATGGACTTCCGGGGCGACCCGTCGTCGGCGCTGCTGGAGGTGCTGGATCCGGAACAGAACAGCGCGTTCAATGACCACTACCTGGAAGTGGACCTGGATCTGTCCGAGGTCATGTTCATTGCGACCGCCAATTCGCTGAATATTCCGGCGCCGCTGCTGGACCGCATGGAAGTGATTCGGATTCCTGGCTACACCGAGGACGAGAAGAGCAAGATTGCAGTCCGCTACCTGCTGCCCAAGCAGAAGGAAGCCAACGGGCTGAAAGACGAGGAACTGAAGCTCAGCGAATCCACCATCCGCGACATCATTCGCTACTACACCCGCGAGTCCGGCGTACGGAATCTGGAGCGCGAGATTTCCAAGATCTGCCGCAAGGTGGTGAAGGAGCTGGTGCTGGCCGGAGACAAGGCCAAGGCAGCACGCGTGACCCCGAGAAATCTCGCCAAGTACCTGGGAGTCCGTCGTTTCCGCTACGGCCTGGCCGAGGACAAGGACGAGATTGGCCTGGTGACGGGTCTGGCCTGGACCGAGGTCGGTGGCGAATTGCTCTCTATTGAGGCCACGGTCATCCCGGGCAAGGGAAAAATGATGCAGACCGGCCAGCTGGGTGACGTCATGCGTGAGTCCATCACCGCTGCGATGACCGTGGTGCGCAATCGCTCCCGGGTGCTCGGCCTGGAAGAGGACTTCCACCAGAAAGTGGATACTCACATTCACGTTCCCGAAGGAGCGACACCCAAGGATGGCCCCAGCGCCGGTATCGGCATGTGTACGGCACTGGTGTCGGCATTGACCGAGATTCCGGTGCGGTCTGATGTTGCCATGACCGGAGAAATCACCCTTCGCGGCCGGGTGCTGCCCATTGGTGGACTCAAGGAAAAACTGCTGGCGGCCCACCGGGGCGGCATTAGAACCGTGCTCATCCCTGAGGAAAACGAGAAAGATCTCGCGGACATACCGAAGAATGTCAAAGGACAGCTTGAGATCCGCCCGGTCGCCTGGATCGACGAGGTCCTTGAACTGGCGCTGTCTCACCCGCCAACGCCCTTGAGCGAATCGGAGGAGGCCGAGCGGCCGCCTTCCGAGGGTCGGGACGACGCGGATTCCGAGTCATTTCGAGCCCACTGACCGCCGCAAAAGAACTGGAAGATCAGCCCAACTGTTCAACCTTTGAACAGTTGGGCTGAATTTGTCGGAAGCCCCGGTATACTTAGGTTTGAGGCCTGTTTTCGGGTTCCTTGATGGAATGCCTTGCCCTTCACTTATGGGGCTGGTATAAAGCGCCATTCGTCGATTTTCCGGTACATCGTGGGGTTGGTTCAACGAGGTCTTTTCGTGAACCGCTCGCCGGAAAAATCGAGGAAGGGCACCTAATAAAATGCCTTCGCGAACTTCGGCACCGCAGATTCGCCGGCGATATTTGTGACGGTTGCCTGGAGCAGGCTCCACAGGGTGGGGAAGTGATCTTCCTCTGAAATTAATCATTAAAGGCGGTGCCACCGCACGAGGAAAAGTTAATATGAACAAATCAGAGCTCGTTGAAGCAGTTGCCAAAGCGGCAGACCTGAGCAAGAGCGATGCCAGTGACGCGGTTGACGGCGTCATTGATGCCATTACAGGCGCACTGAAAAAAGGGGATTCCGTGTCGCTGGTTGGATTCGGAACTTTCAACGTGAAGAAGCGCGCTGCTCGTACCGGCCGCAATCCGCGCACCGGCGAGACCATCAAGATCAAGGCTTCAAAAGTCCCTTCATTCAAGGCTGGTAAAGGCCTCAAGGATGCCGTAAACTAGCGCGCCTTTTCCGGGGGGTGCTTAGCTCAGCTGGGAGAGCATCGCCCTTACAAGGCGAGGGTCGCAGGTTCGAGCCCTGCAGCACCCACCAAAAACAACGGAGTGGTAGTTCAGTTGGTTAGAATACCGGCCTGTCACGCCGGGGGTCGCGGGTTCGAGTCCCGTCCACTCCGCCATATTTTAAAGGGCGCCATCGGCGCCCTTTAATTTTCCCGCCCCGGCGGGAACATTAGTGACGTCTGACAATCTTATTCCAGTAATCCAGAACCCCGGATAGTTAAAGACCATGCTGCAAGCCATACGAGATCGCGCCTCTGGAATGCTTTCCATGTTCATCATCGCGGTCATTTCGATCATTTTCGCGTCCTGGGGCATCCAGGATTACTTCACCACCTCGCCCAACGAAGCGGTGGCCACGGTCAACGGCGAAGAGATTGCGCTGCAGGACTTCCAGCAGGGTTTCAGCAACTATCGCCGCCAGATGCAGCAGCAGTTTGGCAATGCCTTTGACGGCGCCTACTTCGATCAGCCCATGATCCGCCGCCAGTTCCTGGACCAGATGATCAACACCGAGATCGTGCTGCAGGCGGCCGAGGACGCGGGGCTTGCCGTGACCGCCGGGAGACTGGCGCGCGAAATCGACTCCATCGATGCCTTCAAGGTCAACGGCGTTTTCAACAGCGATGTCTACCTGAACCTGCTGTCCCAGCAGGGCATGACGCCCGCCATGTTCGAAGATCGCCTGCGTGAAGATTTGCTGGTTCAGGAAATGGCTTCCACCATCAACAGCACCGGCTTCTCGCTGCCTGGGGAAGTAGCCCGGCTGAATCGCCTGGAAAACCAGCAGCGGTCCTTTGCCTATTTCTCCGTCTCCGCCGACGAGTTCTCCGATGAGGTCGAGGTCAGCGAAGAAGAAATTGTCACCCAGTACGAAGACAACGAAGCCAGCTACATGTCGCCAGAGCAGGTCATCGTGGAATACCTGGAACTGACCGACGACGGTCTGGACCAGGAGGTGGAAGTCAGCGAGGGCTCGCTGGAACAGCGCTACGAGGAACAGAAGATGCGCTTCGTGCTGCCCGAGCGGCGGCTGGCGTCGCACATCCTGATCGAAGTACCGGAAAACTCCGATGCCAGCACCATGAAAGCGGCAGAGGAGCGGGCCGCCGGTCTGGTGGAGCGGGCGCGGGCGGGTGAGCCATTCGAACAGCTGGCCCGGGAGAACTCAGACGACGTTGGTTCCCGCGACCTGGGCGGGGACCTGGACTGGATCGAAAAGGATGTCATGGTGCCGGCCTTTGAAGAAGCGCTGTTCGCCATGGAGCCCGGGACCTTCTCGGATCCCGTGTTCACGCCCTTCGGCGTGCACGTCATCTGGCTGCGCGAGGTGGAGGAAAGCCGCGGCAAGAGCTACCAGGAGGCCCGTGAAGAGCTGCTGGCCGAATACCTGGAAGCCGAGGTGGAGCGCCGGTTCCTGGACCTCCAGGACCGCCTCTACGATCTGAGCTACGAAGATCCGGGCAGCCTGGAGCCGGCGGCTGACGCCCTGGGCCTGGAAATCCAGGTGTCCGAGGCTTTTGGTGCCGGCGGTGGGCCGGACATTGCGCGGGAGCGGCAGGTCATCGAAGCTGCTTTCTCCGACCAGGTGAAGCTGGAAGGGACCAACAGCGATCCGCTGGTGCTGGCGGAAAACCGGGTTGTCGTCCTGAGGGTGCGGGAACACATCCTGGCATCCCTCAAACCCCTGGAGGATGTGCGTGAGCAGATTAACAGTTCCCTGGTTCAGCAGAAGGCTCGGAAGCTGGCCGAGGCAGCCGCCGAGGAGCTGCTGGCCCGCACCCGCACGGAAGGCGGTCTGGATGCGGTAGGTGAGGCCACCGAACGGGAAGTAACTCAGGCACGTGACGCGACCCGCAACGGCACCCTGGAGGGTGTTGACCGGGGGCTGACCCGGGAGGTATTCACACTGCCCAAACCGGAGGAAGACCCCGTCAGTGAAGTGATTCCTTTCGGCGGCAACCGCTACGCGGTGTTGTGGCTCTACAGCGCCAGCGACGCGCCTGCCGTGGCCGACGGCGGTGACATGCTCAGTAACCGTCTGAATCGTGGCTTTGCCTCAGCCGAGGTCGCGGGCCTCAACCAGACCCTTCGCGAAGCCGCTGACATCGTGGTGCTGGAAGACCGCATCCAGTTCTAGCTGGACCTGGCCGGCCGGCGGTCGGCCTGGTCCCAGTCCTAATCCTGTCCTTCCATGCCTGCCATGCCGAGGATGTTGTAGCCGGCGTCCACGTAGGTGATTTCGCCGGTGACACCCGAGGCCAGGTCAGAACAGAGAAACGCGGCCACGTTTCCCACTTCTTCCGCCGTGATGGTGCGCCTCAGGGGGGTCTGCCGGGAGACCTGGTCCAGTATCGACCGGAAGTTGGAGATGCCGGCAGCCGCCAGGGTCTTGATGGGACCCGCCGAGATGCCGTTGACGCGAATGCCCTCCGGCCCCAGGCTCTGGGCCAGGTAGCGCACGCAGGCCTCCAGGCTGGCCTTGGCCAGTCCCATGACGTTGTAGTGGGGCAGGGCACGCAATGCACCCAGGTAGCTCAGTGTCAGCAGTGCACCGTTACGATTCGCCATCAGCGGTCGGGCGCCTTTGGCCAGCGCCGCGAAACTGTAGGCACTGATATCGTGGGCGATCTGGAAGCCTTCCCGGGTCACCGCGTCGGCGAAAGTCCCTTCCAATTGCTCCCGGGGGGCAAAACCCACGGCATGGACCACAATGTCCAGCGCACCCCAGCTGTTCCCGAGGTTGTCGAACACGGCATCGATCTGGTCGTCGCTGGCCACGTCCAGCGGCAGCACGATGCTGGAGCCGCACTGGTCGGCGATCTTGTCCACCCGGGACTTGAGCTTTTCGGTCTGGTAGGTAAATGCCAGTTCGGCACCTTGTCGATGCATGGCCTCGGCGATGCCCCAGGCAATGGAGCGAGGGCTGGCAACGCCTACGATCAGTGCTTTTTTTCCCTGCAGGAATCCCATGTGTTTATCCGTTGATGAACCTCTGAAGGCGGGGCATACCTGCCGGCCCGGGCGGCTCTGATTGAACAATGAACCCGACGGCCGGGTTCTCGACGCGCCCGAGAATACTGGATGTTCCGGTGGATGAAAAGCACGGTCAATCCCACTACAATCGACCAGTACCAGCCACGGAAGACACAAGCCCGTGAGACCCCAAGTCGACGGACAGACTTCGACCTTTCCAGACCCGGCGCTGCTCACGGCCGAGGTGCGCGAGATCCACTCCGTCGCCGCCAACGTGTTTGGCTACCATGCGCTGGAGTTGAACGCCTGGGAAGAAACGCCCCCGCTGCTGGCCACCGCACAGACCATCAGTCGCCACCGGCTTACCGTGGCGCCCAGTGGTACCGCCCGCGGCCCCTGGCTGGGTCACCTGTTCGACCTGCCCGTCATCAACGAAGGCCTGGCGCTGGTGGTGATGCATCACGTGCACGAACTGCACGGCTCCAGCTACGATGTTTTGTCTGAGCTGCACCGGGTACTTCAACCGGAGGGCATTGCCGTCATTGTCGGCTTTAATCCCTGGCGCCGCGGTGATGCGGCACGGGCCTGCGGTCTCAATCCCGTGGGACCCCGCAAGCTGGTGGAGCGGTTCAAGGCGTTCGACCTGAAGACCCTGCTGGTACGGCCCATCGGTCCCGACGGCGGGAGGACCACGCGGTATCTGACCAAGCTCAGCCGGCGCTGGACCGGTATGACCTGGCTTGGGCACATGGGCCACAGCTACCTGCTGGTGGCCCGCAAGTCCAGCCGGCCCGCCAGAATCGTCCACCTGCGCCGGCTTGGCCTGACCCGATTGAATGGTCGACAGGTCAGCCCGACCAGTACTTTCGCCGAAAGGCGCAGTTCCAGCGATCGGTCCTGACCGGTATGGCCAAAGTCAGCATTTATACCGATGGCGCCTGCAGCGGTAACCCGGGGCCGGGCGGATGGGGCGCTCTGCTGCGCGCCGGACGTCGGGAAAAATCTCTTTCCGGCGGTGAGAAGGACACCACCAACAACCGGATGGAATTGCGGGCCGTCATTGAAGCCCTTAACGCGCTGAAGCGGTCCTGTGAGGTGGATCTATACACCGATTCCACCTACGTCCAACAGGGTATTACCCAGTGGATCAAGAACTGGAAAGCCAACGGCTGGCGAACCGCCGCCAAGAAGCCGGTCAAGAACCAGGACCTGTGGGAAAAACTCGACCGCGCGGTGTCCCGGCATAAAGTCCGCTGGCACTGGGTCAAGGGCCACAGCGGACATCCCGAAAACGACATCGCCGATGAACTGGCCAGGAGCGCTATACCCTCATGAGACAGGTTGTTCTGGATACCGAGACCACCGGGCTGGAACCGTCAGAAGGACATCGAATCATCGAGATTGGCGCCATTGAGCTGAATGACCGGCGGCCCACCGGGCGGCAGCTTCACTGCTACCTGAATCCCCAGCGCCAGGTTGAGCAGGGTGCACTGGAGGTGCACGGCCTGAGCAACGATTTTCTCAAGGACAAGCCCCGGTTCGTCGAAGTGGTGGACGAGCTGATCGACTTTGTGCGGGATTCCGAACTGGTGATTCACAATGCGCCGTTCGACCTGGGCTTCCTGGATCATGAGCTGGCGCTGCTGCCCGGCGGTTACGGCCGCATGGCTGACTACTGCACCTGCCTGGACAGCCTGGAGCTTGCCCGGCAGATGCACCCGGGAATGCGCAACTCCCTGGACGCGCTGTGCAAACGCTACGACGTGGACAATACCCGCCGAACCCTGCACGGGGCACTGCTGGATGCCCAGATCCTGGCTGAGGTTTACCTGGCCATGACCGGGGGCCAGACGGCCCTGAGCCTGAAGATTGCCTCAAGAGTGGAAGAGCAGGCGGACAGCGAGGCGCCGCGGGAACGTCCGCCGATACGGGTCAGGCAGACCGCCGGGCAGGAGCTGGCGGACCATCAGGCCCGTCTGCAGGAACTCGAAAACACCGCCACCGACGGCTGCCGGTGGCTCGCCATGGAGGAACCGGTCGAGGCTTAACCCGTGGCCAGGGGTACGCCGTCGAACAGCGATGCGTTCAGCCAGAGGTGAACCACGATGCTGACCGCGTAACCCACGGCAATAGCCGGGGTCCACTTGAGGTGACCAAAGAAGGTATAAGCACCCCGGGCCTGGCCCATCAGGGCCACGCCGGCGGCTGAACCGATGGACAGCATGCTGCCGCCCACGCCCGCCGTCAGCGTCACCAGCAGCCATTGCCCCATGTCCATGGACGGACCCATCTGCAGCACCGCCACCATGACCGGAATGTTGTCCACGATGGCGGAGAGTATCCCCACCAGGACGTTGGCCCAGGTGGCGCCCAGGTCCACGTACATGAACTGGGACGCCAGCTCGAGGTAGCCGATGAAGCCCAGCCCGCCGACGCACATGATCACGCCAAAGAAAAACAGCAGGGTGTCCCACTCCGCACGGGCCACGTGGCGGAAGCTGTCAAAGGCCGCTACGTCACCCGCCTGGCCGTAGTTGGCGCTGTCGTTGACCGTGACAATATGGGTTTTCTTCAGGTAGTAGCCGAAGAACTTGAGGTAAGCCAGGCCCGTCATCATGCCCAGGAACGGCGGCAGGTGCAGGAAATTGTGAAAGCTGACTGCGGTCGCAATGGTGCACACGAACAGGAACATGATGCGCTTGGCGCCGCGCTTCATGGCGATGGCGCCGCCCGAGACTTCCGGTGTTTCGTCGGGTACCGCAAAGTGCATCATCGCGGCGGGCACAACGTAGTTGACGGCCGATGGGATGAACAGGATGAAGAAGCTCCAGAAATCCACGATGCCCGCCTGCCAGACCATCAGCGTGGTGATGTCTCCGAACGGGCTGAAAGCACCGCCGGCGTTGGCGGCCACCACGATGTTGACGCAGCCGATGGAGACAAACCTGAGATTACCCTTGCCAACCGCCATCACCACCGCACACATCACCAGGGCCGTGGTCAGGTTGTCGATGATGGGCGACAGGAAAAAGCTCAGGATACCGGTAATCCAGAACAGCTTGCGGAACGAAAACCCGCGACTGACCAGCCAGGACCGCAGGGCTTCGAAGATATTTCGCTCACTCATCGCGTTGACGTAGGTCATCGCCGCCAGCAGGAACAGGAACAGTTCGCCAAATTCCACCAGGAAGACTTCGATGGCATGTTCGGCAGCGGTGGGCAGGCCGTTCTGGGTGTATTCAATGGCGATGATGACCCAGATGACGCCGGCGCCCAGCATGACGGGTTTCGATTTGCGCAGATGGGTGAATTCTTCAGCGATTACCAGGCTGTAAGCCAGCACAAACGCCGCGATGGCCGCATATCCGACCCAGTGGTTGACCAGCGACAGCTCGCCGGCACCCGCCGCCATGGAAACCGATGGCAGCATCAGTGTCGCCGCAGCCAGTAGGAAATGAATGGATTTTTGCACTTTGGTTTGCCCCTGTGATGGTCACTACGGCAGCGCCCCTGCCGCGTCCCCTTTATGATCGGCCATTGAGCCGCGCAGTTTACCCTAAATGGTGCAAATACTGCAGCGGGAAAAGACGACGCTCTGCCCCAAAACCGGCAGTGCGGGGGCAGCTGGATTGCTCGTGGGAGTCCTGACCGGACACGCCCGTTTCAGCGTGGATCAAGGCGCCGCGTCGGCAGAAGACAGATTGCCGGATTGTGGCATACTAATGAACTGATAGCGTTGCCCTGGGCAGGGGGACGCAGGGGCTAAGCGCCCTGATGGCGTGAAAGGGGAATGGGTATGAGACGACTCGACGTTGTTTTCGGGGTTTTTTTCGTTTCGGGACTGGTGCAGGCGCAAACCGCACTGCCTATCGAAGGGAAGGACAAACACCTGGGTGTGGCCAGCTGCGCCAGCAGCACCTGCCACGGTTCCACTTCAGCATTCGCTGACTCAAACGTCATGCAAAACGAGTTCGCCCTGTGGCAAAGCCAGGACCCTCACGCCGAGGCTTACCAGATCCTGCTGAATGACCAGTCTAAGCGCATCGCCCGCAACCTGGGTCTGAAAAGTGCCCACGAAGCCGATATGTGCCTGGACTGCCATGGCGACAACGTTCCCGCCAGCGCCCGTGGCGAAAAATTTGACATGGCCGACGGGGTGGGCTGCGAAGCCTGCCACGGCGGATCGGAACGCTACCTGTCGTCCCATGCGTCGGGCCAGGCCAGCCACGCCGACAACCTGGCGGCCGGCCTGTACGCCACCGAGGATCCAGCGCGCCGGGCCGAACTGTGTCTGTCCTGCCACCTGGGCAACAAAAACCAGATGATCACCCACCGCATCATGGGTGCCGGCCATCCGCGGCTGTCGTTTGAACTGGACACCTTCACCTGGCTGTACCCGCATTTCGAAGTGGACGAGGATTACGTTCAGCGCAAGGGAGAACCCAACGGTGCCCGGGACTGGGCTGTGGGCCAGGGCGTATCCGCCAGCACCCAGCTGGAAACACTGCTGGACGACAGCGCCGGCTGGGACGGAATTTTTCCGGAACTGGTGTTATTCGATTGCCATGCCTGCCACCGATCCATGTTTGGCAACCAGTGGGTTCCCCGTCGCGGCACTGGTCTGGGCCCGGGCGTGGTTCGATACAATGACGCCAGCCTGCTGATGTTCCGTCACGTGCTCGCTGCAATCGATGGCGCCGCCGGCGAGAAGCTGGCGGGGCAGGTTCGTGACCTGCACGTTTCGACAACCCGCGGGCGCAATGAGACGGTGCAGGCCGCGCGGGCGGTTATGGCGACGCTGCAAAGCGCTATTGCACGCGCCAATGCCGCCGAGTTTGACCGGGGCATGCTGGAAAAGATCATGGCCAGCATTCTTGCCGACGGCGAGCGGGGTCAATACCGGGATTACGCTGCCGCTGAGCAGGCGTCCATGGCAGTAGACGCGGTGATCCTGGCTTTTGAAAACAACGGCGTCCTGAGCGCTGATGAGGCCGAGGGCATGCGTTCCCGGGCCGAGGGGTTGTTCGAGGCCACCAAGGACGAGGACGGCTACCGGCAGAGTCGGTTTGTCGAGGCGCTGAATCGGCTGAAGATGTCAGCGCCCTGACAGGCGCAGGCCGGTCGGTCCCGGTGCTGCCGCGCCGGGAGCCCGGGACAATTCGATGTATGATAGGGGCCGCGGCCATTGGTCGCGGCTTCAACGTGTCAACGAAGAGGGATTGAGTGGAAATTCCCGGTTACGAGATCGAGAAAGAGCTGGGTTCGGGCGGTATGGCCACGGTGTACCTGGCCGTGCAGCAGAATCTGCATCGCCAGGTGGCGCTGAAGGTGATGACGCCTGGCCTGGCAGTGGATGAGACCTACTGCAAGCGCTTCCTCAAGGAAGGACGCATCGCGGCCCAGCTGAACCACCTCAACCTTCTGACCGTGTATGACATCGGCGTCCACGACAACCACTATTACATGGCCAGCGAATTCCTTCCCGGCGGCACGGTGCGGGACAGGATGGCTGAGGGGATGACCACCGAGGACATCGTCCACATCATCAGCGACGTGGCCCAGGGGCTGCAGTACGCCCACTCCAAGGGGTTTGTCCACCGCGATGTCAAACCCGGCAATCTCCTGTTCCGCGCCAACGGCGATTGTGTACTGGGCGATTTCGGAATCGCCAAGGCGGTGGATTCAAACACGGGAGCGACCAAGCTGGGGACTGCCATAGGCACGCCTCACTACATGAGCCCGGAGCAGGCAAAAGGTGAGAAGGTCGATCACCGGACCGACCTCTACAGTCTGGGTGTGGTGTTCTACGAGATGCTGACCGGTAAGCCGCCGTTCGACGCCGAGGATCCGTTCTCCGTGGCGCTGATGCAGATCAACGATCCCCTGCCGCAGCTGCCTTCGGAGTTCCAGGTCTACCAGCAGCTGATCGAAAAGCTGATGGAAAAAGACCGGGAGCATCGGTACGCCCAGGCGGATGAATTCCTGGACGATCTGGAGGCCACTACGGGGCAGGTCAGTCCGGCAAGGCAGACCACCCGTCGCCGGATTGAACGTGCGGAGGCGGCCACCGGCAGCAGTCAGGCCGACCAGCCCACCCAGGAGCGCGCGGGCCGCTCCATCATGCCATTTGCAGTTGGCGGAACGGCACTGCTGGCAGTGGTTGTCGGGGTTGTTATGTACATGGGAACAGGCACCACGGACGACAACGAAGAACCCGAACCGTCAGGACCCGGGGGCACCCTGGTGCAGCCTGGGCCTGGCGAACGGCCCCAGGATCCCCCCGAGGAAGAAAGCCCGATCGATCAGTGGATGAATGACGCCGCCGCGCTGGTGGAACAGGGCCGTCTGATTGCGCCTCCGGGAGACAATGCACTGGAGCTGTACAAGTCGGTGCTGGCCGAGGATCCTGACAACGACGCGGCGCGCCTGGCCCTGCGGGAACTGTCCAACCGCCTGGAGGAAGCCATCGCGGTGGAGTTCGCAAAGGGTGAGCTGCAGGCGGCTTACGATCTGGCTATGGCGTCGTGTGTCGAGTTTCCGGATGACTCGGGCATTGCCTACATGATTGAACAGGTCCGGGAGCAGGGTGGCAACCTGCTGCGTGAACCGAGAGCTGCCGGTTGCCCGCTGGCCACTGCCGCAGACTCGGGCGACACTGCCGATCCCTCCGCTGAGCCTCAACAGGATACGCCGTCAGTGGCGTCAGCAGCGGGGTTGGCGGACCTGGTACGGCAGGCGGATCAATATTTCGATGCCAATGTGTTCAGCCATCCGCCCGGCAAGAACGCCATGGAGCTGTACCTGAGGGTGCTGGAGATTGACCCGGGCAACAGCCACGCTGAAGGGCGCCTGGGCCAGATTGCCAATCTCTGGGCCAACGCGGCCGAGACCAATATCAAGCGCGGCAAGCTGGATCTGGCGCGCAAAATGATTGACCGGGGGCTGCAGGCGCGGCCGGATCATCCGAAGCTGATCGAATTGCAGCAGCAGATGACCGAGGGTCCGTAATCGGGAGACCATTGACGGCACCTCCATGTGCCGCCGCAGGGTAGGCGAGGCGGACTTAGCTGTCGCCTGCGTCCTTGGCTTTCTTCTTGGCTTCTTCCTGCAGTTCCTCGCCGGTTTCCTTGAGTTTTTCACCGGCCGCTTCCAGCGCTTCTCCGCCCTTCTCCTTTGCCATCTGCACCGCGTCGTCGCCCATTTCCGTCGCAGCGTCCACGGCATCGCTGCCCATTTGCATGGCGGTGTCCATGGCGTCTTCGCCGGCCTCTTTGGCCGCATCCACGGCATCAGACGCCATATCCGCGGCCTGATCGGCCATGTCGCCGGCCTTGCTGGCGGCGTCCTGGGCAACATCTTCCACAACCTCGGCGGCTTTTTCGGCGGACTTTTCGGCCTCATCGCTGGAACAGGCCCAGAGGGTAGCGGCGAGCGCCGTAATGGCCAGCAGTTGAATCAGGATTTTCATGATGGTCTCCAGTTTTGACGTTGCACGTATTGAGCAGCTTATTGTGCGCTTTCCGCGGCCAGATGGCTTAGGGGATTTCACGGAGTGACACAGTCTCCGTACAGCTGGAAGACGCGGTTGACCCGGGCCGGATCGAGATCCTTAGTTTGACTCGCTCACCAGAACAACGGTGACGTTGTCCGAGCCGCCGTGATCCAGCGCGGCCAGAATGAGGTGGTCCACGCTTTCCTGGATATCCATGCCGCGGGAAAGCACGTAGGAGATGTAGTCGTCGTCCACTTCTTCGGTCAGCCCGTCGCTGCACAGCAGCAGCATTTCGCCGGTACCGAGGGACCCCGATACGGCATCCACCCGGAGGGATTCGGGCTCGGTCACACCCAGGGCCTGGGTGACCACGTTGCGATGGGGATGGGTTTTGGCCTGCTCCGCGCTGATGGCGCCCTGGTCAACCAGTTCCTGGACGTAGGAGTGGTCGCTGGTGAGCTGTTTGAGCGATCCGTTCCAGTGGTAAACCCGGCTGTCGCCCACCCAGGCCACTTCGTAAGACCCGTCCTGCAGGGTGGCGGCAACCATGGTCGTGCCCATGGGCATGGCGCTCTGACGTTTCCTGGACTGATCGACGATGCGCTGGGCAGCGACCCTGATAGCGTCCTGCAAGGGCGTTCCGGCGTCGACTTCGCGCACAACGGTGTCCCGGGCGATGGCGCTGGCGACTTCGCCCAGCTCATGGCCGCCCATGCCGTCAGCGACCAGCCACAGACCCATCTGCGGCTCGGCGCAGTAAGTGTCTTCGTTGTGGTCCCGCCGCAATCCGACGTGCGTTCCGTGCCCGAATTCGATCATGCAGGCTCCATCTCCCCTTTCGATGGTGCTGACCCGGAGGGCCAGCGTTGTGCCATTCTACACCGTGCTTGTTGATTTGAATCCCGGAGACCGCCGAAGGTGATCCCCAGAATGATCGGATCATATCACGACCCGGCGAGCACAACAAAAACTAATAAGCTTTTCAGGTTGTTACGTACCTAACTTCAATCAGAGTGTGATTCAAAAAACGGTGCCCGTCAGGTCGTTTACACCGGACGGTATGGAAACCCGGGAGTTCAGGGGGCCGTGGAGATGCTCGGCGGCCGTGGCTCGCGCGACGTGACCCAGATCAGGATGTCGTAAAAGCTGCGAATGTTGCGGACATAGCGCACCGCCTCGCGGCCGCGGGAGTAGCCATATCGAGTCTGCCTGTACCATTCCCGCTGGTTCAAAAGCGGCAGGTGCTCGGCCACGTCCGACCATCGATCCGGGTTTTTGCCGGCGCGCTGGGTCAGGATTCTGGCATCCTCCAGATGAGCAAAGCCGATGTTATACGCGGCCAGGGCGAGCCAGGTTCGGTCTGGCTCCTGGATTCGGACCGGCACCTTGCGCTTGACCCGGCGCAGGTAAGCCGCTCCGCCAAGGATGCTCTGTCTGGGGTCGGCCCGGTCGGATACCCCCATCATGCTGGCGGTGGCATTGGTCAGCATCATGATGCCCCTGACGCCGGTCGGCGACACGGCTTGTTCGTCCCACAGGGACTCCTGGTAGCCAATGGCGGCGAGCAGGCGCCAGTCGAAGCCGGTCTGTTCAGCGGCCTCCTGGAATAACGGCGTCAACGTGGGCAGCCTGGAGTTGATGTGCCGCAGCAGGTAGTGGGTGTTGATCTGGTCGAAGTATGGAATGTGGGAGTGGTACCGCTGCTTGATGTCGTCAAGAACCCCATTGGCCTGGGCGGCCCCGATAAACTCTTCCGAAGCCATCTGCAGTGAATTGTCCCGGTTGCTTGAAAACGCCCAGGCTACCGGTTGGGATTCCGTCAGGGCGATCGCCCGTCTGAGGTTCGGGAAAAAGCGCTGATGGATGTCCAGCACCGTTGAGTCTGCAACGGTCAGGTCGAGCTCACCCTGTTCCACTGCGTAGAACAACTGTTCTATGTCGCCTTCAGTTTCCTGCCAGTGTAGGCCGGCGAGGTTTCGACCCAGCTGATCCAGAGTCTCCGCGTAACTGGAGGCCCGGACCACGGCGATGTCACGTCCGACCAGGTCGGTCAGGCTGCGCGGCTTGCTGGATCCGGCCCGATACACCACGAACTGGGTGGCTTCCAGGTAGGGCCGACCGAACCGAAGCTGCTGCCGGCGCCCCTCCGTGACGGTAACGCTGGCGGCTGCCAGATCAGCCTGTCCGGATGACACCGCATCAAACAATTCAGCGAAAGATGCCACCGCCTGGAACTCCGCGCTGACGCCCAGGTAGCTGGCGAACTGGGAGGCCAGCTCAAATTCGAAGCCGGCATACTGCTCGTGTTCCTGGTAGTAGGTGACCGGGCTGTTGACCGTCACCACCCTGAGCGTTCCACGCTGCAGCACCTGGTGAATATGGCTGAGGCTCGGAGCCGTCG
This sequence comes from Lysobacterales bacterium, assembly GCA_030065125.1. GTDB lineage: Bacteria > Pseudomonadota > Gammaproteobacteria > Xanthomonadales > SZUA-38 > JASJDM01. The sequence continues at coordinate 52,159 of JASJDM010000010.1, read as the reverse complement.
TGTCCAGGGAAGGCTGAACCAGGAGCGACAGGAGGAGAACCAGTCCGATGGCGATAAACCCGCCCGTCCAAATCGTTTCCCGGTTTTGTGTCGCAGTGACTGCCACCGGGTGATCAGGCGATTTCCGCCGTCGCCCGCTTGTTCCAGCAGGGCAATTCGCCGGTGAATTTGCGGCGGAGGGGGATCCGGGGCGGGCTGCTCATCCAGATCACGATAGCCGAAATCCCGGCGTCGGCCAATCGCCGCCGGGTCACGGCAGACGCCATCGGACGGTGGCATAAATCTTTGCACTTCCTGCGGCAAGGGGCTTGCAATGGCCGCGACTGCAACGTTTCAATAGCATTGCCGGGGGACGTGATGGCCTGGACCGCCGTCAGCGCCCCCTCAACTAGGCAGGAAGAATGGACAATCGAAAGAACTTTGGTCCCGTGAGTTTTGGGCTGCGCTGGCTGTTTGCGCTGTTGCTGGTGGGCCTGATATTTAATCCCACGGGGTATTCCTACTATCACTGGCTGGCCGAGAGTGGCAGTGAGATGCTGCCGCTCAAGTTTATTGGGGGAGTGGTGTTGCTCATCGGAGCGATCATCTACCTGCGGGCCACCTGGCGCAGTATCGGCTGGCTGGGAATCACTCTGGTACTGGCCCTGCTGGGCGGACTGGTGTGGCTGCTGGTGGACATGGGCTGGCTGGACCTGGGCGCTGCGGACGTCGTGGGCTGGCTGACCATAGTGATCAGTTCCACCATCCTGGCCGTGGGTATGTCCTGGTCCCATATTCGCCGACGCATGACCGGGCAACTGGACGCAGACGACGTGGACGAGTAAGCCATGGCAGATTCACTGCAGGACCAGTTGCTGAAACTGGGGCTGGCCAAATCAAAGCCGGCCCGCAAGAAAAAGCCCGGGCGCAAACGTACCAAGTCCGGCAACAGCGGACGTCCGCCGAATGCGACGGGTGGTGAACCCAGCCTGGCCCAGGCCTACGCCCAGCGGGATCGGCTGGAAAAAAAGCAGTCCGAGGAAACCGCGCGGCGCAAGAAGGCGGAGAACGAGCGGCGCCGCAAACTCAATGAACAGCTCAAGGCGATCATTGAGCCCGCGGCCCGGAACGACGCCGATGCTGACCAGGAACGGTATTTCGAGTTTGCCGGGAAGATCCGCAAGGTCTACGTGACCGGCGAACAGTTGAAGCAGGTCAACCAGGGCCAACTGGGTATCGTCAGTTTCCGCGGTCGCTACCTGCTGTTGGCGCGAGACGTCATCGAACGGGTCGAAAAAATAAAACCCGAGGCCGTGGCGTTCGTGGCCGACGGGGCTGACGAAGAAGATTAGCTCAGTCCGCTGGCTGTGCGGCCAGCCTCCACGGCGGGAACCGCCGGTTTTCTCCGGCGTGATACAGACAAACTTCGTTACCCGAGGGATCCTCCAGGCGGGCTTCCCGCCACAGCCAGGGTTCGTCTCTGGGTTCCTGCTTGAATCGGAATCCCAGGTTTTCGAGTCTGACCACGGTGGCGTCCAGGTCCTCGCACTCAAAATATACGGTCCAGCCACGATCGGCTGTCTTCGACACCTGGTGCAGGGAAAAGGTACTGCCCCCATCCTGGCATTCGAATCGGGCGTAGCCGGGCGCGCCGTCGACGATCTGGCGGAAGCCCATGCGGCGGTAGAACGCTGCTGATACAGCCACGTCTATTGCGGGAAGGGTGATCTGGTTCAGGTTCATCTTACGAGTTTCTCCAGTTGTGTTGGCCGATTCCACGGGTAGCATGACCAACTGTTTGCCGGCACAGGCCATGGCGGTTTGAACCCGGCAATGTGCGGGCGGTCTGGCACCGGCTTGCCCTGTCATCGCCAGCGGTTAAAATCAACTTACCAAGACTTTTTCGGTAACTCTGGTGGAGGAGGGTAGAGGAGCCATGTCGTCTCCGGAAGAGCAGCTCAAAAAAATGGTGGAAAACCTGCCGGAGAAAACCGGCAAGGACCTGGATGAATGGCTGCGGGTCATTGAAAAATCAGGCCTGCACAAGCACGGTGAAATCGTCGGCCACCTGAAGCAGGATCATGGCGTGACTCATGGCTACGCCAACCTGCTGGCCTCAGAATTCCTGAAGATCACCGGCGACGGACAGAAGTCACCAGAGGAACTGGTAGATGCGCAGTACGCGGGCCCCAAGTCGGGACTGCGGCCCATTTACGACACCCTGGTAGGGGTAATGGAGCGGTTGGGTGATGACGTGGAGATCTCGCCCAAGAAAACGTACGTCAGTTTCCGCCGCAACAAGCAGTTCGCCCTGCTGCAGCCATCAACCCGCAGTCGCGCCGATCTGGGCCTGAACCTTCCGGGCGAGGAATCCACCGAGCGGCTCGAACCTTCCGGCAGCTTCAACGCCATGGTGTCCCACCGGGTCCGCCTGGAAGATGCCATCGAAATCGATTCAGAACTCAAGGAGTGGCTGAAACAGGCGTACGATCAGGCCTGATTTCCCAGTCAACCGGGCTTTTTTCACACCCGTCCCCCCGGGAACCGGTACAATCGTGCGCTGCCGCTGAGGGGTTGGCGGCAGGGGTCTCCCCCAAAACAACACAACAGGGGTAAGAGCAGGTGAAGCTTTCATTGTTCTTGACAGCGGCGCTGGTGCTGTCGACTACAGCTGGGGCCGATGAAACCCGCTATGGGGTTTACCTGGCCGGTAACGCCGCGGGCAGCATGGTCATCCAGCGTTCATTGCCCTCCAGCGCAAGAATCAGTTTCCAGTTCAATGACCGCGGACGGGGTCCGGATATTGCTGCCGACTATGTGCTTGACGAGTCGGGTCTTCCAGTCCAGATCGACGTGACCGGCGTGGATTACTTCAAGGCGCCGGTAGCGGAAACCCTGAGACTGAACGGCGGTCTGCGTCACTGGTCCAGCGGAGCCGACAGCGGTTCAACGGACCGGCCAGGATTCTACCTGACACTGGACGGGCCGCCCGGTGAAATCGAGCTGCTGGTCAATGCCCTGGACCGGTCACCCGCGGGACAGTTGGACCTTTTTCCGGTGGGCAGCGCGCGCCTGGAGGCGGTGGAAACCCGGGGTTTCGACGACGGACTGAGCCTGCGGCATGTGGAGCTGCACGGACTGGGCTTCGAACCTGACCCGGTATGGCTGGATCAGAACGGACGGATGTTCGCGCTGATCAGCGGCTGGCTGTCCCTGGTGCGGGAAGGCCACGAGGAGCTGGTGCCTGTGTTGCGCGACATTCAGAAGGAGCGCCGGCTGGCGCGATACGCGGGACTGACGAAGTCCGCGACCCGCCTGCCCGATGGTCCCGTGCTGATCGACAATGCCAGGATCCTGGACGTGGCGGGGGGCGGGACCCTGCAGGCCAACGGGGTGGTGGTGCGCGACGGTGTCATCCAGTCCCTGCTGTTGCCATCGGATCCTCGTCCTGGGAACGTGGAAACGGTTGACGCGGCGGGCCGGTCACTGATGCCGGGGCTGTGGGACATGCATACCCACATCGACCTGGCGGACGGCCCCCTGCAGCTGGCAGCGGGCGTGACGACGGTAAGGGATCTGGCCAATGACCACGAGCAGCTCACCCAGGCCATTCAGGCGTTCGAGACCGGCATCGGACCCCACGTGTTCAAGGCCGGCATCATCGATGGTGCCGGACCATTTGCCGGACCGACCCGGGCGCTGGTCGAGGACGCCGACGACGCCAGCCGTTGGATCCAGTTCTATGCGGACAACGGCTATCACCAGATCAAGATCTACAGCTCGACCCCCACCGCGCTGGTTCCCGCCATGGCGGCCCAGGCCCATGAAGCCGGACTGCGGGTCAGCGGGCACGTGCCGGCGGGCATGTGGGCGGAGGACGCGGTGCGCGCCGGATTCGATGAAATCCAACACATCAACATGGTGTTTCTCAATTTCTACAAGGACATCGTCGAAACCCGTAACCCTGACCGGTTCATCAAGGTGGCAGAGCGCGGCGCTGACCTGGATCCGTCCCTGGCGCCATTCCAGGAATTCGTGCGGCTGCTGCTGGAACGCGGAACCGTGGTGGATCCCACAGTTGCGGTGTTCATGAACCTGTTTATGCATGAAAGTGGTCAGCTGGCGCCGTCGCTGCAGTCCGCCAAAGGGCGCCTTCCGCCCCAGGTGCACCGCGGCAATCTCAAGGGAGGCCTGAATGTTCCGGCGGGCTGGGCAGAGCGCTACTCGGCTTCGGGCGACCGGATACTGGAAGTGGTCAAGGCTCTGCATAGTGCGGGGGTGCCCATTGTTGCCGGCACCGACGGCCTGGCCGGTTTCACCCTGCACGCGGAACTCAAGTACTACCAGCAGGCTGGCATTGACCCCATGGACATCCTGCGGCTGGCTACCCTGGGCAGTGCCGAGGTCATGGGCGTCTCCGACCAGGTCGGACGGATCGCCCCGGGTCAGCGGGCCGATCTGATCCTGGTGGATGGCCGGCCCGACCAGGACATCGCCGACATGGAGTTGGTCAACTGGGTGATGAAGCAGGGACGCATCATCGATACCGCTGCCATGTATCGATTCCTGTCGGTGGTTCCGGCCAGGGTGGCGTTGACTCAATGAGCTTCTGGTCTGAACTCAAACGGCGGAACGTGGTACGGGTTGCCGTGTTCTACGCGGTCAGTTCCTGGCTGATCCTGCAGGTCGCGGATGTGCTGTCCGGACTGTTCAGCCTGCCGGACTGGACCCTGCGCATGGTGGGGTTCCTGCTGCTGCTGGGGTTACCCCTGGCGCTGGCGTTTTCCTGGGTGTTCGAACTGACGCCCGAAGGACTGCGGCGAGAGCGGGACGTTGACCCGAACCAGTCCATCACCTCTCACACCGGTCACAAACTCAACCTGGTGACCATTGCCGTGGGACTTGCGGCCATTGCCCTGGTGGCCTGGCAGCAGCTGACCCGGGAAGATACGCCTGACGCGGCAGATACACGGCCGGTTGCCGCCATGGATAGTCGCGAAGGCGACACGCCTGATGTTCGAACCGTCGCGGTACTTCCGTTTGCCAATCTCAGCGACGACAGCAGCAACGAGTATTTCGCCGACGGCGTGGCCGAGGAAGTACTGAACCTGCTGGCCAAGGCCCGCGACCTGCGGGTGATTTCGCGGTCATCTGCCTTCAGCTTCAAGGGACAGTCCTTGCCCATCCCGGAAATTGCATCCCGCCTCGGTGCCAGCCACGTGCTGGAGGGTTCGGTTCGGCGGGCGGGCGACCGGGTGCGGGTGACGGCCCAGTTGATTGCCGCGGACGACGATGTGCACCTGTGGTCGGAAACTTTTGATCGCGAGCTCACTGACATCTTCGCGGTGCAGGACGAAATCGCCGCGGCTATTGCCGGTGCCCTGAAAATCAAACTGCTGTCCACGGCCAGCTCCGTCAAGACCGATCTGCATACCTATGACCTGATTCTCAAAGGGCGATCGGAGCTCGGCAACCGGTCCAGGGAGGGTATTGAGCAATCCATCATGACATTGAAAGAGGCGACCGAGTCCTCGCCGGACAGCGCCGAAGCCTGGGGTCAACTGGCCCTGGCGCAGCTGCTTCGATACAACTGGTACGCATGGAACGGGGACGACCTGCAGCTGATTCGGGAATTCGCCGACCGTTCCCTGAGCCTGGACCCGAACAACGTCGCTGCATTGACGGCCCTGGCGTCCTGGCACATGTTCAACATCAGCCTGGACGATGCAGATCGGCTGTATCGTCGGGCCCTGGAGATCAACCCCAACTCCGTGGATGCGGTCAACTGGTATGGAGACTATCTGCTGGTGGTCAACCGCCTGGAGGATTCAATTCGCTACGAAATTCTCGCCGCCCAGCTGGACCCCCTGCTGGCGGTGCATTTCCTCAACGTGGGGTTTTCCCAGGAGGCAGCCGGAAACCTGGGTGAGGCTTATGCAGCATATGAGAAAACCCTTGAACTCGATCCCACCTTTCAATTTGTGATTCGCTATCTCATTCGTGCCTATGGCCGCATTGGTGACTTTGACGCCATTGAACGCATCAAAGACCGCTTCCAGGGGGAATGGCTTGACCATTGGGATGTGTTGATCGCAGCCTATATCCATCTTTCGGAGGGTCAACTGGAAAAAGCACAGGAACTGTTTGTGGCCAACCAGGGGCGATTCAAGGATACCGCTCCCTTCCTGACTGATCTTAAACTATGGGATAAAGCCGTCAGGGCCATGGATCCCGGCCGTGGATATCCGTTCTACCTCTGGCCCTATGATTTTCGAAGCCTCCCGGAAATGCTTGAGGCCAGTCCTGAATATGCCGCATTCTGGCGCTCGCCGCCCCGGGACCGCCTGCTGAGGGCTCGTGGGCACTGGGTCCGGGATGACCAGCCGTGAATTTCTTCGACGAACTCAAACGCCGCAACGTCATCCGCGTGGCCATCCTGTACGCGGTGAGCTCCTGGCTGGTTTTGCAGGTGGCTGACGTGTTGTCGGGGCTGCTGGGCCTGCCGGACTTCAGCCTGCGCCTGGTCGGGTTCATTCTGCTGCTGGGCTTTCCCCTGGTGCTGGTTTTCTCCTGGGTCTACGAGCTGACCCCTGAGGGTGTAAAACGCGAGTCCGAGGTGGTTCGCGACGACTCGATCACCCGGCATACTGGCCGGCGTCTCAACCTGATGACCATTGCACTGGTACTGGTGGGGATCGCCGTCGTTGCGGTAGACCGGTTGATTCTTCCCGAGGCCGCAAACCAGGCTCCCGAGCAGCAAGTTGCAGCCGTTGACACCCATGGGGAAAAGTCGGTGGCGGTACTGCCTTTCGTCAACATGAGCTCGGACGAAGAAAACGAGTATTTCTCTGACGGAATCGCCGAAGAACTGCTCAATGTGCTTGTCCAGGTTGACGGACTGCGCGTGGCTTCCCGTACCTCGGCATTCTCGTTCAAAGGCAAAGACGTGGACATCCCGACGGTGGCACAGGCACTGGACGTTCAGCACGTAGTCGAAGGCAGTGTCCGTCGATCCGGGAACCAGGTGCGGATTACCGCCCAGATCATCGAGGTGGCTACCGATTCTCACCTGTGGTCCGAGACCTATACCCGGGAATTGGATGACGTGTTCGCCATTCAGGACGAGATTGCCAAGGCCATCGCGGACGCCCTGAGCGTTGAGCTGCTTGGTGCTTCTGGCCAGGCTATCGCAACCCACGAAACCGAAAACGTTGAAGCCTTTGACCTGTATCTGCTCGGGCGCTACTACTTTCACCAGCGCAGTGGCGACTCTCTGCAACGCTCCATCGAGTTGTTCAAACAGGTGATCGAGTTGCAGCCGGATTATGCCCGGGCCTATTCCGGCCTGGCCGACGCCTACGTCCTGATCTGGCAGTACGGCGACTTTGACGCCGCGGAAGCCAACAGCCTTGCGCTCCAAAACGCCAGCAAGGCCCTGGAGCTCTCGCCGGACCTGGCCGAAGCCCACGCCTCGGTGGCGCTGGCGGAAATGGGTGCCACATCGTTCGACCCGGACAAAGTTGAATTTCACGCCCGCCGCGCCATGGAACTGAATCCCGGTTATTCCATGACCTACATGTGGCTTGGGAATTTTTACCACCACGCCCAGGGGCGGGTTGCTGACGCCCATGAGCTTTTCCGCCAGGCCGAGGCCGTGGATCCGCTGCATCCCGTTATCGCCGAGAATATCGGCGCCACCTTGATTTCCATGGGGCGCAACCAGGAGGCTGAGCAGTCGCTTTTAAGTGCCAGGGAGGCCAACCCGTCGAGCACCTTCATTGCCATTCGTCTCGCTGAAGCACTGCAGGAACAGGGTGACCTGGTCGGGGCGTATCGCTGGCTGACCGTGGGTTACGAGATTGATCCCACCGCGCCCCTGGTACTGGAGGACCTGGTGGAACTGGAGTTCCTGCTGGGAAACCAGGAATCGGCGTTCTACTGGCTCCGCCAGTTTGAAGCCGCAGCACCACGAAATCCATCGATTGGCTATTTGAATTTTCTCCTGGCGAGCAGCAAAGACGGTTACTCAACCCTGGCCGAAGGATTGGAGGTGATGGCTTCTCAGCAGAGCGGCCTGGGGCTGGCTTATTCACGTTCCGGGGCCGGGAAGATGTGGTTGCTCGATGGCAACTATGAGCGGGCGGAGCAAAACCTCGATCGTGTCGACATCGATTGGCTGGATACCTACGCCAAGGTTGGGCACCACGCGGACCTGGCACTGCTATACAGTCGAACCGACCGTCCAGAAGAAGCGTTGGAACAGGTTGGATTGGGACGGGAATTACTGAAGGCAGCCCGGGGGCAGGGTTATGGATCGACCTGGCTGCTGGAGGCCGATGCCATATTCCTGGCTATGGAAGGTAACGCAAACGAGGCTGTGGCAGCACTGGAGCTGGCATTCGACCAGGGCAATCGATGGCACGGCATGATGTCCCGATATCCTGTGCTGGACGTGCTGCTTGGGGACGACCCGGACTACAGGAGCCACAAGGCACGCATGGCAAAGGACTTGGCGCGTCAGCGCGAGCAGCTCGCCAGTATGGCGAGCAACTGAATCACCGGGGCTGGCTGACCGGTGCGCCCGGACAGCTTTCAGTCACGGCTCTCTTGTCTCCAACGACAGACCAGCATTCGTCGTAGATGGAGCAGTAGCAGGCTTTCAGTTTGCCTTCGGGAATGATTTCAGAGAGCCGCCGGATGGGTTGAGTCCACGGGTGGGCGAACAAGTCGAGTTCTTCTTCGGGTGACATCACCTCGCCGCTGATGTCCGATACCCGCAGGGTCGCGTAGGTAACTCCGTGATCCGATCCCAGCACGTCGTCCAGCAGGGGCAGCCAGTCCGTATACTCGCGTTCTTTCAGCTCCAGGCTGATGTTTCCCACCAGCGCCGGCCCAGTGCCTTTGTTGCGGGCCACGATGGCGAATCCGTCCCCGCTGTACGACAGGGACAGGTCCAGGTAGGGCCACACCTGGGCGCGCTCTTCCTGGCGCATGATGCTGACTTCGTACAGCGACACCCACAGCGCCATGAAGCTGATGCCCACCGCGCACAGGGCCAACACCCAGTTGGGATCCAGGCGCTTTTTGGGCCTATTGGTTTCGTCTTCCAATTCAGGCATAACGCAATGTTGGCAGGTCGCCTGTGAAATTTCGGTCGGCTGTTACTGCTTGAGGCTATCTGCGAACTGTTTGAAGGCTGCCAGGCAGGCGTGGGTATTGGGGTGGTGCGCCTCGTTCATGAAGGCATCCGGATTGATGCCGCCGCGGTAAAGGTTGAGCAGGGTCTCGGCCTTGCGGTCGGTTTCCATGTCCAGGTAGCTGGTGGCCAGCCGCAGGGAAAGGGTCTCCGGCGGCAGGCCGAAGGCATCGCAGGGAAGGCTGGCAATGTGGTGGTTCTCGAGCAGGTACATGGCCAGGTCCGCCGATGTGTTGACGTCCCTGGAAGCCAGCTTACCGGCCCACCGGTTGCAGTTGGCCGTCAGGTAAAAGCCGCCATGGGGTGTGGTGCAGGTGAAGCCAATGCGCCCCAGTTCCTCGGCCAGGAAACGGGTGCGGCGCCCGTGGATGATGCTGCAGTCGACAATGTACTGCTCGATCTCGGGTGTACCGCTGTAGGCCGTAATGGCCGCATGTTGGACCGGTGCAGCCACCGCCGACCAGATTTCGCTGGCGATGATCTCCATGGCATCCAGGGTGGCCATGCCCTGTTCCGAATCCGGCACCAGCGCCACACCAAACCGCCAGCCGCCCAGGGACAGGTGCTTGCTGAGGCCGCCAAGGACGAATGTCCCCTCGGGGTAGAAACGCGCCAGGGACACGTGGGGCTCATCGCCGTGGTCAACCCGGAAGTAGATCTCATCGCTGATCACCAGCAAACCGCGTTCCCGGCAAAACTCCGCCAGTTCGAGCAGGAAGCCGCGATCCAGCATCTGCCCGGTGGGATTGTTGGGGCTGTTGATGATCAGCAGGCTCTGGCTGACCGACGGGTCGGGGATCATCCGGTCCAGAGCAGTCAGGTTCAGCTGGTAGCCGCCGTCGACCTGGCTGGGTATGTAGGTGACCGGCTTTCCCAGCAGCTGGGCCTGGGGTGCGTAGCTGACCCAGGACGGTGACGGTAAAAACAGCTGGGCCTGCAGGGACATCTGCAGGGCGTAGATCAGCGCCTTGCTACCGGGGCCTACGATGACCTGGTCAGAGCGGAACGTCACGCCCAGGTGCTGGCTGTAGTAGCGCGCCACGGCGTCGCGCAGCTCAGCCAGGCCGAGAGCCGGCAGGTAGCTTTTTGTGTGGGCGTGCTCGTTGAGCGCCCGTTCCAGCAGCGGGTGAACCGGGAAGCGCGACTCTCCGAATCCCATGTGATAGACCGTCTCGCCGGCCGACCACATGCTGGCCACGGCCTGGTTGATATGCAGCGTCGGTGACGGCGCCATACCGTCGAAAATAGGATTCAGCCCGATCTGAAGTGACACGATGAACTCCTGCGCTTTCCGTCTTGTATCACGTCGGTGTGTCGGGTCCAATAGCGCCGATGGAGCTCCGGGAATCAAGCTGTGATGTAGTGGTCGTTGGCGCCGGCCTGGCGGGTATCGCCTCGGCGTATTTTCTTGGCCGCGCCGGCGTGAAACGGGTTGCGCTGGTGGATCAGCTGCCGCCCATGTCCTTTACCACCGCTCAGTCCGGCGACAACTTCCGCAACTGGTGGCCGCATCCCACCATGACCGCGTTCACCGATGCCAGCATCGACGTGATGCAAAACCTGTCGCAACAGGCCGATATCGATTTCCACGCCAACGGCTACGTGTTGCTGAGCCGGGACCCGGATCCCTCGGAGATGGTGCAGCGGTTGCTGCGCGGTTACGGGTCGGGTGGCGACCGGCAGATCCGGGTTCACCGGTGTCGTGCTGACAGCTACTTCGCGGCCGGCAGCTCAGCTGATGGAAAGCCCGGTGTCGATGTGCTGGCCGGCACATCCCTGGTGAAAAAGGCGTTTCCTCACCTGGCCCCGGATTTCAGGCTGGCGGCCCACGTCAGGCGGGCCGGTTACCTGGGCGGTCAGCTGATGGGGCAGGAACTGCTGTCACGGGCGCGGGAAAATGGTCTGCAGCGCATCAGGGGCAGGGCAGATTCGCTGGCCCATTCCGGACGCTTTCGCCTGAAGCTGGACGATGGGACGGAAATCCACGCGGATCAGTTGGTGATCGCGGCCGGACCGTTCGTCAATGACCTTGTCGGCCAGATCGAGGAACCCCTGCCGGTGAGGAACGTGCTGCAGCAGAAGCTGGCCTTTACCGACACCCTGGGTGCGGTTCCCAGAAACCAGCCGTTTTCCATTGACCTGGATCCGCTGCCGCTGGATTGGAGCGACGAGGAAAGGGAATTGCTCGCCGGAGAGCCAGAGCTGGCCTGGATGGCCCAGGAACTCCCTGGCGGAGCCCATTGCCGCCCGGAGGGAAAGGGTCAATGGATCAAGCTGGGCTGGGCATTCAACCGGGATGTATCCGTGCCGGAATTGGAACCGCCGCTGGACGAGAGCTTTCCGGAACTGGTGGTGCGCCGCGCGGGGATGGTCAATCCGGCCCTGCTGCCTTACCGGGAGCAACTGCCAAGCCAGCGCAGTCACTATGGCGGCTACTACACCATGACCGAGGAGAACTGGCCGCTGATCGGTCCGCTGCGCACGCCGGGTGCATTCGTTGTCGGGGCGTTGTCGGGGTTCGGCACTATGGCGGCCTGCGCGGCTGGGTCGCTATGCGCAGACTGGGTCACCGGAGCGGCGCTGCCAGCCTACGCCCGATCTCTGTCCCTGCAGCGTTACCAGGACAGCAAACTGATGGCGGATCTGCGGGCGGATGCCGACAAGGGAATCGTATAAAGAAAAAGCCCGCTGACCAGCAGCGGGCTTTCTCAATGCATTACAACTGACCGTGATCAGTCAAATGACCACTCGGCACGCAGGTACCAGGAGCCGCCTTCGTAGTTGGCTACGGTACGGCGCGGGTACTGCAGGCCAACGCTGAGGCGGTTCGAATTGGGCGGTCCGATCTCGTCGACAAACTCGTCGAAGATGTTGGATCCGCCCAGCACCAGCCGCAGGTTGTCGTTGTACTGATAGCCCACTTCCATATCCAGATACACGGTGGAATCGATCTCGGCGCTCGGGTTTTCCGCCGCGCCGATTCGTCCGCGCTCATCAAAGTGTTCGCCATAGAAGTTGGCGCGCAGCATCAGGTTCCACTGAGAGTTGAACTCGGTGTTGGCCGTGAGTGACCAGCGGTTATCGGGGTAGTTGTTCTCGATGTCCTCGATCAGGGATTCGGACACCGGGTTTACACCGCCGACCTGAGTCTGGCCGGTCACATCGATGGTGTTGTGATTGAAAGCCAGGATCATGTCGGTGTTGACTTCGCTGTCGCCCCAGTCGAAACCCGAGGTCACCACCACGTCGACGCCCTGGTGTTCCACGTCCAGTGCGTTGGTGTAGAAGGAAATCGTACCGTCCTGTCCCGGAACCGTGATGTCCCCGGTGCGATAGATTCGGTCGTCCACTTCAACGCTGTAGAAGTCAACGGTCAGCGTGGTGCGGTCACCGATATCCGTGGTGAAGCCGGCGCTGATGTTGAGGGATTCCTCCTCCTTCAGGGCTGTTCCACCCACGGCGGCCACCAGCGGGCTGGTAGAAGGTACCAGGCCTTCCTCGACCTGCAGTCCGGTAGCGCCATCAAACGTTGTGATGGTGGTCCGGACGTTGGCCTGGCCCGGGGTAGGGGCGTGGAAGCCGGTAGATATTGCGCCACGCAGCGCGGTGGCCTCGCCGACATTCACCCGGGTAGCGACTTTGCCGTTGACGGTACTGCCGAAGTCCGAGAAATCTTCGTAACGCAGAGCGTACTGCATCAGCCAGCGGTCGGATATGTCGTGCTCGATGTCGGTGTAGATGCCGAAGTTGTCGCGGTCGAACTCCCCGGCGTCCTGGGGCTTGGTGCCGCCCAGGCCGTTGGAGCCGGCGCCGAGGTAGGAGTTGGGCTCACCTGCGATGGCTTCGTAGGTCTCTTCCCGCCACTCGGCGCCGAAGGCCACGTTGACGTTCTCGCGCCAGGCGTAAGAGAAGTCTGCGTTGAGGTTGAGCTCGCTCTGCTCATAGCCGCCGGTGTCGAAATCACGCTGGGCGGGCTGGCCGCCCACCAGGCCCAGGGACTGGTTCAGGGTGTTGTTCAGGAAGTAGTCCAGCTCGTTGGAGCCGTAACCAACGCTGAAATCGTAGTCGACGCCATTGTCGAAAGCACCGGTCAAACCGCCCACGATACTCAGGTCATCCTGGTCTCCGTCCAGGAACGGCGTGTAGCCGGCGAGAAGGCCGGTGAAGCCCAGTTCGTTCAGGGCCGCAATGGTGGGGTGACCCGGGTTGCGGTAGAAAAACCGGTAACGGCCTTCGGTCTGGGCGTAGTTGCCGAAGAAATACAGCTCGGAGCCGTTATCCAGCTCAAAGCCGGAGTTGATGAACAAGCGGGTGCCGGAGGTTTCCGGGCGGCCCCAGGTTTGGGCCAGCGGCGCGTCGCCAAACGGTGCGTCCGCGCCGACACCCTGAACGCCGGAGTCGATCAGTGCCTGGGCATCGGGACGCTGTATGCCCCGGGACAGCGCGTCGTTGTCGGTGTGGTCGATGGAGATGTTGACGAAGCCGTTGTCGCCCGCCGCGAAACCCATGTTGGCGGCGACTTTCAGACTGTCTTCGCCGTCGTAGTGCTGGCCATACTGCAGCTGCACCTGGCCACCGGAATCATAGCGCTTGGTGATGAAGTTGATGACGCCCGAGATGGCGTCGGATCCGTACTGGGAGGCGGCGCCGTCCCGCAGGATTTCAACGTTCTGAATGGCGATGCCCGGAATCATGCCGATGTCGGGGCCGTGGGCGCCATTGCCGGCGGCCGGGGCAAAAAAGTGCACCAGCGCAGAGCGGTGACGCCGCTTGCCGTTCACCAGCACCAGCACCTGGTCCGGAGACATGCCGCGCAACGAGGTGGGTCGCACAAAGGCACTGCCATCACCCGTTGCCGGAGAAGCGGTGTAGGACGGCACGTAGGCTTTCAGGTTGTCGGTCAGGTCAGCCGTATTGCCCAGGGCCAGGAAATCGTCACCCTTGATGACGTCTACCGGCACCGGAGAATCGGTGGCGGTTCGGGGCTTGCTGGACCGGCTTCCCGTGGTGATCACTTCTTCGATGATCTGGTTTTCGGCCCGCTGACTGCTGTCATCCTGGGCGTAAACCGGCATGGTCAGTGCCGCGGATATGGCTACGGCCAGGGGTAGTTTGGATTGGCTCAGTCTTTTCATTTTCCCTCCTCTCAGTCTGTCAAAGACTTCCCCTGCCGGCTGGGTACCGACACCGTTTCGGGTCCTGCTCCCCCGGATCGTTTTCGAAAGGTACGGGGAAGTGGACAGGGTGCGCCACAGTGTGGGCGTATCCAAACGTCAATTCAAGTGGACAAGTGTTTTTGAGCTTTTGGTTGACACCGCCGGCGCGGCCCGGGGCCGGATCAGGACCGGAACAGTCGCCTCAGCTTGCGCAGGGGTGCGGTCAATCGCCACGAATTCGACTGCTCAATTTCATCCAGCCGCTGCCGAAGTCGCGCGACCTCCGAATCCAGGTCGTACAGGCAGTCACGGAGCAGCTCGGGATCATCGGTGTTCGGAATCTCTGTTGGCGGTCGTCCCCGCCGAATCTCACGCAATCGGTGCTCGGCGTCGGCCAGGTATCCATACAGCCGCTGCAGGTGATGGTCCCGCCTGGACATCAGCATTTTCAAAAGCTGTATGTCGCTTTCGCGCAGGGTTTTGCCGGGTCGTATGGAATCCGGCAGCGGGCGGTCCACGTAAATGGTGGAGTGGGGTTTGCCGGTTTCGGCTGCGGGCCGATCTTCCGTGTAGTAGTAGAGGGCAAACGATCTGCGCGAGAGATCCCGCCGGCCCTCGGGCAGGTCAATGGCCTTGAAGCCGTGCCAGGAAGACTCCGTAGTCTCGAATATCACGCAGCGATTGAAGGCGGGAACCACCTTGCGCGCATCGCGGTACCCATCCTCGGTTCGCGGATCCTGGTGGAGTTCCAGGCAGCCACCCCAGCTTTCCTCCCAGTCCCGGTTGAGGAATACGATGAGATTGAGTCGCCGGTGCTGCCCCGAAAACGGGTGGAAATTGAAATCCACGTGGGGATCCAGATCCTGGCCGTGGCGATTATCGTGAGTACCGCCGCCGTAATAGGCCGGGTCATAAATCAGGTTCGGGATGTCCGTGATTGTGCTGATCAGATTGCGGAACCCATGGCACTCCACCAGCCGGTCCAGGGTCTGAAAAGGTCCGCCCAGGGAAGCGACATCTTCGTGCACACATTTGCCGCCCGCATAGCCATCTTCATTGGTGGCGAGTTGTTCGTCGAAGGCCGGAAACGCCTGCTCCAGGCGGTCGGCAAATCCGGCATCAAAAAACGGGTCAATGACCACGTGTCGAAAAGGCGACGCGGTCAGGAATTCGTTGCGGAGTTCCTGCTGCCTGCGGAGAACGTCCGGCGCTACCAGATCAAGCTGTGGCATGATGAAAGTCGGGTGCCCGGCCGGGATATGGCCTGATGATCAGTGCAGTGAAAAAGTTCACGCTATGATGACCGGCGCCATGTTGATATTCAATATCATTTGCCAGGGGACCTGCCGTGAGCCATCAATCCGCAATCGATCCGGCCTGTGAAGGTTGTGAGGGCGCCATTGAACTGATTATCCGACCCAGGGAAAAGGACCTGGGCGAGTTTACCGTGCGTCGGGTTCTGCCCGCAGTGGAACGCCGTATGGTGGGGCCGTTCGTGTTTTTCGACCACATGGGGCCGGCGGATTTTCCGCCGGGCCAGGGCATCCAGGTTCGACCGCATCCACACATCGGCCTGGCGACGGTCACCTACCTTTTCGAAGGGGAAATCATGCACCGGGACAGCCTCGGGTTTCACCAGCCAATCCAGGCCGGCGCCGTCAACCTCATGACCGCGGGACGGGGCATTGTTCACTCGGAGCGGGCCGGGGACGACCTGAACACCACCTCGCGCCTCCACGGGATCCAGTCGTGGATGGCGCTTCCGGAGGACCAGGAGGAGTGCGAGCCCGCCTTTGTTCACTACCCGGCCGACCGACTGCCTCAGCTGGACGTGGACGGTGTCACGGTGCGGGTCATCATCGGCGAAGCCTTCGGTAGCGTTTCCCCGGTGACGGTCCGGTCTCCCATGCTGTATCTGGAGTGCAGGATGCCCGCCGGCTCCAGCGTGACGCTTCCGGAAGCCTGGCAGGACCTTGCTTTCTACGTGGTGGAAGGCCGCGTAACGGTGGACCAGCAGGCCTTCACCGGCGGCGAGATGGCCGTGGCTCGGTCAGGAGCGCTGGTGACCGTAGAGGCACGATCCAACAGTCACGTGATGGTCATCGGCGGTGACAACCTGGGCCCGCGGCAGCTGTGGTGGAATTTTGTGTCCACCAGCTCCGAGCGCATGGAGCAGGCCAAGCGCGATTGGGCCGAGGGGCGCTTTGACCCGGTTCCCGGGGAGACGGAGTTTATCCCGCTGCCGGAAAACTGAAGCCCCTGGCCCCGGCCAGCGAACCGATGGAAATGGACTATACTGGGTGATACGGCAGGCGAGGGGAGCCACCCGGTGATCAGATTTTTGTCCTTGCTGGTAGCTGCTGCCGGGATGATTGCTACCCAGGCCTCCCTGGCCCAGCCCGAGCGCATGTTCCTGGGGGACACGGCCGGGGCGCCGGGCACACTGGTGACCATTCCCATCGATTTTCGCGACGACCTGCCGGTGCGCAGCTTCAACGGCTTCGTCTCGCTGCCCACCGGGCTGGTGACCCTGGAAGCGTTTCGCTGCTTCGATATACCTGTCGCCAACGGCCCCGGCAATGCCACCGTGGCCTGTACTCAGGGACGGCCCAACATCATTAACTTCAGTGCTGACAGCGGTGGGCTCACGCTGAGGCTGACGCCTGGCCGGTTCGCCGAGTTGGATCTGCGAATCAGTTCATCTGCAGTCGAAGGTGACAGCGTGACCGGGAGCCTGTCCTACTCTATCTCCGGAAACTTCGGCACCCGCAGCGACGTGGATAGCGGCACGGTGCACGTGGCCGAGGATCGCAGTGCCTTCTTCGCGGGATTCTGTCCCAGTGAACTGCCGGGTCCGCCGGACCTGTTTGAACCCGATGATTCGGCCGCCACGGCCACAACCATGGTGGCGCGTCGCGCCAGCCAGGCCTCGGCGGAGGAGCCCTTCGTATTCGATGCCCATACCTTCCACGATTCCGATGACGAGGACTGGGTGGTGTTCCAGGCTTACGATGACAATCGCACCTACAGCCTGCAGTTCGACCTGGCAGGGTCGGAGCCGGGGACGGGGCTGCCGTTTGACACGTCGCTTGGGCGCGGGGTTGGCCTTCTGGTGCAGTACTTTGACCAGAACGGTGCGCTGCTGGGGCTGAGCGGGGGCGGAAACATCCCTGAGTTCGACGTCAACAGCTACAACCCGACGTTCACCGGGCGCTGCTTTGACCCGATCCCCAGTGCTTCTTTCCAGGGTGTTCGCGATTTTGAAGGGCAGGTTTTTGCCCGCATCCTGCAGTGTCGAAACGCTGGATTGGACCTGGGTGGCCGCATCGATGACGACCTGGAGTACTGCATCCGGCCGGACGCAGCGCGCTATGGCGTGGCGGTGACGGCCAACCTGGATGCCAACCCGGGGGTCGTCAAGGGACGCGTGCTGGACGCGGTCAGCGGTGAACCCATCGCTTTCGCAGCGGTTGTTGGCACCCAGATCACCAACTTCACCAGTTTCAGCAATATCGACGGCAACTTCCTGCAGGACGACACCAGCACCAATTCCACCGCTGAAGCGGTCATTCTGAAAGATGGCTACAACACGGTGACGATCCAGTTCGACATTAACGAGGGAGAGGTCACCGACTGCGGCGACATCCTGATGACCCGGGAAACGGGGTCGGCACCGGACCTGCAGGTAGCGACTCCGGACGTTAATCCCAAGGTGACCATCGAAGGTGCGTCGGTTACCGCTACGGCGACTATCTCCAATGTCGGCGACAGCGGGTCCTCGCCCACCACCCTGCGATTTGTGGCGTCTGACGACCCGGTGATCACCGCTGCTGACCCGAGTTTCGCCACAGTGGCCCTGCCGGCCATTGCGCCGGGAGTACTGGCGGATGCTTCCACCTCGGCGCCGGCGCCGGTGGATCGACCCATGCCGCTGTACATGGGTGCCTGTGTGGATCCCGCGGCAGGCGAGCAGAATTCGGACAATAACTGTTTCGGATTTGCCCCGCTGTTCCTGGATTCCCGGCTGGTGTTTGCCGACGGGTTTGAGCAGCAGGGTCAGAAGGTGACCCTGCGCAAGCCGGCTGGTCCGAGCGTGCCGGTCAAAGGCGCCGTATTCTGTAACGTCGTCCCCTGAATCAGGGTCGGTCCGATCCGGACGTCGGCCACCAGTGGGTGCCGTCTGACCGCGCCTGCCCGTCGTTCTCCAGCTTGAGCAGATGCGCCAGCAATGAGCGCTCGGCCAGGGCATGTATCTGCTCCGGAATCTCGGGATACACCGGGGGCACCAGGTCCAGCGAGGTGACGCCGGGATTGGCGATCAGGGCGGCGTTGACCCGGGACTCCCGCTTCAACCGGTGCTCGATGAGCCCGCCAAAGGCCTGGTCGGGCTGGTCTATGACCTCGCCGTGGCCGGGCGCCAGGGCTTTGAAGCCAAGGGCCTGGAGTCGGGCCAGAGACGCCAGATACGCTGCCATGTCGCCATCCGGAGGATTGATGACCACGGTGGAGCCGTTAATGACATGGTCACCGGTAAACAGCATTCCGGCGGCGCGGTGGTGGAAACACAGGTGATTGGAGGCATGGCCGGGTGTATGCAGAGCCTCGATGACGAACTCTTCGGTCTCCAGGCGATCGCCATCATTCATGACCCGTTCCGGTCGGAAGGTCTGGTCCTGGTGGGGTCCGGAGGGTGCCGGTCGACCCAGTACCTCGGCCCCGGTTTGCGCCGCCAGTGGCGAAACCGCCGGTGAATGGTCCGGGTGGGTATGGGTCGCCAGGATCCAGCGGATCGGCCCCGGGGCTGAGTCAACCAGGTTGCGAATGTGACGGTCCATGGCCGGGCCAGGATCAATGACGGCGACTTCACGCTCGCCAACCAGGTAGCTGTTGGTGCCGGGTCCCGTCATCATGGAGGGGTTTGGGGCGACCAGCCTGCGGATGCCCGGAGCGATCTCGGTCAGGCGGGTCCGGAACCCGGTCACTCCGGGTACCCCTCGTCGCCGGGGATGACCAGCTCAGCCTGGCCGTCTTTCCTGATGCGTCGGGGCGTGATTGGCGCCACACCGCTGACAGGGCAGGATTCCGCCCATTGCTTGAGGCTTTCGATGTCGGCGTGCTGGGCGATGCTGCTGAGGGTTCGCAGGGTCGGAAAATGCACGGTCATGTCGCCCGCATCGGCAGCGGCAATGACTTCGCTCGCTGGCATCCAGCGCAAATCGGTCAGTTCCCCGCCGTCGTGGCTGCCTTCCTGACCGGCGGGACACTCGGCCAGAAAAAAGCGGGTGGAATAGCGTTTGGGCAGGAACGCAGGGGTCACCCAATGGCTGAAATAACGCAGCGATCCGCAGTCCAGGGTCACCGCCGCCTGGCGCACCCAGCGGTCCCAGTCCAGGCTGCCGTCGTTGAGCGAATTGCGGCTGGACTCAAGATCGCTGTCACTGCCCGCGCGACCCAGCAGGATGCCGGTCTCTTCGAACAGTTCGCGGATTGCGGCGCTGTAGTAGTCCAGCCCGCCCGAATCAACGCCCAGCAGCGCGGACGCCCGAGGGTCCTGGAGCCCGGTGCAGAAATCATGGACGGTGGAGTCCCCGGGTTCCAGCAGACCGCCCGGGAAAACGTACGCCGAGCCGAACATGATGTCGCCGGCGTGACGTTGAACCATCAGCACCTGCGGAGCACCCGTTGAACCCTGGCGCACCAGCACCACGGTGGATGAGGGCCGGGGAACCGGTGGCTCAGTTTTCACGGCCTGGCCCAACCCTGGGTGACACCGGGACCCCGGGCTCGGCGGTCCCTGGCGGATCCAACCCTTTGACACATTGACGTCAGACCTCCAAGCAACAACACTAGGCGGATTTTGGCGCGGGGAGGACGGCCCCAAAGGCATCGCTCGCGCCGAAACCACCATTATCGGAAAAAACCATGTCATTACGAAGCAGTTTTGTACTGATTTCCGTCATCCTGCTGGCGGGCTGCGGTGGGCAGCAGTCTGATCAGGCGCAGACTCCGAAAAATGCACCGGCCGTTGATGAATCCGCGGTAGAGATCCCGCGGTACAGCGCTGAAGCATTCTTTGAGACGACCAGCTTTGCCATGGCTGACGGTTCGGGGCACGCTTTTTCCCCCGACGGCGCGTCGATCCTGGTCTCGTCTGACGCGACCGGGGTGTTCAACGCCTACGCCCTGCCGGTGCGCGGTGGCGAACCCGTCCAACTCACCAGCTCGGACGACAATGCCATTTTTGGCGTGAGTTACTTTCCTGCAGACCAGCGCATCCTCTACACCTTCGACGTCGGCGGAAATGAACTCAACCACGTATACGTGCGCGAGACCGACGGCAGCAGCCGGGATCTGACCCCGGGTGATGATCTGAAAGCCGCGTTTCTCGGCTGGAGCGGTGACGGCCAGCACTTCTACCTGACCAGCACCGAACGCGACCCATCCAGTTTTGACGTCTACCGTTATTCCGCTGAGGACTACAGCAGAAACCTGGTGTTTGAAAACCCCGGGTTCCAGGTCGCCGACATCAGTTCCGACGGCCGCTGGCTGGCCCTGCAAAAGCCGCGCAATTCGGCGGATTCCGACATTTACGTGGTCGATCTTTCCAGCCCCGATCCGGAACCCCGCCTGATTACCCGGCATGAAGGCAATATTGCCCACGGCGTCTACGAGGTCGCGCCGGACAACCGCACGTTGATCTACTCAACCAACGAATTCGGGGAGTTTTCCCAGGCCTGGAGCCATGATCTGGAAACCGACGAAAAAGCACTGCTGCTGGAAGCGGACTGGGACGTGAGCTACGTGGCCAACTCGCCCAGCGGACGCTATCGAGTCTCTGGCATCAACGCCGACGCACGCACCGAAGTGACCATTGTCGACAATCAGACCGGAAAGGCCCTGGGGCTTCCGGACCTGCCGACCGGGGATTTGCGTAACCTGCGGTTCTCTTCCGACGAAGGCCTGCTGGCCCTGCTGGTCAACGCCGACGATTCTCCCTCCAACGTACACCTGGTGGACCTGGCCGGGTCCACCGCCGCACAGCTGACCAGGGCGCTGAACCCGGCCATCGAGCAGGCGCACCTGGTGCGCAGCGAAGTGGTGCGATACCGGAGCTTTGACGGTCTGGAGATTCCCTCCATCCTTTACAAGCCCCATGGCGCCAGCGCGGAGAATCCGGTTCCTGCCCTGGTCTTTGTTCACGGCGGTCCGGGTGGTCAGACCCGCACCGGCTACCGCGCCATGTTTCAACACCTGGTTAATCATGGCTACGCCATACTGGGGGCCAACAACCGGGGCTCGTCCGGATACGGCAAGACCTTTTTTCATATGGACGACAAGCGACATGGTGAAGAAGACCTGCAGGACATCGTCTACGGTCGCAAATACCTGGAGTCCCTGGACTGGGTGGACTCCAACCGCATCGGGATCATCGGGGGGTCTTATGGCGGCTATATGGTGGCGGCAGCCCTGGCGTTCGAGCCCGAGGTGTTTGACGTGGGCATCAATATTTTCGGGGTGACGAACTGGGTCCGTACCCTGGAGTCGATTCCGCCCTGGTGGGAGGCGTTCAAGGAGGCCCTGTATGACGAGATGGGTGATCCCGCCACCGACGCTGAACGGCACCGGCGCATTTCGCCGCTGTTTCACGCTGACAACATCGTCAAGCCGCTGCTGGTGATCCAGGGAGCCAACGATCCGCGGGTGCTGCAGGTGGAAAGTGATGAGCTGGTGGCTGCCGTCCAGGCCAACGAGGTGCCGGTTGAGTACGTGGTGTTTCCTGACGAGGGTCACGGATTCCGCAAGAAATCCAACCGCATCGCCGCATCGGAGGCTTACCTGAATTTTCTCAATGCTTACCTTCGTGGCCCCCAGGCCATTCAATAAATGAACCCGCCGGCCTGGTCCGGCTGAACGATAACACGGTGGAGCGCCGCTTCGCTCCACGGAGAACAGACATGACTGCAAATAAGATCGTGCGCCGCGTTGTACCGGCCGTTGTCCTGCTTCTGGCAGGCTGCGGCTCTGAATCGCCCCCTGCCACTGAAGACGCCGACGCAGCGGATCCGGTGCTCACCGAGGTGAGTCCGCCGGATGCGCAGCAACGTCCCCGTGAGCTGATCGAACACGGTGACGTGCGGATAGACAACTACTACTGGCTGCGCGACGACGACCGTAAAGACCCCGACGTCATCGCCTATCTGGAAGCCGAAAACGCTTATACCGAGACTATGACGGCTCACGTCAAAACCCTTGAAGACACCCTGTATGAGGAAATGGTGTCCCGAATCAAACAGGACGACTCGTCGGTGCCGCTGAAGGTGGATGATTACTGGTACTACTCTCGCTACAGCGAAGGCCAGGAATACCCGGTGTTTGCCCGTCGCAAGGGCAGCGAAGACGGGCCGGAGCAGGTCCTGGTGGACGTCAATGAGCTGGCCGAGGGCTACGAGTTCTTCCAGGTGGGGAACTACAAGGTCAGCGACGACCACCGCATCATTGCGTGGGCCGAGGATACGGTCAGCCGCCGACAGTACACCATCCGCTTCAAGAACCTGGACACCGGGGGGATGTACCCGGACCGTCTGGAGAATGCGTCGGCTTCCATGGCCTGGGCGGCAGACAACAGGACCCTGTTCTACATCCGCAAGGACCCGCAGACTCTGCTGGGTTACCAGGTCTATCGCCACCGGCTGGGTACGGATCCCGCTGACGACGTCCTGGTGTACGAGGAAAAGGACAATGCCTTTTACCTGGGCGTGTTCCGCAGCAAGTCCCGTGACTGGATCTATATCGCCTCCAGCGCCACCATCACCAGCGAAGTCCGGGTGCTGGCAGCAGACCAGCCCGAAGGAGATTTCCAGGTTTTCCTGCCCCGGGAAACAGGCCACGAGTATTCGGTCACTGACGCCGGCGGACGCTTTTTTGTGACCACCAACTGGGACGCCGAGAACTTCCGGGTGATGGAGACCAGCCTGGAGCAGTCGGCAGACAAGTCGACCTGGACCGAGGTCATCCCGCACCGCGACGATGTGCTGATCCACGCCGTGGAGCCTTACAACGATTACCTGGTGATCAATGAGCGCAGCGACGCCACCCGCAAGTTGCGGGTTCTGCCCCGGACTGAAGGCGGGCGCGAGTTCTTCATTGAATCCGACGAGGCGGCCTACACCATGTATCTGGGCGCCAACGCCGAAATCGACAGTCATGTGCTGCGCTACGGCTATACCTCGTTGACCACGCCGTTCAGCACCTATGACTACGACATGCGCAGCGGCGAGCGAGAGCTGAAGAAACGGGCTCCCGTGCTGGGCGATTTTGACCCGGCCAATTACGGCACCGAGCGAATCAGCATCACCGCCCGGGACGGTACCGAGGTTCCGGTGTCCATCGTTTACCGCAAGCCCTTCGAGCTGTACGCCGAGCGGCCGCTGATGGTGGCGGGCTACGGCTCCTACGGTTCCTCCCGGGATCCGTCATTTTCCATCGCGAACCTGGCCCTGCTGGATCGGGGCATTGTCTACGCCATTGCCCATATTCGGGGTGGCCAGGAAATGGGCCGAAAGTGGTACGAAGATGGGAAAATGTTCAATAAGATCAATACTTTTACTGATTTTATTGATGTGACCCGTGGGCTCGTGGAGAAGGGCTATGGCGACAGCGAGCGGGTGTTTGCCATGGGTGGATCCGCTGGCGGCCTGCTGATGGGCGCGGTGATCAACATGGCGCCGGAGCTGTACCGCGGCGTGATTGCGGCGGTACCGTTCGTGGACGTGGTCACGACCATGCTGGACGAAACCATTCCCCTGACCAGTAATGAATTCGACGAGTGGGGCAATCCCAAGATCAAGGAGCAGTACGACTACATGCTGTCCTACTCTCCCTACGATCAGATCAAGGCCCAGGACTATCCCAACCTGCTGGTGACCACCGGACTGCACGATTCCCAGGTACAGTACTGGGAGCCCGCCAAGTGGGTGGCCAAGCTGCGCGACCACAAGACCGACAATAACCGGCTGCTGCTGAAGACTGACATGGAAGTGGGTCACGGTGGTTCTTCCGGTCGATTCAAGCGTTACCGGGACCGGGCCTTCATGTGGGCCTTTATGCTGGACCTGGCTGGCTTCAGGGAGTAGCACCTGGGGATGACGCCGCGGACCCACGGTCCGCGGCTTGTCATTGGGGGCAGCCGATACACCGGGTTTTCGGTAAAATAACCCGATCACGGTTTCTCGCATTCCGCAGGGCCGGTACAGCCTGAATCAAGGAGTCCGTATTGGCCTTTCTTTCTAGAATTGCGCTGGCGTCAGTCCTGCTGTGTCTGGCTGCGCCGCTTCAGGCAGCAGAGCCGGTGGCCGTAGCGGCCAGATCGTTGGGAGACCTGCTGGTCAACCGGGAGCTGCGGGCGCCCGCCATCGTGCTGGCTGCCAACCAGGCCGACGTGAAGTCCCAGGTTTCGGCACTGGTGGCCGAAGTACTCAGGGATGTGGGTGACAGCGTGACCCGGGGCGAGCTGCTGATCCGGCTGGATGACGACAATGCCCGCCTGGCGCTGGCCCAGGCCAGGGCATCACTGCGCGCCGTCGACGCCCAGATCGAAGAAGCACGATCGCGGCTGGCCCGCGCCGAGGAGCTGCTGCAGGGCCAGTTTATTTCCGAGGAAGAACTCATCGCCAGGCAGGCCAGTCTGAACGTGCTGCTGGCCAACCGGCAGGCCCAGCAGGTGGCTGTGGAACTGGCGGAACTGGAACTGAGCCGCACCCGCATCGAGGCGCCTTTTACGGGCAGCATCATCGTGCGCTCGGCCCAGGTCGGCAACTATGCCCAGCCGGGAACACCGCTGCTCACGGTGGTGCAGACCGACCGGGTGGAAATCGATGTGGAGCTGGACCCTCGCTATGCCGCCGGGATTTCCGGTGCGTCGGGTTTTGCATTCCACAGCCAGGGGCAGAGGTGGCCGGTTGAGCTGCTCCGGCTGTCCCAGGTGATCGACGTTTCCAGCCGGCTGGTGCGCGCGCGCTTCGGGTTTACCGGTGACGCGGCCACGGCCGGCACCGCGGGTCAGCTGGTCTGGAACGCCACCACCGGGGCGGTCCCGCCAGACCTGATGGTTCAGCGCGGCGACGACCTGGGTGTATTCGTGGTCGATGGCGAGCAGGCTCGCTTCGTGCCGGTGCCCGACGCCCAGCAAGGCCGCGCCGCCTCCCTGGAGCTCCCCGCCGACAGCCTGGTCATCACCCGGGGGCAGCTGAGGCTGCAGCACGGTGACGCCATTCGGGTCAGCCTCGAATGAGCCTGATGCGCACCCTGTTGACCAACCATCCCCTGGTCAACATCTTTTTCTCGGTGGTGCTGGTGATGGGCTTTCTGTCCTACGTCCAGATGCCCCGTGAGCAGGATCCGGAGATCAACTTCAACTTCGTCAACATCAACACGGTGCTGCCCGGCGCCACCGCTGCCGATGTGGAGCAGCTGGTGACCGGCCCCCTGGAAGACGCGCTTCGCCAGGTCAAGGACATTCGCTTCATCAGCAGCAGTTCCCGGGAAGGCGTGTCGGACATCCTGGTGCGCTTTCGTGAGCTGAGTCAGCGGGAATTCGACAAACGCGTGACCGATCTGCGCCGGGACATCCAGGCCAAGGCCAACGATGAACTGCCCGAGGACGCCGAAGATCCTTTCATTCTCGAAATCAATACGTCCAACGGCTTTCCCACGGCGACCGTTCTGGTGGCCGGGCAGGCCTTCGATGAAAGCCTCCGGCGCCAGGCCAAGCTGATCAAGGAGGAACTGGAGGCCTTAAAAGGCGTTGACGGGGTCAACGCATTCGGTTTCAACGAGCCGGAGCTGCACATCGAAATCGATCCCCTGGCCCTGGCCACCCAGGGGCTCACCGCCAGCAACGTCGCGGACCAGATTCGCGCTGCCTACCGCGACGTGTCCGCCGGCAAGGTGGACGTGGGAACTTCCGCCTGGAATCTTCGCATCCAGGGTAAGACGGTCGATCCGGAGGTTCTTGCGCAGTTCCTGCTGTCGCCGCCGGCCATGCCCCAGCGAAAAGTGGCCCTTGACCAGGTTGCCCGCATACGGCGCGCCCAGAAAGAGGCGTTTCAGATGGTGAGTTACCAGGGGCGCCCGGCCATCTCCATGGCGGTCACCAAGGTCGCCTTCACCAATACTCTGGAGCTGGTGGACCGGATCCGCGACTACGTGGATGCGAAAAACCAGCGCGTGGCGGCCAGCGGCATTGAACTGATCCTGGCTGACGACCAGACCGTGGCGACGCGCCAGGCGGTGGGCATTATGCAGACCAACGCGCTGCTGGGGCTCAGTCTGGTACTACTGGTGTGCTGGCTGTTCCTTGGGCTCACCATCGCCAGTTTCGTGACCATGGGCATCGCGTTTTCCATCGCCGGGACATTCTGGGTGCTCAACATGACCGGCAACACGGTCAATGTTCCGGTGCTGCTGGGCATTGTCATCGTGCTGGGCATGCTGGTGGACGACGCGGTGGTGGTGGTGGAAGCGCTGTACTACCGCCTGCAGCGGGGGCAGGAAGCGGTGACGGCGGCGCTGGCTTCCCTGGGGGAGGTGGGCAAGCCGGTCACATCAGCTGTATTCACCACCATATCCGCGTTTGCGCCGCTGATGCTGCTGCCGGGCATCATTGGCGAATTCATGATGATCGTTCCGCTGGTGGTGACCACGGGACTGCTGGTCAGCCTGATTGAAGCCTTCTGGATTCTGCCGGCCCATGTGATCAGTTCCACCCGCCGGCATGCGCCGGTGACCGATCAGCTGGCAACCTGGCGGGGCCGCTGGACCCACTGGGTTCGCATGAAGTACACCCGGGCCCTGGCATACGTGTTCCGGCGGCCCCTGCGCTTCTTCACCGCCGGCATCCTGGCGTTTTTCCTTGCCGCCGGCGCGCTGGCAACGGGCGCGGTCAAGGCCAATTTCTTCACCCTGGACCCTTTGCGGCTGTTTTACGTCAACCTGGATATGCCGCCCGAGGCGACGCTGGAGGAAACCCTGGCCCAGGTGGACCGGATCCAGGCCAGCGTCAGGCCGTTACTGCTGGACGAGGAACTGCGGGCGCTCAGCGGCATGGCGGGTATCAAATTTACGGATACCGAGGCGCTGTATGGTGACAATTACGGCCAGGTCATGGTGTCACTCAATCCCCAGGCGCGTGGCGGCCGCAACACCCAGGAAATCATGGCCGCCGTGCGCGACGCCGCCGTGGCCAGCGGCGGAAACGGGGAAATCACTTTCTTCCTGGTGACCGGTGGGCCACCGGTGGCCAAGGACATCAGCCTCAACGTCCGTGGCGACGATTACAATGTGCTGCGGGCCGGCGCTGACGCGGTGATGGATATCGTTCGCGGCATCCCCGGATCGGAAAACATCGTAGACAATGACGTCCCCGGACGCCAGGAGCTGACCCTGCAGCTGGACTATCGCGCCATTCGAGAGGCGGGTCTGAGTCCCGGCGAGGTTGCGCGACTGCTGCGGCTGCACCTGGACGGTGAAATTATTGCGTTTACCCGGGACCGGGGCGAAAAGATCGAGCTGCGGGTCCGGGGCATGCACCGATCGGTCAGCGATGTCGCGGTTATCCTTGACGACCCCGTGCTGCTGCCCGGCGGCGGCACCACCACCTTTCGGGCACTGACCACGTCGGAAATCAGCCGCGGCAGCGGCACCATCCGGCACTACAACTTCCGGCGCTCCATCACGGTGGAGGCAGATCTGGGTCCCGACTCGCCCGACACCCTGACGGCGACGGCCATGCTGCGTGAGCAGTGGGCCCAGGTCCAGGACCAGTACCCCGGTGTGGACCTGGACTTCGCCGGGGCCTTCGACGACCTGCAGGAAAGCCTCGATTCCATGCTGCTGCTGTTCCTGTTTGGCCTGGGCCTGATCTACCTGATCCTGGCCACCCAGTTCCGCAGCTATTTTCAGCCCATGCTGATTCTGGCGACGGTGCCCATGGCGTTTACCGGTGTGGTGCTGGGGCTTTTCGTGACCGGCTACGCGCTGAGCCTGTACACCCTTTATGGCGTCGTGGCATTGACCGGTATCGCGGTGAACGCCGCCATCGTGCTGATCGACGCAACCAACTCCCGAATCCGCTCGGGAATGCGGACCCTGCACGCCATCATGTACGCAGCGCGCCGCCGGGTGATACCCATCCTGATGACCTCCATGACCACCATCGCCGGGCTGTTTTCACTGGCTACAGGACTGGGCGGCAAATCCGCAATCTGGGGGCCGGTGGCCACCAGCATGGTGTTTGGCCTGTTCGTTGCCACCATCATGACCCTGTTCCTGATGCCGGTGCTGTTTCGGGCGTTCATCCGGCTGCGGGATCCCGCGGTGCGGGCCGGTCTGTTCCCGACCTTGCGCGGACGCAGGGCGTTGAAGGCGCGGGGCCACGGGTGAACCCGCTGCCCGATCGGGAGCTTGACCATCTGCTGCTGACCCTGGAGTCGGGCCTGCTGGACCACCAGGTCCGCACTGACCCAGCCCGGGTCGGCAGCCTGCTGGCAGAGGATTTTGTGGAGATCGGGCAATCCGGTCGTCGCTTCGACCGGCAGGAGATCCTGCGGGAGCTGGCCCGGGAGGCGCCCGGCCGGACAGTCTACATCGAAGAATTCAACGTCAGGTCACTGGCTCCTGACATCGCCATGGCCACCTTTCAAACGGTGGTGAATGCAGGCACTGAGCAGAGCAGGGCCGCCCGGGTTTCGTTGTGGCGCTGTCGGGGCGGGGAGTGGCAGCTGTTCTACCACCAGGGTACCCGGGTGCCGGCCTAGGAACGTGATGGAAACTGTCGGACCCGTTATGTACAAGTCCGAATGAACCTTTTCGTCCGTGGGGCGTACCCTTGAGCCATCCAAACAGATGGTTCTATGAGGGGTTCATCATGTCCAACAAACAAGCCGATCTTGCCGGCCCGGGTATCAGCACTTATGAGGAAGTCGCCCGGATCCTGCCTGACGACTACCAGTCGATCCTGACGCCCAAAGAAACCATGAAGGCGTTGTTTGGGGTCAAGAACTACATCGAAGAAAACCTCTGCAAAGAGCTGAACCTGATGATGGTCCAGGTGCCGCTGATCGTCGACCGCGACAGCGGCGTCAACGACATGCTGGATCGCGATGGGTCCAGAACCCCGGTGGAATTCCCCTGCGGGCTGGGACTGGATGAGCCCATTCATGCCCAGGTGGTGCAGGCTGCTACCAAGTGGAAGCGCATGGCGCTGAAGACCTTCGACTGCGGCCCGGGTGAAGGGATCTGCACGGACATGAAGGCGATTCGGAAGGACTACTTCCTGGATCACGACCACAGCGCTTACGTGGACCAGTGGGACTGGGAGCGAACCATTACGCCGGATCAGCGCACCCTGGAATTCCTCACCGATATCGTGGGGCGCATCTGGAAAGTGTTTCGCGGCGCTGAGAAGTATGCCCAGGACATGTATCCCCAGCTGCAGGACCCCCGTTACCCGGATCTTCCCGACGAACTCACCTTCGTTCACGCCGAGGACATCCTGGCCATGTATCCGGACCTGCCTCGCAAGGAGCGTGAGATGCGCCTGCTGCAGGACCATCCCGCCGTTTTTATCTACGGCATCGGGTGGCCGCTGGCTGATGGATATCCCCACGAGCTGCGGGCGGCGGATTACGACGACTGGGTGACCGAGACCCAATCCATCGATGGGCGTCCCATGCACGGACTCAACGGCGACATCCTGGTGTGGAACCACGTAACCCAGCGGCGCCATGAGCTCAGCTCCATGGGCGTGCGGGTGACTGCGGAAACCCTGTTGAAGCAGCTGGAAATGAGCGGCCAGATGGACCTGGTGGAACAGCCCTATCACCAGGCCATCCTGAACGACCAGATTCCGCTCAGCATCGGCGGCGGCATCGGTCAATCCCGGGTATTCATGCTGCTGTTGCGCAAGGCGCACCTGGGAGAGGTTGGCGTCACCGTCTGGCCCCAGGAATTGCGTCGCATCTGCGCTGAACGCAACATCCACGTTCTGCAGTAGCCTGCGTCCAGGGTCGTGACCGAGGTCATCACCGGGGGGTGTCGATGCGGCGCCGTCCGCTACCAGCTGGAGGCTCCGCCGCTGTTCAAGCACATGTGCTGCTGTCGGGATTGTCAGTACTTTACCGGTACCGACAAGATGTTCATCGTCGGCGGCATGCGCAGCGCATTCCACCTCACTTCGGGATCGGTCCGGCACTACGCTGTCACCGCTGACAGCGGCGCGACTATACACCGGGCATTCTGTCCGCAATGCGGCAGCAGTTTACTGATCTATCCCGAAGTCGACCAGAAGCATTACATGCCCGGCGACGATGTGGTGGGTGTTGCTGCAGGCAGCCTGGACGAGCCCGGTGCGTTCCAGCCGGACGCGGTGGTTTTTACTTCGCGCGCTCCGTCCTGGGCCACTTTCCCGGAAGGCGTCGAGCAACACCCCTGAATCTGGACGCGGCCGTTACATCAAATCGCTCTCGAAAACCGCGCCCCGGATTTCCGGGGCGCGTCTGATTCCGGCGTCAGGCTGCGTGGTTCTGAGCGTAACCCATATCCTGCAGCGCGGATTCCATTTCATCCAGCACGGTCGGGTCATCGATGGTTGCCGGCATCTTCCAGCTGTCTCCGTTGGCAATGCTGCGTATGGTCCCGCGGAGGATCTTGCCGGACCGGGTTTTCGGCAGGCGTTTGACCGCGGCCACCAGCTTGAATGCCGCAACTGGTCCCATCTCGGCGCGAACCAGCTGGATACATTCCTGCAGGACCTCTTCGGTCGGCCTGTCCACTCCGTCGTTGAGCACCACCAGGCCCAGCGGCAGCTCTCCCTTGAGCGCATCACGCACGCCCAGGACTGCACATTCCGCCACGTCATGGTGGCCGGACAGGATTTCCTCCATGCCGCCGGTGGACAGCCGGTGTCCAGCGACATTGATGATGTCGTCCGTGCGTGACATGACGAACAGGTAGCCGTCTTCGTCCAGGTAGCCCGCATCACCGGTGTTGTAGTAGCCGGGGAATTCGGTCAGGTAGGAGTTGCGAAAACCTTCGTCGTTGTGCCACAGGGTTGGCAGGCAGCCCGGGGGCAGAGGCAGCTTGACCACGATGGTGCCGAACTCTCCGGCGGCCTTTTCATCCTGGGCTTCACCCAGGATGCGCACGTCATATCCCGGCATGGGCAGGGTGGGTGAACCTTTTTTCACCGGCAGCAGCTCTACGCCCAGGGGGTTGCTGCAGATGGGCCAGCCGGTTTCGGTTTGCCACCAGTTGTCGATAACTGGAACCTTCAGGTTGCCCTCGGCCCAGTCAATGGTGTCGGGGTCAACGCGCTCGCCGGCCAGGAACAGGGCCTTGAAATGGGTGAGGTCGTACTGTTTTACGAGTTCGCCTTCGGGGTCTTCTTTCTTGATGGCCCGAAATGCGGTGGGAGCGGTAAACAGGGCTTTGACCCGGTGCTCGGAGATGACCCGCCAGAATGCTCCCGCGTCAGGGGTGCCCACCGGTTTGCCTTCGTAGATGATGCTGGTGGCGCCAATGGCCAGGGGGCCGTAAAGGATAAAGGAGTGGCCAACCACCCAGCCCATGTCCGATGCGGACCAGAAAACTTCACCGGGATGGATGTCGTACACGTTTTCGATGGCCCAGGTCAGGGCCACCATGTGCCCACCGTTGTCCCTGACCACACCCTTGGGAATTCCCGTGGTGCCTGAGGTGTAGAGGATGTACAGCGGGTCGGTAGCCTTGACCGGAACACAGTCGGGGCGCAGGTTCCGGTCGCGGGCATCAGCTTCCAGGGCCATCCAGTCGTGGTCGCGTCCCTCGATCATCGAAGCCTGCTCCACGTCGCGCTGGAAGATGATGCAGGCGTCGGGTTTGTGCTGGGCCAGCTCAATGGCGCCGTCCAGCAGCGGCTTGTAGGCCACCACCCGGGACGGTTCAATCCCGCAGGACGCCGACAGGATCAGCTTGGGTTGGGCGTCGTCGATCCGCGTGGCCAGTTCGGCCGGGGCGAACCCGCCAAAAACGATGGAGTGGACCGCGCCGAGCCGCGCGCATGCCAGCGCGGCAATGGCGGTTTCCGGAATCATGGGCATGTAGATGATGACCCGGTCACCATGGCCAACGCCATGATCCGCCATCATGCCAGCCACCAGCTGCACCCGGTCCAGCAGTTCGCCGTAGCTGATGCGAACCTTTTGGGTGGTCACGGGAGAATCGTAGATGAATGCGGCCTGGTCCGCGCGTCCGGCGTTCACGTGCCGGTCCACGCAGTTGAAGCAGGTGTTCAGCACCCCATCCGGATACCACCGATCCAGCCCCGTGCTGTCATCGAAGATGGTTTTCGGCGCTTCGACCCAGTCCACCCGATGGGCCTGTTCACCCCAGAAGGCTGAAGGATCCTCTTTCCAGTTCTGATAAATCTGCTGAAACATAACGTCAATCCATGCTGTTGATTTCTGCACTGAGCGCAGCATACGCCGGTCATCTGCCTATGTTGATCCGGAGTTGTACTTGGGAAAAAAGCCCGATAACACAATATATTATGAAGGGTCACCGGGGGCGCTGTCCCTTCGACAATAGTCCAATCCGCGGACGGGCCGATGGCCCGAAACCCCCGGCTGTGTTGCGGCCGCCATTGCTGCTATGCTCCCCGCGTCATACAGGAGGGCAGGGCATTGACGAAGCGTCACATCAACATCGACTCGCTGGTGCTGATCTTCTCCTTCGTGGTGTTTGCCCAGGTGCTGTCCTACCTGGTGCCCCAGGGCGTCTTCGACCGCACGCCGTTCCCTGACAATCCAGACCGCATGATGGTGGTGGCGGGCACCTACCAGGCGGTTGCGGACGAGGCAGAAGTGACACTGCCGCTGTGGCATTTTCTGATCGGCGTCACCAAGGGCCTTGCCGATGCCCAGGACATCATTTTTCTGATCTTCCTGGTGGGTGGGGTGATCGAGGTGCTGCGCAAAACCGGCGCCGTGGATGCGGCTCTGCACGGTGCCGTCGCCAGGCTGGGGCACAGTCCCTGGATCCTGGTGCTGGGGTGTTTCGTCATGTTCTCCCTGGGTTCCTTCACCATCGGTATGGGGGAGGAGTACGTCCCGCTGATTCCGATCATCGTCACCATGTGCCTGGCCATGCGTATGGATGGGCTGACCGCAATGGGGATGGTCTGGATCCCCTATGGCATTGGCTGGGGATGCGCGGGCATCAATCCCTTCGGCGTGCTGATTGCCCAGAACCTTGCCGGAGTGCCGCTGACATCAGGCTGGGCATTTCGACTGGTCATGATGCTGGTGTTTCTGGCGGTGGGCTTTCATCATCTCTATCGCTACGCGATGAAAGTCCGGCGGGATCCCTCCCAGAGCCTGGTGGCGGACGTTGACTACAGCCAGGGGTTCGAGGCACCGGCGGATATCAGCATGACCCCGGTTCGATGGGCCATCCTGGTGGTTTTCATGGGCGGCCTGGTCCTGTTTGTTTACGGGACCGCCAACTACGGCTGGTACATCTCGGAACTGAACGCGCTGTTCCTGGGGATTGGGCTGGTGGCTGCTTTTCTGGCGCGCTTGTCTCCCAGTGAGACCAGCCAGTCCTTTATTCAGGGCGCGGCCCAGATGGCGGCTCCAGCCCTGATCGTGGGTTTTGCACGGGCCATTGCCATCGTCCTCCAGGACGGCCAGATCATCGACACCATCGTGCATTCCATTGCCGGGCTGCTGGAAGGATTGCCGGCGGAAGTGTCGGCCATCGGCATGCTGATCGTGCAGTCCCTGTGCAACTTTTTCATTCCATCGGGCACCGGCCAGGCGTTTGTCACCATGCCCATCATGTCCCCCCTGGCCACCCTGACCGGCGTTCCTCAGCAGACCGCGGTGCTGGCCTTTCAGTTTGGCGACGGTTTCACGAACATGGTCGTGCCCACCAGCGCCCTGGTGATGGGTGCCCTGGCCCTGGGACGGGTGCCTTACACCGTGTGGTTTCGATTCATGTTGCCGCTGATGTTGAAAATCCTGGCGCTTTCGGCGATTTTCATCGTGATCTCGATTCACTTCGGCGGGGTTCTGGGTCTATAAAAAGGGCGCGCAGCGCCCACCTTAAAAACGTCATCCTGAACTAGATTCAGGATCCATCTGAATACCCGAAGCGGCATTGCCATCCGTCGCCACCAGCCTTTAGCGAACCCATCGACAGTGACACCATGCAGGTCCACCGTGCCAAAGCGAAGGCAACGAGACCCTTCTGGAATCAGCGTTGCGAAGAGCGAAGTCCGATTCAGGATCCATCTGAAATCCCGAAGCCGCGACTGACCAGAATCTGGCGAGTCCGCTGTAATAAAAACATCGTCCGTCACGCGGTCAGTTGCCCCGGTGTATGAACGAATCCACAAAACGTCATCCTGAACTCGATCCCGGATCGGGTCCGGGATGACTTTTTTAACGCGCTTCGCGGTTGTATGAATTCAGGATCCACCTGAAATCCCGAAGCCACATTGCCATCCGCTACCACCAGCCTTTGGCGAACCCATCGTCAGTGACACCATGCAGGTCCACCGTGCCAAAGCGAAGGCAACGAAACCCCAATGGAACCAGCGTTGCGAATAGCGAAGTCCGATCCCGGATCAGCGTCCGGGACATGGTTCAGGATGACGTCAGTGGGGTTCTGAATGAGGGAAGAAAGGGAATGTCTGTGCGCGGGCTGGACACCGTCTACCCGTCCTTGTAAGTTGTCGGCCCCGGAGAGGTGCCGGAGTGGTTGAACGGGGCGGTCTCGAAAACCGTTGTGCGCGCAAGCGTACCGAGGGTTCGAATCCCTCTCTCTCCGCCAGATATTGAAAGGCCCGCGCAGCGGGTTTTTCAATATCTGGCGGAGACAGACGGCTGATGATCCCGAGTGGTTCGAAACCCGACAACGGCGCGAAGCGCCAACCTTCAAACCGTCTTCCTGAACTTGATTCAGGATCCATCTGAGAGCGTATTCTGTGTCCGCTTTGTTCGGGCTGGCTGTTTGATTAAGGGCGTTGTTTGGTGTCTGGGACTCCTCCCGATTTTGGACTCCGGGATAGACGATGGATCCTGAATCAAGTTCAGGATGACGATTCAAGCAAAGCGCAGCGAAGCAGCCCAGAAGGGCTGAGACCGACGGCCGAATTATGCTCTCTCTCCGCCATCAACCTAGCCGTCCTCAGCCGGCAAACCCCTCCCCCTGACCACTTTCACCCATCCGGATCAACCGGCTGTCTTCGACCGCAACCGTCCGGTGGATCACCGCCTGCTTGTAGTCTGGATCGGTGACCATGGCCATAAAGGC
This sequence comes from Lysobacterales bacterium, assembly GCA_030065125.1. GTDB lineage: Bacteria > Pseudomonadota > Gammaproteobacteria > Xanthomonadales > SZUA-38 > JASJDM01. Next base: position 16,477 of record JASJDM010000010.1, on the reverse strand, counting down.
CCCGGCATTGGGATAACGGGCGATGAAGGCGATGTCCCAGTGTTCGTCGGCGGGGCCGATGAGCACACCTTCGGGGCGGCCGCGCCAGACGATTTCACCACCCAGGTTCCTGAAGACCGGCCCGCTGGTTTCGCCGTAGCGCCGGTAGGCTTCAGCGCCGCTGCACCGGCTGCCGTCGGGGTAGGTGGTCTCCGCTTTCAGGCGGATGAGGTTGAGCATCATGATGGGTGTATCCCGGGGCAGCTGCTTGAACTGTTCGAACTGCTCGCGGGTAGGATCCACATGCATGGGGAGACCTCCAGGTTACCAGGCGCCGATGATCAGGCCCATGACGGCGTAGTTGACGATCTTGTAGCCGCCGTTGACCAGGAACAGCTTCAGGGGCTTCTGTTCGAAAAGGCAGTCCACGCCGTGTGAGGTCGCGGCCACGCCGATTCCCAGCATCAGTCCCCAATGCAGGCCGGTTTGCCAGCCCTGGCCGGCGGCCAGCATGGCAATGACCCAGGCGGCCACCATCTGCAGGGCCAGGGCGCCGCCGTAGACCATGCCGGGGTGGCCCTGCTGCATTTTTTCCTCGGTCATGCCGGAGGCTTCCATCCAGGCTTTACCCAGAAGCGGGCCATACCACAGCCCGCCGATGATGAAGCTGGACACTGCCGCCACCAGCACGGCCCAGACATTGAACGACTCGTAATCGAACATGTATTCCCCTTTACGGCTCTCCTGTGAGCCGCAGTCTATCAGAGCCGCCGGGCAGCTCTGCTGTCAGCCGTTGAGCAGGCAGACCGCCTGCTGCATCAGCGGTCGAGTCGCCGCACTGACCAGGCTGCCAGAAAACGTGATGTTGTCAGAATCGGGATCCAATGCTGCCACGCACCCGCCGGCCTCCTCCACGCAGGGAATCAGCGCCGCGATATCCCAGGGCGACATGATGGTGTCGACCGCCAGATGCAGCCGGCCCCGGCACACCAGCGCGTGCTGAATGCAATCGCCCACCACGCGAAATCGATCCGCCTGCTGCACCAGGGGCGCTAGGCGAACGTTGCGGCCCGGGACCGGCTCAACCTCGGTGGCGTGCACACCGGAGACTGAAACAAAGGCCTGGTCCAGGCGCTCAATCGGATCGGGCCGGACCTGGATCGGGTCGTTTCCACCAAGCCCGTACCAGCAGCCATTGCCCCGGCTGGCGTAGAGGGTTTCGTCCAGGGCCGGCAGGTGCATCACTCCCAGCACGGCTTCGCCGTCCCGCAGCAGGCCGATCAGGGTACCGAACAGTGGTACCCCCAGGATGAAGGAGCGTGTGCCGTCGATGGGGTCGATAATCCACTGATCGCCGGCAAGCGGGCTTCGCTCGCCGCCAAATTCCTCCCCCAGGATGGCGGCGTCGGGGCAGTGGGCCTCGATACGGTTGCGGATCAACGCCTCCCCGTCCCGGTCGGCCTCGGTGACTTCCGTGCCGTCGGCTTTGAACTCCACGCTGGCCATACGGTAGCTGGGCATGATGACTTCGGTGCCGGCCAGGCGCGCAGTATGGATTGCGAACTCGGTGAGTTCCGCCAGTTCCCGGCTCACGTCAGGAGGCGGCCTTTACCCTGGCCGCAGGATCATAGCCCAGGTTTGGCGCCAGCCAGCGCTCGGCCTCCTGCAGGGTCCAGCCTTTGCGCTGGGCGTAGTCGCGCACCTGGTCCTCGTCGATCTTGCCGAGCACGAAGTACTGGCTGTCCGGGTGAGCGAAATATAAACCGCTGACCGACGCTGGCGGCGTCATGGCAAAGTTTTCGGTCAGCTCGACGCCGGTGCTGGCTTCGGTGTCCAGCAGGTCGAAAATGGCTCGCTTGGTGCTGTGGTCGGGACAGGCCGGATAGCCGGGGGCAGGGCGGATTCCCCGGTACGCTTCGGCGATCAACGCGTCGTTCTGCAGCGACTCTTCCGGGGAGTATCCCCAGAACTCCGTTCGAACCCGCTGATGCAGGCGCTCGGCGAAAGCTTCGGCCAGTCGGTCCGCCAGGGCCTTGACCAGGATTGACTTGTAGTCGTCGTGGTCGGCCTCGAACTCTTCCACAAAAGCGTCACAGCCGTGTCCGGCGGTAACGGTAAACGCGCCAACAAAGTCCGCCAGGCCGGTCTCTACCGGGGCCACGTAATCCGCCAGGCAGAAATTGGGTTTGCCTTCCGGCTTCTCGATCTGCTGGCGCAGGCAGTGGATCACCTGCCTGACCTCGCTGCGGGATTCATCGGTGTAAACAATGATGTCGTCGCCGTTGGCGTTGGCCGGGAACAGTCCCAGGGTGGCGTGGGCCGTCAGCCAGTTTTCCTGGATCATGCGTTCCAGCATTTCCCGCGCGTCCTTGTACAGGGCTGACGCCTGTTCGCCGACAATGGCGTCGTTGAGGATGCCCGGAAACTTCCCGGCCAGTTCCCAGGTCATGAAAAACGGGCCCCAGTCGATGTAGCGGCTCAGTTCCTCCAGCGGGTAATCCCGCAGGTTGTGGGTTCCCGCCAGCTGCGGGACTGCCGGGCGGAAATCATCCCAGCTGGAGACCGCGCGCCTGGTCCTGGCATCGTCGATGGGGCGAAGGGCGCGACGGCTGGGCCGGCCTTTGTACCGATCTCTGATCTCGACGTAGTCCCGGCGTATGCCGGCCACGTAGTTGTCTCGCAGGTCCGGGCTGATCAGATTCTGGGTCACCGCCACCGCCCGCGAGGCATCTTTCACCCACACCGTGGGCGCGCTGTAGTGGGGCTCGATCTTCAGCGCGGTGTGGGTGCGGGAGGTCGTGGCGCCGCCAATCAGCAGCGGCGTTTCCAGGCCGCGCCGCTCGAACTCGCTGGCCACGTAGCTCATCTCTTCCAGGGACGGCGTGATCAGGCCGCTGAGCCCCACCAGGTCCACGTTCTCGGCTTCAGCGGTATCAATGATCTTCTGCACCGGGACCATGACGCCCAGGTCAATCACTTCGAAGTTGTTGCAGCTGAGGACCACGCCCACGATGTTCTTGCCGATGTCGTGGACGTCTCCCTTGACCGTCGCGAGCAGGATCTTGCCGGCGCTCCGGGATTCGCCCTCGCCGTCGTTTTCCTCCTCGATGAATGGAACCAGGTGGGCCACGGCCTTTTTCATGACCCGAGCGCTCTTGACCACCTGGGGCAGGAACATCTTGCCCTCGCCGAACAGATCACCCACCACGTTCATACCGTTCATCAGTGGGCCTTCTATGACCTCCAGCGGGCGGCTGGCCTGCAGCCGCGCCTGCTCGGTGTCTTCTACGATGAACTCGGTCAGGCCTTTGACCAGGGCATAGGTGAGCCGCTCGTCCACCGGCAGCTCGCGCCACGCCAGTTGTTCAGTCTCCTCGGCCTCGGGCCGGTCCAGGTACTGGGTGGCGATGTCCAGCAGCCGCTCGGTGGCATCGTCGCGGCGGTTCAGAACCACGTCCTCGACGCTGTCCCGAAGCTCCTGGGGCAGGTCATCGTAAACGGCCAGCTGGCCGGCATTGACGATGCCCATGTCCATCCCGGCCCGGACCGCGTGGTAGAGAAACACCGAGTGAATGGCCTCGCGCACCGGATTATTCCCGCGGAAGGAAAACGAGACGTTTGACACGCCGCCGCTGACCATGGCGCCGGTGAGTTCCTGTTTGATACGGCGAGTGGCCTCAATAAAGGCGACCGCGTAGTCGTTGTGTTCCTCGATGCCGGTGGCGACGGCAAAGATATTCGGATCGAAAATGATGTCTTCCGGCGGAAATCCCGCGGTCCGGGTCAGCAGCCGGTAGGAGCGGCTGCAGATCTCGAACTTGCGTTCGGCGGTTTCGGCCTGTCCTTTTTCGTCAAAAGCCATCACGATGACCGCGGCGCCGTGCCTGCGTATTTCCCGGGCCTGTGTCAGGAAGGGCTCTTCCCCCTCTTTGAGACTGATGGAGTTGACCACGGCCTTGCCCTGGACACACTTCAGCCCCGCTTCCAGTACCGACCAGCGGGAGGAATCAATCATGATGGGAACCCGGGCAATGTCGGGCTCGCCGGCGATCCGGTTGAGAAACTCAACCATGGCCGCTTCAGAATCCAGCAGCCCTTCATCCATATTGACGTCGATGATCTGGGCACCGGCCTCCACCTGCTGGCGGGCCACGTCCAGGGCAGTTTCAAAATCGCCTTCCTTGATCAGCCGCTTGAACCGGGCTGAGCCGGTGACGTTGGTGCGCTCGCCTACGTTGACGAAGTTGGTGTCCGGAGTGATGACCAGGGGCTCCAGGCCGGCCAGGCGGCAGCGCAGCGGCACCTCCGGCACCTCACGTGGAGCCACCCCGGAGATGACGTCCCCGATTTGCCGGATGTGCTCGGCGGTGGTGCCGCAGCAGCCGCCGACCAGGTTGATCAGGCCGGCCTGGGCAAACTCCTGCAGGGTCTCGGCCATCATCTCCGGCGTCTCGTCGTACTCACCCAACTCGTTGGGCAGTCCCGCGTTGGGATGGACACTGACAAAAGTGTCTGCCAGCCGGCTCAGCTCGGCCAGGTACGGCCGCAGATCCGCTGCGCCCAGGGCGCAGTTCAATCCCACCAGCAGGGGTTTGACATGGCGGATCGAATTCCAGAACGCTTCGGTGGTCTGGCCTGAAAGGGTGCGTCCGCTGGCGTCGGTAATGGTGCCGGACACGATAATGGGGACCCGCTCGCCGCGCTGCTGGCACACTTCGTCAATGGCGTAGAGGGCGGCCTTGGCGTTGAGTGTGTCGAAGATGGTTTCCACCATCAGCAGCTGGGAACCGCCGTCCAGCAGTCCGCGGGTGGCTTCGGCGTAGGCCTCGCGCAGCTCGTCGAAACTGGTGTTGCGCAGGGCCGGGTTATTGACGTCCGGAGAGATGGATGCCGTCCTGTTGGTGGGACCCAGCACACCGACCACGAAGCGGGGTTTGTCCGGGGTCCTGCCGGTAAATTCTTCACAGGCCCGGGCCGCCAGCCTGGCCGCTTCCAGGTTGAGCTCATATACCAGGTCCTCGCAGCCGTAATCCGCCTGGGAAATGGAGGTCGCGTTAAAGGTATTGGTTTCGATCAGGTCTGCGCCGGCCTCCAGATAAGCGCGATGAATCCCGCTGATGATGGCGGGCTGGGACAGGGTCAACAGGTCATTGTTGCCCTTCAACTCCCCTGGATGGTCGCTGAACCGTTCGCCACGGTAGCCGGCTTCGTCCAGGCGGTGCTCCTGGATCATCGTTCCCATGGCCCCGTCCAGCAGCAGGATTCGCTGCTCCAGCAGGGTTCGGATCTGGTTCTCAATGGTCATATTCAGGGCTTCCTGGCCAGCAGGGTTATGATCTCAAAGTTGGGTGCACGGGTTTCCTTGGAGGTGACGGCGCAGGTTTCCGGCTGCAGTCCCGCCTCGGTGCACATGCGGCTCAGTTCTCTCACCGTGAATCCCATGTTGACGTGGTCAAATGGGTCCACGGCGGACTTGTGGGCGTGTTTCTTGAGTGTCGCGCCCACCAGCACACCGCCCGGACGCAGGACGCGGGCGATTTCCGCCACCACCAGAGCAGGTTGCTCAGTGTAGGTCAGGGCGTGCATCAGCAGGGCCACGTCAAAGCTTTCGGCATCAAACCGAAGCTGGTGCATATCCCCGGACTCGAAGGACACGTTGCCGAATTTCCGCAACCGCCGCCGTCCGGCGGCAACCACCCTGTCGCTGAAGTCCAGGCAGGTTACGCTGCGGGCCCGGCCCGCCATCAGCTCGGCCAGCACTCCGTCGCCGGAGGCCAGGTCCAGCACGTCGCCCAGGTCCAGCAGCTGCAGCATGGCCCGGGCGGTGGCTTCCCAGGTGCGGCCGGGGGAGTAATGGCGCTCCATGTAGCCCGCCACGCTGTCCGCCCAGTTGTTCGAGCTGGCCCTGGATGACAGGACGGCAGGGAGCCGCTCCCGGTCTTCTTCCAGCATCGCGTCGTCGATGCGTGATTTGATGGCGGACCATATAGCGTTGTAGCCGTCGGGCTGCTGCCCCTCGGCCGACCGATAGTAGGATTGGACCCCGGACTTTCTGTCCCTGACCAGCCCAGCTTCCCGCAGCCGGGCCAGATGGGTGGACACCCGCGGCTGCGCCAGCAGGGTCAGCTGCGCGAGCTCTGCCACGGTGAGCTCTTCCTGCTCCAGCAGGATCAGCAGACGCACCCGATTCTGGTCGGCCAGCAGCTTCAGCAGCTGGGATGTGGTGCCCAGGTCGATGGATTTATCCTTCTATCTTGATCTAAAGATATAAGGTTAGCCCTGCACCCCCAGCAGGTCAAGGCAACAGGGCAGGCGATCTGGGGGGGCAATTTGCCGCGATTGGTGGGATAATCCAAACATACTAGTCAATGACAAGGAAATCGGAATGAACCTGGATTTCACCGAAGAACAATTGATGATTCGCGACGCGGCAAGGGATTTTGCCCAGAGCGCAATCGTTCCCATCGCGGCAGCCCACGACGAAAGCGGGGAGTTCCCCCTGGACACCATCCGCCAGATGGGTGAACTGGGCCTGATGGGCATCGAGGTGCCCGAGCAGTACGGCGGCGCCAGCATGGACACCGTGAGCTATGTGCTGGCGCTGAAGGAAATCAGCCAGGCTGACGCGGCCCACGGCACCATCATGTCGGTCAACAATTCCCTCTATGCCAACGGCCTGATGAAGTACGGGACGGAACAGCAGAGGGAAACGTTTCTTAAACCGGTTGCGTCAGGGGAAGCCATCGGTGCCTATGCGCTGACGGAGCCCCAGTCCGGTTCGGACGCGAGCAACATGCGGGTTCGTGCAGTCCGAAACGGCGACACCTACGTGATCAACGGCAAGAAGAGCTGGATCACATCCGGGCCGGTGGCGCGTTACATGGTCCTGTTTGCGCGGACCGACGTCGAAGGGGAGCAGCCCGCCATCACCGCATTCATGATCGACACGGAAAAACCCGGTTTTGTCCGGGGCAAGACCGAGCCGAAGCTGGGTATTCGCGCATCAGCCACCTGCGAAATCGAGCTGGAGGATTACCAGTGCCCGGCGGAATGGCGGCTTGGGGAAGAGGGCCAGGGTTTCAAGATCGCCATGGGTGTGCTGGACGCGGGCCGAATCGGCATCGCAGCCCAGGCCGTTGGCATTGCCGCGGCCGCCTACGAGTGCGCCCGGCAGTATGTCCAGGAGCGGCAGGCTTTCGGTCGACCCATTGGTACTTTCCAGATGATCCAGGCCAAGATCGCCGACATGCGCTGCCGCCTGGAGGCCGCGGAACTGCTGACCCTGAACGCGGCTCTGACCAAGGTCAAAAGCAAGGAATCGGGCGCCCGCTATACCCTGGAATCCAGTATGGCCAAACTGTATGCGTCCGAGGCTGCCAATTTCATCACGCACCAGGCCCTGCAGATTCATGGCGGGATGGGTTACAGCAAGGAAATGCCCCTGGAGCGCTACTACCGGGATGCAAAGATCACCGAGATCTACGAGGGCACCAGCGAAATCCAGCGCATGGTGATCGCCCGGCTGGAGACCGGTCTGCGCTGATCCCGGGTTTTCCTCGGGCCGTGAAAAACCGGGCCCGAGGGTGGTAACCGGCCGGTGGCGGCGTTATGCTTCGCGCCACTTGGAGGGAAAAAAGAAAGCAGTTCATGAGCCGCGAATCCGAGGGTGGCAAGCGAGCGATCCTGGATGCGTTGATTGAATCGCTGACGGCGAATCAGTCGGCTGCCCAGGCGCAGAAACTGGCGCGATTTGGAAGACACTTTCTGCGGCATGTGCCGCAGGATGAGCTGGATGCTGTGCCCGGCGCCAGCTGGGATCGCCAGCTCCACTACCTGTTCCGCCTGATGGAATCCCGCATCGCGGGAAAAACCATCGTCAAGATCGAAAACCCACCCGCCGACGTGGAAGGTCCGGCCCACACCATGGTTACGGTGCTGGGTGGCGATCGCCCGTTCCTGGTGGATTCAACCACCCTGGCCATCATGGAGATGGGACTGACCATCCACCTGGTGGTGCATCCGCTGATTCATGTGAAACGGGATGAAGGTGGTTACCTGATGGATATCAGCGGGGAGCCGGGGGAGGGCAGTGAACCCGAATCGCTGATCCATTTCCAGGTGGACCGGCTGACCGACCCGGAGGCCCTGTCCGAGCTGCAGACCCGTCTGACCGATCACCTGGAAGACGTGGCCCTGGCAGTTCGCGACTGGCAACCCATGCTGGACAGGATTGAACTGGTTTGCCAGCAGCTGAGTGAGGCCAGGTCGCCTTACCAGGACACCAACGTGCAGGAGACCATTGCTTTCCTGCGCTGGCTCGGCGACGAGCATTTCACTTTCCTGGGCTACCGCCAGTACGACATCGACCGTGATACCAGCCCGGCCCGGCTGACCAGCCGGGACGATTCAGCGCTGGGCATCCTCAGCAGCGACCACCGCCGGCACCCCGACCGCAGTCTTGACACCCTGCGGTCCCTGGAGCCGCTGGACATTGCCCGATCCAATCCAATTGTCCTGACCAAGACCAATTCGAAAGCCACGGTTCACCGCGGCGGCTACATGGACTATGTCGGTGTCATGATCTTCAACGACGAAGGGGCGCTGGTCGGAGAACACCGCTTTCTCGGGCTGTACGCATCGGCGGCCTATAACCGGCGACCATGGAACATTCCCATCGTCAGGCGAAAGGTGGCCAAGGTCATGGACCGGTCAGGTTTTCCGGAAACCAGCCATGGCGGCAAGGCCATGCACCACATCATGGAGACCCTGCCCCGGGACGAACTGTTTCAGTCCAATTCCGACGAGTTATTCGACCTGGTCATGGGTGTGTTTGACCTGCAGGAACGCCAGAAAACACGACTGCTGGTACGAACGGACCAGTTCGGGCGATTCTATTCCTGCCTGGTATTCATCCCCAGGGAACGCTTCAACACGGAAAACCGGCAGCGGATCCAGGCCATCCTGCTGGAGGCTTTTGACGGCGAGCGGCTGGACTACACCGTGCAGGTGGCGGAGTCCGCCCTGGCCCGGCTGCACGTCATCATCCGGGTGCCCCGGCGCCAGGCCCGGGCGTTTGACATCCCTGCCATCGAAGCGGACCTGGTGGATGCCACCCGCTCCTGGCTGGATCGTCTGCGTGACGTCCTGGTGGAAAAGTACGGCGAAGAAGACGGCGTCCAGTGGGCCAACAGCTACGGTCGCTGCTTTCCGGCGGCCTACATCGAAGACGTTTCCCCCTGGGTGGCTGCATTCGACGTGGAGAACCTGGCGCGGCTGGAGTCCGAGGACGACCTGCGCATGAGCCTGTACCGGCCGCGACACGGCCAGCCAGGCGTGTTCCGCTTCAAGGTGTTCCGGGTCAAGGCGACCATTCCGCTCAGCGACATTCTGCCCATGCTGGAAAACATGGGACTGCGGGTCGTCAGTGAGCGGCCATACCGACTGCAGCTGGCTGATGACAGCCTCCGCTGGATCCAGGATTTCGACATGGAACTGGCCGATGGCGGAGACCTGGATTTGGATGTGGTACGGGATAAGTTCCAGACCGCTTTTGGCAAGATCATCCGGGGCGTGGTCGAGAACGACGGCTTCAACCGCCTGATACTGGGGGCCAGTCTCAGCTGGCGCCAGGTATCCCTGGTGCGGGCCTACTGCAAGTATCTGTTGCAGACCGGCAACCCGTTTTCCCAGGCCTATATGGAAAACACCCTGACCAGCCACCCGGGCATATCCCGTTTGATCATCGAACTGTTCAAGATCCGGTTCGACCCCAGCCGGGAAAATGTGGATGCTGAAACCGCCGACCGCCGCCAGGAGAAACTGCGCCGGACCGTGTTGTCCCTGATCGACCTGAGTGATGATCGCGTGGGTACCGATCTGCTGGAAGACCTGGTGAAGGCCCAGGCCGCTTGCCGCCGGGAACAGCAGGATCGCTGCAAGGCTCTGCTGGCCCATTCCCTGGACTCGGTACGCAGCCTGGATGATGACCGCATCCTGTGGTCTTTCATTGAGACCGTGGCGGCCACCCTGCGCACCAACTATTACCAAACCGGAACAGACGGCGAACGCCGCGCGTATATCAGCCTGAAGCTGGATTCCGCTTCGGTGCCGGACCTGCCGGACCCGCGCCCCTGGCGGGAAATATTCGTTTATTCGCCCAGGGTGGAGGGCGTGCACCTCCGGGGCGGCTCAGTCGCCCGGGGCGGCCTGCGCTGGTCCGACCGGCGGGAGGACTTCAGAACCGAAGTCCTGGGCCTGATGAAAGCCCAGGTGGTCAAGAACACCCTGATCGTGCCCGTGGGCGCCAAGGGCGGCTTCTATGTCAAGCAACTGCCTCCACCCGACGACCGCAAGGTGATGATGGCAGAGGTAGTGGCCTGTTACCGCAGCTTCATCAACGGCCTGCTGGATGTCACTGACAACCTGGAGGCGGACCAGGTGAGCCATCCCCGGGACGTGGTGCGTCACGATGGCGACGATCCCTACCTGGTGGTGGCGGCGGACAAGGGAACCGCCACGTTCTCCGACATTGCCAACTCGGTGTCGGAACGTCACGGTTTCTGGCTGGGTGACGCCTTCGCCTCGGGCGGATCGGTCGGGTATGACCACAAGGGCATGGGGATTACCGCCAAGGGAGCGTGGGAATCAGTCAAGCGCCATTTTCGCGACATGGGTGTGGATTGCCAGCATGACCCGTTTACGGTGGTCGGGATCGGGGACATGAGCGGCGATGTGTTCGGTAACGGCATGCTGCTGTCCCGGCAGATTCGGCTGCAGGCCGCCTTTAATCATCTGCATATCTTTATTGATCCGGAGCCGGACCCCGAGCGAAGTTTCGCCGAGCGGGAGCGCCTGTTCGCGCTGGATCGCTCCACCTGGGAAGATTACAGCCCTGACCTGATCAGTGCCGGTGGTGGCGTGTTTTCACGTCGAGCCAAGACCATCACCCTGACGCCGGAAATCAAGCAGTGGCTGTCGGTGAAGAAAGACAGGCTTACGCCCAATGAACTCATTCAAAGGCTGCTCAAAGCACCGGTGGACCTGCTGTGGAACGGCGGGATCGGGACCTACGTCAAGAGTTCGGCTGAATCCCACGCCCTGGTCGGCGACCGCAGCAACGACGTGCTGCGGGTGGACGGCCGCGATCTGCGCTGCAAGGTGGTTGGCGAGGGCGGCAACCTGGGGCTGACCCAGTTGGGCCGGATCGAGTACGCGCTGGCGGGCGGCCGCGTCAACACAGACTTCATCGATAACTCTGCGGGCGTAGACTGCTCCGACCACGAGGTCAATATCAAAATCCTGCTCAACCAGCTGGTCAGCCGTGGCGAGATGGGGCTGGACGAGCGCAACGAACTGCTGGCCTCCATGACCGACGAGGTCGCCGAGCTGGTGCTGCGCAACAACTACCTGCAGACCCAGGCGCTGAGTCTCATGGAGGCCCTGACCATACCGCGCCTGGGCTCCAAGGCACACTTCATCGACGTTCTGGAATCCCAGTCCATTCTGGACCGGGACCTGGAATTCCTGCCGGACGATGAAGAACTGTCTGAGCGCAAAGCCCAGGGCAGGGGGCTGAGCCGACCGGAACTGTCGGTACTCCTGTCTTACAGCAAGATTACCCTGTACCAGAGTCTGCTGGGCACCGACGTACCCGAAGACCCGTACCTGTCCCGCGAGCTGGTTCGTTATTTTCCCCAGCCACTGCAGCAGCAATTTGCAGCCCAGATGGAGGATCACCGGCTGCGACGGGAAATTATCGTCACGGCGGTCACCAATTCCATGGTGAATCGCATGGGTGCCACGTTCTGCCTGCGTATGCATGAGGACACCGGGGCCAACCCGGCACAGATCGCCAAAGCTTACACCGCGGCCAGGGAAATATTCGCGGCGCGTGACTGGTGGGCGGTGATCGAGGGCTGTGACAACAAGGTGACCAGCGAACACCAGGTGGAGGCACTGCTGCTGGTCTGGAACCTGCTGCGCCACGCTACCCGATGGCTGCTGGTGAATTTCGGCCGTAATCTCAACATTGCCGAACTGGTTGAGCGCTACGCTGACGGCGTGCACAAGCTGGTTGGGCTGGTGCCGAAAGTAGCATCACCTGTGGTGGGCAAGCAGGTTGCGGGCCAGCACCGCCGCTTCGTCAAAGCGGGATTCGAGTCGAGCGTGGCAAAAGACCTGTCCAGCATTCACGGCATGGCCTCGGCTCTGGACATCATCGAGGTGTCCATCGTTTCGGGTCGGTCGGTCACCGATGTGGCCAAGGTGTATTTCCTGGTCGATCACAAGATGAAGCTGTCCTGGCTGATGAATGAGGTGCTGGGCCTCAACGTCGAGGGTCAGTGGCACGCCAATGCCCGCGGGGTGCTGCGTGAGGAGTTGTTCCGGCAGCATCGTGAGCTGACCGCAAACGTTATCGGCGAACGGCGCAGCAAACCCGACGATCTGATGAAGCTGTGGAGTTCGCAGAACCAGGAGCAGGTCAGGTTCCTGGATCACATGCTCACCGACATGAAGGCCGACGGCTCCATGGATTACGCCAAGGCGTCCGTGGCCATCCGTGGGCTGGAACAGCTGGTGATGGGCTCGCGGCAGGTCTGAGGGAAGACCAGCTGTCAGGCATGGGCCGTTGCGTTGGACCGCCGGTCAATGGGATATTGGCAGGCTGAAGCTCACACCGGGAAAGGTCGTTGGAAAAAATCTCATTTCAGGCCAGTCGCACCGAGGGTGCCCAGGACACGTTAAAGCGGCTGACGGAGCGCTACGGCCAGGTCTCGCCCGAAGACAGCGATGTGATCGTCGCTATTGGCGGTGATGGTTTCATGCTGCAGACCATGCATCGCAATATGAAGCTGGCCAGGCCCATCTACGGACTGATGCAGGGATCGGTGGGATTCCTGATGAACCAGTCGGACGATGAGCGACTGCTGACCGACCGGCTGGAGCAGTCCGAGGTGGCGGAAATCCACCCCTTGCGGATGATTGCCCGGGGCGAGGCGGGTACCGAACTGGAAGCGCTGGCCATCAACGAGGTTTCACTGTTCCGGCAAACCAAGCAGGCGGCCAAAATCGCTGTCTGGATCAATGAGGTGCGGCGGCTGGATCAGTTGATTTGTGACGGCATCATGCTGTCTACACCGGCCGGCAGCACGGCCTACAACCTGTCGGCCCACGGGCCCATCATCCCGCTGGGCTCGAATATACTGGCCATGACGCCGATCAGTCCGTTTCGGCCACGCCGCTGGCGCGGGGCGCTGCTTCCCTGCGACGTTCGAGTCAAGTTTGAAGTACTGGACCATTACAAGCGGCCGGTCAGCGCTACGGCGGACGCCTTTGAAGTGCGGGACGTGGTTGAGGTGGAGATTTTCGAAGCCAAGGACGTCACCCTGCGCATGCTGTTTGATCGGGGGCACAACCTGGAAGAGCGAATCCTGAACGAGCAGTTCGCCAGTTGAGGAAGCCCGCGCCGTGACTGCGGAAAAACCATTTGTCGTCGCGATATCCTCCCGGGCCCTGTTTGACCTGGACGAGAGTCACCGGATATTCGAAACCGAGGGAGTTGACGCCTACGCGCGCTATCAGATTGCGCGGGAGGAGGACATCCTGTCTCCGGGGATTGCCTTCAACCTGGTGCACAAACTGCTGCGCCTGAATCAGCTGTCTGAGTACGGTCAGCCGGTAGAGGTGATCCTGCTGTCCCGCAACAGCGGTGACACCGGACTGCGGATTTTCAATTCCATTGAACGCCACGGGCTGGATATCGTCAGTGCCGCGTTCACCAATGGCGAAAACCCATACGCTTATATCGAGTCTTTCGGGGCTGATCTGTTCCTTTCTGCCCACGCCGAAGACGTGGTGGCGGCGCTGCGTGCAGGCTACGCCGCAGCGACTATTCTTCCCTCGGTAAGCCAGAGCGCCTATCCCGATCAGCTGCGGGTGGCATTTGACGGCGATGCCGTACTGTTTACCGACGAGGCCGAACGCATTTACCAGGAACAGGGGCTGGATGCGTTTTCGGATTCCGAGGCGCGGGCCGCTGGCAGCCCGCTGCCGGGTGGTCCATTCAAGTCGGTGCTTGCGGCGTTCCACCAAATTCAGTCGTCATTTCCCGCCGACGAAAATCCAATACGCACGGCGCTGGTCACGGCGCGCTCGGCACCGGCTCATAAGCGGGTCATCCTGACCCTGCGGGAATGGGGGATCCGGATCGACGAGGCGCTGTTTCTGGGGGGCAAGGACAAAGGGCCGTTTCTCAAAGCCTTTGGCGCTGATATTTTCTTCGACGATCAGACCCGCCATTGCGAGTCGGCCAGTGGCCATGTGACCACGGGACACGTGCCCCATGGCGTCACCAACGACTGAATTCCGATGAGTCAGAATCCTGGCGCTGAACCCATCGCGCCGCTGGGTTCGGCGGCCGTTATGGCTCTGCCCGTACACGGCAGAAATCGCCCGACCTGACGGGAAATTTGCCCGTTAGGCCGACCCGCTATCGTTCCGGCCCGGGGCCGGGTCCTGTATAGTTGTCCCCGGGTCCGAGGGGATGGATAATGCGCCTTGTTCTTCCAGTCAGCGCGGAAAGGGGATACGAATCGTTATGAGTCAGCAGGATTCCATGACAATCCTATTTGCTGACGTTTGTCGCAGTACGACGATTTTTGAAGAGTACGGAGATCGCAAAGCCAGGGAGATTATTTCCCACACGCTCTCGGCCATGACCCAGGTTGCCAACAAACACGGCGGCCAGCTGATTAAAACCATCGGCGACGAGATCATGTGTACTCTGCCCAGCGGTACCGCTGGGGTCCTCGCAGCCTGCGATATGCAGCGCCGGGTCACCAGCGACCTGCAGCTGGTTCGCTACAACGTATCGGTGCGGATCGGCCTCCATTTTGGCGATGTGCTGCAGGAAAACGACGATGTGTTCGGTGACGCGGTTAACGTGGCCGCCCGCATGGCCGGTATTGCCAAGGCCCAGCAGGTCGTGACCACGACCTCCACTGCCCAGGACCTTTCGGAAGACCATAATCTGGAAATCCGCAGCCTGGGCAAGACCCGGGTAAAGGGCAAACTGATGCCCATCGAAATCGTCGATGTGCTGTGGCAGGATGACACCTCCAACGTCACCACGGTTTCCCAGGCCCTGAACATCGAAGAGATTCAGGACCGGGCCAGCCTCACCATCCACTATGGCGACAAGACCATTGAGATCCGGGACGTGTCGCCGCCATTCATGATGGGGCGTGACCCCGCCAACGACCTGGTGGTGGACGACGAATGGGTCTCCCGCGTTCACGCCAGTCTCGAATACCGCAAAGGATATTTCGTGCTGGTCGACCGCAGCACCAACGGCACCTACCTGACCACAGACAACGATCAGGAATTCCGGGTGCACCAGGACGAGGTTCACCTGCGGCGGCAGGGTGTCATCAGCCTGGGACAGACCGCCGCCAACCGCACCCCCGACGGGCTGGTGCGCTTTGAATGTCATAACAGCTGAGTTAAATCCATGAAGAAACTATTGCTAGGAGTGGCCCTGGCCACCGGTATGAACCTGTGCTTGGCCCAGTCTTCCGGTCTCGATGAAGCGATTACCGCCGCCCTGGGGAACAGCGACCGTCCCGAGGCGGATGTCGCTCGAGACAGAAATCGCAAACCGTTGGAAACCCTGAACTTTTTCGGTATCCGCCAGGACATGCGGGTATTGGAGCTGCTGCCGGGCGGTGGCTGGTACACGCGCCTGCTGGCACCGGTCCTGGCCGAAAACGGCAAACTGTACGTGGGCCTGGGTACGGGCCGCGTCAGTCGTGACCTGCTGGGCGAAATGGGCTACGAAGAGGTTGAGACCATTGCCACCGACGTGAGCTTTGAGCGGACGCCGGAGCGCCTGATCACCGTGGGTGAGTTTTCCTTTGGGGTAACGGATCTGGACGCGGTGCTGACCTTTCGCAATATGCACAATCTCGATGCCGTAGGCCGTGCGAATATGAACAAGGCCGTTTTTGACGCGCTGAAGTCTGGCGGCATCTACGGCGTAGTGGACCACTCCCGTCGCCACATGGAGCCGGACAACCCGGAGAACCGGCGCCGCATGGACCCGGTACTGGCTATCAAAGAAGTGCAGGACGCGGGTTTTGTACTGGTGGACTTCAGCACGCTGCACTACCGTCCGGATGATGAGCTGCGGTTCGAGGTCGGGCGGCCCTCGGTAACGGGTAATTCGGATCGGTTTACGCTGCTGTTTAGAAAGCCATAGTTCTTCCGCAAGACCGCACATCCATGTGCGGCTCGCGGTTGCTGCGCAAAAACGCGGTTTTGCTTCGCTTACGGCCTCCGGCCGTTGGCACAATAATTCCGTCATCCTGAACTAGATTCAGGATCCATCTGAATTCCCGAAGTTGCCTTTGTCGACGGGCGCACTCCCCTGGAGCACAGTCATCGTCAGTGACCCCTTCCGCCGCCTGCGTGATTGATCGAAGTCTCCGATCAAACCACTGCC